>CAMYLA010000068.1 GCA_947259095.1 uncultured Acidimicrobiaceae bacterium | reverse complement strand
GTGATCGGCCGGCCCGATCAGGCCGGGTCGGCCGTCGGACCCTACCTCACCAGTTGGGCGATCTGCGGGGGGCTGTTCGCCTCGACCGCTCTCGTCATGGTCATCTCCAGCCGATTTCAAGGAGGCAACACCCATGTCCGACACACCGTCTGAGCACCCAGACACCCGGCCAACGTCAACGCCAACGGCGGGCGCCGCGGCGGGGAGCGCGGCGCCCGCCGACCGACCGGCCAGCCGCAACCGCGGCTCCCAGAAGCGGGATATCGGCTACCAGCTTGGCCTGCTCTCCTTCATCAGGCCGACCACCCTGCTCCGGCTGGCCCATCGGCTGCCGACGATGTCGCCCCGGCGACTGGCCCGGGCGCTCGGCATCACCGTCGGGGGCTGGATCAGCGCCCCCCTGGCGGCCGGGCAGTGGCTGGGCCGACGCCATCAGATCGACACCGTGGAGCTCGACGAGGAGCCGGTGTTCATCATCGGCCACTGGCGCAGCGGCACCACCCACCTCCACAACCTGATGAGCCTCGATCCCCGGTTCGGTTGCCTGCGGATGTTCGAGGCCCTGGCCCCCGACTGCTCGGTCAGCACCGTCCGGTGGCTGCCGAGAATCCTGGCCAAAACGATGCCGGCGAAGCGGCCCATGGACAACATGGAGTGGCCGATGGACGCACCGCAGGAGGAGGAGATCCCCCTGGCCAAGATCACCCCCTACTCCTGGTACACCCAGTTCCTGTTTCCAAAGCAGGCCATCACCACCTTCGAGCGTTATGTGATGCTCCAGGGTGCGCCGGTCGGGGCCGAAAACGAATTCAAGGCCAAGTACCTTCGGCTGCTCAAGGTGGCCGCCCTCCACGACGGTCGCCGGCGTCTGCTGCTCAAGAACCCGGTCAACACCGCCCGCATCCCGCTCCTGCTGGAGCTCTTTCCCCGCGCCAAGTTCGTGTTCATCCACCGCTCCCCCTACGAGGTCTTCCCGTCGACGGTCAACCTCCATCGCAAGATCCTCGACCTGACCGCACTGCAGCAGTTCGACGACGCAGACATCGAGGGAAACGTGGTCGGCATGTACCAGCGGGTCATCGATCGGTACCTGACCGATGCGGCCGGGATCCCGGACGGGCAGTTGGTGGAGGTCGGCTATCAGGATCTCGTCGACGACGCGATCGGCACCCTGACCGACATCTACGATCGGGTCGGGCTCGGACCCTTCGACGCCGTGCAGCCGGACGTGGCGGCCTACCTCGATTCGATAAGCGACTACCGGAGGAACTCCTTCGAGGCGCTCAGCGACCGTCGGATCGAACTCATCAACCGGGAATGGAAGGTCGGGTTCGACGCCTTCGGCTATCAACCGCGGCCGGTCGACCAGCAGGCGGTGCCGATGCCGGCCGCCGGCTGAACACGGCCGGCAAGGGCCGGCCCAAAAAGAGCCCGACCTCCCCGTCCACTGAGGGATGTGGCAGAGAGGTCGGGAGGTCCTGGCTGCGGCCGACGGTGCCGGGCCGAGCTGATCGGATGGGCTACACCGATGGTGCCATCAGCTCCGACCAGGCGCCGTAGCCGCCGATGATGTCGGAGACATCCTCGAAGCCGGCCTGGCGCAACACGCTGGCCCCCACCGAGGAGCGGTACCCACCGGCGCAGAACACGATGGTTGGGCGGGCCGGGTCGAGCTCGTCGAGTCGGCCCGGCAGCTGCCCGACCGGCATCTCGATCGCCCCGTCGATGGTCCCCAGGGCGATCTCGCCCGGGTTGCGGATGTCGACCAGCTGCAGCCCGTCGATGCCGTCCTTGCGGCCCTCGTACTCGACTGCGGTCAGTCGGGAGGCTCGCCGAACCCGATCCGGCGAGGCCGCCATCACCGCCAGCGGGTGCTGGAGGTAGCCGACCACCCGGTCGAACCCGATCCTGGCCAACCGGTTCTTGGCCTCCAGTTCGAAGCCCTCCTCGACCACCAACACGATGTCGACGTCGCTCGGCACGACCGAGCCGGCGAATTCCGCATAGCGACCGTTCAGGCCAACGTTGATCGAGCCGGCCAGGTGCCCGGTGGCGAAGGCCTCGGGGTCGCGGCCGTCCACGATCATCGCCCCACCGGCAACGAGGCGGTCGAAGGCCTCGAGATCGAGGGTGGTCGGCATGGCCGTCTCGTCGAGCAGCTCCCGATCCTGGCGGTTGAGCACTGCGTCGTACAGGAAGTACTCCGGAGCGGGGGGCTGGCCCTCGGTCACCAGTTCGATGAACGTGGCCTTGTCGGGGGCCAGCAGTGCGTAGTTCTCGTTTCGCTGCTCCCCCATGGTCGACCAGGTCTCGGTTGACAGGTTCTTGCCGCAGGCCGAGCCTGCACCATGGGCCGGGTAGACCTTGGTTGCGTCCGGCAGGGTCAGCAGCTTGTCGTGCAGGCTGTCGTAGAGCTGATCGGCCAGTTCGTCGCGGGTGAAGCCGATCGAGGCCAGCAGGTCCGGCCGGCCGACATCACCGATGAACAGGGTGTCACCGGTCAGCACCCCGTAGGGGATCGTGTCCCCGGCGTGCTCGTAGACCACGATGCTCAGCGACTCCGGTGTATGACCCGGCGTATGGCGGAACTCGAGCTCGACCTCACCCAGGGAGTAGCGCTCGCCGTCTTCCAGGGCCCTGGTCGCGAACTCCGGGTTGGCCACGGACGAGAACCCGATCTCGGCGCCGGTTGCGGCGGCCAGTTCCAGGTGGCCGGACAGGAAGTCGGCGTGGAAGTGGGTTTCGATAACCAGCTCGATGGTGAGGCCGGCGGCCTCGGCATCGCGGACGTATTCGTCGACGTCTCGCCGAGGGTCGACCACGACCGCTCGGCCGGTTGTCTCATCGCCGATGAGGTACGAGGCCTGTGAGAGGCAGTCGAGGTAGTACTGAGTGAACTTCATGACGTGTCCTTCCCGATCTCCATGACCGAATGTACGTACATTATAGCGGGGAATCGTCCGAGGGTCAAGCGGCACCGATGGAGGAGGGGCTGCGATCGGTGTTGAGCTCGGCCAGGACGCCGGCGATGTCGCAGCGGTCGGTCCGGTTGTATGGCAACCGACTCAATACCGAGGCCATGGCACAGGTGTTGGAGACCGCGGAGTAGGTCAGGCCGGCGGCCACCCCGCCGGCGATCCACTTCGCCCCCGGAACCACCATGCTGACCGCAACCCCGGCCAGGGCGATCGACCCGGCCACCAGCCGAACCTGGCGGTCCATGGCCCATCGGGCGTTTGTCTGGCGGATGACGTCTCCCTGCGAGGTCTGCCACGCCGTCATGCCACCGTCGAGGATGTGGAGGGTCTCCTTGCCGGCCGCACTCAACTTCGAGTGGGCCTGCGACGCCCGGCCGCCGGACTGGCAGACCAGCACCACCGGGTGCTCGACGTCGGCCAGATCCCGGACGTGCTCGCCAAGGGTGTCGAGTGGCACGTTGTAGGAACCGGGTATGTGTACGGTCTCGAATTCGCCGCCGGTTCGAACGTCGAGGATGCGGATGGCCGGATCGGCCCTCCGCAGCTCTTGCAGCTCGGCGGCGTTGATGAGGTCGGCGTCGAGGGATGCCGGTGAAATGGTGGTCACTGTTTCTCCAATGTCATGTCTTGTCCGATGTCGTGCTTGCTCCGATGTTCTGGCGTTGCGTCCAGCGGGCGCTCCGCCACGGGCCCCTCTCGTGGAGGCTGCGCCCCTGTGCCTGCCGGCCGTCGTTCATCGATGCCCCGCTGTCGCTGATCGCCGGTGGTGGCGGCCAACCCGAGTGCAGCCGCCACGGCCTCGCTCGTCGCCGGATGGACCCGATCGCCAAGCCTGGCCCAGATGCCGGCCCGACGCATCACGTCGCGAACCGGACCTTTCACATCGCTGAGGTGGAAGGTCACGCCCAGCTCGTCGACCTCGGTCAACAACTCGTCCAGCATCTCCGAGGCGGTGGCGTCGAGATCGTTGATCCCCGAGGCATCGAGCACCAGCGCCCTTGGACCGTCGACCAGCGAGGCGGCATGGCCGATGATCAGCTTCTTGACCTGGTTGGCGTTGACGAACGAGAGGGCGGCGTCGACCCGGATGATCCGAACACCGTCGATGGTGACCGCCTCGGGGAACCGGCCGATGTTGCGGTAGTTGGTGGAACCCTCGACATGGCCGAGCACCGCACTGTGGGGCATCGACATCCTGGCGAACACCACCAGCATCGAAGCCACGACGGCGGCCAGGATGCCGACCTCGATTCCCAGGACCAGGGTGGCGACGAAGGCCACCCCGAGACCGATGAGGTCGCTGCGCTTGATGGCCGCGATGTGGCGCATCTCGGCGACGTCGATCAGGCCGACGACGGCCATGACGATGATCGCCCCCAGGGCGGCATTGGGGAGCGAGGCGAACAACGGCGTGAGGAAGGCGATGGTCGACACCACGATGGCGACGGTGATCAGCGAGGCCAGTGGGGTCCTGGCCCCGGCGGTGTCGTTCACCGCAGTCCTGGAGAAGCCGCCGGTGACCGGGTACCCACCGAACAGCCCGGAGGCGATGTTGGCCCCGCCGAGCCCGAACAGCTCCCGGTCGGCGTCGAGATCGTACCGGTGGCGCCTGGCGTAGACCTTGGCCACGGCGATCGACTCCATGAACCCGACGATGGTGATGACCAGTGCGGTGGTGGCCAGCTTGCCGACCAGCGATCCCTCGAAGTCTGGAAAGCCGAACGCCGGCAGGGTGTCTGGGACGTCGCCGACCACCTTGACACCTCGCTGCTGGAGATCGAACAGCTCGACTGCGGCGATCGAAACGACAACCACCACCAGTGCGCCCGGCACTCTCGGCGCCCATCGCTTCAGGGCGAAGAGGGCGGCCAGCATGGCTGAACCGAGGACCAGCGTGGCGGTATTGGTCCCGGACAACCCGCTGATCACCTCCCGAACCGTCTCATAGAAGTGTTCCTGGCGTTCGACCGAGATCCCCAGCAGGTGTTTGACCTGGGAGAAACCGATGATGATGGCCGCCGCGGCGGTGAACCCCACCAGCACGGAATGGGACAGGAAGTTGACCAGGAACCCCAGCCGACCAACCCCGAGCACGAGATGGACCACGCCGACCATCAGCGCCAGGAGCGCCGCAGCTCCCAGGTAGCCGCCCGTGCCCTCCTCGACGATCGGGGCCAGGGCGGTTGCGGTCAGCAACGAGACGATGGCCACCGGGCCGACAGCCAGTTGACGGGAGGTGCCGATCAGGGCGTAGATGACCAGCGGGACGGTGGCGGCGTAGAGCCCGACCTCGGGCGGGAGCCCGGCCAGCAGCGCATAGGCCATGGCCTGCGGCACCAGCATCGCCCCAACGGTGAGACCGGCGGCGAGATCAGGACGGAAGTCGTTGCGTTGGTAGCCGGTGATCCAGCCCGGCAACGATGACAGGCCAGACCGGCGGAGGTTGTCTGCTCCATTTGCCATATATCCGAATATACGTACATTTAGGCAAAACGTCAACCTCTGGTGGAGGGCAGCTCAGTAGGAGGTACTGAGCTGCCGCTCAGCAGGAGGTACTGAGCTGCCGCATGACCCGGGTACCCCGGGGATCCCAGGCGTCGCGACGGTGCAGTGCCCCGAGCGTGTCGAACACCACGAGATCGCCGACCTCCCACCGGTGGGCGTAGATCCGCTCCGGGCGGGTCGAGTGCTGATGCATTTCCTTCAGCAGGGCATTGCTGTCGTCGCGGCTCATGCCCATGATGCGACGGGTCAGACCACGACTCACATAGAGAATCTCCCGCCCGGTGTCTGGATGGGTCAGCACCACCGGATGCTCGGCTTCGGGGATCGGCGGCCGATCGATCCCGAGCTCCTCATCCCGCCGTCGCTTTGCCTCGAAGCCGGTGTCGAGGTCGTGTTCGTCACCGTTGACCCCCCGCTCGACGTACTCGGCCAGGCTGTGGTGGGCCCGAAGGCCTCGCATTTCCCCCACCTTTGCCGCCGGCAACTCGGTGAGGGCGTCGTACTGGTTGCAGAAGTAGGTACAGGGCGCATCCGGTGGCAACACGACCGCGTTGAGGAAGCTCTCCTTGCCCGGTCGTTCGACGTAGGAGTAGTCGGCATGCCATTCCAGCGGGCCGGCCCCGCCGGTGCCGAGCGGGATGCCGTCCTCGCCGACGGCGTTGGTCACCGGCAGAATCTCGGGCCGTTCGCCGGCATCACGAAACCACTCCGAACCCTTGATCAGCGGCCCGAACGATTGGGCGAAGCGGACGAGCTCGTCATCGGTGGGCTGGCGGTGGCCCCGGAACACCAGGACCAGATGGTCGCCGAGGCCGGCCGAGATCCGGTCCCGCGATGCGGCGTCGAGCGGTTGACCCGGATCCCAACCCCGGACCAGTGCCCCCAGCGGCTCGTCGTGTAGTGGTGTGATGTCGAGTCCCATGGTGGGCCCCCTTCGCTGTCCAACCTACCCCAGCCACCGGTCCCGGTTCGAAGTGGGGTGGGTCAGTCGACGAACACGATCAGCGTCGCCAGCACCAACGCCAGACCGGTCGACACCACCGCACCGCCCCCGACCAGGCGGGTCAGGGCGAGCTGGGGAATGGCACTGGCCGGGCTGGTGAAGCCGTGCAGTTGCTCATCGTGGCGGCCGGCCCAGGCCAGCAGGAGCCCGCCGGCAAGCGTCTGGAGCACCCCGGTGAAACCGATGGTGTAGTGCAGCGACTCGGCCGCGGTCCGGGCCAGCACCACCCCGGCCACCATCATGGCGATGGCCGTCCGCTCCCAGGCCAGCGCAGTCCGCTCATGCTGGAGCCCGGCGACGGCTCCGCCTCCGGTCGGCCCCGGGTCGGGCTCGCCTTCCGCCATCAGAGATTGTCCACCACGAACAGCATGGCCGCCGCCAGCGCCACGAATGCGGTGCCCGCCGCCATCATCTGCGGCAGCCGGGACGGCGGCAGCGGCGCATCGGTTCGCATCGCCGTTTCGTTGAGGGCCCACCGCCGGTACGACGTCGACGCGGTGGCGAAGCTCAACGCCAGCAGCACGATACCGAGGGCTTCCGACCCGTAGAAGTCCGGCAGCAGGCTGATGGCGCCGAGACCACCGGCGGCCAGTGCCAGCGAGGTTCGGACCCAGGCCAGGAACGTCCGCTCGTTGGCCAGTGTGAAACGGTAGTCCGGCTCCCGGCCGAAATTGCGGGGATCAGGGGGAAGGAAGTGGCTCATGGAGCGGGCTCCGTTCTCAGGTCACGCGGCCGCTCCACACAGACCGTCAGTCGGGCAGGCGATAGGCGGTGGCGGCCGGCTTCATTGGTCTTGCATACCACAGCGGCCGGCGTAGACCGTGCTCCTTTGTCGACGGGTCGCTGCTCCCGGCAGGGCGGGTCTTGGTCAACCAGTCGAGGTAGGCCTCCCGGGACTTGTCGGTGTCGACCACCACGTCACCGTAGACGTCGCCGGCCTGGGCCGGGGTGACATGGACCCGCTGGTGCCAGCACTGCATCCCCGACACCGGGTCGGGCTGGACGGGGAAGGTGGCGTTCTGGTGCACGCCGGTGTCGGTCCACCAGATGCGACCGGTGTCGGGGTCCGCCGAATCGTACGGCTCGTTTCCATGCTCCCGCTCCAGTTTCCATCGGCTGCCGTCATTGGTGACCTTGGCCTTGCCCGCCCCCCAGGACCGGGCTTCGCCCTCCTCAAGCCGCCATCGACCCATATGGTGCGATGCGGCAACCACGCCGGGGCGGATGCCTTCGGTTCGCCAGGCGCCGATCACGAAGTGACCGATCCGGGTGGTGATCCGGACCAGACCGTTCTCCTCGATGCCGAGCTTCTCGGCGTCTTCGGGGTGGATCCACAATGGATGGCGGTGGCTGATCTCGTTGAGCCACTTGGAGTTGGCACTGCGGGTGTGGATCAGCGTTGGGATGCGGAACGTCGGCAGCAGGATCCGTTCGGTTCCGGCCAGATCCAGGTCCTCCCAGTGCACGTGGGACGGGATCCACTTCGGCGTCGCCACGTCCTTCCAGCCCCAGTCGGCCAGGGTGCTCGAGTACAGCTCCAACTTCTTCGACGGGGTGGGGAAACCCTCCCGGGCCTCACCACCGACCTCGACCGCGGGCGAGCCATCACCGAGCGGCGCCAGGGCGATGTCTGCCAAGTCGTCCAGGTCGCCGGACCAGGTGGCGGCGGTTCCGGGTTTGCGGTACACCCCGTCGGCGTCCTTGGTCGCTCCTTCGATGGCGGCGGCGTCGACCACCCGCTCGTACGGTTCGTATGGATCGGTCGGCACGGCGAACGCCGATCGGTCCCGCATGAACTCCAGCGGCTCCTGGCCGGCGGCGGCCGCCGCTTCGGCCAGCCCGGGCACCTTCTCCTCGAACATCTTGCCGTAGTACTCGTCGACGGTCAGCGGCTTGCCGGGGTGGAGCCCACTCTCGAACCACTTGCGGATCCCCATCGAGCCGTCGGGGTCGATCTTCCACGACAGGTCGATCCAGAACTCGTTCTCCTCCCAGACCTCGCCGGGGTTGTACTCATGGCTGCGGGCATCCGGCCCGAGCTTGCCGTCGCCGCCGGCCTGGCGGTCCTTGATCTCGGCGTAGCGACGGAACACCGACTGGCGGAACGACACCCACCGCCCGGCATGGGTCTCATAGGAGGTGATGTCGTGTCGCTCGGCCGACACCCCCATCGGCAGCACGTAGTCGGCGAACCACGAGGTCTCACTCCAGGTCGGGGTGAGGGCCACATGGCAGTGGACCTTCGACTCGTCCTTGAGCGCCTCCATCCAGGTGAAACCGTCGGGGTTGGTCCAGATCGGGTTGTAGACCCGGCTGAAGTAGACGTCGAGCTTGCCCCGGCCCTCCTTGAGGAAGTGGGGCAGCAGGATCGACATCTCGTGGTAGGCCAGCGGGTACTCCTTTGGCCATTCCAGCTCGTTCCACTTGTCCATCCCGGGGGCCCCGATGGGGTCTGCCGGCTTGAACTTGTTCATGCCGTTGCCTGCGGTGCCGCCCTTGGTGGCCACCGACCCGGTCAGCACGTTGAGGAAGAACAGGCAGCGGGCCACCTGCCAGCCACCGAGGTTGCCGGCCCCGGCCGCCCGCCAGTTGTGGGAGGCGAACTTGGTTGGGTGCTCGCCGATGATGGCGGCGATCTCACGGATGGTCTCGGCATCGACCCCGGTCTTCTGCTCGGCCGCCTCGGGGGTGTACTCGGCGTACTCCTCCAGCATGGCGCCGCGAACCGAGGCCCACTCCACCGGCAGGTCGGGCCGGGTTTCGCGGAGGTAGGTCTCCCAGTTGGTCCATCGTTCCACGAACGAGGCGTTCCAGGTCTCGGACTCGATCAGCAGCCTGGCGATGGCCAGCAACAGGAACGCTTCGGTGCCGGGCCAGGTCGGCAGCCAGAAGTCGGCCTTGGCCCCGGTGTTCGACAGCCGGGGGTCGACGCAGATGATCTTGGCCCCGTTGGCCTGGGCCTCCATGATCCGCTGGGCGTGGGGGTTGAAGTAGTGGCCGGCCTCGAGGTGGGCCGAGATCAAGAAGATGACCTTGGCGTTTGCGAAGTCCGAAGACGGCCGATCGTGGCCCATCCACGACTGGTAGCCGATGCGGGCGTTCGACGAGCAGATGTTGGTGTGGCTGTTGTGGCCGTCGACCCCCCAGGCCTTGAGCACCCGTTCGGTGTAGCCCTCTTCGCCGGGCCGGCCGACGTGCCACATGACCTCGTTGTGGCGATCCTCCTGGATGGCGGTGCGGATCCGGGCCCCGACCTCTTCCAGGGCCTGGTCCCAGCTGATCCGCTCCCATTGACCGGAGCCCCGCTCCCCCACCCGCTTCAGCGGGTACAGGATGCGCTCGGTGTCGTAGACCTGGTTGAGGGTGGCCGGGCCCTTGGCGCAGTTGCGACCCCGGCTGGCCGGGTGTTCGGGGTTGCCCTCGATCTTGACGATCTCGTCGGTGTCCTGGTCGAAGTAGGCCACGAGACCACAGCCGGCCTCGCAGTTGAAGCAGGTGGTCGGCACCATCGTGTACTTGCGTTCGACCTTGTCGGGCCAGGCCTTGGCGTCGAGCTCTCGCCAGTCGTGCCATTTCTCGAATGGGGGGTACTTGGAGAGTTCGGTCACGAGGGAGGTCCTGACTGGAGCTGAGCGTTTGCGGGATGTGAACTGCGATTGTGGGGCGGAGCGACACCGAAGCGACCCGGAGGCCGAAGGCCGAGGCGAGCGGAGGTCATGAAAGCGGCACGGCCTGGCCGGCCCGGACGAAGGCGTCCTCGTAGGCGAACATACCGACCAGGGCCGACAGCCCGGCCAGCGCCACCAGGATGGGGTTGTCGATCCCGAAGGCCAGGGCGGCGATCACCAGCAGTGCCGGAACCACCAGCCCCAGCACCACGCCGCCCCACCAGAACTGATCCTTGTACTTGCCCCTGGTCATGGCCTCGATGGCCAACTCGACGTGGCGGCTGCCGTGGGACGAGAGCTCGATGGCGATCAGCGCCGCGGTGGTTCCCACCCCGGCCAGCAGCACCCAGCGAATGGCATCGACCTCGGGGATGGTCAGGAACAGGTCGAGGATGGCGTACGCGGCCCCACCGGCGGTGACGGCCTGGGCCAGCAGCACCGGCAGTAGCAACGGCGTCTGCCACAGATCCCGACCCTCGCACTGGGCGAACAGGTAGGCGGTGTAGCCGGCGGTCCCGGCCGCACCGAGCACTGCGGGGATTGCCAGGATCTCCAGCAACCCGGCCGAGTCTGCGACCCCACCGAGGAACCACAGCGCACAGACCGCAGCGAAGGCCATCAGCACGTAGGCCCCCTTCACCAGCCACGACGACCAATTGCCCTTGGTGATGAGATAGTGGAATCGACCGGGCTGTTTCAGGTCGGCGATCAACAGCACCCCGGTCACGGCCAGGAACACCCCGGCCACCATCGGCGGGACCACCCCGACCGCGGCCTGTTGGTCGCTGTGGCCCATCAGCACCATCAGGGCCGCCACCAGCATCACACCGGCGGCGATGGCCTTGGTGACCAGATAGCCGGCGACCTTTTCCTTCCACGTCATCTGGTGGGAGGTGGTGTAGGCGGTCCTGGCCACCACACCCTCTTCGTCGGTCGGCTTGTGACCCAGCTCCACCGGCACCGTCGGGTGGCGGGCGCCGGAACCGCCGTTTGAGCCGCCGGTCAGGGTGTCGGCCCAGATCATGCCGTCGTTGGCGATGGCGGTCCTGGTCGGATCGAGCGAGGCCTGATCGGCACCGCGGTAGTAGACCTTGGGTTTTGTGTTCTGCTCCGGGGCCCGAACCGCAACGTCGTCGCGGGCCACGATCCGGCTGATCTCGCTGGCCGGGTCGTCGAGGTCGCCGATGATGATGGCCTCGGTGGGGCAGACGATCTGGCACGAGGGTTCCAGCCCCACCTCGATGCGGTGGTTGCACATGTTGCACTTGTGGGCGGTGTTGGTCTCGGGGTTGATGTAGAGGGCGTCGTAGGGGCAGGCGTTCATGCACGACTTGCAGCCGATGCAGTCGTCGTCCTGGAAATCGACAACACCGTTGTCGGCCCGGAACAGCGCCGAGGTGGGGCAGATCGTCATGCACGGTGCGTCATCACACTGGTTGCATCGCATGACGTTGAACTTGCGGGCGACGTCTGGGAAGGTGCCGGTCTCTATGTACTTGACCCAGGTCCGGTTGACCCCCAGCGGCACGTCGTGCTCACTCTTGCAGGCCACCGTGCAGGCGTGACAACCAATACAACTATCGCTGTCCAGTAAAAACCCGAGCCGCGTCACGTCAACTCCTCTTGTACATCACGAAACCACTGTCGAAAATGTACGGTCTTTCGGTCACGCGGTCAAGCGGTGGGTGAGAGAATCACGATCGGACGGCCTCCTCACCCGCCTCGGCGCCGTCCCGCTCGGTCAGGACCTTCACCAGCTCGATGCCGAACAGCAGAATCTGGGCCGCGTAGTAGATCACCACCAACCCCAGGAACGCACTGCTGGCGGCGCCGGTGAAGCTCTTCGATCCGACGAAGCGCAGGTAGAGCCCGTAGCCCCACGAGCCGATGGCGAGCACGACGACCACCAGGACCGCAGCCGGCAGGGCCCGTTGCCACGGCGGTCGCTCCTGGCGCGACGAGTATCGGTACAGAAGGGTCACCGCCACGATGGATGTCACGAACGGCACGATGGTGCCGACCGTTCGCAGGGTCGCGTTGAGCACCGCCGAGTCCACGAGCTGCTCCGCGACCCCCATTGCCGCCTGGAACAGGAGCGTTGCCGTCAACAGCAAACCGGCTGCGACCGGCACCAGCCCGGCGAAGACCCTCGACCGCAGTGTGGTTTCGAAGGTCGGCTGGTACGGCACCTCCCAGATGAAGTCGACGATGTCGCGCCAGGCAACGAACAGCACCGATGCGGAGAAGATGACGAGAACGACGCTGAACAATGCGAAATTCGAGGCGTCGGTGCTCTGCCAGAGGGTGGCAACCGCCGACCCCAGCTGGTCGGCGATCTCCGGACCGAGAACATCGGCGAGTTGCTCCTCGAGCTCACCGGTGGCCGCGTCCCGGCCGACGAATGCGGCCGCAATCGCAACCGAGAGGAACAGGGTCGGGACCAGGGCGAAGATCGCGTAGTAGGCCAGACCCCCACTCAATCGACGACCTCGACCACGGAGGAACTGGGATGCCGCCTCTCCGAGCGCTCCAACGGCGTCGACGGCATACGTTCGCAGCCGGTCGAGGGATCGAGCGGCATCGGGCCCTGCAGCCTTCAGCCGCCTCGAAACCATCCCGCCACTGTAGTGGCCCAACGGCCATCGGCCCGTGTGTCGCAGCTCGGTTCTGTTCCCGTCGATCGACCGCTCCGCCGACGGCCCGAGGAGCGAACGCCGGTCGGCGGCGGACGGCCCGACCGATCAGCGGGCGCTGGGCCGCAGGGCGGTGGCCGATCCGGCCGACCAGTCGGTGACGAACCGGTAGCGGTCGCCCCGGATGATGGTGGTCCGCCACTCCACCGGCACGCCGTCCCGCAGACCGAGACGCTCGAGGTAGAACGCAGCCTCGGTCTTCTTGAGTCCGAGCTTGGCCCGGTCGGCTGCAGCGGGGATGGTCGGGGTCAACCGTTCCCAGCCCTGGGTCGGCACCGGGGCGCCGATGCGACGAAGCTCGTCGTAGAGCGCGGTGTGGGACCAGTCGACATCGAGCAACGGCTTGGCGATGCTGCTCGGCAACCAGGCCCGGTCGATGGCCAATGGCGCACCACTGGCCAGCCGAAGCCGGGACAGCAGCACCAAGTCGGTGCCTTCGGCAAGACCGAGTTGGGTGGCCGCGGCCAGGTCCTGCACGATCCCCAGCTCCAACACCTCGCTGGTCTGCTCGACGCCGCTGGACTCGATGGTCTGGAACAAGCTGTACAACGTGCCGAGCGACTGCTCGAACTCGGCCCGATTGACAACCGTGCCCCGACCCCGCTCCCGCTTCAACAGCCCGGACTTGTTGAGATGGCGGATGGCTTCCCGTACGGTGTGGCGACTGACCTGGTAGGCCTCGGTGAGCTCGAGATCGGTGGGAAAGATGCCGTCGTGAAACTCGCCGGCGTCGAGTCGATGCTTGAGCTCGGCCTCCAGCTGGGCCCACAGCGGCATCGGGCTCGTTCGATCAAGCGACTTCATCAGACTCCCATCACGTCGGCTGGTCCGGGCCGGGTTGCAGGTCATCGCCCGGTCGGGCCGGGCCGTCTCCACCCGTCCCCATACATCCGCACAATAGTCCATCTCGTAGAAGAAGCTATGTAACGCGTACATTCGGCTGAGCAGAGATCCAGCCATATCGAGCCAACATCCAACCAAAGCTACGCTTATCCGTACAAATGGCTGGACAGGGAGGCTAGGATCGGGTCGATGATCCCCAGTCGCTCCGCCGTCCTGTCGAAGTCGATCCTGGTACCGGCGCTTGCCGCACTCCTCGTTTTGGCTGTGGCGTGCGGCAACGGCACCTCGAACGATGCAGAGGAAAGTAATGGGCCCGCCGAGTCCGTCACCCCCGACAATGGGAGCGCCGCTCCGGCCGACAGCCAGGACCCCGCCGGTGTCCGGCTGGTCTCGCCGACCGAAGGGGCGACCATCCAGGCCGAACCACCGGAAGATCTGGTGGTCCTCGATGTGCGAACGCCGGAGGAATTCGGCGAGGGCCACCTCGCGGGGGCGGTCATGATCGACTTCTACGAGCCGGACTTCGCCGACCGGTTGGCCGAGCTCGATCCGGACGTGCCGTACCTGCTGTACTGCCGGTCCGGAAGCCGCAGCGGTCAGACCGCGGCCATCCTGGAGGGGCTCGGCTTCGCCGACGTTGCCGACGTCGATGGCGGCATCGTCGCCTGGTCGGCCGATGGGCTCCCGGTGGTGACCGATGGGTGACCAGCCCGAGACCTCGGCCAGGGAGCGGTGGAACGCCCGGTACGGGGCCACCGAGGAGTACGTCTACGGCGTCGAGCCGAACGACTTCCTGCGCCACTCGATCGAAGGAACCCCGGCCGGCGATGTGCTGTGCCTGGCCGACGGCGAGGGTCGCAACGGCGTGTACCTGGCATCGCTGGGCCACCGGGTCACCTCGGTCGATCTCACCGAGGCCGGCATGGCAAAAGCGGACCGCCTGGCCGCCGAACGAGGCGTGGCCCTGACGACCATCGTGGCCGATCTGGCCCAGTTCGACCTCGGCCGGGAGCGTTGGGATCTGATCGTGTCGGTCTTCGCCCACACCCCGCCCCCGACCCGGGCCCGGGTCCACGGGGCGATCGCCGAGGCGTTGCGACCGGCAGGCCGGCTCATCCTCGAGGCCTATACGCCGGACCAGATCGGCAGGGGAACCGGCGGCCCTCCGGTCCCGGAGCTGACGATGACCCTCGACGGTCTGGGTCGGGAACTGACCGGGATGACGATCACCGAGGGCCGAGAGACCGTACGGCCGGTGATCGAGGGGCCGGGCCACACCGGTGACGGTTCGGTCGTTCAGGTGATCGCAACGCCGGATCCCGGGCCGGAGGACGGGACCGGCCGGTGAGACGAACCGGATCCCGCCCACTGATCGGCAGCCCGGCGCCCGACATCTCCCTGGTCGACGACGACGGCCGACCGTGGCGACTGGCCGATCGGCGGGGCAACGCCGTGGTGCTGATCTTCCATCGCCACATTCATTGACTGCCCTGTGCCGCCCATGCGGTCGCGGTCAGCGACCGATTGACCGAGCTGGGTCCGGGCACCGAGGTGGCGTTGATCACCTTCACCGATCGGACGAACCTCGTCGGCTACCGGGCCACCAACCCCCTGCCCTTCCCCATCCTGATCGACGCCGACCGCAGCGCCTACCGGGCCCTCGGGTTGGGCCGGGGCAGCATCGGCCGGGTCTACGGCCTCCAGGCCGCCCGCCGCTATCTGGAGATCATCCGATCCGGTGGGCTGACCGGCGGTGGTGGGCTGGCCAAGGCGGCCGGGGTGCTCCGCCCCACCGAGGACCCACTGCAGCTCGGCGGTGACTTCGTGATCGACGCCGAAGGCACGCTGGCCTACGGCTTCTGGGGTCGGGGTCCCGACGACCGGCCCAGCGTCGACGAGCTCGTCGAGGCCGTGGCCGCCCTGGGATCGGGCTGATCGGGCCTGGTGGTCTAGGTGGCCGCCAGGTCGTCGATGGCCCTGGCCCGGAGCTCGACCTTGCGGACCTTGCCCGATGGCGTCATCGGCAACTCGTCGACGAACAGCACCGCCCGGGGGATCTTGTAGGAGGCGATCCTGCCCCGGAGCGGCTCGATCAGATCGTCCTCGGTCGGCAACGTCTCGCCACCGTCCTTGGTCCTCACCACATAGGCCACCGGCACCTCGGCCAGGCGGGCATCGGGATAGGCCACCACCGCGGCCTCGGCCACCCCTGCCATCTCCAGCAGATACCCCTCGACCTCGGCCGGCGACATGTTCTCGCCGCCGACTTTGAGCATGTCCTTGTAGCGGCCGATGAACACCAGATGACCGTCGGGCCGGATCGAGGCCATGTCGCCGGTATCGAACCAGCCGTCATCGTCCAGCGCTGCCGCGGTGGCTTCGGGGTTGGCCCAGTAACCGCTGGTAACGGTGTAGTTGCGGATGTACAGCTGCCCCGGCTGGTCGTGGCCGAGCACGGCCCCGGTTTCGGGATTGCGGATCTCGATCTCGACGCCGTCCATCGGGTAGCCGGAGGCTTCGCTCCGCTGCTCCTCGCTGTGCGAGGGATGGCTGCAGCAGATGAAGGCCCAGCACTCGCTCATCCCGAACCCGCTGATGGTCGGGCAGAACACCTGTTGAACCTGGCGGGCGATAGGCACCGTGGAGGCCATGCCGGCCGGCAGGCTGCCGATCCGCAGCGACGACATCTCCCGAGGTCGCTCGGCCTGAGCCGCCAGCAGATCACCCCAGTGGCTGTCGAAGCCGTGGAGCACCGTGCCGGCCCGGTTGGCAACGGCATCGAGCACCTCGTGGGGGTCGAACGTCTCGAACAGCACCTGAGCCGCCCCGGTCAGCATCGCCATCACCGCCACCTCCGACAGGGAGTAGATGTGGAACAGCGGCAGGAAGTTGAGCTGGACGTCGGTCATCTGGTGGCCGAGCAGCATGGCCCGCTCCCGCATGTTGCGGACCGGGCGGTGGCTGTGCATCACCCCCTTGGGGTTCCCGGTGGTGCCGGAGGTGTAGGCCAGCATCATCAGCTGGTCGGGATCGACGGCCGCCGCCCGCCGGGCCAGGTCGGCGTCGGTCACGCTCCGTCCGGCGTCCAGCAACCCCTCCCAGTCCAGCTCGTCGGCCCGGCCCGAGCCGATGGTGGAGCGCTCACCGGCCGCCCTCGACGGGTCGGTGAGGGTCACGATCGTCTGCAACCGGCCCGAGCCCTCGATCCGGGGGCGGGCCGCGGCCAGCAGCTCGCCATAGTCGATCGGCCCGGAACGATCGACGGTGACGAGCACCCGGCTCTCGGAGTTGATCACGGTGTATGCCATGTCGTCTGACCGGTACCGGGTGTTGAGCGGCACCAGGCAGGCCCCGATCCTGGGGACGGCATAGAGCAGGTGCAGCCAGGCCGGTCGATTGGTCATCCACACCGCGACATGATCACCGGACGCCACCCCGATGGCCATCAGCCCTTTTGCCAGCCGATCGACGTTGGCCGCGAACTCGGCGTAGTTCTCGGTGTGTTGGCCGAAGTGCACCGCCGGGCGCTCGCCCCAGCGACGGGCGGCCCGGCCGGGCAGGTCGCCGAGCCGGAGATTGTCGAACCCGGTGGGATCGGACGAGGACCGCACACTCATCGGCCGACCGACCCCACCGGATCCCCAGCCCTCACTCGCCGGTCAGGTGGGCCAGGCGAGGCTTCACTTCGGTTCCCAGCAGCTCCATCGAGCGTCGCCAGTCCTCCGGCTGGTCTGCGTAGTCGAAGCCGAACAGCAGCAGGTGCCCGAAGCCGCCGACGTCGGCGTACATCTTCTCGATCTTCTCCACCACGGTGTCGACCGATCCGATGATCCAGTTGTGCTCGGCCTGGTACTCGGGGCTGAGATCCTCGTCGGCGTGTGCGGGGTCGGCCTTGATGAACTCGTTGAACTCGAAGGCGCCGAGCAACGGCAGCCAGTACTCCCTGGTCATGCGACCCATCATCCCGTTGACGGTTTTGTCGTAGGCCTCCTCGTCGGTGTCGGCAACGAAGACCTCCCGGACCATGCGCCATTCGCTGCGGGACACCTCGTGGTTCTCGGCGCGAACGCTCATGTGCGTCCGGGTGGATCACCAGTTTCGCCTCACCGCAGGTCCGACCACAAAAGCGAGGGTCAGGAGCCGGTGAAGCTGAAGGTCACCGATCGCCCGGAGCCGGCGCCGGTGGCCGTGACCTCCCAGGTTGTCCCCACCTTGTCCGGGCCGCAGACCCACCGGATCGGCAGGGCACCCTCGTCATCGGCGGTACCGGATGCGATGTCGGTTGCCTGGGGCGAGGTGAACGTGACCTCCTCGCCAGGCTCGGCGCCGGTGAGGCCGCCGAAGATCCGAGCCTCACCGTTGCAGGCGAAGGGATTCTCGACCAGATTGGCCGTGAGCTCGGTCGGGGCGGCCGAGGTGGGCGTGGTCGCCCCGGCGAAGATGAAGGTCACCGACTTGCCGGAGGTGACACCGGCGGCGGTCAGCTCCCAGGTGGTGCCGGCCTGTTCCGGATCGCAGACCCACCGGATCGGCAGGACGCCGTTGGCATCGGCGGTGCCTGGCGACAGGTTTGGTGACTGGGGCGAGGAGAACGCCACCTGCTCGTCGGGGTCGGCGCCGCTCAGTTCGGCGAACTGCCGAATGCCACCGTCGCAGATGAACGGCTCCTCGGAGCCAACCCCAGGGCGATGACCGCCACCGCCAGGACCGCCAGCAGGAACAGGAGCACCAGGCCGGTCCGGCGGCTCTTGACCACCTCGACCTCCTGCATGTTGGTTTCCCACTCATTGGCCTGGGGCGCCAGGATCTGTGGTTTTGGGGCGCCGGTTGCCGGGGGGTGGGCATCGGGCGCACCGAACCCGAAACCGGTCCGCGAATCGAGTGGCGGGTCGGCGTCCCCCAGCTGCTGGGTTGCACCTGGGTCGTCCTGGTAGCCGCCGAGGCCGGGCGGACGGCGGGGCGGGACCGATGGCCTTGGCCCCGCCTGGGTTTCGTCGCCTGTCGCCATTGCCGCACCTGCCTTGCGTTCGGTGGCCGGGTCTCGGGATCCCGCCGGCCGATTCAGTCGTTGCGGGATCCGCTCGTCCCACGTGCCGTTTCGTTGCGGGTCTTTCTGCTCCAGCCGCCGATTTTAGGTCGAGCGGGCTGGCCTCCACCCGCACCGAAGCAACAAACTAGCCCAAGGTGATCGCATCCCGGCTCCGGGACCACCTCGGGAGCCCACGGTCCACAACGTCATCGAGGAGTATGTGATGGTCAAGTTCTGCTGGTTCAACCTTATGCCGTGGCCGGATCTTCCGGAAGACTTCCGGGAAACCAACCGCTCGGTCTGGGTCGATATCGATTCCAAACTCTTCGATCCGGTCAGGGCCAACGAGGTCTACCACACCTACATGGACCAGCTGGAGTTCGCAGACGAGCTGGGCTTCGACGGCATCGGCGTCAACGAACACCACCAGAACGGCTACGGGATCATGCCGTCGCCCAACATCATCGCCGCCGGTCTGGCCCGGCGAACCTCCCAGGCCGCCCTGTGTGTGATCGGGAACTCGATCGCCCTGTACAACCCGCCGCTGCGGGTGGCCGAGGAGTTCGCCATGCTCGACGTGATCTCCGGCGGGCGCCTGGTGGCCGGCTTCCCGGTCGGCACCTCGATGGACACCAACTACTGTTACGGGCAGATCCCGGCCCTGACGAGGGACAAGTACGCCGAGGCCCACGAGCTGATCATGCGGGCCTGGGCCGAGGACGAACCGTTCGCCTTCGACGGCAAGTACAACCAGCTGCGCTACGTGAACTGCTGGCCGAAGCCGATCCAGAAACCACGCCCCCCGGTCTACATCCCCGGCGGAGGCTCGCTGGAGACCTGGGACTTCTGCCTCGACAACGACTACAACTACTCCTACCTGTCCTTCAACGGCTACAAGGCCGGCCAGAAGTTGATGGACGGCTACTGGAATCGGGTGGCCGAGCGAGACAAGGACGAGTCACCGGGTCGGGCCGCCTTCGCCCAGATCTTCTGCGTTGCCGACAACGACGCCGAGGCCGAGAAGTTGTACGCCGAGCACATCCTGTATTTCTTCAACCGGTGCCTGCATGTCCACCCCGGCTTTGCCGACGCCCCGGGCTACCGGACCATCAAGACCATCAAGGCCGGCGTGCTCAGCCAGGTCCGCCGTGAGAACCAGAAGCTGTTCTCCAGCCTGACCTGGAAGGATCTGGTCGATGGCGGCTTCATCATCGCCGGCGGACCGGACACGGTCCGGGAGCAGACCGAGGACATGATCAAGCGCCTCAGGCTCGGCACGGTGTTCTCGCTGCTCCACATGGGCAACATGCCGGACGACAAGACCCGCTACTCGTCACAGCTGTTCGCCGAGAAGGTGATGCCCCAGCTGCGGAACTTCTGGCCGGAGCTGGAGGGCGACGATCGGTGGTGGCCGCAGGGGCTGCCCTCCAGGGTCCGCCCCGAGGAGACGCTGGCCCACGCCCGTCGCCCCGCGGTGAAACCGTCCACCGAGCCGGCGGCCGCAACCGAGAGCGAAGGCTGAGCGGTGGCCGAGCTGACAACCACCACCGTCTCGACCGCCGGCGGCGTGGAGATCGAGGTCCGCCATGGTGGATCGGGACCGGCCCTGGTGTGGTTCCACGGCTTGGTGGGTCTGGCCCACCAGGAACCTGCTCTGGAGCAGCTGGCGGAGGACTTCGCAGTGTACGCCCCGGTGTGGCCGGGCTACGGCGACCTGCTCAACGAGGGTTCGGTCGAGGACATGCTGGACTTCGCCCTCCTCGGCTGGGACATCGTCGACGCCCTGGAGCTCGACAAACCCCATCTGATCGGCCACGGCTTCGGGGCCATGATCGCCGGGGAGATGGCCTGCGTTGCCCGCCACGACCTGACCACCCTGACCCTGGTCGCCCCGTTCGGTCTCTGGCTCGACAAGCACCCGATCACCGATCCGTTCGCCCAGTTGCCGTTCCAGCTGACCGAGCTGTTGTTCACCAACCCGGCCAATGCATCGATGCTGGTGGCGCCGGGGGTCGATCTGGAATCGGACGAGGGCCTGGCCGAGTTCATGGTGTCGAACAGCAGGCGGCTCGGCACCGCAGGCAAGATCATGTTCCCGATCCCCAACCGGCGGCTGTCCAAGCGGCTCTACCGGATCTCGGTTCCGACCCGGATCGTCATGGCCGCCGGCGATCAGCTCATCACCGAACCCTATGCCGGCGCCTGGCGTGACCGGATCACCGGCGCCGAGGTCGAGACGATCGACGATGCCGGCCACATGGTCAACCTCGAACAACCCGATCGGTTGGCCGCGGTGGTGGCGGCGTTCCTGGGCCGCCAGGCCGCGACCGAAACCGTCGGCTAGCGATGGCTGTCGACGGCCCGCTCGACTGGGAGAGGCTGGACTCTCGATACGGCGAGAACCTGATCCTGTTCGAAACCCGATTCGACAGCCTCCGCCATCCGGTCTCCGGTCAGCGGTTCGAGCGGCTGGTGCTGGAGTCGGTCGACTGGGTGAACTGTGTCGCCCTCGACGACCGGGGCCGCCATGTGATGGTCCGCCAGTTCCGGTTCGGGGCCGGCGCCACCACCCTCGAGACCCCGGGGGGCATGGTCGACGACGGCGAGGACTCCGAAACCGCCATCCGCCGGGAGCTGGAGGAGGAGACGGGCTACCGGGGCGGCCAGTGGCGGTATCTCGGTGCGGTGCAGCCGAACCCGGCCATCCACGACCATCTCTGTCACCACTGGTTGGCGGTCGGCGTTGAGCCGATCGGCACGCTCAACCCCGGCCCGGGCGAACACATCGCGGTGGAGCTGTTGAGCGACGACGAGGTGGTGGCCGCGGCCCGCAGCGGTGAGATCCAGCACGCCCTGGCCCTCTCGGCCATCGCCAGGGTGCTCGATATCTGGGAGCCGCTGCGGCCTCGTTGACCGAACCGCGATCGCTCCGTCGCCAGACACCACGATTCGCTGACCTGACCAGTAGGTTGCCTCGATGCGGTGTCTGGTCATCCATGCCCATCCCGACCCCGACTCGTTCAACACCGCGGTCCGGGAGCGGGCGGTGGCGGCGCTGTCGTCGGCCGGGCATGAGGTCGAGGTCATCGATCTGTATCGGCTGGGCTACGACCCGTGCCTCGGTGCCCAGGAGCACGTCGACTACGACTCGATCGGGCTCGACCACCCCGACCCGATGGTGGCCGGCCACATCGAGCAACTGGGCCGGGCCGAGATGCTCGTCTTCGTCTACCCGACCTGGTGGTCCGGGCTGCCGGCGATACTCAAGGGCTGGCTGGACCGGACCCTGCTGCCCGAGGTGGCGTTCAGCCTGGACCCGGGCGACGACGGCAAGGCGGTCGTTCGGCCGAAGCTCGACAACATCAAGCGGCTGGTCGGCGTCACCAGCTACGGCTCCGGTCCGCTCGAGGTCCGACTGCTCGGCGATGCCGGGCGCCGGACGATCACCAGGACGGTGCGGCTGGTCTGCGCAAAACGCTGCCGCTCGACCTGGCTCGGGCTCCATCGGCTGGACACCGCCGATCCGGCACAACGGGCCGAGTTCCTCGACCGGGTGAGCGAGAAGCTGGGAGCGATCCGGTGAGGTTGCCGATCGTCGGTCGAAGGTCGCCGAACACGCTGGTCGTGGTCTGCCACCCCAAGCCGACCAGCCTGACCAGGGCCGCTGCGGCCCGGGTGCTCGCCGGCCTGGACCGGGCCGGACGACCGGTTCGCATCCTCGACCTCGACGAGCTGGGGTTCGACCCGGTGCTCCGGCTGGCCGAGGTCCGCGGTCACCTCGGATCGCCGGACGACCGGCCCGATCTGGCCCAGCACTTCGAGGCGCTGCGATGGGCCGAGCATCTGGTCCTGATCTACCCGACCTGGTTCTCCGGCCAGCCCGCTCGTCTCAAGGGCTGGTTCGATCGGGTCTGGATGCACGAGGTGGCGTTTGCGCTGCCGGAAGGGGCGAACCGGATCACCGGTCGGTTGCGCAACATCCGCCACATCCACATCGTGACCAGCCACGGCTCGACCCGGCGGGTCAACTGGGTCCAAGGCAACAGCGGCAGGATCAGGGTCCGTCGCACCCTTCGGGTTCTGTGCCACCGGCTGTGCCGCACCAGCTGGATCGCCATCTACGACGTCGACAACACGCCATCGAGCGAGATCGGCGAGTGGCTCGATTCGCTGGAACGGCGCTTCGCCGGCCGGCGCTGACCGCCGGCCCCCACGCAGAAAGCCCCACGCAGAAAGCCCCGGTTGCGACGATCAACCGACGGTGGCGGGACTGCCCTGCTCGGCGGCTTTTGCCTCCTTGGCCTCGCGACGGGTCTTGATCCGGCTCGCCACCCGTGCCGACTTCTCGATGTAGGTGATCGTGCGCTCCCTGGCCTGTTCGGCCTCGGCGGTCAATCCCTCGACGTTCGGCAGATCCCAGTAGCGGAGCACGATCGGCTCCAGGATCTGCTCGTAGTGGGCGGCCAGATCGTAGATCCCGGCCGAAGCGATGATCTTGGCGTGGGCGTGGAAGTCCGGGATGCCCTCACCGGGCATGGCGAAGTTGGTGATCTGGCGCTCCATGGCCTCGACGGCCTGGCTGGGATCGATCTCCATCGCCGCCTTCGCCGCATCGCGGTAGAACAGGAAGTGATGGTTCTCGTCCATCGCCACCCGGCGCATGATGTCGTAGCCGGCCCGATCCTCGATCAACGCCCCGGTGTTCCGGTGGGAGATCCGGGTGGCCAGTTCCTGCAAGGTCACATAGACCAGACCATCGATTGCAGACGGCGGCTGGGGCACCTTGCCGCCGCTCATCTGGACCATCCTGGCCTCCTCGAGGGCGGCCGGATCGATGGCCCTGGTCACGGTGAGGTACTCGCGGATCACCGTTGAGTGACGACCCTCCTCGGCGGTCCACCGCCGGACCCATTCACCCCAGGCCCCGTCGGCACCGAACATCCGCTCGATGTCGCGAAAATAGTAAGGCAGATTGTCCTCGGTGAGCAGGTTGACGAACAATGCGCTGCGGACCTCGGGCGCCATGTCCGACTCCTCCGGCGACCACTCGTAGTCCGGCTCGAAGTCTCTCCCCCGGCTCCAGGGAACCAGCGTGTGAGGATGCCACTCCTTGGTGGTTTCGAAGTGGTTCTCGAGTAGGCGTTCCGCCTCCGGTTCGAGTTCCGTGAGCAGGGCGATGTCAGCAGCGAGGACCATACCGAAAAGCCTACCTACCGGTAGGTAGGCTTTCAAACGGGACGGCCAAACCCGACCCGAACCACCCCTGAGGCCACTGTCCTGCTGGGAAACCGGCTCATGGGCCACCCAAACCGACGGTACCGCATGCCGGTGCCCTACCGGTCGGTAGGCCGGGTCGGTGGCGGCGGCTCACCCCTGGCCCGGACCGGGGCCGGGCTATGGTGGCGTCGTGCCGGAATCGAACCCCTTGCAGTGGATTCCGCCCATGAAGGCCGCCATCGGGCCCCCACACGACGAGACGGGTTGGGTGGCCGAACTCAAGTGGGACGGCATCCGGACCCAGCTGTTGACCGACGGCGAGCACACGGTGCTGCGTTCGTCATCGGGTCGCGACATCTCGGCCCAGTTCCCCGAAATGGCCGACGTCGGCCGAAGCCTCGGGGCGACGGCGATCCTCGATGGCGAACTCGTCGTGTTCGAGGGCGACCGGCCCTCATTCCAGCGGGTGCTGCAACGACTCAACGTCGACCGACCGAATCGGGCCCTGATCGAAGCCAACCCGGCGGTGTACATCGTGTTCGATCTGCTGCGACTCGACGACAACCCACTCATCGACCTGCCATATCGGACCCGGCGCCGGGTGCTCGACGACTTCCTGTCCGACGGGCCGACGTGGCGAGTGCCGCCGTTCGTGGAGCAGGGAGCGGCGCAACTGGAGGCGCTGGCCAAGGAACGGGACCTCGAAGGCATCGTATTGAAGCGGCTCGACAGCGTCTACAAACCAGGGGCACGATCACACGACTGGCGCAAGATCAAGGTCCGTCCCCGCCAGGAGTTCGTCGTCGGCGGGTGGCTGGCCGGCCAGGGTGCGCTGGAGCACAAGATCGGCTCGCTGGTCGTCGGCGTGTGGCATGGCGATGATCTCGTTGTCGCCGGCCTCGCCGGAAGCGGCCTGACCGACGGCGAGCGAAGCCGGTTGGCGGCTCGCTTCGTCGTTCGCAGCGAGCCACCGTTCCGGGCGGTACCGCCGCTGGAGCGGCGACCGACCTGGGTCGAACCGGCGGTGGTGGTCGAGGTCGAGTTCGGCGACTGGCCGACCGACGGGATGCTGCGCCACCCCGTGTACCTTGGCATCCGAGAGGACAAAGCGGCGAAAGATGTTGTCAGGGAAGTCCAACCACCGGGCCGCACGACCTAGGGTTGCAGCGATGACCGATGGCACCCACGACCAACTCCAGGTTGCCTTCCCCGCCTCCGAGGCCTTCACCCGGATCGGTCGGGTGGCGGTCGTGGGCCTGGCCCTGCGACTGGGCATCGACGTCTCCACCGTGGAGCGGCTGCGGGCCGCGGTGGACACCGCTGTCGAGGCGTTGCAGGGTTCGGGTCGGATCAGCGCCCACGCATCCTGGAGCCCCACCGAGCTGCAGATCGTGCTCAGCAACCCCGAGGCCGACGTCGGCGATCGACCCGGCCTGGCCGAGAAGCTGACCGGGTTGATCGAAACCGCTTCGGTCGATCGAACAGAGGTGACGCTCACCCTGTCGACCGGCGATGAGCGAACCGCTTCGGCGCCTGCAACGTAGACAAACCGGGGGCGCCGCCCGGCGTCGGCTCAGCCGGTGGGCTTCTGTGCCACCAGCACACCTTCGGTGAGATGGAAGGCGGTGGACGACTGCGCACCGGTCGGGCCGAACTCGGGCCGGAGGTAGGTGGCGGCGGCCTCCGGAGCGTCCTTCAGCTCGGCCAACAGCTCGATCCGCACGTCTGGCGGCACGCTCATGTTCTCCACCCAGTCCTGGAACCGCATGCGCTTGGCCAGCGTCTCGGCGGCCACCATCGACAGCCCGGCCTGCTCGACGAGCGCCGTCCAGCGCTCGACGCTCAGCGCTTTGACGTGGCTGGGATCACGCTTGCGTTCCCAGTCGTTGACGAAGCGTTCGGCCTCGTCGTTGACCATGTTGTCGACCAGGCCGAACCGACCGCCCGGTCGCAGGACCCTGGCCACCTCGGCGACGAACCGTTCGGGGGTGTTGAAGTGGTGGGGGGCGATTCGACAGGTGACGGCGTCGAACGAGCCGTCACCGAACGGCAGGGCCTCGGCGTCGGCCCGCTCGAACGAGACGTTGTCGTGGCCCCGTTCCGCAGCCTGGGTTCGGGCCACCTCCAGCATCTCGTCCACCAGGTCGGAAGCGACGACGGTGGCGACATGAGGGGCGAAGGCGAACGCGGTGTGGCCTGCGGCGGTGGCGATGTCGAGCAGATCCCAGCCCGGTTCCGGGGCCATCAGAGAAACCAGGCGATCCAGGCTGGCCCCTTTTGCGTGGACGATGCTGGTGGCGTAGTTGGCGGCGTTGGCCCCGAACTGGCGACGGACAAGATCCTTGGTGTTCTCGTTCCGGTCGGTCATGGAACGATCGTAGCGACGGTCCGACGGTCGAGAAAGGCCGCCACGATTCGCCCCGGCCGAGGGGCTTGGCCAAAAAGAGATGACCCGGCCGAAGGCTGGCGGGTAGTGCCTTTGGCCGGGTCAGATCTTGACTGGTAGGGTCCTCCGTGACCCGAACCCGAAGAGACGGGCCGAGGTGGTGGTGGCGCACCTACTTGCTCACCCACTATCGTAGTCGCTTCGTGTCGTTGCGGCTAGTCCGGGCGCCAACCTGGGCTGTGTCGATGCCTGTCCAGCCACCGAACCGGCGGCCCACGACCGGCTGAAACCGCTGATTTCAGAGGGTTTTTTGGCCCCATGTCGTCGCCTCGGGCGATCCCGGGCCACAATATTCCAGCTCCGGGACGATTCGTTTTCGGTCCGACGGCCTTTTGTATCAGGGCCTGATCGACCGGCGGTTCAGCCGGAACTGCCGAAGCCCTGAACACCACGATCATCTGGCGCAGGCGGCAGTCGATCGACCTCCCGATACTGGACCGGCGGGGCTTCGGTCACCAGGAACTGGGCGACCCGCCGCCCCCGCTCGATCTCGAACGGCTCGCTACCGGTGTTGTGCAACACCACCTGCAGTTCACCTCGATAGCCCGAATCGATGAGGCCGGGAGCGTTCAACACCACCACCCCATGGTTCAGCACCAGACCCGAGCGCGACAACACGAGGCCACACCAGCCACTCGGAACGGCGACGGCGAACCCGGTCGGGACGAGGACCCGTTGGCCGGGGGCCACCACCGCATCGATCCGGGACGGCAGGTCCACCGCAGCGTCGCCGGCCCGCATCCTGGCCGGGGCCGGGAGATCGGGATCGAGGCGCTTCAACGGAATCGAAATCACCGCCGGAAGCCTACGAGGCCTGCGACCGAACCGGGCCGGGAGATCGGGCTCGGCAGGTTCCCAAGACAGAACCGGGACCGCAGACGGGCTAGGGTGAGTGACTTGCTTGCGTGGATGGATCTAGAAATGACCGGACTCGACCCGGCGCAACACGTCATCGTCGAGATCGCCACCCTGTTGACCGATGACGAGCTGAACATCGTGGCAACCGGGCCGGAGCTGGTCATCAAGACCGGCGACGACGAACTGTCGAGAATGGATCCGGTGGTGGTGGAAATGCACACCAAGTCGGGGCTTCTCGATCAGATCAAGGCGTCGACGGTGAGTCATGAAGAGGCCGCGGCCCAGACACTCGATTTCCTGAAGAGCCAAATCCCAACGGCCAGGTCCGTGCCTCTTTGTGGCAATTCGATCGGCATGGACCGGCGATTCCTGGCCATTCACATGCCGGAGATCGAGGAGTTCCTGCACTACCGGTCCGTCGACGTCTCGACCATAAAGGAACTGGCGAGGCGATGGCACCCCGAGGTGCTCGCCGCGGCCCCGAAGAAGGATGTCGGCCACCGGGCCCTCGACGACGTGACCGAGAGCATCAACGAGCTGCGCTACTACCGGGCATCGTTGTTCGACCACGACCCGGAGGCGAGCCGACCGGAGGCGAAGCCGGCCTAGCGGTGCGTACCTCGAGCCACGGGATCTTGGCCTCGGGTCACTCGGCCCGATGGCGTTCGGCGTAGAGACCGGGTTCCAGCGCCGTCACGCAGGCGCTGGCCACCACCTCAGCGCCGGGGTCCACGTCACCGGGCCCGTCCTCCACGGCGGCGGAGGGACCGAGCCACCACAACCCGAGGCCATCGGGCCCCGAGGAGCGGGCCACCGGCACCGATTCGGCCGGCGTCAGCCCGGCGCCGTAGTCCAGCCTGGCCCGGACCGGCCCGGCCGACATCGACGGATCGAGCCACTGCTCCACCACGGCCCAGTAGGCCGCGTTGTTGACGTGCTCATACACGTCGTAGTCGGCGGCCCGCAGCTGCCACCGACCCCAAAAAAGGTTGTCCGCCGGTTGATCGATGAGCTTGGGGTTGCTGAGCCGGGCCGAAACCCGCCGGCCGTCGGCGGCGCCGCCGTAGAGCTCGATGAACCGCTCGGTCAGTGCATGGGGCTGCCCGGACTGCACGTCGATGCAGACCCAGACCGTTGCCACCTCGTACCGGGCCCCGGCCCCGCCAACGATCGAGAGGCGACGCTCGGCCCACCGACGCCCGAGGCCGGAGCAGAATGTGGCGAACCGGAGCTCTTCGCCGAGCACCGCAGGGACCACCTGGTCGACCACCGTGGATCGGACCACCCAGCCCGGATCGGCCGGCAGGCCGGCATCGGTGGTGTCGTCATCTGAGACGTCCTGGGTGTACCGGGTCAGTGCGTCGAAGCGAAGCCGACCGCCGATCTCGACGTCACCGAGGCGAACCTTCCGCTGCCCGGTGAACCGCCGCCCCCGGGCCGCCGGTGCGGCCAGCGCGTCCATCGACCGTACGGCCCATTTCGACATGGAATCGACCGTATCCCGATACCGGCCAATAAATAGTTTGACAAGGCTGCCGATATCTAGTTCGGTGTGCAAGGTCCACCCGAACGAGACGTCTTCCACTTTGCAGACGGCATTGCTAGGGTGAACAGGAGCGAAACGCAGGCCGACAGGCCCGAAGATTGCAGCCGAGCCCGATCACCTCGGGCAGAGGAAACCGGAAAGGAGCACGGATTGATGATGATTCTCGAACAACGCCACATCGATACCTGTGCCCCCGATTCACGGCGCCCCGGCCCTGGCCGGCAGAGTCTTGCCGGCCCGTCCGATCGCTGCTTCACCGAGGTGTGCATTGTCTCGCCGATGTCGGCCGCCCTGACGGGACAAAACCGTCTCCAGGTGAATACCGGCATCACCGGCGTTCACGCCCATGCTGCCGTGCGCATGCATGCCTCCCCGGTCAGCGGTTTTGCCTGGGCCTACGGCCCGAAGACCAAGACCCACCACTTCCAGCGCTCGAAGGTTGCAACCTGAGGTAGCACTCAGAAAACGCAACACCGACCAAGCCGCTGGGAGCAGAAGCCCCCGGCGGCTTTCTTGCGTTTGCGCCCGGTTGTAGAACCGGGCCGTATCGCAGAAGGGAACCGCAACGTCCACATGAAAACCTGATGAACGACTCACAGCGCAGGCAGACCAACAGCAATCCCATGCCGGCGCCCATTTCAGAGGAAGACCAATGACCATCACCGAAGAGTGGGAAGCACTCGACTCACTCGAACCAGACGAGATCAGTTTCACCGTCCCGCCCAGCACCGAAGGAGCCGCAGCCGGTCGATTCGTCACCATCGACGAGACCCCGGTCGGATTCAACCGCGCCTCCGACGAGACGATGGACCATCTGGACGCAGGCTCCGACGAGACGGCGACCGACTGGGAGCTCCAGGCGGCATGCCGGACCGTTTCCGAGTCGATCCATCTGTTCTTCTCCGAAGAGCTGCCGGACATCGTCGCGGCGAAGCGGATCTGCGCCGAATGCCCGGTGATCGCACCGTGCCTCGAGGGAGCGATCTCGCGGGCCGAGCCGTGCGGCGTCTGGGGTGGGCAGTTGTTCTCCAATGGACGGGTGCTGGCCCAGAAGCGTCGGCGAGGGCGGCCACCGAAGGTGGCACGGCCCGAGGACCAGCTGCCGGTCGTGCCGATCCCGGCCCATCTGCAGAAGCTGATCGCCTGATCGGGTGACCAGAACCGTCAGATCGGTGCCAGAACCTTCGAGAAGTCGAACCAACATCCCGGGCAACGGAGTATTCGAGCCCGGGATGCTTTGGTTTTCCGGGACGGGGGAATGCGCTGGGGGGCGGTGCCGGTTTCGTCCCCGTGGCAGGCTCTACAGTACAAATCGAGGACTCTGGTAGGGAGCAGCAATGACATCGCACGTCAGCGAACAGGATTCTCCCGGGGCCCGGCCCGAGTCGGCCGGTTCGGGTGGTCCGTTCTCGGGAAAAGTCCTGCTCGGCGGCTTGGCCGCCGCCGCAGTCGGGGTGATCCTGCTGCTGGCACTCTTCGCCAGTGGGGACGACGACCCCGTCACCTCCGATGCCGAGGAGTTCGCCGCATTGGCTTTCCTCACCGCAGATGGGGAGACGGCAACCCTGGCCGACTTCCAGGGTGATCCTCTGGTGGTCAACTTCTTCGCCTCGTGGTGTGCGCCGTGCCGGGCCGAGTTGCCGGACTTCGAGGCCGTCCACGTGGCCAATGGGGATGCGGTGCGGTTCATCGGGATCAACCACGATCTCGACGAGGTGACCTGGCGCAGTTTCGTCGCCGAAACGGCCATCAGCTACGAGACCGTGTTCCAACCGAACTACGAGATCTGGACCGCCATGGAGGCCAAGGGAACCCCGGCCACCGCCTTCATCTCCGCCGACGGGCAGCTCATGCACCTGTGGACCGGGGTCCTCGACGACGCCAAGCTGCAGGAACTGATCGATGAGCACCTGCTGGAGAAGATCTGATGGGCGATCTGTTGGATCCGAGGGCTTTCGCCCTCGGCATGGTTGCGCTCGTCAACCCGTGCGGCTTCGCCCTGCTGCCGGCGTACCTCGGTTTCTTCCTCGGACTCGATGATGGCGAGGACGCCGAGACGTCGTCGATCATCGCCCTGAACCGGGCCCAGGTGGTCGGCCTGTCGATGTCGGCCGGGTTCCTGGCCGTGTTCGGTGTGCTGGGCCTGTTCCTGGCCGGAACGATCACCGGCCTTCAGGAATCGGGCTGGCTGCCCCGCATCACGGTCGTGGTCGGTGTCGGTCTGGTGGCGCTCGGGATCGCCATGCTGGCCGGCTTCCAGCCGATGGTGAAGATCCCGAAGATGAACAAGGGTGGCGGCAGCCGATCGGTTGGCAGCATGTTCATCTTCGGTGTGTCCTACGCCGTTGCCTCCCTGAGCTGCACCATCGGCATCTTCCTGGGGGCCATCGGCAACTCCGCCAGCGGTGCCTCGTTCGGTGAGCGGCTCGGGTCGTTCGTGTCCTACGCCATCGGGATGGGCCTGCTGGCAACGGTGCTGACGCTTGCGGTCGGGTTCGGCAAGAAGGGCATCGTCAGCCGGTTCCGCCAACTGCTGCCGAAGATCAACCTGATCTCGGCCGGCGTGCTGATCGTGGTCGGGATCTACGTTGCCCTCTACGGCATCTGGTCGGAGCAGGTACTCGACTTCTCGACCGAGCCGACACCGTGGATCAACTCGATCATCACCACCGCCGAGGGCTGGCAGGCGTCGCTGGCCCAGTGGATGGGTGCCCAGATCTCGGTGTTCGGGCGAACGATGGCCCGCACCAGCCTGATGGGCTGGACGTTCCTGGCCGTCAACGTCGCCTTGGCCGTCGCCGGCTACCTGGTCCGACGGAGCCGGGACCACGACGCCGAGCGGGTCCTGGTCGACTCTTGAGCCGGCCCCCCAGCGGTTCCGAGTCGACGGGAGGCGAGGGCCGATCCCGATTCACCGCCGACCCCGGCCATCTGTCAGTCTGGTGACGTGCAAGAGGTCAATCGGGAGCCCATAACCTTCGCCGAGCTGCTGAACAGGCCCGGGGTCATCGAAGTGAGCGACCTCCGCAGCCGTTTCGGGTTCTGCGCCTTCCACGGCGGCAATCTCGAACGGGTGACCGAGCAGATCGCCTCGGAGGCGGCAGCCCGTTCGGGCTCATCGTTCTACGGGGTGTTGCAGCCGGCCGGGATGCGCCATCACATCCCATCGAAGCTGGTGTCGCCGGACGAGTCACCCCAGCTGAAGTCCTTCGTCGAGCACTGTGACGTGGTGGTTGCGCTGCACGGCTATGGCCGGCGGGGCCACTTCACCAGCCTGCTGTGCGGGGGCGGCAACCGTGAACTGGCCTCCCACGTGGCCCATCACGTCAGATCGGCGCTGCCGGCGTATCGCACCATCGACGAGATCGGCGAAATACCCAAGGCCCTGCGAGGCCTGCATCCCGACAATCCGTGCAACCTGACCTCCAAGGGCGGGGTGCAGTTGGAGCTCCCACCCCGGGTCCGGGGGCTGTCACCCCTGGCCCGGTTCTGGCCGGCCCACTGCCGGGAATCGAAGCGGTTTCCCCACGTCAATCATCTCATCGACGGGCTGGTCCAGGCGGCCGCCAGCTGGCCCGTCTAGTTGAGCGGAACGGGCACGATCGCTTCCCGGGGAACCGTCGGCAGCGATGGAAGAAACGACGGCAACGACGGCAGCGGTCCCGGGATGGTTTCGATCGTCGGCAGCGGGATTGGCAACGAGATCGTCGGCCCCGGCACACTGATGGTCGGCACCACCGGGGGGGTGACCGAGGGCTCGGTCGGCTCGGTCGGCTCGGTCGGCTCGGTCGGCTCGGTCGGCTCGGTCGGCTCGGTCGGCTCGGTGGGCTCGGTCGGCGGCACGACGATCGATGGCGGCGTCATCGGTATGGTCGGGTTGAGGCTGTCGGGATCGATGGTCACGATCGGCCCGATCGCAAGGACGGGACCACCACCGGGCCCCGGATCTCCGGCACCACCGGGTTCACCATCGCCGGTCCCGGTTCCCGGATCTCCCCCACCACCGGGGTCGCCGCCACCGGTTCCCGAACCGGCTGCGAGGTCGGAACCCGCCCCGGTCGTGTCGGCGTCGGCCGTCGCCTGGCCCGTGGGGCCGGTCTCGGAGGCGCCGTTGCGCAAGCCGGGGGCGGCCGGGCTCGTAACCCGACCCGACGGTCGCCGAGCCGAACCGCCTTGGGTCCGGGTGGTCGATCCTGTGGCGACACCGAACATGGTGGCCCGCCCCGACCCCTCGCCGCGCTCGGAACCGCCGACCCCGAGTTCGCCCCCGCCGACGCCGGTTCCGGCATCCACGCCAACCGAGTCGAGATTGCCACCGCCCGGACCGCCGGGACCGGCCGCACCGGTGCGGATGGCCAGGCCGACTGCGAACAGGTCGAGAAACGCCAACACCACCATCGGCACCATAATCCGATTGACCTTGCTCATCACAGACCCTCCATCGTGAAAACCTCCGCCTCGGGGGTAGGACCGAACCACCGGTGGCCTGATACGAGAATCGATCGGGCGTGACCTCGCCTGCGATCAGCTCGCCTGCGCACCTCCCCCGCGGTGGCGTCGCTTGCGGTGACTGGGCGCCACGGTCACCTCGGCCGGCGGTGACCGGGTGGGGCCGGCGCTCTGGACGTGCCGTCCGAACGGTGAGCTAGTGTGCGACCGTGGACCTACGCATCTTCACCGAACCGCAGCAGGGCGCAAGCTATGAGGACCTGCTGGCCGTCGCCCTGACCAGCGAGTCGGCGGGATTCAGCGGGTTCTTCCGGTCGGACCACTACCTCAAGATGGGTGACGTCTCCGGATTTCCCGGCCCGAGCCACGCCTGGGTGACCCTGGCCGGTCTGGCCAGGGAGACCAGGACGATCCGCCTCGGCACCCTGGTGAGCCCGGTGACGTTCTACCGACCGGGCCCGCTGGCCATCGCAGTGGCCCAGGTCGACGCCATGAGCGGCGGCCGGGTCGAGCTCGGCTTCGGCGCCGGATGGTACGAAGCCGAACACACCGCCTACGGCCTCGAGTTCCCGCCCCTGGGGGACCGCTTCGACCGCTACGAGGAATCTCTGGAGCAGATCAGGGGCCTGTGGTCGACACGGGAGGGGGAGACCTACAGCCACGACGGCACATTCCACCAGTTCGTCGATTCGCCGGCCCTTCCAAAACCGGTCCAGAAGCCGGGACCGCCGATCATCATCGGCGGTCGGGGCCCGAAACGAACACCGGTGCTGGCCGCCCGCCACGCCTCGGAGTTCAACCTGCCGTTCACCCCGATCGAGCAGATAGGCCCGGCCATCGACAGGGTCGATGCGGCATGCGAGGCCATCGGCCGCAACCCGGGCGAGGTCGTCAAGTCGGCTGCGCTGGTGCTGTGCGTCGGGGGCAGCGAGGCCGAGATCCGCCGCCGAGCGGACGCCATCGGTCGATCGCCGGACGAACTGCGAGGAGCCGGCGCGGCCGGCGTCGTTGAAGAGGTCATCGATCGGCTCGGCAACTACGCCGACCAGGGCATTGAACGGATGTACCTCCAGGTCCTCGACCTGGGGGACCTCGATCACGTGTCGATGGCCGGCTCCGATCTCATCCCCGCCGTCGCCGACCGCTGACGGCAGGCCCCTCGCCGCCCGGCCCGGCAGGGGCGGACCCCAAGAAGCACCCCGGCGCTCCGGATCAGGGGGAGAGCCGGAGAAGCTCCCATCCTTGATCGTGCGATTCCGACCGGAGGTAGCGAAGCCGATCGTGGAGCCGGTTCGGCCGGCCCTGCCAGAACTCCACCGTATGGGGGACCACCCGCCAGCCGCCCCAGTGAGGTGGCCGGGGAACCTCGTTCGGAAATCGTTTGTCGATCTCGTCGTATCTGGCCATCAGCTGGTCCCGGCTCGGCAACACCGAGCTCTGAGCCGATGCCCATCCCCCGAGCTGCGATCCGCGGGTCCGCACCGCCCAGTACCGGTCGGATTCGGCATCGTCGAGCCGCTCAACCGGGCCCGCAATGTTGACCTGGCGATGCAATTCGAGCCAGCCGAAGGTGATGGCGCCCTGGGGCCGATCGGCCAGATGGCTCGACTTGTTGCTCTCGTAGTTGGTGAAGAAGTCGAAGCCACGGCTGTCGACCCCCTTCAGCAGGACGTAGCGACTCCACGGTCGGCCCTGGCCGTCGACCGTGGACACCACCATCGCATTCGGCTCGTGGATCTCGGCCGCCACCGCCGCCGCCAGCCACACCTCGAACTGCTGGAACGGATCGCCGGCGACGTCGGCCTCGGCCAGGCCGGCCGTCTCGTACTCCAACCGCATCTTGGCCAGATCCATGGTGCCTCTGTCAGTGCTCGTGGTCGGGGGGCGGGTTGTTGTCGAACTGGCGACGGACATCCTCGAAGGTCAGGACGCCAGCCCGCTCCTCAGACGTGGCCGGGGCGGCTGCCGACGAGGCCGCCGGTGACAGCCCGACCGCCTCGGGACCCTCGAGAGATGGTTCGGCGTCCGAGCCCTGCTTGGCCCGGCCCCGCGCAGCCTGTTGCCGCTCAGTTCGCCGTTTTTCGTCGGAGGCCATCTCCCGATGAGCCCACCGGGTGAAGATGACGAAGATGACCGCCCAGAGGAAGAAGCCGCCCACCAGTTTCATGACAACCCCGGCCGCCTGCTGATCGGTCAGCACGCCGACGCCCCAGAGGCGCTGCGGGGTGTCGTAGTGGCGATAGACCACGTCTTCGGCGAAGACCAACCAGCCACCGGGCACGGTCGGCACGATCGACATGGCGAACAGGTAGAAGCACTGGCCCATCGGGCTCAATCGCCACTCCCGGATCGGCCCGCAGACGGGCATCCACATCAGCAGACCGGAGGAGAAGACCATCAGGTGGAGTGCGAAGTGGGCCGCGCCATTGTCGAACGAGAGTTGAACCAGGCGCGACCAGTGCAGGAGCAGGGTCAATGCGTTGAAGGTCAACCCGGCAACCAGGGGCTTGGAGCCGGTGCGGAGGAATCGCCAGGCCCGGGTGTCCTTGCCGATCACCAGCTCCAACAACCAACGGGGGGTGGCGAGGACGAACATCGCAGGCACCAACATCGACAGGAACAGGTGCTGGAACATGTGGACGAAGTAGAGATACTGCTCGGCGATCTCATGAACCGGCCAATCGGAGACCGCCCACATACCGGCCACGGCCAGTACGAACCACGTCTTCTGGGCTCGGGTGATCGGTTCGTAGCCGGCGGCGACCGCCTTTGGTTGCACCACCTTTGCGGTGTAGCCGCCGAGCGCCACCACCCCGGCGATCAGGACCCACACCTCGGCATGCCATTCCCACGGGACATCAAGCGCCAATGTCATCGTTGCGCCGGCTCCGGATCTCGCCGGCCGTCATCGATTCGTCTGGCTTGCTGCCACGACCTCGCCGGTTGGCTGCTGCGGTTGGGGAAGGCGATCATCATTCAAGCCGATTCTCTTCGTCGAACTTTTTTTGATGAGGCTGGCGACAAGGAGTCGCCGGCCCGAAGCGCAACGGATCCCGAAGCGCTAGACCTGAAACCTGAACGCCGCAACGACGGCGCCGTACACCGCGATCGCCAGCACCACCGCCCCAAAAAACGCCCAGGTGAAGAGCCGACCGTTGACGACCTTCAGGTCGAAATAGAGATGCATGAAGGCCCCGGCGACCAGGAAGAACTTGATGATCATCATGATGATCAACGGCACAACCAGCGCCGCCCCTTCGAGGCCGGTGTACGACCATGCGATCTCGACGGCAGTCAGCACCGCAAGGGCAACGAACACCACCCAGTACTGGAGCTCGGACGGCTCATCGTGGGCGCTGACGGCGCCGGCTTCACTCATCGTTGACTCGGACATCCCAGCGATCTCCCTACGGAATCAGATAGACGATCGTGAAGATGAGCACCCACACGATGTCGACGAAGTGCCAATACAGGCCGACCAGCTCGACCGTTTCCGCACGGTCCTGTCGGAGCTTGCCACGGAACGACAACACCAGCAGCGACATCAGCATGATGATGCCGCCGGTGACATGGATCCCATGGAATCCGGTCAGGGTGAAGAACGCCGAACCGAACAGGGTGCCGTCGTAGCTCAGGCCCTCACGGTAGAACGCGGTGAACTCGTAGACCTGGCCGGCGATGAAGGTGGTGCCGAGCAACGCGGTTGCCGCCAACCAGACCCGGGAATTCCTGTAGTCGGCCTCGCTGACCGCCTTGAGGGCCAGCACCATGGTCAGTGAACTCATCAACAGGATGAACGACGAGCCCGACGTGAACGGGATGTCCCACATCGGCTCGACCGAGTTGGCCTCGATGAACTCGCCGATCAACTCTTCCGACATGCCGTCGGCCAGGAGTGTGCCGAGCACAATGGGGTTGCCGGCCACCACTTCCTGTATGAACCGGGCCGTGGAGATCAAATAGCTGGAGATGAGGGCCCCGAAGAGCAGACATTCCGACGCGAGGAAGACCCACATCGCCAGCTTCATGTTCGACAGGCCGAGACTGGACGGGTGCTCCCCATGGCCGTGATCGTCGTGAGCGCCTACATCTCCGCCCTGCTCGACAACGGCGGCGGCGGCCGCAGCATCTTCGGCGTCTGCGGGCCGATCGGCCACATCCGTCATTGGGACATCCTTCCTGGCTGCGACCTCATCAGACCGTCTCCAATTCGGGTCGGTGATCATCATGATGATCGTCACCGGGATCGAGATCATCGGCCGGCTCCAACGCCCAGCCCCACAACGAGATGACCATCAGAACGGCACCGGGGACAGCCAGCCACAGGTTGAAGATCAAGCCATACCCGATGATCGGCAACGAAGCGGCGAGGAGGATCGGCCAGTAGGACGGGGAGGGCAGGTGCACGCCGGTGGGGTCGCCCGGTTGGGCCAACTCCGCTCCGGTGTGGACCCGTCGCAGCTTGCCGTCCTCATCCGGCTGGTACTTGCGATGCCAGAAATCGTCGAGGGAGGTTACGACGACGTCCTCGTCGTAGTTGTGATTTGGCGCCGGCGACTGGATCGACCATTCGATGGTACGGCCGTCCCACGGGTCGGGGCCGACATCGGGCCGGTTGGCGGCCCGCCAGGCCAGGTGGCTCTTTGCGATGTTGACCAGGAACAGGATCACGCCGATGGCCAAAATGAACGACCCCCAGGTGGCGACCATGTTCCACAGGTTGAAACCCATGGCATCGTCGTAGGTCTGCATCCGGCGGGGCATGCCCTGAAGCCCGAGGATGTGCATCGGGCCGAAGGTGAGGTTGAAGCCGATCACCATCAGCCAGAAGTTCCACTTGCCCATGGTCTCGCCGAGCTTGTAGCCGAACGCCTTCGGCCACCAGAAGTAGAAACCGGCCATGAAACCGAACAGGGCACCACCGAACAGCACGTAGTGGAAGTGGGCCACGATGTAGTAGGTGTCGGTCTGCTGGGTGTCGGACGGGGCGATGGCGTGCGACACACCGGAAAGCCCGCCGACGGTGAACTGGGTGACCAGGCCGATCGAGAACAGCATGGCGGTGTTCAGGATCAGTTTGCCGCCCCAAAGGGTTGCCACCCAGTTGAGGATCTTCACCCCGGTGGGCACGGCGATGAACATGGTGGCGACGCTGAAGGCGGTGACCGACAGCGGGCCGATGCCGGCCACGAACATGTGGTGGGCCCACACCCCGAAGCCCATGAACCCGATGGCGATACCGGAGAACACCATGAACGGATAGCCGAAGATCGGCTTGCGGGCGAAGGTGGGGATGACCTCGGAGACGATGCCGAAAGCAGGCAGGATCATCAGATACACCTCGGGGTGACCGAAGACCCAGAACAGGTGCTGCCAGAGCAGCGGATCGGCCCCCTGCTCGACGTTGAAGAAGTTGGCGCCGAACAGTCGATCGGAGGCAAGGAGGATCTGGGCCACGGTGAGCACCGGGATGGCGAACAGCAACAGGAACTGGGTGACCAGGGTCATCCACACGAAGACCGGCATCTTCATGAGCGTCATGCCGGGGGCCCGCATGTTCAGCACGGTGGTGATCAGGTTGATCGAGCCGGTCAGCGAGCCGATACCGACGATCAGCAGGCCGATGGTCCAGAAGTCGATGCCGGCCGAAGGGGAGTAGGGCACGCCGTTGTTGGGGGCATAGTTGAACCAGCCACCGTTGGCGGCCCCACCGCCGATGAACCAGCTGGTGTTCAGCATCAGCCCGCCAAGGAAAAAGACCCAGAAGCTGAAAGCATTGATCCGGGGGAACGCCACGTCTCTCGCCCCGACCTGGAGCGGCATCAAGAAGTTGGCGAAGGTGGCACCGATGGGCATGACCACGAGGAAGATCATCACCGTGCCGTGCATGGTGAAGATCCGGTTGTAGGCATCGGCAGAGAGGAACGTGCTGTTCGGCGTTGCCAATTGGATCCGGATGAGCAGCGCCGCCACGCCACCGATCACCAGGAAGAACATGGCGGCAGCGCCGTACATGATCCCGATCTTCTTGTGATCGACCGTGGTCAACCAGTCCTTGAGGGACCCGACCTCACGGGGGCGGGAGAAGGCCCCGAGGGGGCGTTCCACAACCTCCGGCTGGCCGGAGGGCAGGGCGAGCGGATCCTCGATGATTGCCATTGGCTGCTCCTAGTCGAGGGTCGCCAGGTAGGCGACGATCTGGTCGAGTTGGGTGTCTGAAAGGTCGGTGAAGGCCGGCATGCCTCGCCCGAGCCCGGTCTCGGGGGCCGGATCGGCGGCCGCGGCTTTCTGACTCGGTGCGTTTGCGATCCACCGTTTGAGCTGGGCCGAATTGAGGCGGTAGTCGTCGAGGGTCTCCGGATTCTCTGACAGCTCCGCCAGCTGGATGTAGTCGTCTGGCTCGAGGTTGTCGTCGTTGGGGTCGAGGCCACCGTTCGAACCGCCGGCGTAGACGCCGAAGATGCCACCGGCGAAGGTGCTCCTGGTGGCGAAGTGGGTCAGGTTCGGCGCAGCCTTCGACACCAGAGCGATCTCCGAGAAGTAGTCCTCGCCGTAGGCGATGTCACCGTCGTTGATGACATGGCAACGCTGACAGTTGTTCAAATACAGCTCACGGCCGGCCAGGGCATCCTCGTCGGTCGGGACGTCGGCCAGGGTGGCCTGGTTGGCCAGCCATTCGGCGTAGTCCTCTTCGCTGAGTGCGATGGCCGACATCCGCATCCTGGCGTGGGACAGACCGCAGTACTCGGTACACCAGCCGGTGTATTTGCCAGGCTCATCGGCCTCGAGGCTCCAGGTGTGCCAACGACCGGGGACGGTGTCGCGCTTGCCGTTGAGCCGGGGGATCCAGAACGAGTGGATGACGTCCCGAGAGGTCAACAGCAGATCGACCTGCTGGCCGGCCGGGATCACCAGCTCGTTTGCGGTCACCACGTCGTCGGGGTCGAGGCTGATCTCCAGCGGGAGCTCGCGGTCCTTGTCATCGACCACGCCGTCCTCGTTGGCGTCGACGAAGAAGCCGTCCCCGTCGATGTCGTAGCGGTACTCCCACCACCACTGCTGGCCGATGACCATCACATCTGGTTCACCTTCGTCGTTGTCAACCTCGAGGTCCCAGATGGTCTGGACCATGGGGATGCAGATGACCGCCAGAAGCACCGCCGGGGCAATCGTCCAGGCCAATTCGACCGTGGTGTTGCCATGGGTCTGGGCCGGCAGATCCTCGGGGTCCAACTCGTCGGGGTTGACCCGGTTCTTCAGGGTGATGACGATGGCCCCGCCACACACGAGAACGAAGATGACGCCCATGATCGGCCAGATGTACGTCATCAGGTTGTCGATCTGCTCCGCCTGAGGGCCGGCGGGTTCGAATATGTTGAGTGGCTTGTCGTCGGCGCAGGCTGCCGCCAGGACGGCCAGAAGACCGACGGCCGACAACTTCCCGAGACCACGACGCACCCGACGCCCAGAACTTGATTTGGTGAAACGAGAACCCATATGTCCTTCCAGCGTTGCCTCTCGGCGTGGGTGACGACAAGTCGCGTCGGTCGATCGGCGGTGGTTGTTCGTCACTCGCCCTCGCCCTCCCCTTCAACCGTCGACGATTCACCTTCTTCGGAGTGTTCCTCTTCTTCGTGGAACTCGCGCTCCCCGGCGACG
>CAMYLA010000067.1 GCA_947259095.1 uncultured Acidimicrobiaceae bacterium | reverse complement strand
CCGCTGGCCTCGAAGAACAACCCGAACACCGGGTCGACCGCCGGTCTGGCCAGCGCCGGCCATGCCCGGCGCAGCAGCTCCACATGGTCCTCGGCGGTTGGGCCGAACGCCGCGGCCAGCGTCTCCTGGACCCGGAGCCCCATCATCGTGAGGACCTCGATGATCAGGTCGTCCTTGGTCGGGAAGTAGTAGACGATGTTGCGATCGTTGACCCCCAGCCGGCCGGCCAACCGGCCGAACGTCAGACGACTGAGCCCGTCCTCGATGGCCGCTTCCAGCGCGGCATCGAGAAACTGCTCCCGGGAGTACTTGTGACCCATCGAGTCGAATTGTAGCAATCACTGCGACCCGCAGCCGCGGCGATCACTGGGCGGCGTCGATCCTGGCCTGGAGCTTGCGCATGCCCCGCAACCACTTCTCCGGCTCCTTGGTCTTGAACTCCATCCACTCCTGGGCGATCGAGTCGGTGAGGACGAGGAACCGCTCCTCGGCGAAGGCATCGGTGACCTGTTGGGCCACCTCCTCGGGGTCCTTCAACGGGCCGGCGGCCAGCCTGGCCCACTCGCTGTCGGCCTGGTCGCCGAGCATTGGGGTGCGAACCCCGAGCGGAGCCAGCAGGTAGACCCGGATCCCGCGATCGTGGTAGGTGATCGACAGCCACTCCGCCAGCCCGACCACCGCATGTTTGCTGGTGGCGTACGGCGCATTGCCGTGGCTGGTGAGGATGCCGGCCATGGAGGCGGTGTGCTGGATGTGCCCTTCGCCTCGGGCCAGCATTCCCGGCAACACGGCCCGAACGGCGTGGACATGGCTCATCACGTTGATGTCCCACTGCCGCTGCCATTCGTCGATGGGCGTTGTCAGCGGGTCGCCGCCGGAGGCGATCCCGGCGTTGTTGCACAACACGTCGATTGGCCCGTGGTCGTGCTCCACCCGCTCCAGCATCGACGTGAGCTCGTCGGCCTGGCCGACGTCGACCACCTCGGCCTGACCGCCGACCGCGTCGGCAACCGCCCGAGCGTTGTCGGCCGCCCGGTCGACCACGATGATCCTGGCCGCCCCGTCGGCGGCGAACCGCTCGCAGAGCGCCTTGCCGATCCCGCTGCCACCGCCGGTCACCACACAGACCCGGTCCTTCACCTGCATGCTCAGCCCCCTTGGTCGCGCTGCTGAGCAGAGTCTGGCATAGACCATGCATAGCGTGGGAACACGAATACCGATCGGTGGTGACGATCTCAGCCGCTCGAAGCACTGGGCGGCCCATCCCGCCCTCGTCGGAGGCGGGGAGCCGCCTACCCGGCCGGGGTCGAGCGGCCGGTGGCCAGGGCCGAGCACAGGGCGTCGACCACGCCGGCCTCGGTGTGCGGCGACGCTGCGACCAGGCGCTCGAACCCGTGGGAGGCGGCCCGCTCGGTGGTCGACGGGCCGATACAGACCACGGTCTCCGGCGCACCCTCGGGCCCGAACCGCCGGACGAAGCGGTCGACGGCGGAGGGCGAGAAGAACGTCACGGCATCCGCGGCGGCAACCGATGCGGGGTCCGGTCCGCCGTCCGGGGACCGGTCGGCGTCGCCGGTCGGCGCCGCGGTCCGGTAGGCGGTGACCCGATCGACCCGGTAGCCCTTGGCCCGCAGCCCGTCGACCACGGTCGCCCCGGCCAGCTCGGCCAACGGGGCCAGGACCCGGGGCGGTCCGGGGATCCGGGGCCGGTCCCGCTCGGTATCTCGGCCGCCAGAGGCGGTGTCTCGGCCGCCAGACGAGGCGGTGTCTCGGCCGCCAGACGAGGCGGTGTCCCCGCTCCCCGACCGGGCGGTGCCGGTGGGAGCGAACCCGTCGACCAGCGCCGCCGCGGTGGCGGTCTCGGGAACGGGTCCAACCGCCATTCCAGCCGACCGGGCGGCGGCGGCGGTGGCCGGGCCGACCGGGGCCACCAGCACCTCCGCCGGCCACGGGGCACCGGCCAGGGCCGATCGCACCGCCTCGACACCGTTGACCGAGGTCAGCACCACCCACCGGTAGTCGGCCAGATTCCGAACCGCGGCGGCCAGCGCCCGACCGCCGTCATCGGGAGCCAGAACCGCCACCAGCGGAACCGGGATCACCGTGGCCCCGAGCTCGGACAGGACCTGTGCCAGCCGGCGGTTGTCGACCGCCGATCGGGTCACCACAACCCGTTTGCCGGCCAGTGGAGCGATGCCCCGGTCGGTGGCCGTGTCAGTCTCCGGCCGCCGACTCGGCGGCTTCCAGCTGTTTGCGGAGCCGTCTGGCCAACAGCCGGCCCGGATCGACCGATGTCGGCCCGGTCTCGACGGCTCGTTGCAGCCCGGTGCCGTCGGCCGATGCCAGGACGCCCCTGATCTCGATCGTGGTTCCCGATCCGGCCGGCTTCGAGCCACCGGTGAGAACGGCGAAGGCGCCGGCCGGGAGGTTGCAGTCGCCGCCGAGCTCGGCCAGAAAAGCCCGCTCGGCCGAGACGGTCAGGGCCGTCGGCCCATGGTCGATGGCGGCCACGAGATCGTGGACCGCCTGATCATCGGCCCGGACCTCCACCGCCAGTGCACCCTGGCCGACCTGCGGCACGAAACCGGCCGGGTCGAGCCGGTCGACGATTGGTGGCTCGACGGCCAGGCGATCGAGGGCCGCAGCCGCCATCACCAAGGCATCATGGTCACGCATCTTGGCCAGCCGGGTGCCGATGTTGCCCCGCAACGGACGCAGCACCAGATCGGGCCGGCGATCAAGCAACAGCGCGGCCCGGCGGTTCGAGCCGGTGGCCACCGTCGCCCCCTCGCCGAGGTCGTCCATGGCACAGCCGATCAGGGCGTCGCGGGGGTCGCCCCGCTCCGGGTAGGCGGCGATGGCCAACCCTTCGGGGGTCACCGCCTGCAGATCCTTGGCCGAGTGCACCGCCAGGTCGGCCTCGCCGGCCATCACCAGCTGCTGGACCTCTTTCGAGAACACACCCTTGCCGCCAAGCTCCGGGATCGACAGATCGAGCCGACGATCGCCGAAGGTCTCCATCGACACCATGGTCACGTGGAGGGAAGGCTCGACCAGACGAAGCAGCGAGGCCACATGTTCGGCCTGCCAAAGCGCCAGGGGGCTGTTGCGGGTTGCGATCCTGAGTTTCGTGGTTGTAAGGGTAACGGCTACCTTCGGTGGCACGTTCGATCAGGAGTGTGAACAATGAGCGCCAACACCGAGCCCGCTGCCGCCGAGAAATCAAACGCCGAGAAGGCCTACGAGGCCATGAAAGCCCAGATCGGCGGCGAGCCTGCGTCCGGCGAGTGGTTCGAGCTGAGCCAGCAGCGGATCAACGATTTCGCCGACGCCACACTCGACCACCAGTTCATCCACGTCGACCCGGAGCGGGCGGCCCAGACCCCGTTCGGGGGGCCGATCGCCCACGGCTTCCTCACCCTGTCGCTGTTGGTCCACCTGTCTTCCACCATCCCCGATGACCTGCCGCCGATGGAGGGGTTGCTGATGGGGGTCAACTACGGCATGAACAAGGTCCGGTTCATCAACCCGGTCCCGGCCGGGTCCAGGGTCCGAGCCACGTCGCAGGTCACCGATGTGACCCTCAAGGGCAATTCGATCGACCAGATCCGGAGCATGACGGTGGAGATCGAAGGAACCGACAAGCCGGCGCTGATCGCCGAGTGGATCGGCCGCACGGTCTTCGCCTGATCGACGCCGCCCGGTGACGGTCGGCCCGACCGCCGCTCAGTCCTCGCCAAGGGGCACACCGGCCCCGCCGGAGACCGCGGTGTCCCGCTGGTGATAGAAGCTGAGGATCTGGAGCTCGGTGGCGAGATCGACCCGACGGACCACCACATGGTCGGGCACGTCGAGCGGATCGGCGGTGAAGTTGAGAATCGAGGTCACGCCGGAGGCCACCAGCTGGTCGGCCACCGACTGGGCCGCCTCCACCGAGGTGGCGATCACCCCGACGGTGATCCCCATCCCGGCCACCACCTCCGAGAGCCGATCGCCGTGCTGCACCGTCAGTCCGGCGATGGTGGTGCCGACCAGCTCCTCGTCGATGTCGAACAACACCTTGATCGGAAACCCTCGGCTGGCCAGGCCCTGATAATTGGCAAGCGCCCGACCAAGGTTGCCGGCGCCCACCACCGCCACCGCCCACTCCTGGTTGACCCCCAGCACCACGCTGATCTCGAACAACAGATACTTGACGTCGTAGCCGACGCCCCGGGTGCCGGTGATCCCCAGTGAGCTCAGGTCCCGCCGGAGCGTGGCCGGATTCACCCCGACCAACTTGGCAAGATGCCCAGACGACACGCTGGCAACGTCCCGGCCCGCCAGCTCGACCAGGGAGCGCAGATAGGCCGGGAGGCGCCCGACGGTGGCCTCGGAGACCGGCTGATCCATCGGCCCCAGGGTACGGAACGGCGGCCCGCTTCACAAATGCACAAGCTGATCGGGCCACGGTGCCGGCCGTCATCGGGCGGCAATAGGCTGCAGCCATCGAAAACCGGACCGAAACCGATATCGACACCGATACCGACACCGAGCTCGGGCCCGACACCGAGCAGCGGTACTCGCTCTACCTGGAGGCCGATCTCAACCGGGTGTACACCGGCTCGCTGCTCGCGGTGGCGGCAGCCGAGCTGCGCCTGGTCTTCGGTGACAGCCGAGCCGACCGGGGCGACAAGACGGCGGCCGACCGGCCGGAAGCCCCGGTGCCGGTGGCGGTCGGGGACATCGAGCGGGTGTCGGCCGGGCGATCACAGCTGCTGCGATTCGGCGCATCGGGGCCCGTCGATCGGTTGGCCGAGATCGTTGGTCAACTGTCGGCCTCGGCCGCACTGTTCCGCCACCACCGTTCGACACCGGAGCTGCTGGAGCCGGTGGCCATCGATGAGCCGCTGGTTCACGGCACCGATCTGGTCACCGTCCAGCGGTACCGGGGCAAGACGAACGAACGGTTGACCAGGGCCATGCTCAACATCGCCCTGGCCGCGGCCGGCATCGACCCGGCCCACCCGGCGGGGATCGTGCTCGACCCGATGTCCGGCCGGGGAACGACACTGCACTGGGCACTGGCCTACGGCATGGACGGCGTCGGCATCGACATCGACGGCGCCGGGCTCGACCAGCAGGCGATCTTCCTCGAAACCTGGGCAAAACGGCAGCGCCTGCCCCACAAGAGCAAACGGTTCCGGACCGGCAACGCCGAACGGCGGTGCCTGACCTTCGAGGTCGCCCCGGACCGCCCAACGTTCAAGGCCGGCAACGGTCAACGGATCCAGACCTTCCAGGCCGACGGGGGCGATCGTGGCCTGGCGATCAAGCGGGGCACGATCGACGTGGTGGTGACCGACCTGCCATACGGCGTGCAGCACCGAGGTTCGGTCGACGCTGCGGCCCCCCAGCCGGCCGACACCGTGGAACTCCTGGCCCGATCACTGCCGACGTGGCACCGTTGGCTGCGGCCGGGCGGCGCGGTGTGCCTGGCCTGGAACACAAAACGGGCCGGGCGGCGAGATGTCGGCCGGGTCCTGGCCGACGCCGGGTTCAAACCGGTCATAGCGGCCGGAGGTTTCTCCATGTCCCACACCGTGGACGCCACCATCGACCGGGATGTGATCCTGGCTCGCCGCTGAGCGCCCGGCGGTACGCCGGCGCGGCGGTCGCCGGAGAGGGCTTCGAGGATGACGTCGTAGACCTCGGTGGCGACGGAGACGGTGCGGCGCACTCGGTCAACCTACAGCAGGGGCATGACCGTCGAGCGGTCCGGTTGAGTGGGTGGCTACCGTTGCGGCGATGGTGGCTTGTCGGCGTCGGCCTGGGCGTTGAGCTCGAGGAGGATCTTTTGACCTTCGGGGCTGATCTCGTCCCAGTCTGTGATTGTCACATCCCACAGCGCAGCGGACGCCTCGGATGGGCTCATCTCGCTGAGTTCGGCTGTAGACGGACCACGTGCCATGTCCCCAAGTGTAGACAAAGGCCGGGCATGCCAGCAGGCGCCGGTAACACTGGACCCTCCTCAGCTCTGGTGTTCGGTAGTGTTCCGGTTTCGAACGCGACCAGCGATGCCCGGTCAGGTGTTGAGGCCTTCGCGGCGGCGATGACGTCGGCGTCGGCTGGTACGTCGGTGTCGAAGGCGTAGCCGGTCGTGGCGGTCGGTGAGGTTGCGCGCCGGTCGATCACGGTTTGGTCGCCGGGGTCGATGGTGATGTCGTCGAACCGGTTTTCACCCCCGGCAGTGCAGGAACCGGCCGAACCGTCGGCCAGCCCGTGCCCAGCCGGTCAGGCGCGGCCGGGAGATGGTCAGGTAGCGTTCGTTTGTGCGTCTGTTCAGACGAAAGCGAGACTTCAACACCGAGCTCCGCCGTTCGATTCGGGGTTTGGTTCCCCCGGGTACCGAGATCGCCGAGCTGGACGACGACACCATCCAGGTCGGCAGCCTCGTGCTGGGCCTCGGCAACCTCCGGGCGAAGTGGAATCGCCTTGCCGAGGATGATCGCCTGCCGTGGCTGCAAGGGGCACTTCCGGCGATGGTTTCGCCGCCGTCCCTGCCGGCAAGACTGGAGACCACAGGACCGCTCCGACCGGGGATCCGTCCCCGCTCGATGCTCGAATCGGCCCGGCTCACCAACCTCAACAACGAGGTCAACCCCGGCGCCCCCCACAGCAGGCCCCTCATTTCCTACCAGCCCTTCGGCGGCGATCTGGTGACGGTGCTGCTGTGGGACGCCCCGACCACCATGTCGGTGGTCAACGAGGCCCAGCTCGACCAGTGGGGGGCGAGGTTCGCCGATCTGCTTCCGGTGGCCATCGACAACCTGGGGGACCAACCACAGGCCGGCTGGACCGCTGTCGATCGCCGGGTCTGGACCTCCCTCAACGAGGACGAGTACGACGGCGCCAGGATGCTCATCCCGGGCTACCTGGAGCAGACCGGCCTCGCCGGGGAACTGGTGGTGATCCACCCCAACCGGAACCTGCTCATCGTCACCGCGGTCGACGACGCCGACGGCATCGCAACCGCCTGCGAGCTGACCCTCGAGGACGTCGACGCCCCATCGCCGATCAGCTTTCAACCGCTGGTGGGGCGGGATTCGGACTGGCGGCCGCTCGTGCTGCCACCCAGTCACCCCGGCCACCGCTCCTGGCAGCGGTTGACCTGTCTGAGTCAGGAAATGAACCACAAGAGCCTGCGGGACCCGCTCCAGCAGCTGGTCGGCGATGACCTTTTTGTCTCCGGTTTCAATATCGCAGAGGCCACAGACGGTTCCTATGTGTCGTACACGACGTGGACCGAGGGGGTGCCGAGCCTGCTGCCCCGAACCAACCTGATCGGCCTCGTCACCGAACGGGGTGAGGCCATCACCGTGGACTGGGACTCGGTCCACCGATTGGTCGGCACCACCATGGAACCCACCGACCACTACCCGGAGCTGTGGCGGGTGTTGTCCTTCCCGGACCGGGGCGACATCGGTCGGCTGCGAAACCTGTCGTCGAACTGAGGGGAACCACCATGGGGCCGCCGACCCTGGCGACGGCGCCAACATGGGCACGCTGGGCGGCGGGGGTGAATGCTGCCATACTCAAAGCTCGCCAACCGGCGGCAGAGGAGGCAGCGCCATGCATGACGGGGTGTTCATCACCTGTGCGGTGACCGGTTCGGGGTACACCGCCCACAAATCGGACAAGGTGCCGGTCACCCCGGCCGAGATCGCCGACGCCTGCATCGAGGCGGCGCGGGCCGGCGCCGCGGTGGTCCACATCCACGTCCGCGAGGTCGGTACCGGCCTGCCGTCCCGCAGTGTCGATCACTACGCCGAGGTGGCGGACCGGGTCAGGTCATCGGACACCGATGTGGTCCTGAATCTCACCGCCGGGATGGGCGGCGATCTGGTGCTTGGCGACGTGGAGCGGCCGCTTCCCCCCTCCGACGACGGAACCGACATGGCCGGCGCCACCGAGCGGGTGGAACACGTCCGCAAGGTCATGCCCGAGATGTGCACCCTCGACTGCGGCTCGATGAACTTCGGTGAAGGCGACTACGTCATGACCAACACCCCGGCGATGCTGGAGGAGATGGCCCGGCAGATGACCGAGCTTGGGGTGCAGATCGAGATCGAGGTGTTCGACACCGGCCATTTGGCCCATGCCAAAAACCTGGTTGCCAGGGGCCTGATCAACGATCCGGTGCTGGTCCAGTTGTGCATGGGTGTGCCCTGGGGCGCACCGGACGACCTCAACACCTTCATGGCGATGCGCAACAACGTGCCGGACGACTGGACGTTCTCGGCCTTCTCCATCGGACGCAACCAGCTGAAGTACGTCTCCCTGGCGGCCCACGCCGGGGGCAACGTCCGTGTCGGCCTCGAGGACAACCTCTACCTCTCGCAGGGGGTGCAGGCATCGAACGGCGACCTGGTGGAGCGTGCGGTGACCATTCTCGAAGCCCAGAACCACATGGTGCTGACCCCGGCCCAGGTCAGGGAGAACCTCAACCTGACCAGGAACGGCTGACCGGCCGGTGAGCCACGAGCCCATCGACCGCAACCGGGAAGATGGCGAGGGCCAGGCTCGGCCCGAGGTGGCGGCGGTGGTCGGCTGCGGGGTGATCGGTGCGGGCTGGGCCGCCCGCCTGGCCCTCAGCGGGGTGACGGTCCGGGTGGCCGATCCGGCCCCGGGGGCCGAGGTCCTGCTGCGGGAAGTGGTCGACAACGCCATCGAGACCTGGTCGTCATTGGGGCTGGCCGATGGCGCCCCGTCCCCCCACGACCGGCTCACCGTCACTGCGTCGATCGACGCCGCGGTCGACGGGGCCCACTTCATCCAGGAGAGCGTTCCGGAACGGTTGGAGCTCAAGCGATCGGTCCTGGCCGCCATCGAGGCCGCCGCGCCGGCCGACGCGCTCATCGCCTCGTCGACGTCCGGCATCCGCCCCACCGAGCTGCAACGAATGATGGCCGGCCCGGAGCGGCTGGTGGTCGGCCATCCGTTCAACCCGGTCTATCTGCTGCCGCTGGTGGAGGTGGTCGGCGGCGCTGCCACCGCTCCATCGGCCATCGAGCGGGCCATGGCCGTCTACCGCGCCCTGGGCATGCGACCACTCCACGTTCGGGTCGAGATCGACGCATTCATCGCCGACCGGCTGCTCGAAGCGGTCTGGCGGGAGGCGTTGTGGCTGGTCAACGACGGGGTTGCCACCACCTCGGAGATCGACGACGCCATCACCTACGGTTTCGGGCTCCGGTGGGCCCAGATGGGCCTGTTCGAGACCTACCGGGTCGCAGGCGGGACCGGCGGGTTCCGCCACTTCATCGAGCAGTTCGGCCCGACCCTCGACTGGCCGTGGACCAAGCTGACCGACACGCCGCCGTTCACCCCGGAACTGGTCGACAAGATCGTCGAGCAGTCGGACACCCAGTCCGGCCACCACGACCTGCGGGAGCTGGAACGGATCCGGGATCGCAACATCGTCGGCTTCCTGGAGGTGCTGGAGCGGAACCGGTGGGGTGCCGGCAACACCCTGGCCGCCCAGCGCTCGAACGGCCCCCCGAAGTGACCGCAGGCTGCCGACCGCCGATCATGATTGCGAGGATCAGACCAGGCGGTTTCGCTGCAGCTTGCCGGTCGGCCCGACCGGGAGGTCGGCAGCGATGACGAACCGGGACGGCACCTTGTAGCGGGCCAGCTCCCGGCGGCAGTGCTCCCGCAACGTCTCGGCCTCGACCGACGCCCCCTCCTCGGGGACCACGAACGCCACCACCGCCTCGCCGGTCGACTCGGTCGGTTCGCCGACCACGCCGGCCACCGCCACGTCGGGGTGTGCGTTCAGCACCGCCTCGACCTCGGCCGGGAAGACGTTGAAGCCGGAGACGATGATCAGGTCCTTGGTCCGGTCCACAATGGCGATGTACCCGTCCTCGTCGACGATGGCCACGTCGCCGGTGCGAAGCCACCCGTCGGCGGTGAGCGGTGAGGGGGCCCCGTCGGCCGAGCCCCAGTAGCCGGAGAACACCATCGGCCCGCGGATCCACAGCTCCCCGGGATCGCCGACCAGGCAGTCGTTCTCGTCGGCGTCCACGATCCTGGCCTCGACGCCGGGCAACAACCGGCCGACACTGCCGAGCGGGGCGTCGGTGGTGATCGAGGAGGCGGCCACCGCACTCGACTCGGTCAGGCCGTACCCCTCGCTGAGCTCGACACCCAACCGATCCCGGACATCGACCTTGAGCTGGGGCGGCAGCCTCGACGCCCCGGACACCGCCAACGAGACCGAGGAGAACATGTCGGGGCCGGCCTGGGGCACCCGGGTCAGCGCCCGCCACAGCGTTGGCGGTCCGGAGACGATGGTGACCCGGTGGTGTTCGATGAGATCAGCGGTCTGGGCCGGGCCGACGTAGTCGCTCAGCACCAGGGTGGCGCCGATCAGCAGGCTCATGTGGAGCACGGAATTGAGCCCGAAGATGTGGAACAGCGGGATGACGCCGAGGAAGACCTGGGGTCGATCCAACAGATCGGTGGGGAGCGACAGGATCGACTGGAGGCCCGCCGTCAGGTTGCGATGGGTGAGAATCGCCGGTTTGGACTCCCCGGCGGTGCCACTGGTGAAGATCAGCGCCGCCGGATCATCTGGCGACACCTCGACGATGTCGTGGGGCAGCCCTCCGTCGAGGTCATCGGCCGACATCTGCTGGACCTCGAGGCTGAGGGTCGTCAGCGCCTTGGCCGCCATCAGCGTCTTCTCGGCGGTGGCGTCGGCGATGGCCACGGACGGCTCGACCAGCGACAGCTCGCGGGCCAGCTCGGCCGCAGGGGACTGCGGGTTCAGCGGCACGCTGATTGCACCGACACCCATCGTGGCGAGATGGGCAACCACGAACTCCTCGGAGTTCGACGCGATGATCGCAACCCGGTCGCCGGGGCGGAGGCCGGACGCCACCAGTGCGCCCCGCCACCGGCTCACCCGATCGTTCAGCTCCCGGTGCGTCGTCGTTCGCTCGCCGACCACCAGCGCCGCACGCTCGGAGTCCCGGAGCAGTCTGGCGGCAAGATTGTGGACCTCGGTCACCGGATCAGAGTACCGGATCGGGGCACCGGGGGCGGCCGGTGACCGGCGCTCAATCCCGCCCCGGGCTGCGGTAGCTGGCGGCCTGGTCCCGCAGGCACTCGGCGATGGCGGGGATGTCGCCCAGGTTGTCGCTGAGCTCCCGCTTGGCGATCGTGTCGACCCGGACTTCGCTGTCGGCTCGGACCCTGGCCATGCGGTGTCCGTGGGAACCCGGCAGTGCCAGTACGGCCAGCTCGCCGAAACAGTCGCCGGCCTCCAGGTCGGCGATGTGATCGTCGTTGATCCAGACGCTGGCCCGACCCTCCAACAGGACGCCGATGGTGGCACCAAAATCCCCCTGGCCGACGATGTCCTCACCGGCGGCGACCCGGAGGGGGACCGCCAGCGTCTTGAGCACGTCCCGTTCGGCCTTCGGACATGACGCAAACAGCTTGGCGTCGCCGACATCCCTCACCGTGTTCGACATGGCGACCATGCTGACAGAGATCGACAGGTCGGGCCAGCGGACACCCGTTCACGGCCCGGTACGCCGTGACGTTTCCCCGACTATCCGCTAGAAAGGTGCATCGAGGATCATCCACGAGCTGGGTGATTGATCGACAAGAGAGGGTTGTGTGGCGGACATGAACCGACTTACCGAAGCGAGGAAGGACGGGGCCGTCGCGCAGGGGTCCCCCATTCTGGATCGGAGCAGGGCGCAGCTGCGGCTGCCGTCCGACATGGTGTCCGAGACACTCCGCATCGCCCACGTCCAGTCGATCCCCGACGTCAATCCCGACTCGGCCCCCGAACCCCCCGGCCGGGAGACGACCGAGCGGCTCGAAGCGAGCGGCATCCTCACCAACGCCGCCCTCGACGAGGTGGCGTTCGAGCTGCTCGACGTCGTCAACCAGGCCAGCCTGGTGGTGGCGGTCGACCTGCGATACGGCGAGGACACCAGCGTGCCAACCGTCTGGTCGACACCCCGCCGTGCTGTGGTCTCCAGCTCGCTCGACCCGGCGTTCGTCGAGTTCCGGCCGGTCCCGGTCACCCAGTTGCCACAGGTCCTGGCCGAGCTGATCGTGCTCCGCTCCCCGAGATTCATCGGCGATGTGCCGATCTCCATCAGCGCCAACACGCTGACCACCGCCGAACAGGCCGAAGACCGCGACACCGCCATACACCTGTTGACCGAAGGAGGACTGGACGCCGACCAGGCGGTGCTGATGCTGGACCTGCAGCGGCCGGATGTGCGCCGCTGGAAGATCAGCGCCACCTGGTCGACCGATGAGGGCCAGCAGGGCGCCGAGCTGCGGGGGCTCGACGCCGGACCGAGCGGCCAGTGGCTGCTTGGCAGCGCCGAGGGCGAAGGCGAGCAGGGCCACATGACCTTCACCCCCCAGGGTCACGGCGAGGTCATGAGCGCCTTCCGCAGCGTGTTGCCAAAGAACTGGATGGGCACCCCGCTCAATCGCCCCACCATCTGATCGCACCTGCCGGCCGGGCGTTCCCGGCGGTTAAGTTTTTTGGCCGAGAGGCCGATATCCCGACTGGAGTCGACCAAGTGTCTCCGAGGTCAGGGGAGTTCGGTCTTTTGATAGTACAACGAACCGGTCGAGCAGCGATCGCCTTCGGCGTCTCGCTCGTGCTCCTCGTCGTCACCTCGTTGGCCGTCGTCCCCTCAGCCGATGCGGGCACCGGTGGCGACGAGCAGTTGTTCATCCAGCTGATCAACCAACTCCGCTCCGACAAGGGCCTCAACCCCCTCGTGGTCGACAACGAGCTGACCGCCCAGGCCAGAGCGTGGTCGCAGTCGATGGCGGCCAACGATCAACTGGCCCATACGTCGAACCTGGCAGGTGGGATCTCGTCGAAATGGACGGTGCTCGGCGAGAACGTCGGGGTTCACGTGATCCACGATGTACCGGGTCTGTTCCAGGCGTTCGTCGCCAGCCCGTCGCACTACCAGAATCTGGTCGACCCCCGGTTCCAGTACATCGGTGTGGGGGTGGTCAACACCGGTGGCGGCAAGCTGTGGACCACCCACCGTTTCATGGCCGCCACTCCCCCACCGTCGCCGGCACCGCCGACCACCGCCGCCCCGACCACGGCCGCCCCGACAACGGCCCCTCCGGCCCCTCCGGCCCCTCCGGCCCCGGCACCACCCACGACCCCGGCACCGACGGCGCCGGCTGCGACCGTGCCGATGCAATCGACACCGACGACGGCGGCCACCCGCCCCGACACCGTGGTCTCGACCACGGACCGGGCGGACCCTGCCGGACCCACGCCCCCTGACGACGGAGCGGATCGAACCGCCACCTCGACCGGCGGGGAGACGTCGACATCGACCGTCGCCCCCGACGGGCCGGCAGACGCCGACCGCCAGGCGTTCGCCGAACTGGTCAAGCCCGACGTGGCCACGATCGAAAAGGTGTTGATCGACCTGTTGGCGGCGGGAATCTGAACCGGCTCGGCTACCGGGCCTGGATGAAGAACTGCACCACGCCTGCCAGCAGGATGGCCAGCAGCAGCAGGCCGAGTGTGATCACGATCGAGGGGCGCATGGACTTCCTTCCGATGGGGCAACCATGACCGGCGGGCCGGCTGCGGTCCCCCTATGGCGACTCTGGTGCATCCGCTGACGACTCCGGCCTGGTGACGGTCGGCTTCGCCTGCAGTGTGACCGGCGATGAGGTGGTGGGTGCCCGATCCGATGGCCACAGGGTGATCTCGTCTCCCTCGACCAGTTCGAGCTCGGCCGCGGCCGAACCACGGTCGACGGCGATGGCCAGAAGACCATAGGAGTCGACGAGCAGACCGAAGCCGCCGGGGGGGATGTCGGCGAAGGTCTCGACTCGGGCCGCGTTGCGGTCGACCCGGCCGCCGACGATCGACACCACGTCCGGCCAGTCGTCGAGGAACTCGGGTTCGACATTGATCTGCGCGTTGCCGAACCGGTCGATCCACAGGATCTCGGCTTTGATGGAACCATCGTCAGCGACCTCGCTGACCGGCAACAGGCCCGGCAGCAGCTGGATCGGATCCACCGCGGTGCCGAGCTCGGTTATCGGCACCCCGAGGCAGAGGTGGGCCGCCACGGGCGCGAACACGTCCCGCCCGTCGAAGGTCCGACCCATGGCCGGCAACTGGTAGTCGGCGTTGTCGAGGATCACCGCACCGGTTGCACCACCGACCATGGCGACTGCCGGCGCCAGCAGACCGTTGTCGGGGCCGACCAGGAAGGCTGCGCCGTCGGCCACCTCGATCACCACCGACTTGCGACCGGTGCCGACGCCGGGATCGACCACGGCCAGGGCCACGCCCGGTGCCATGTACTGGGCCGACCGGGCCAGGGCCAAGCCACCGGCCCGGACATCGTGGGGCGGGACGTCGTGGGTGATGTCGATGACCCGAACCGCGGGGGCGATGGTGCGGATGACCGAATGGACCACCCCGACGAACTCGTCGCTGCGGCCGTAGTCGGAGAGAAAAGAGATGGTGTCGAAGCGAAGCTCGGAGCCGGTCATCCGGGCTGAGACTACTCGGCTTTTCCGAGCTCGATCGATCGCAGGGTCGCAGCCCGGACCGCGGCCGCCACCGCGGCCCGCAGCCCCCGCTCCTCCAGAGCCCCCAACCCGGCGGCGGTGGTTCCGGCCGGGGTGGTCACCCCGGCCCGCAGCTCCACCGGATCGGCATCGGTCTCCATCATCATTCGCCCGGCACCGAGGACGGTCTGCTTGGCCAGCAACGCCGCAACCTCCCGGGTCAGGCCAACGGCGACACCGGCGTCGGTCATGGCCTCGGCCAACAGGAACACATAGGCCGGCCCCGATCCAGACAGCCCGGTCACCGCGTCGAGCGACGACTCGGCCACCTCCACCACCCGGCCGACCGATGACAGGATGGCGGACGCCCAGTGGAGATCGCCGGGGCCGGCCGCCGTGCCTCCGGCCAGGGCCGCAGCCCCCTCGCCGACCAGCGCCGGGGTGTTCGGCATGGCCCGCACCACCACCGTGGCGGCCGGCAGCGCCGACTCCATGGTGGCGATGGTGACCCCGGCGGCGATCGACAGCACCCGGGCCGGCCTGGTCAGCGCCCGGCAGACATCGACCACGAAGTGGGGTTTCACCGCCACCACACAGTCGACCTCCGGCAGCGGTCGATCGATGACGGTTGCCGACGGGTAGGCGGCCGCCAGCCGCTCCCTCTGATCTGGCAGCACCTCCACCACCGCCAATTCCGGTTCGGCGGCCCAACCGGCGTCGATCATCCCCTGCAGCAGGGCCTGGCCCATCCTGCCGCCGCCGATCATCTGGAGCTTGGTCATGGGACCCGAGGGTACCTCCGGCCGGTTGCCCGCCCGAAGTTGCCCTCGACGTTAGGGGGCCATGCCACTACGCTAGAGGTCCTAACACATGTTGGCGGACCCGGAGTCCGTGTCGTCCCCGGGGGGAGTCGGATCATGTCGCTGTTCGGATCGACGATGGACCAGCGGGCACACGCCCACCACCACGTCGTACCCCATTTCACGAAGGGGAAAGCCTGGCAGAGCGAACTGCTGGGGGTCATCGAGCGTGGCGAGGGATGCTACGTGTTCGACACCGACGGCAATCGATACCTCGACGGCCTGGCCGGGCTGTTCTGCACCAACCTCGGTCACGGTCGCCAGGATCTGGCTTCGGCGGCGGCTGAGCAGATGGAGAAGCTGGCCTTCTACCCCACCTGGGGATGGGCCAATCCCCCGGCCATCGAGGCCGCGTCGATGATCGCCGACTTCGCCCCGGGCGACCTCGGCCAGGTGTTCTTCGTCAGCTCCGGCTCCGAAGCGGTCGAGGCCGCCCTCAAGTTCGCCCGCAACTACCATGTGGCCAGGGGCGACGACAGCCGCTACAAGGTGATCTCGCGGGAGTGGTCGTACCACGGCACGACCCTTGGCGGGCTGTCGGTCACCGGAGTCCCCAAGTTCCGCCAGCCGTTCCTGCCGATGCTGTGGGACGGCACCCGCCATGTGGCAAACACCTACGGCGACAGCGCCGATGTGCTGGCCTCGGCAAAAGCGGTCGAGGACATGATCCTGGCCGAGGGTCCCGAAACCGTGGCTGCGGTGTTCGCCGAACCGGTCCAGAACGGCCGGGGCGGGCTGGTGCCGCCGGACGGCTACTGGCAGGAACTGCGCCGAATCTGCGACCGGCACGGCGTCATGCTGGTGGCCGACGAGGTGATCTCCGGGTTCGGCCGATTCGGCCATTGGTTCACCAGCGAACGGTTCGGCGTCGTGCCGGACATCGTCACCTTCGCCAAGGGGGTCACCAGCGCCTACCAGCCGCTCGGTGGCATCGTCGTCCGCCAACCGCTGATCGAGGAGCTGTGGAACACCGAGATGGGCATGTACATGCACGGCTCCACCTTCGGCGGCCACCCGGTGGCCACCGCGGTGGCGGTCGCCAACATGAGGGCCATGCGGGACGAGAAGATCATGGACCACGTGCTGGCAAACGAGGCCGGATTCAGGAGCCGGATGGACGGCCTGCTCGAGCGCCACACCTGCGTCAAGGAGGTTCGGGGGCTCGGCTACTTCTACGCCCTGGAGCTGATGGCCGATCGCGATGCAGGCGTCGAGCTGTCGGAGACGCAGCGCTCGACTCTCCTCGGAGGGCTGCTGTCGACCCTGGTACGGGAGGCCGGCGTGCTGATCCGACCGGACGACCGGGGGGCCACGATGTTGGTCGTCGCACCGCCGTTGATCGCCGATGGGGCCGTGCTCGACGACCTGACCGAGCGGCTCGACGTCGTCCTCACAAAGACCGACCAGTGGCTGGCGACGAATCCCTAGCAACGCAGGGCCACACCAGATTCTCGAAGTAACCATCAAGGGGAGACACCTGAAATGATCAAGAAGCTGTTGATACTGTTGGCCGCGCTCGGCCTCCTGGCCGCAGCCTGCGGCAGCGACGACGAGGAGACCGGCTCCTCCGACACCACGGCCTCGACCGACGCCACCGACGACAGCGCGGCCGACGACAGCGGCGACAACGGCGACGGTGAGGAGGCCGACGGGGCCATGGAGGACGAGGACGCAGGCGACGGCGCCATGGCCGACCTCGAGGAGCTGAACGTCGCCTACTTCGCCGAGTGGCCGACCCCGAACCAGATCGGCCAGGAGGACGGCAGCTTCGCCGAGGCGGTCGGGGTGCCGATCAACTGGGTGCCGTTCAACAACGGCGGCGAGATGAGCGAGGCCATGCTGGCCGGCGACATCGACATCTCCTACTCCCAGGGCCTGACCCCGTTCGCCAACACCACGAACAACGGCGCCGACCTCAAGGTCGTCGGGGTCGCTGTGTCCTACGCCGAGGCCGACAACTGCGTGGCCCAGGGCGACCTGGGGATCACCAGGGACAACGCGGCCGAGACGCTCAAGGGAGCGACGGTGATGACACCGATCGGCAACGTGACCCACTACAAGATGCTGTCGATGATGGAGTTCCTCGGTGTCGATCTCGACGAGCTCAGCATCGTCCCGGCCGAGGGCGGAGCGGCCACCGCGGCGGCGTTCGAGTCGGGCCAGATCCAGGTCGGGTGCGCCTTCGGCGGCTCGGTGGTCCAGATGATCGACGGTGGTGGTGCGCTGATCATGACCGGCGCCGAGCAGGAGAACGAGATCGGCATCTTCACCTACGACATCGTCTCGATCCCGACCTCGTTCGGTGAGGCCCATCCGAACGTCGTTTCCGATTTCCTCGTGGCCGTCGAAACGTTCAACGAGACCTGGGCCGAAGACCCCGAGACCTACAACCCGACCATCGCCGCCGCGGCCGGCATGGAGGATGTCGGCGACTTCCTCGCCGGTGACGTCTGGTTCTCGTTCCCGACCCTCGAAGAGCAGCTGTCTGAGGAATGGCTCGGCGGCTACGTACAGGTGAACATGAAGGAGCAGCTGGACACGTTCGTGCGGCTGGGGGAGATCCCCTCCTCTCTCGACGATTTCAGCAGCTTCGTCGACACCAGCTATCTGCAGACGGCCGCCGGCGGCTGAGCCGCCGACGGAGTCGGCACGGGGGCACGGGACAGGGGGACGAAGGGTGAAGGGGAACCGATGAGAGATCTGCGGGTCGAGTCAGTCGACATGACCTACCAGCTGCCGAAGGGGGGCTCGGTCCAGGCGCTGAAGGATGTCTCGTTCGACCTCGACGGCGGGCGGCTGCTCACCCTGCTTGGCCCCAGCGGGTGCGGCAAGACGACGCTGTTGAACATCCTGGCCGGGTTCCTGGCTCCCACCTCCGGCACGGTCCTGCTCGGGGACGAACCGATCACCGGCCCCGGACCGGACCGGGGCATGGTGTTCCAGCAGGGGGCGCTGTTCGAATGGCTGAACGTCCGCAAGAACATCTCCTTCGGCCCTCGAATGCAACGGGTCCCCAGGGGCGAGATCGAGCGCACGGTCGACGAGCTGCTGGCCACCGTCGGACTGCGTGACTTCGGCGACAAGAAGATCTACGAGTTGTCCGGCGGGATGCAGCAGCGGGTCGCCCTGGCCCGCTGCCTGGCCAACGATCCGGCGGTGATTCTGATGGATGAACCACTGGGCGCCCTCGACGCCCTGACCAGAGAGAAGATGCAGGGCCTGATCCTGAGGCTGTGGAAGGAAACCGGCAAGACGATCGTGCTGGTCACCCACAGCGTCGAGGAGGCGCTGTTCCTCGGTGACCGGCTCTTCGTGATGGCGCCCCGGCCGGGCCGGATCGAATACATCTACGATTTGCCGTTCGCCGAGACCGGCCTCGACGTCGAACCGAGAGAGCTGAAGGCCTCGGCCGAGTTCGCCGACAAGCGGGAGGAGATCCTCTCGCTGATCTGGGAGATGGAAGAGGAGATCATGGGACACGGGGGGGCCTGAGGATGAGCGACACGATGAGTGGCGGGGTGTCGGACCGGGAGACCCTGGAGACCGCAGGCGACCCCGGCGGTGGTTTCCTGACCGGGATCTTCAACCGGGGCAAATCACCCCAGGATCGCAAGACCGTCACGTTCGGCGATGCCGAGGCGGTCCGCAGCATGCCGTTGTGGAGCCTGATCTCGCTGATCGTGCTGGCCTTCATCTGGTGGGCCGGCACCAAGGCCTGGGGCTTCCCCGAGGACTTCCGGGCCGAGACCGAGGCGGCATACGCAGCCAAGGAGCCAGCGGAGGACCTGACCGACATCAAGTTGCTGACCGAGTGCCGGGTGTCGGAGAACTGCGACGAGGATTCCTACACCAGGCTGGTCAGCGTCAATGCGTTCCCGACCCCCTCGGACACCTGGAAGGGTTTCAACACCCTGCGAACCGATGGGTTCAAGAACATCACCCTGTGGGAGCACACCTCGACCAGTCTCAGACGGGTGGCGATCGGCATGCTGATCGGCACCCTGGCCGGCGTGCCCATCGGGTTCGCCATGGGCCTGTCGAGCCGGGTCAGGGGGTTTTTCGACACCCCGGTCGAACTGTTCCGACCGATTCCCCCGCTGGCCCTGATCCCGTTGTTCATCATCTGGTTCGGTATCGGCAACCCCAGCTCCTACGCCCTGCTGATCTTCGCCTCGGTGTGGATCATGATCATCTCGGCCCGGGCCGGGGTCAGGACGGTGAACCTGTCCAAGGTCCGGGCCGCCTACTCCCTCGGCGCCTCCAAGACCCAGATCCTGTTCCGGCTGATCGTTCCAAACGCCCTCCCGGAGCTGTTCACCGGGTTCCGGGTGGCCCTCGGGGTGAGCTGGGGCACCCTGGTGGCGGCCGAGCTGGTCGGGACCGACACCGGCCTCGGCAGCATGATCTTCCAGGCCAGGAACTTCTTCCGACCGGACGTGGTGGTCATCGGTATCATCGTGATCTCGATCATCGGCGTGCTGCTCGACCTGATCGTCCGGCTGCTGGAATCGATCCTCATCCCGTGGCGGGGCAAGGCCAGGTAGCCGAGACCGTGACCGACCCGTGAACCTTCTCGACCGCTGGTACGAGACCGCCCGCCGTTCACCGAAGCGCATCGTGCTGGCCGACGGCGGCGACGAGCGGGCCGCTGCAGCGGCGGCCATGCTGAACGAACGGGGCCTGGCCGATGCGGTGGTGGTCGACGACCCGGCCGCACTGGTGACGTCGGTGCTACGCCGCCATGCCGATGGCCTGGCAAAGCCGGTCGACCTCGACGACCCGCTCGACGTGGCAACCTTGCTGGTGGCCACCGGCGAGGCCGATGGCTGCGTTGCCGGCGCAACCAGGCCGACCGCCGATGTGATCCGGGCCGGGCTCCGCATCCTCGGCACCGAAGGCCAGGCCTCGGTCAGCAGCTGCTTCCTGTTGATCCTGGCCGACGGGCGGCCGCTGGCCTACGGCGACTGCGGGGTGCTGCCCGACCCCGACGCCGAGCAGCTGGCATCGGTGGCGGTCTCCTCGGCCCGAACCTTCCACCGGCTCACCGGTGAACAACCCCGGGTCGCCATGTTGTCGTTCAGCACCAAGGGCAGTGCCGAACACCCGTCGGTCGACAAGGTCCGGGCTGCCACCGCGCTGGCCAAGGCCGCACGATGCCGCCTGGGTACCGGCGATCGCCGAATCGAAGGCTCCCGGTTCACCGGTGGCCGGCCGGGCCAATGTGTTCATCTTTCCCGACCTGGCCAGCGGCAACATCGCCTACAAGATCACAGAACGACTGGCCGGGGCCAGAGCCATCGGGCCCCTGCTGCAAGGGCTCGACGGTGTGCTCCACGATCTCTCGCGAGGTTGCTCGGTCGACGACATCGTGAATGTGTCGGTCATCGCAGCTCTCCAGGCCGGCCCCTGATCCCGCCTGCCGCATCGGCCCACGCTACTTTTTGATGGAGGCGATGACACCGCTGGTCCACCCGTTCGGCCGGGGTTACGCTTCGATGGTGACGATTCCAGCAGCCGATGCCGCAGCGCCGACCAGAACCGGCCAGATCGATTTCGAGCGCAGACCGGACCGGTACCGACACTGGCGGCTGACCATCGAACCTCCCCTGGCCCGGCTGCGACTGGCGGTCGACGTCGACGGTGGGCTGCTCGGCGACTATGAGCTCAAGCTCAACAGCTACGACATCGGGGTCGACATCGAACTGGCCGATGCCGTCCGCCGGTTGCGATTCGAGCATCCGGAGGTCGGCTGCGTCATCATCGACAGCGCGGTGGAGGGGGTCTTCTGCGCCGGGGCCAACATCAGGATGCTGGCCGGGTCCGACCATGGCCACAAGGTCAACTTCTGCAAGTTCACGAACGAGACCCGGCTGGAGATGGAGGAGGCATCGGCCTGCTCCGGCCTGAAGTTCCTGGCTGCGGTCAACGGGCCGTGTTCCGGTGGCGGCTACGAGCTGGCCATGGCCTGCGACCACATCCTGTTGATCGACGATCGATCGAGTGCGGTGTCGCTGCCCGAGGTCCCGCTGCTCGGGGTGCTCCCGGGGACCGGTGGCCTGACAAGGCTGACCGACAAACGTCATGTCCGCCGAGACCTGGCCGACGTGTTCGCCACCAAGGCCGAAGGGGTCCGGGGAGCCGACGCCCTCGGGCAGGGCCTGGTCGACGAGCTGGCCTCACCTTCGGAGTTCGAGGCCAGGGTCACCGAACGGGCCAGGGCCATGGCCGACGAGCTGTCACGAACCGCCCCCGGGGCCGGGGCGGGGCCCGACGCCGCCGAGCCGGCGATACTGGCCCCCCTGCAGCGGCTGCTTGAGCCCGATGGGGTTGTCTACCGCCACGTCCGGGCCGAGCTCGACCGTCCGGGCCAGCTGGCCAGGATCACGGTGTCGGCGTCGGCCGACCCCGACTGGCCGTTGACCGCGGCCAGGGAACTCGACGACCTGACATGCCACCTCCGGTTCAACGAGACCGATCTCGGCACCGTGGTGCTGCGAACGGTCGGCGATCCGGCAGACGTGCTGGTCCACGACCGGGCCCTGGCCGTCCCCTCCGGCCACCGTCAGCTCGAAACGTCGCTGCTGTGGAAACGGACCCTGTCCCGGTTGGACCTCACCGCCCGGAGCCTGATCGCCACCATCGAACCCGGATCGTGCTTCGTCGGGGTTCTGGCCGAACTGGCGCTGGCCGCCGACCGGACCTACATGCTGGACGGGATCTTCGAGGACGACGACGACCCACTCCCTCCGGCGGTGCTGCAGTTGACCGCGGTCAACACCGGGCCGATGACGATGGCCAACGGCATCACCAGGCTGGCGTCCCGGTTCTGGGGCTCGCCCGATGGTCTCTCGGCCGCCGAGGCCGCACTGGACCGGCCGATCGAAGCGGCCGACGCGGCCAGACTCGGTCTGGTCACCGCCACCCCCGACGACCTGGATTGGGACGACGAGATCCGACTGGCGGTCGAGGAGCGGGCCAGCTTCTCCCCAGACGCCCTGACCGGCATGGAGGCCAACCACCGCTTCGCCGGTCCCGAGACCATGGCAACCAAGATCTTCGGCCGACTTTCGGCGTGGCAGAACTGGATCTTCATCAGGCCGAACGCCAGCGGGCCCGAGGGAGCGCTGCGACGCTACGGCACCGGTTCCCGGCCCGATTACGGTCGGGCCCGTACCTGACGGCAAAATACAACCAACCACGACGACCTCCAACACCGAAGCGACCCCCTCCGGAAGGACCGGCCATGCCGACCATCGACTACTCAGAACGAATCCCGAACAACGTCAACCTGTCCGAGGATCGTCGGCTGCAGCGGGCGCTCGAGAACTGGCAACCCCGGTTCGCCGACTGGTGGTCCGAGATGGGTCCGGACGGCTTCCAGGAGTCGTCGGTCTATCTCCGCACCGCCATCGACGTCAACCAGAAGGGCTGGGCCCACTTCGACCACGTGCGGATGCCGGACTACCGCTGGGGCATCTTCTTGTCGGAACAGGATCAGGACCGCACCATCGGCTTCGGCGAGAACAAGGGGGAGCCGGTGTGGCAGGACGTACCTGGCGAGTTCCGGACCGACCTCCGGCGGCTGATCGTGGTCCAGGGTGACACCGAGCCGGCCTCGGTCGAACAGCAGCGGCTGTTGGGCCACAGCGCTCCCAGCCTCTACGACCTGCGAAACCTGTTCCAGGTCAACGTCGAGGAGGGACGGCACCTGTGGGCCATGGTCTACCTGCTGCACCGCTACTTCGGACGCGACGGCCGGGAGGAGGCCGATGCGATGCTGGAACGGCACTCCGGTGATCCCGACAAGCCGCGTATCCTCGGCGCGTTCAACGAGGTGACGCCGGACTGGCTGTCGTTCTTCATGTTCACCTACTTCACCGACCGCGACGGAAAATACCAGCTCGGCGCTCTCCGGGAGTCGGCGTTCGACCCACTCAGCCGGACCTGCGACTTCATGCTGAAGGAGGAAGCCCACCACATGTTCGTCGGCGCCAGCGGGATCGGTCGGGTGGTGCAGCGCACCGCCGAGCTGATGAACGAACACGGCACCGAGGACGTGGCCCCTCACGGTGGAGTCAACCTCGACACCCTCCAGCGGTACATCAACTTCCACTACTCGGTTTCGCTCGACCTGTTCGGCTCGGAACGCTCCACCAACGCCGCCAACTACTATGCGGCCGGGCTGAAGGGCCGCTTCGACGAGGCTGCGTACAACGACGACCACGTCCTGACCGATCACGAAGCCCGGTACCTGACGGTGGCAGACGGTGCGATCGTCGAGCAGTCGATGGCCGCTCGGGCGCTGGTCAACAACGAGCTCCGCAGCGAATACACCGTCGACTGCGAGAAGGGCCTGCGGCGCTGGAATCGCACCCTGGCCGAGCAGGGCATCGACGTCGAGCTCCGGTTGCCCCACGTCGGATTCCACCGCCAGGTCGGGGCATTCCGCGACCATCACGTCAGCCCCGACGGCCTGTTGGTCGTCGACGACGAGTGGGCTGCGGCCGAGGGGTTGTGGTTGCCGTCTGACGACGAGCGGGCCCATGTCGGTTCGCTGATGCAGCCGGTACTGGAGCCGAACAAGGTGGCGGGCTGGATCGCACCCCCGTCGCAGGGCATCAACGCCAAGGCGGTCGACTACGACTACGTCCGGCTGTGACCGAGCCGGACCGCCACGGCAGGAGATGACGAAGCGGCGGGAGACCATATCGATCGATGACGCCCGGCTGACCGTGGCCCGATGGGGCGACGGGCCGGCCGAGATCGTGCTGCTCCACGACGGGCTCGGCTCGATCGAGCAGTGGCGAGGCATCCCGGCCGCGGTGGCGGCCGAGACCGGGCGTACCGTGGTGGCCTACGATCGTCCCGGCCACGGCAGTTCCACACCGGCGCCCACCGGGCCGTGGCCGGCCGACTGGTTGCATCGGGAGGCGGAACGATTCGACAGGGTCCTGGATACGATCGGCGCCGAGCGGCCGCTGCTGGTCGGCCACTCCGACGGCGGCTCGATCGCCCTGCTCCTCGCCGCCACCGGCCGACCGATCCGGAGCCTCCTGACGCTGGCCGCCCACAGCTGGGTCGAGCAGCTCTGCTACGACAGCATCGTTGCGATGCGGCACAACCGAGCCGCCATCGTGGCCGGTTTGGCCCGCTCGAACGACCATCCCGAAGCGCTGTTCGAGGCGTGGAGCGGGGTGTGGGTGTCCGACGAGTTCCGTCGCTGGAACATCTTGTCGATATTGTCCGCCGTGGGCTGCCCGACCTTGGTGGCCCAGGGTGCCGACGATGAGTACGCCCCGCCCCGTCACGCCGTCGACACCGCGGCGGCCATCGGCGACAACGCCGAGCATCTGCTACTGGACGGGCTGGGCCACCTGCTGCATCATCAAGACCCTGATCGCATCGTCGGGTTGATCGCCGACTTCGACACATCGTCGGCCTGACCGGTATCGCAGTACAAGGGGGAGCCATGAACCAACCGTTCAACGCAGCCGTTTGGCTGGTCGACCGCCACATCGAAAACGGCGACGGCGAGCGGGTGGCCGTCATCTGTGGGGACCAGATCCACAGCTATCAGGACATCCAGCGGCTGGTGGTGGCCACCGCGGCGTCGCTGCGGTCGATCGGCGTCCGACCCGAGGAGCGGGTGGCCATGGCCATGCTCGACTCGGTCGAGTTCATCGCAACGTTCCTCGGCGCGATGCGGATCGGTGCCGTTCCGGTGGCGATGAACCCGCTGCTCCCGGGCCGCGACCTTGCGGTCATCACCGCCGATGCCCGGGCCAGGGTGGCTGTGGTGTCGGCCCCCCAGTCGGACAGGATCGCCGAGTTGTCGGCCGGTGCCCCCGAGCTGGAACAGGTCATCGTCGCCGGGCCCGCCGAAGCGGCCACCGACCATCCGGGAGTCGCCGCCAACGTGATGTCGTGGCCGAGCTTGCTGGCCAACGCCGATGGCGCCGGGGCGAGGGCCGACACGCCGTACCGGACCTGGCTGGAGTCGCCGGGTTTCTGGCTGTGCACCTCGGGATCAACCGGGCAACCGAAGCTGGCCATCCACCGCCACGGCGACATCAAGGTCACCTGCGACACCTACGCCCGCACCGTGCTGAACGTCTCCGGCGACGATCGATTCTTCTCGGTCGGGCCGATGTTCCACGCCTATGGACTTGGCAACTCGCTGACCTTTCCCTTCTCGGTCGGCGCCACCACCATCCTCGAACCGACACGACCGCCGACGCCGGCCCTGGTGGCCGACATCGTGACCACCCACCGGCCGACCCTGTTCTTCTGCATTCCCACCTTCTACGCCGCCCTCAACGCAGCCGATCTTGCCGACGCCACCTTCACCTCGGTCCGGGCCGGCGTGTCGGCCGCCGAACCGCTCCCGGCCGAGACCTTCGAACGGTTCAAGCAGCGGTTCGGGATCACCATCCTCGATGGCATCGGCTCGACCGAGCTGCTGCACATCTACCTGTCGAACGCCCCGGGAGCGACCAAGCCAGGCACCAGCGGGGTACCGGTGGCCGGCTACGAGGTGAAGGTGGTTGACGAGCACGGTGCCGAACAACCCCCAGACGAACCGGGCGAGCTGTTGGCCCGGGGTGACTCGATGACCACCGGCTACTGGTGCCGGACCGACATCAACAGGGCCACGTTCGACGGAGCGTGGATGCACACCGGGGATCTCTACAGCGTCGACGCCGAGGGTTTCCACACCTACCTGGGTCGGGTCGACGACATGTTGCGGGTCGGGGGCGAGTGGGTGTCACCGGCCGAGGTCGAAGGGGTGTTGATCGAGCACAACTCGGTGTTGGAGGCGGCGGTGGTCGGTGAGCAGGACGAGCGGTCGGTGTTGCGCCCGGTGGCCTACGTGATCCCCATCGATGGCCACGACGGGGCCTCGTCGGCGGGGCCGCTCGGCGAGGAGCTGACCGCCTATTGCCGGGATCGGCTGGCCGGCTACAAGCGCCCGAAGCGATACGAGATCGTGTCCGAGCTGCCGAAGACGGCCACCGGGAAGATCCAGCGATTCAAGCTCCGCAGCTGACCGGCCACCGCCGGAGCGGCGGTTCCGGCCTGGGTTCAACTCTCCGGCATTTAGTGGTCGACGGGGGCCATCTGCCAGCGGCGACCGGGGATCGCCCCGCCACCCTCGGGCCAGGACAGCGCGACGATCACCGAGAAGAGACTGGCGGCCAGAAACCAGTTCAACAGGAGCACCTGGGCGATGACGATCGGCACGTAGACCCCGATCATCAGGTCGATTGAAAAGAAGCTGATCTTGGCCAAGAGATGGTGCTCCTCGGCGGTCAGTCGGACCACCGAAGGCCGCGAGAGCCACAGCAACACCGCCAGCATGGCGGCGAAGAACTGGCGGTCGAAGACGGCGCCCATCGCCGCCAAGGCGGTCGCGGCCAGGATCGTCCCATCGGCAAGTTCCGAGCGGGACATCGGCGAGCGGCGGCGGACCAGATCCAGCGCGGGACGGATGGTGGTACGGAACGAGTGCCCCAACCAACTGGAGCGGCCAATCAATAGCAGCATGAACCCGCCGATGATCACCGCGATCGCCGAGACGTCGACACCGATTTGCAGCAATTCCGGACCCATGACCACCTCAAATGCCGAGGGTACCGGTGTGACACCGGCCCGGCCAGTCGGGCCGCTGGCGCCCGCGACCGGCCTGATCAGACGTCGTTGTCGTCGGCCCGCCAACCGCAGGCCGTGGCCCGGGCAACCGCCTCGAGCTGAGAGTTCACATCGAGCTTGCGAAGCACGCTCTTGATCTGGGTCCGGATGGTCTGGACCGACACGAAGTCGCATTCAGCGAGCTGGTTCGGTCCTCGGCCGGCAACAAGGCCGGCCAGAATCTGGCGCTCCCGTTTCGACAGGTCCTCGAACCCGGCTCGCCGCCGTTCTCGTTCGGCCCGGTAGACCCGGTACAGCTCGGCCAGCTCGGCCCGCTGGTGCGGCCTGACCGGTAGCCCATGGAGCAGCCGGCCAATGGCCTCGATGAGGGTGTCGAGCGGCTCGTCCTTGCCGAGGATCACCTCGGCGCCGGCGGCCGAACATCGGGCCCACAGCGAGCGATCCGACTCACCGGTCAGTATCGCAACCCGGACCCCGGCACCGACCAGCGGTTCCACCAGGGACAGACCGCCGCCATCGAATGGCAGCCCGAGGTCGAGCACGACCAGATCCGCCCGGTGGGCCACAACATCATCGATGAGATGGTCCCTCGACCCCGGGTCAACAAGCTCGACGTCGTGGCCCGCGGCTTGCAGCTGAAGGCGGAACGCCGTGGCCAGGAGCGGGTGGTCGTCGACCAGCACGACGAGGCTCACGACGCCAACTGCCATTCGGGACTGAAGTCGCCGGCCGGCCGCCGCTCGTCGATCGGCAACCGAAGTATGAACCGGGCGCCGCCCTCGGCACTCGGCTTGACCGCCAGTGAGCCCCGATTGCTCCCGGCCAACCGGCGGGCCCTGTCGAGGCCGAGGCCGTGACCGTCCGGATTGGTACTCACCCCCCGCTCGAACATCCTGGCGACGCCCAGCCGGTCGATACCCCGCCCGGCGTCCGAGACCGACACTTCCAGCTCATCGACACCCTGGCGATGGTCAACCACGATCTCGACCACGATGGGCGGTGCGCCGTGGCGCTCGGCGTTTGACAGCAGATTCTCGATGATGGACAACACATCGGACCTGTCGGCCATGACCAGGGCCGTCGCCGGGGCCTGCAGCTCGATGGCCGTGCCAGCCAGCCGTCTGGTCAGCACCAGGTCCCGGACGTCGGGCACCAGGTCGAATCGATCGATCCTCGGGGCCTCGGCCGGGGCGGCGAGTCGGCGGAGCCGGGCCGCCTCGGTCCGAAGCGGCACCGCAAGATCAGAGCCGATGGCACCGATGGCCGACTCGATGGCCAGCAGGCCGCTCCGGAGATCATGGAGCAGCTCTTCGGTTCTGGCCATCTCGGAATCGATCTGCCCTTTGGAGGCGAGGAGCTGATGTCTTGTCCGATGCTCGGCGACGTCGATCTCGACCAGGATCCCGTAGAGACAGGTCATGCCTGCGACCGAGACCAGCAGCGCCAGGGAGACCGACTCCCGCGAGGTCGTATCGAGCCGGATCAGGGTGGCTGCGAGCGAGAGGCCGAGCGCGCCGAGGCCGCAGAAGAGCCCCAGGAAGTGGGTCCGCCAGAAACCCTCGGCGAGCAGCAGCACCGCCAGCACCGCCGAGGCGGCGACCACAAGGGTCGCGGCGCCTGAACCGGCCCCGAAGTCGGCGGTGAAGGTGAGCCACGACCACAGGGCCCCGGCCCCCAGCAGCACGACGGAAATGGGAACCAGGTAGCGGGACCGGGTGACCCAGGCCCGATACCCGGAGAGGAGTCCGGCCACGGCGAAGACGGTTGTTCCGACGACCCCCAGCCGGTCCGGTAGGGCCGAGCCCCCGAATGTGGCACCCAGCTCCGGCTCGATCACCGCCACCGAGAAGACGGTGAGGATGGCCCCGGTGAAGGCGACAAAGGCCCGACCGATCGGCGGTGCGCCGTCAGCCACGCCGACCGGTCCCACCCCCTGGTGTCGAGCCGGTGGCATGACCTGTGAGGCGGCTCCGCCGTTCTGTTCCAACGTTCCTCCTTTGCCATTTTTCATTCCACCGGACCGAATGCAAGATCGGTCGATGTCGTCTGGTCACAAAGATATTGGACAGGCGACGACAGGTCATTGGGCAGAAATGCAATTGGGCTGGCCATATACCCCATTTGGGGCACGAGCCACCCTCGCGGCGTAGGTCACGATAATGAAGGCAAGTCCGAAGAGTAAATGCAAAACAAGGAGCCAATGACATGACGAAGCTTTCCATCATCCAGGCCTGGTTGACGACCAAGACCGAGGACAACGAGCGAGGGGCCGGCCTGGCCGAGTACGCCCTGCTGCTGTTCCTGATCGCCGTCGCCTGCCTTGGCGCCCTCGGCGCACTCAGCGGTGCGATCCAGAATGTGTACAACCAGGTCGCCGGCGCCCTCTAAGGGTGATGCAACCGGCCGGCCGGCCCGGGCGATGTCGTCGCCCGGGCCGAACCGACCGGGCCAGAATGCCTGAAACCTGGGCCTTTCGGCCCGTGTCTTCTTCGAGGAGCCGACACAACAGGATCACAGGAGTAGGCCCGGTCTTGGCGACGAGGCCGGGCCCACCACCTTCCCAGCGGGTGTCGGCGACCGCCACGACCCGAGAACGAGCAGCTGAGCGGTGGCCGGCAAGGCCACCGGAACAAGGAGATCGAGCAATGGACCAAGAAGACCGTGAATCACGGGAGACCACCTGCTGGCCGAACGAAACGGCCTGCCCGTCTCGCCGACCCGATCGGCACGAATACGGAGCCGGATTGGCGGAGTATGCATTGCTGTTGCTCCTGGTCGCATTGGCTTGCATTGGCGCCCTGACCGCACTGGCACCGCCCCTATCGAATATCTATAACCAGGTCGCAGGACTCCTATAGGCCTTCAGAACCATTGGCCAAAGGAATCCACTCAGGATCGGAACTCCTTGGCAATTTACGATTCGGGTAGCCGGAAGAAGCGTTACGCCGAATTCCGGATCACCACTTACAGGAAAGGGACGTTGTGAAACGAAGCCACTCCATCCCAGACGCCCGGCGGCGAGTTCCAACCCCTCAGGTTGAGCCCACCCACCGGTCGGGCAAAGGGAACGGCAACCGACTGGTCCAAGACGAGACCGGGGCTGGCCTGGCCGAATTCGCCCTTGTGCTCCCGATCCTGATCCTGATCGTGTTCGGGATCATCGAGTTCGGCATCGCCTTCAACCGGGCACAGGCCGTCGAGGCGGCAGCCAGGGAAGGGGCCCGGCTGGCCTCGATCTCGAATTCGACCCAGGGCGACATCACCAACCGGGTCAACGCCACGCTGGCCGGCATCCCGCTGCAGAATCCGGCAAACGTCACCATCGCCCCCGGTGGCTGCGCCGGCCGTGAAGGAGACCCGGTGACGGTTACCGTCACCACGCAACACGCCCTCCGCATTCCCCTCCTCCCACTGCCGGCGGTCAACCTGACCGGCCAAGCGGTCTTCCGCTGCGAGGCGTGATCGTGGGAGCGGCGCGCCGACTGCTGGAACGATTTCGCCGAGACGAGCGAGGGGTGTCGATCGTGTTCGTTGCCATCTCGCTGGTGGTCATGCTGGGGATGGCGTCACTCGTGGTGGATCTCGGGAACGGCTGGCGAACAAGGCGGGCACTGATTCCCGCCACCGACGCCGGGGCACTGGCCGCAGCCCAGGACTACGTGAACGGCAACGACGGCTGCGCCGGAACGGCCGGCACCTACCTCAGCAACAACGAAGGTGCGGCCAACCTCACCTCCTGCACACCGTTCCAATACAACGCGGACCACGGACGGGTAACCGTCACCGGATCCCACAACGTGCAGACCTGGTTCGCTCCGGTTCTCGGTCTCGGCGACTATCCGGTCGATTCGGTCTCCACCGCGGTGTGGGGACCGCCGGCCGCGGTGACCGGGCTGCGACCGATCGGGTTGTGCATCGACGGCTCGGCCGCACTGCAGAACGTGGTCGACAACCCGCCGGCGACGGCAACCCTGATCCGGGTCGACTACAGCAAGGACCAGCCAGACGACTGCGGCGGCGGTTCGATCCCCGGCAACTGGGGCACCGTCGACTTCGACGGTGGCGCCAACTCCAACGCCGACACCAAGGACTGGGTGGCAAACGGCTACCCCGGCGAGGTCGTGTTCGCAAACCATGCCGTCGCCTCCTGCGCCGCCGAAGCCCACTGCTACGAGGGCGACACCGGGGCCCTGGCCGGCCTCAAGAACGACCTGAACGGCCTCCGCAACAGCGGCATCCACTTCACGCTGCCGGTCTTCAACTTCATCGAGAACCCGGGGGCCAACGCCCGGATGCACCTCACGGGCGTGGTCAGGGTTCGCCTGATCGACTTCAAGGTCAACGGCCCCGAACAGGCCCGTTACTTCGAGCTGCTGGTCGAGCCAGGACTCATCACCGGGACCTGCTGCGGAGGCGGCGGTGGTGCGGCCGGAAACAAAGTCATCGCCCTCTGTGGCGTCGATCCCAATGCTTTCGGGGCGTGTGCTCCGTGAGAACCATCAGGAGGGAAACAGCATGAACAGGAAAATCTTCGGTCTCGTGGCAGCAGTCGCGCTGGCCGCAGTCGGAACCTTTGCCTTGGTGGCCTTCGTCACCAACGCCGAGGCCAGGGCGCTCGAAGGGGAGGAGCTGGTCGAGGTCTACGTGGTCACCGACCGGATTTCCGGCGGCACGCCAGGCCAGGACGTCGAAGCCTTCGTCGTCGTCGAGGAGGTGCCGGCCAAGGTGCAGGCCACCGGAGCGGTCCAGAACCTGCCCAGCCTGGTGGGACGGGTGGCGGCAGTCGATCTCCAACCCGGTGAGCAGCTGATCGAAGCTCGCTTCATCGACGTTTCCGAGTTCGCCGATCGGGAGGCCGGCGTCCAGATTCCCGAGGACATGATCGAAGTCACCCTTGCCCTCGATCCCCAGCGGGCCGTTGGCGGGCTGCTGGAGCCGGGTCAGACCGTTGCAGTGCTGGCGTCGTTCGAACCGTTCGACCTGACCGCAGCGGTGGTCGAGGTGGACGGCGAGGAGGTGCCGCTGCCGGAGACCGTCGCATCGGCGATCGACAGCAAGACCCCGAACTCCACCGACCTGCTGCTCCGCAAGGCCATCGTCACCGCGGTGCAGGAAGTCCGTGACCGCTCCTTCTCAGAAGACGACGAGGAGTTCAGCAGGCTCGACACCGCACCGGAGGACGCGGTACTGGTCACGCTGGCGGTCGAACCCGCCGATGCCGAGCGGCTGGTCTTCACCGCCGAGTACGGCTCGATCTGGCTGGCCGTCGAACGTGACACCGTGCCCGAGGACGAAGACGATGTCATCACCCGGGGCAATGTCTACGGTGACCTGAAGGACGTACTGTGAGCGGCGTCACCCTGCTGACGGCCAACGTCTCGCTGGAGAGCGCACTGGCGTCCCACTATGGCAAATCGGTGGCACTACGGCGGGTCTGGTCCGATCAGTGGCGGGACCCGGCCGAGGTGGCGATGGACGCCTGCGGCGCCAACCCCGAACTCCTGATCCTCGGCAGCGACCTCCCGGCCGACATCGCCCGGGGCGTGGTGGCCGATGTGGATCGACGATACCGATCGACCACCTCTGTGGTCCTGGTCACGGTGGCCGACGTCGAAGACACCGTCGAGCTGATGAGGCTCGGGGCCCGGGATGTGCTGGTGGAAAAGCCGGCCGACGAAGGGTTCCTGGACAGCGTCGACACCGTCCTGGAACTGGCCCGGGACCGTCACGGGCGGGCGGCCGATCCCGGGGCCGGGTTGCGACGACGGATCATCACCGTGGTCAGTCCCAAGGGGGGATCTGGCAAGACCACCATCGCGACCAATCTGTCGGTCGGCCTGGCCCACCGGATGCCGAAACAGGTGATGCTGCTCGATCTGGACCTGCAGTTCGGTGACTGCGCTGCCGCGCTCGGCCTGAAACCGGAGCACTCGTTGCTCAACGCCATCAAGTCGGCCACCCACGAGCGCAGTGCGCTCAAGGTATTCCTCACCAGCCACCCGTCCGGGCTGGCGCTGCTGCCACCGCCGGACGATCTGGTGGCGGTGGATGAGATCGACGGCGACGAGCTCAAGCAGACCGTGGCGGCACTGACCGAGGAGTTCCCGTTCGTGGTCATCGACACCGGCGGTGGCATCGACGCCGCCGCGCTGGCCGCCATGGACCTCTCGACCGATCTGCTGATGGTCACCACCACCGACGTCCCCGCCATCACCTCGGTCCGTCGCCAGATCGAAATCCTGGACCAGGTCGGCTACACCTCGCAACGTCGGATCCTGGTCCTCAACCGATCGAACGCCAAGGTCGGCCTGTCGGTGAAGGACGTCGAGGAGACCATCGGCATGGAGGTCAAGTTCCAGATCCCCAGCACCCGGATGATCCCGGTGTCGACAAACGAGGGCACGCCGGCCATCGAAAAGGATGCCGGGAACGTGGCCAGGAAGTTCGAAGAAATCGCCGCCTATTTCGCCCCGAGCGAAGACCGGGGTTCGCGCTCACTGCTGCGGGCCCTGCGAAAGGATCGTTGATGAACATCGCCGACCTCCTCCGAACCTCGGGGCGAAACCCCGACGCCGAGAAACCGATCAACCTCGAGCCATCCGAGGACACCTCGCCACGCCACGACGACCCGCTTCACAAGCTTCGGGTCAAGGCCCAGGAGGCGCTGTTCGAACGGCTGGGAGCCAGGCTGTTCGACCCCAATCTCGGCGAGGACCAGCTTCGGGCCTATGCGGTCAAGGAACTGGACCAGATCCTGGCCAGCGAAGCCGACCAGCTCAGCCCGGACGAGCGCCACGAACTGGTGGAGTCGATCGGGGCCGACATCATGGGCCTCGGCCCCATCGAGTCCCTGCTGGCCGATCCCACCGTCACCGAGATCATGGTCAACGCCGACGATGCCATCTTCGTTGAGAGAAACGGCAAGCTCTACCTCACCGAGGCCCGATTCATGACGGTGCCCCACCTTCGGCAGGTCATCGAGAAGATCGTTTCCGCCATCGGCCGTCGAATCGACGAGTCGTCGCCGATGGTGGACGCCAGGCTGCCGGACGGCAGCCGGGTCAATGCGGTGATCCCGCCGCTGGCGGTCGACGGCCCGATGCTGACCATCCGCAAGTTCGCAAAGACGGCGTTCACCACATCGGATCTCATCGAGTTCGGCACCTTCAACCGGCAGTGCGCCGATTTCCTCGACGCCTGCGTCCAGGGCAAGCGCAACATCCTGATCAGCGGTGGCACCGGTACCGGGAAGACCACCCTGCTCAACATCGTCTCCTCCTACATCCCGACCGATGAGCGGATCGTGACCATCGAGGACGCGGTGGAGCTCCAGCTCCACCAGCGCCACGTGATCCGGCTCGAAGCCAGGCCACCCAACGTCGAGGGCCAGGGCCAGATCAGCATCCGGGAACTGGTTCGCAATTCGCTGCGGATGAGGCCCGACCGCATCATCGTTGGTGAGGTCCGGGGCGGCGAGGCGCTCGACATGTTGCAGGCCATGAACACCGGCCACGAAGGTTCGCTCTCGACGCTGCACGCCAACACCCCCCGGGACGCCCTGTCCCGGTTGGAAACGATGGTGCTGATGGCCGGTCTGGAGCTGCCGATCCGGGCCATCCGGGAGCAGATCGCATCGGCCCTCGACGTCGTGATCCACCTCAGCAGGCTCCGCGACGGGACCAGACGGATCACCCAGGTCTCGGAGGTCAACGGCATGGAAGGCGAGACCATCACCCTGTCGACGCTCTACGAGTTCGACTACGAGGCCGGCATGGACGACGGGGGCCGATTCCTGGGGGAGATCAAGCCGACCGGGCTACGCCCGATGTTCTCCGACGATCTGCGGTACCTGGGCATCGATCTGCCCGAGGAGATGCTGTCGGTGGGCCTCGATCCCCTGGCCGAGATGGAGTTCAGACGATGAGGCGCATGCTCCCCCTGCTGGCGGTGGTCGGGCTCATCATGGGCACGGCCCAGCCTGCTCAGGCCAGGGCCGGGTCCGCAACCGGCTCCGAGAACGAGATCCAGATCCTGAACGTCTCCGACACCGGCGACGGTGAGGTGCGGGTCGAGATCGCCATCCCGGCGTCGATCGGCGAGCTGGCGCCGGTCGAGCAGAACTTCGGTCTGCTGATCGACGGCCGGCTGCCGGAGTTCGACGTCCGACCGATGAACACCGTCGTCGACGTGATCGTCGTGCTCGACACCTCCGGCAGCATGCGGGGCGAGGCCCTCACCGCGGCGAAATCGGCGGCGGCGGCCTTCATCAGGCGATTGCCGACCGAAGCACGCATCGGTGTCGTCAGCTTCGGTGAAACGGTGACTGTGCACAGCGAGCCGGGAACCGACCGAGCCGTCTCGCTGAGAGATGTGCAGGGCCTGAGCTCCGACGGCGAGACCGCATTGTGGGACGGTCTGATGGCCGCGGCCAAGCTGGCCGATGGGCCCGGCGCCGGTCAACCCTACGTGGTGGTGCTGGCCGACGGCGACGACACGGTCAGTCGAGCCGACCGGGCCCAGGCCACCGCGGCGCTGCAGGAGGCCGGCGTCGGGCTCTACGCCATCGCCATCGAGAGCCCGGACGCCGACGGAGCGGCCCTGGCCGGCATGGTCGAAGAGGTTGGCGGCAACTTCGCCGCCACCACCGGCATCGACGATCTCGATACCCTCTACCTGGAAGTGGCCGACCGGCTGGCCAGCCGGTACGAACTCAGCTTCCGGTCCTCGCCCGGCAACGGAAACCTGGTGGTCTCGGTTGCCGTCGATGATGCGGTGGCCAGCGCCAGAACCACCGTCGGATCGCTGGGCTCGGGTGCGGCGACCGAAAGCCGGGAGAACCCGGCCCGGGTGCTCAACGTCGACGAAGCGGCCGGCCTCGGGACGGTACCGGCACCGTCGCCGGGCCTGCTCGGCGGTTCGACCATGTTCGTAATCGGGCTCGGCGCCATGTTCCTGGCCCTGCTCCTGCTCGGCGTGCTGATGATCAGCCCGTCGATACGTGTCCGGCTCGACTCGGCCGCCGGCGCCGATCGTGTCGCCGGCGTGAACGGCCGGATGACCAGGATGGCCGACGGTCTCATCGCCCGCCGGGACCAGGATGGCGTGCTCGACAAGGCGCTGGATGCGGCCGGGCTGCAACTGCGACCCGGTGAATTCATCGTGCTGTCGATGATCTTCGTCGTGGCGACGACCCTGATTACCACCGCCTTCGGTGGCTTCTTCGCCGGTTTGGGGGCGGCGGTCGCGGCCAGCGTCGCAGTGTTCGCCTACCTGACGACCAGGGGCGATCGGCGGCGGGCCAAGTTCGCAGACCAGCTCACCGACTCGCTGGCCATCATGACCGGCAGCCTCCGAGCCGGCCGGGGCCTGCCTCAGGCCATCGAGCTCGTTGCGACCGAAGCGCCATCGCCGACCGCCGATCAGTTCAGACGGATCGTGTTCGAGACGAGGGTCGGCCGAGACATGACCGAGTCGATGTTCGCAGTGGCCGATCGCATGGACAGCCAGGACTTCGAGTGGGTCACTCGGGCCGTCGACATCAACCGGGAACTCGGGGGCGATCTCACCGAGGTGCTCGACAACGTTGCCGACACCATCCGGGACCGTCGACGGGTGGCCAGGATGGTCAGGTCCCTTTCGGCCGAGGGCCGGGCCTCCGGCTGGGTGCTCCTGGCCCTCCCGGTGCTGATGTTCCTGTTCATGGCCTGGCGAACCCCGGAGAACGTGGCACTGCTGCTGAACGAGCCGCTGGGTCGCACGATGTTCGCCATCGGCTTGGCCGGCATGACCGTCGGCTACTTCTGGATCCGAAAACTGGTCGACCTCAAGTACTGACCATGGGAGGTCTCAACATGAGTCGCAATCGAACACGTCACCACCGAAATGGGAGCACAACATGTCGATGATCGTCTGGCCCGCCGCAGGGGCGTTGGCCACCGCGGTGCCGGTGGCGTGGTGGGCGGTGTCCAGCGGACGCCAGACCAACCAGCGGGTGGTGCAAAACCTGGCCGAGCAGCAACCGACGATGCGCCAGGCCGTCCTTCAGCGATCGGCCGCCGAGCGACTGGCCATGCCCATCACCCGTGGTATCGGGCGGCGGCTGCTCAGGTTCACGCCGATCGGCTGGGTCGATGGGAAGGCCAATGCGCTGGCAAAAGCCGGCTGGACCGGCAAGATAACCCCTGAACAGGTGCTTGGGGCCAAGTTGCTGCTGCCGTTGTTCGTCGGCGCCTTCCTCGGGTTGCGGCTGCTCGACGACTTCACCCTACGCTCGGCCGCACTGGTGAGCGCCATGACGGTGGCGTCGTTCGTCATGCCCGACCTGCTGGTTCGATCGAAGGCCGACCGGCGGGCCGACGAGATCACCAGGCTGCTGCCCGACGTGCTCGACCAGGTCACGATCTCGGTCGAGGCCGGCCTCGGTTTCGAGGCGGCGCTGGCCAGGATCACCGCCACCGATGATCACGCCCTGTCCCAGGAGTTCGGCCGGATGCTGCAGGACGTCCGGCTCGGCTCGACCCGGTCCGACGCCCTCAACGCACTGGCCGCCCGCTCCCAGGTCGAGGATCTGAAGACCGTGGTGCTGACCCTCCGCCAGGCGGAATCGCTGGGAGTGCCGCTGGCCCGTTCGCTGCGAACGCTTTCGGGTGAGATGCGGGAGAAGCGCCGCTTCCGAGCCGAGGAGAAGGCCAACCAGCTGCCGATCAAGATGATCTTCCCGCTGGGCGTCTGCATCCTCCCCGCCCTGTTCATCGTGATCCTCGGACCGGCCGTGGTCCGCTTCGTCGAACTCTTCTGAGGAGCTGACATCAATGACCGTCTTCGATCTCCCCCACACCACGCCCTACCGGGTCTCAACCCTGCTCGGGCAGCTGCGAGAAGGAGGGTTCGACTCGCTCGGCGTCGAGCCGATCGGCACCGGCTTCGAGCCACTGGACTCGGTACTCGACGGGGGCCTGCTCCCCGGGGAGGTCATGCTCCTCGGAGGCCAACCCGGCGCCGGGAAGACGATCTGCGCCCTGCAGTGGGCCCGTACCGTCGCCGGCCGTGGGCGCAAGGCGGCGTTCGCCTGCTTCGAGCACGACGAGGCGGCCCTGATGACCCGGCTCCTGATTCAGGAGGCGGCCGCGGTCGCCGCCGACCACGACCCCGTCGTTCGCTACGAGGCCAGGGCGATCGTCCGGGACCTCCTGCTCGGCCTGCGCACCATCGACGAGGCCATCGAGCGGTCGCCACTGGTCGAGGAGGCGCTGGCCGCGCTGGACCGGACCTCGTCGAACATGCAACTCCTCCGGGCCTCATCACAGCGGACTACGCCCGATGCGCTTGCCGCACTGGCCGCCAAGGGGCTTGAAGCGGGGGGCGTGCTGTTCGTGGACTACCTCCAGAAGCTGCCGGTCCCCGGTGTGGCCAACCTGGAGGAACGGATCTACCGGGCGGTGGAGATCCTGAAGGAGCTGGCCATCGACCATCAGATCTCGGTGGTGGCACTGTCCGCCGCCTCCTCGAAGGGCATCGGGATCGACCGGCTCCGGCTGGAACATCTCCGGGGATCCGATGCCCTGGCCCACGAGTGTGATGTTGCCATTCTCATGAACCAGAAGGTGTCCGCCACCTCCGACCGCCACCTGAAATTCGACCTGACCCAGCTCGACGAGGCCAGGCGGCGAACCGTGTTCTCCATCGAGAAAAACCGTCGAGGCGAGGTCGACGTGCACCTCGAATTCGTCAAGGACTTCGCAAACTTCCGATTCCTACCGAACGGCGGGTTCGTGACCGAGACCCTGGAGGGTGATCGATGACCGACCGGACGATCGACCCACTGCCCACCGCCGCTCCGGCCGAGCCGATCGAGGGCACCCCGCCGAAGGCGGTGGCCAGGCGGTTGATGTCAAAGGTCGCGCTCTGCGTGGTCTACGTGGTGTTCGCATACGCTCACCTGCTGGCAATCCGCCAGGACGGCTTCCGGTTGAGCATCGCCCTCCTGATGGTGTTCGAGTCGGTGATGGTGGTGATGGTCTTCTTCCGGCGCGACAGTTCTGACGTGGACATGAGCGCCTTCGCCGTCTTCGCCGGTTTGATGGGCAGCTTTGCGGTGCTCGGCTTCCGGCCCGTCGGCGCTGGTGAGGACCTGCTGGCCGGCCAGGCGGTGCAGATCGCGGGGGCGCTGCTGCAGATCGGGGCATCGTTGTCGCTGGGGCGGTCGTTCGGGGTGGTCCCGGCCAATCGGGGCGTCAAGACCGTCGGGATGTACGGCTTGGTCCGCCATCCGTTCTACATGGCCTACCTGGTGACCCAGGCCGGCTACATCATCAACAACCCATCGCTGCGAAACATGGCGGTCATGGCCGTCGGCACCGGTTTTCAGGTCATTCGCATCCGCTACGAGGAGCGACTGTTGCTGCGCGACAGCGAGTACCGGGCCTATGCCGGGACGGTGAGGTGGCATCTCGTTCCCGGCCTGTGGTGAGCTGCTGACCATCGGAGCAGCAACCGGCCGGCTGCCGCCCGGCGGAATCGCTTTCCTTCCTACACGTCGATCTCCGACGCCGGCAGAGCTCGTTGGAACCGTTGTCTCGCCTGCCGATAGCCATCGGCGTCGGCAGCCGCGGGCACGATCGGGGCCTGGCGCTCGACCGCCGACGTGGGATCGATGTGGCGACCGATCGACGACCACGCCAGCAGCCCCGCACCGCGAACCGAGGCGTCGGTGGCGTTGTGGGGGACCAGTGGCCGCTCCAGGACGTCGGCCAGCATCTGCCGCCACCACGATGCGATCGAGCCACCCCCGGCCAGGAGCACCTCACCGGGCAGAGGCCGGCTTCGACCCAGGGCGTCGAGGCCGTCGGCCAAGGCGAACGCCACCCCCTCGAACACCGAGCGAACCAGGTCGGCCCGATCGGTTCCCGGGCGCAGCCCGATCCAGCTGCCGCACAGCCCGGCGTTGAGGTGGGGGGTGCGCTCGCCGGTGAGATAGGGCAGGAAGCCGACCCCGTTGCAGCCGATCGGCGATGCGGCAACCGCCGGGCCGGCCTCGACCGGCGACAGGCCGAGGACCCCGAGGGCCCAGTCGATGGCGATCCCCGCGTTCTGGATCGCGGCCATGGCATACCACCGGTCCGGCGGGCCGATCGTGGTGTCGGCGGTGCGGTACAGGTGGGTCCCGGCCGACGGGTCGACCGTCGGGGATCCGGTCAGGAGGGCAAGCTGGCCACCCGTCCCGGTCGACAGCTGGGCCTCCCCCGAGCCGACGCCGGCCCCGAGCAACGCGGCCGGGGTGTCGGCGGCGCCCACGGCCACCGGCAGCCCCGGGGCCAGCCCGAACCGAGCGGCGCCGGCATCGGTGACCGTACCGGCCGAGCCATCTGAGGCGAGGATCGGTGGCAACCACCGTGGATCGACGGCGAAGATCTCGCAGGCCGTCGGCCACCACCGATCGTCGGTCGCATCCCACAGCAGGGTGGCCGAGGCGTCGGAAGCATCGGTGGCCACCACCCCCGTCAGCTGCTGGCGGACCCAGTCCTTCGGTTGGAGCAGCGCCGCAACCCCTTCGACCACCGACGGCTCCTCCCGGGAGAGGGCGGCCATGGTCGGACCGGCCATCCCGGCCACCACCGGGTTGGCCAATCGGGCTCGCCCCGCGGGACCGAAGCGGTCTCGAAGGGCCACGAGCTGAGGCTGGGCCCGCCGGTCCGACCACAGCACCGCGGGCCGAAGGGGCCGCAACGCCGTATCGCAGAGCACCACCCCGTGCATCTGGCCGGAGAAGCCGACCGCGGCGATCGCTGGTCGCCCCGGTCCGGCGAAACCGGCCATGGCGTCGGCGATGGCGGCCCGGGTGCTGGTCAGCCAGCCGTCGGGGTCGCTCTCGGACCAGCCGGCCCGGGGCTCGGCGATGGCATGGGGCCGGCGGCCGACCGAGAGCAGCCGACCGTCGCCGTCGACAAGCCCGGCCTTGGTCGAGCCGGTGCCGATGTCGATCCCCAGTGCCAGCTCGGTCATGGCTCGGTCATGGCTCGCCCCGCCGGGCCACCTACCGCTACTTCAGCAACTGCTGGGCTCGGGACCGGAACTCGGCGATGTTCGCCTCCTTGATACCTTCGTAGCCCCGGATGATGTCTGGCAGCTCGGCGACCTCGACCGCATGGTCGTAGTTGTCGACCGAGAGGGAGGCGGTGACCCGGTCGATCATGTCCTCGTACTCGCCGATCAGCTCCCGCTCCATCTTGCGATGCTTGGTCCGACCGAAGGGGTCCATCGAGGTACCCCGCAGCTTCTTCATCCTGGCCAGGGCCACGAACGCCACCTCGGCCGATCTGCCGAGACCGATCTTGGACTCGTAGCCGAACTGCCGCATCGTTGGCGGATGCAGCTTGTAGGTGATCTCGGCGTCCTTGCCGAACTGCTCGGCCAGGGCGTCCTTGAACGCCTTCGAGCGGTGCAGCCGAGCCACCTCGTACTCGTCCTTGTAGGCCATCAGCTTGTAGAGGTAGCGGGCCACCGCCTCCGACAGGCGGGTGTCGGAGGTGACCGCGGCCTCCCTGGCCCTGACCTCGTTGATCTTGTCGACGTACTGCTTGGCGTACGCCTGATCCTGGTAGTCGATGAGGTCCGGCACCCGGATGCCGAGCAGCCTCGTCAGCTCCTCGGATGGGGCGGCCACGGTGTCGATCAGCCGCTGGGCCTTGGCCGAGCGGCGGGCCTGCGACCGCTTGACCGATCCGGCCCGGTGCAGCCCGAGGGAGTCGAGCCAGGCCGGGTCGATGGCGATCTTGCGACCGATCCGGAACGCCTGGGTGTTGGTGTCGACGGCAACGCCGTTGAGCTCGATGGCCCGTTCGATGGCGTCGGCCGAGATCGGGATGCAACCCTGCTGGTAGGCGGCCCCGAGCACGATCACGTTGGCCGGCATGTGAGAGCGGAAGAGACCGTCGGACACGGTGCCGGCGTCGAAGTAGACGTTCTTGGCCGCCACGGTGGTGCCGTCGATGATGCTCTGGAGCTTGGCCCACTCCGGGAAGTCGGCTGCGGTGTCGCGGACCATGGCCCCGGTCGGCACCTTGCTGGAGGAGACAACGGCCACCGTCTTCGACGGATCGGTCTTCTTGAGATTGTCGGGGTTGGTGCCGGTCAGCACGTCGAACACCAGGTAGGCGTTGGCCTCGCCCGCGGAGACCTTGTTGGCCCTTCCGCTGTCGGCGGTGTCATCGGCCAGGCGGCTGATCTTCAGGTTGGAGATCACCGAGCCACCCTTCTGCGACAGGCCGGTCTGGTCCAGGCCATCGGCCTGCTTGCCATCCAAGAGGGCCGCGGTGGCCAGCAACTGGTTGACGGTCACCACACCGGTGCCGCCGATGCCCATCATCAAGATGTTGCCTTCGTCGAGCCGGTCGGCGGGCTCCGGCAGATCATCGCCGATGGGGTCGAAGGGCACGGTGGCCTTCTTGACCACGGTGCCGTCGGGGATCACCTCGACGAAGGCCGGGCAATCACCTTCGAGGCAGGTGTAGTCCTTGTTGCATGATGACTGGTGGATCTGGGTCTTGCGGCCGAACTCGGTGTCCACCGGCTGGACCGACAGGCAGCTGGACTTCACGCCGCAGTCGCCGCAGCCCTCGCAGACCGCCTCGTTGATGAAGACCCGCATGGCCGGATCGGCAACCTTGCCCCGCTTGCGGTCACGCCGGAGCTCGGCGGCGCAGGCCTGGTCGTAGATCAGCACGGTGCAGCCGGGGGTTTCCCGGAGCAGCCGCTGGGCCTCGTCGAGTCGTGACCGGTGCCAGATCGGCACGTCGGGGGCGAACACTGCGTCCGAGGGGTACTTCTCCGGTTCGTCGGTGACGACCATGATCTTGGCCACCCCTTCGGCCTGGATCGAACGGGTCAACGCCGGGACCGACATCTGACCGTCGATGTCTTGACCGCCGGTCATGGCCACCGCACCGTTGTAGAGGATCTTGTAGGTGATGTTGGTCCCCGCCGCCACCGCCTGGCGCAGGGCCAGGCTGCCGGAGTGGTGGTAGGTGCCGTCGCCGATGTTCTGGAACCGGTGGTCCATGTCGACGAACGGGGCCGCGCCGACCCATTGGATGCCCTCACCGCCCATCTGGGTGGTGCCCTTTGTGTTGCGGGTCGGGGTGGTGCCTGCCATGCCGTGACAGCCGATGCCGCCGCCGGCCTCGGAACCCTCGGGAACCCAGGTCGAGGTGTTGTGGGGGCAACCGGAGCAGAACCCGGCCGCCCGGCTGGCTCCCTTCATCGTCTTGACATCGCTGAGCGGGATCAGCACCCGCTCCCGTTCCAGCGGCCCCACCGCGTCCTCACCGAATCGGTCGACGAGGAACGGCCGGATGAGCTTGGTGATCAGGTCGACGTCCATCTCACCGTGGCCGGGGAACCACAGCGTGCCGTCGTCATGGCGCTTGCCGAGGATCTTCGGCGGGTTGGCCTGACCGTAGAGGGCCTCACGGGCGAACATCTCGATGAACGCCCGCTTCTCCTCGACGAACACGATGGTGTCGAGGCCGTCTGCGAACTCCCGGACCGACGTCGGCTCCAGCGGCCAGACCACAGCCGGCTTGAAGACCCTGATGCCCCGGCTGCGGAGGGTTGCCTCGTCGAAGCCGAGCCGATCGAGAGCGGCCCGCAGGTCGTAGTAGGTCTTGCCGGCGGCAACGATGCCGACCTTGGCGTCTGTGGTGTCGACGGTCTGGCGGTTCAGCCTGTTGTGGGCGATGAACTCCTGGGCGGCGTTGAGCCGGCCCTCGTCGACCTCCCGCTCCATGGCCACCGCCAGCGGGCCGAACAGCCGGTCCTCCTGGGTGTGGGCCCACGGTTTTCCGTCCCA
>CAMYLA010000066.1:32473-33247 GCA_947259095.1 uncultured Acidimicrobiaceae bacterium | reverse complement strand
TTCGCGGTGCGTCAGGCGATCGCCGGGTTCCTGGCCGGCTACGGCGACACCACCCGTGACGCCTACACCTTGGATCTGCGCCAGTGGCTGGGATGGTGCACCAGCCACGACCTGCGGGTGTTTGCGGTGAAGCGTGCCCATATCGAGCTGTTCGCCCGGAGCCTCGAACACGACGGCAAAGCCCGGGCGACGGTGGCACGGCGCCTCTCGACGATTGCTGGGTTCTACCGGTATTGCGTCGAAGAACAGTTGATCCCGGTGTCGCCGGCGGTGCATCTAAGGCGCCCCAAGTTGAACTATGAATCGAACGCCACCGGTTTGGATCGCAACGAACTTGGCATGTTCTTGGTCCAGGCCGGGCTGGCGGGCGGTCGCGACCACGGGTTGGCGTGTCTGCTGGCGTTGAACGGGCTCAGGATCAGTGAAGCCCTCAACGCCGACATCGAACATCTCGGGTTAGAGCGCGGGCACCGAACGCTGACCATCACCCGCAAGGGTGGCAAGATCGTCAAGATCCCACTGGCGCCACGCACCGCCCGGTCCATCGACCTGTGCGTCGGCGAACGCGAAGAGGGACCGATCTTCTTGAACCACGATGGCACCAGACGCTTGGATCGGCACGCCGCCACGAGGATCGTAAAACGGCTGGCGAGGCGAGGCGGGATCGAGAAGACGATCTCACCGCATTCGCTGCGGCACTCGTTCATCACCGCCGCCTTGGATGCCGGCGTCGCCCTCCGTGACGTCCAAGAAGCTGCGTCACACGCCGACCCG
>CAMYLA010000066.1:0-32467 GCA_947259095.1 uncultured Acidimicrobiaceae bacterium | reverse complement strand
TGCCACCTACATCGTCGCCACCTTCGTCGCCGGCGCCAGCCGCTGAACAAAGCGGGGAGCCGACACCCTATGTGACGGCTCCCCGCACAGAACTGCCGGATCTCGGACGCTTGCGGGTGGTCGACAACGTGCGGAGGGGTGTCGATATGCGCCCGGGCAAGTACGATTGGGCTCCTCACGTTGACTGTCGACATCGGAGCGGGGTGACAAGATGAATTCCTCTCCTACCTACGAGTCAGCTGTCGCTGCGGTGCGGCAACCGAGACCGAACGTCGGCGCGAAGCCTGACTATCGGGAACTGATTCGCCTCGGTTCATTGGCGGCCTCGAGCCATAACACCCAGCCCTGGAAGTTCGCTGTGAGCGGTGGGTCGATCCGGATCATCCCGGACTTCTCTAGGCGCTGCCCGGTGGTGGACCCCAAGGATGCCCACTTGTTCAAGAGTCTCGGGTGCGCAGCGGAGAACATCGTCCACGCCGCAGCGGCGCAGGGACTACGCGCCGAGGTTGACTTCGATGACGAGGAACGCGCCGTTGTGGTGCGTCTCATTCCCGACCCCACCTGTGGCGAGACCGCGCTTGCTCGTGCTATCCCGTCCCGCCAGTGCACCAAGGCACGCTACGACGGAAGCGCACTCGACAGGGAAGATCTCGCCACTCTCGATCGGGCAGGCACAGGAGAGGGTGTCCGAGTCATCCTGTTGACCGACGACGACCACAAGAGGGCGGTGACGGAGTTCGTCAACCGGGGCAACAAGGACCAACTGTCCGATCCCGCCTGGCGAGATGAGCTGTTCTCTTGGATCCGGTCGAACGACCGAGAGTCGCTTGAGACGGGCGACGGCCTCTCAGGGCGCACGTCCGGTCAGCCGTCGGTGCCGACCTGGCTTGCGAGGCTGCTGCTCCCCGTGCTGGTCAGGCCCAAGTCCCAGATGAAGACCGACGCCGCGAGCATCCGGTCATCGGCTGGAGTTGCTGTCTTCGTCGCGAAGGACGACGATGCGGCGGCCTGGGTCGATGCCGGACGCTGCTACGAGCGGTTCGCGTTGCAAGCGACGGCCCTGGGTGTTAGCAACGCGTTCATCAACCAGCCCATCGAGGTGCCAGCGGTGCGGCCGGAGTTCGAACGGTGGCTGGGTCTCAAGGACGAACATGCGCAGCTGATGATCCGCTTCGGCACTGGGCCGCAGATGCCGTTCAGCGTTCGACGACCACTCGACGACGTCATCGTCAGCACCGAACCCAACTCGTAGAACGCCGAGTCGTTGCCTCGACCACCCCGCCCCGCACTCGACACCGGTGTGACGAGAACCGGAGCCTCGGCGTAGTGGATCACGAAGCAAACACCACGCAAGCCGCACCAGGTTGCCGGTCGGGCTGGCTCGGCGTGAAGGGTGAACTGCTGGTTCGGGTTTCTTGAGGGTTCGTCTAGGTTGGGATCGATTCCAGTGCGGAGTATGCATGGCAGGCAAGCACGAGCGGGACGTTGAGGTAGCGCTGATTCGGTACCCACGGGGCGTGTTCAGCCACGTAGCGGTGGAGGGATTGCCCGGCCCGGTTGCCTCGTACTTCCGTGCGGCCATCACACCTGGGACTCCCTTGGGGCTGTCGGCTCGGATACGGATGCGAGGTCGCATCAGGATCGGTCGTTGGGTTCCGTTCACTGCGGACGAGATACTCACCCCGCATGTGGGGTTCGTGTGGACGGCTCGAGCGGCGGGGATGATCACCGGATCAGATCGATTCGTTGATGGCCACGGTGAGATGGATTGGAAGCTGTTCGGGCTGATTCGGGTCATGCAAGGGAGTGGACCAGACATCTCGCGTAGCGCCGCCGAGCGTGCCGCCGCGGAGGCTGTGTGGGCACCGACCGCGCTGCTCCCCGGCTCCGGGGTCGAGTGGTCGGCAGAGGAAGACGGCCGACTCAGCGCCTGTTTCCAGATCGCCGACTACCCCGTACGGCTTGACTTCTCCACGACCGAGGAGGGCCTGATCCGATCGGTGAGTTTCACCCGGTGGGGCGACCCCGACGGCACCGGCGAGTTCGGGCTACACCCCTTCGGCGGTGACTTCTCTGCCCATGCCACCTTCGATGGCGTCACCATCCCAAGCGAAGGGCGCCTCGGTTGGCATTACGGCACCGATCGGTGGAGCGAAGGCGAGTTCTTCCGGTACCGCATCACCGACCTGAAGCTGGTCGCAGGTACCTAGCCAGCGGAGCAATGCGCACCGAGTGGTTTGTGCACCGAGCAGCAAATACCGGACACGAACGCACATGCCGCAGAGTGTCCTGGATCGGCACATCGGGGCGGGTTCGAGACTGGCTGACCCCGCCGACAAGAACCACTCGGTATCACCGCTCGGGAATCCCGATCTGCTGCGTCGCGCTGCCGGCGAGACCGGACGGCTGGACCGGGCCATAATCTCGAAGCGGTCGAAGCACCCGTTGATCCGGCACAGCTGGCTTGGCGCAGCCGCGCTAGTGTCTGAGTGTGGCAACCGACTGGGTACAGCGGATAACTGACGCTCGCCTTCGAGGCGTTGACCTGATGGCGACCATGTCTGAGAGCGACTGGGCCGAGTACCGAGCCCAGTGCCGGGCCACACGAGAGGCAGCCGAGCGGACCCCGGAGGGCCGGGCCCACGCTGAGCGTAGGGCGGCGAGCCTTGCGGCCCAGATGGCCGAACACGACGCTGCCAGCTGAGGCGGGATTTCGTCCCCGGCGTGGCCGACGAACTGCTCGACGTCTATCCCGGCCCCGGGTTCTGGGACGAGCTGCGATCGGAGCTGGCCAGGACCGAGGTCGCCAGCGTCGAGCGCTTCACCCGGGTTGAGTTGCCCTGGGTCCTTGATCGGTTCCGCCTCTACTGGAACGCCCTGTCTCCGCTGATCGACGAGTACACGCTCAGACGACCCGCCGGGACCGGAGCTCGGCGATCGCCTCGGCGCCGTAGCCCAACTCACCCAGGATCTCGTCGGTGTGCTCACCGAGCTCGGGGGCCCGACGCTGAACCCGGCCCGGCGTGGCCGACATCGAAACCGGGAACGGGGCGATCCGGGCCGGCTCGTCGATCGTCGGATAGCCGACGGCCTGGAGGGCGCCGATGGCCGCGATGTGGTCGTCGTCCAGCGCCTGCTGGGGCCGGTACACCGGGCCGGCCGGGATCTTGTTGGTCGCCATGGCGTCGAGGGCCTCGGCGTTGGTCCGCTGGGCGCACCAATCGGCCATGCGAGCCGACAATACCTCACCGTGGTCGCCCCGGCCCCGGTCGTCCTTGAACCGCTCGTCGTTCACCAGCTCTGGCGCCCCCACCAGGGTGCACCATCGCTCGAACTGGTAGGCACCGATAACGCTGCACATCACCCAGCCGTCCCTGGTCCGGAACACGTCGGAGGGGCCGGCCGTCTGGCCCCGGTTGAGGCTGGCCTCCCGGTCGACCCCGAGCAGCTGCTGCTCGGTCAGCATCGAGCTCGACATCGTGAGGGCCGAGCGGAGCAGTGCCCCCTCCAACACCTGGCCCTCGCCGGTCTGGTCGCGGTGGCGGAGGGCGGCCAGGGTGGCGAAGGCGCTGAACGCGGCGGTGCTGAAGTCGACATAGGGGACCGCAGCCCGGGTCGGCACCCCGGGCTGACCCGTCATGTGGAGGTTGCCCGACATCGACTGGGCCAGGCCGTCGAAGCCGACCTTGTCGCTGATGGGGCCGCCGCTGCCAAAGGCGGTCACGGTGGTGAGGATGATGTCGGGCTTGATCGCCCGTAGCGAGTCGTAGTCGAGCCTCATCGAGCGCAGGGTCGGGGGTGGCAGGTTGGCCACCACCACATCGGCGGTCGCCACCAGCCGGGTCACCACCTCGTAGCCCTCGTTCGTATCAAGGGCCAGGGTCAGGCTGCGTTTGTTCCGGCCGACCTGGAGGAAGAGCGAGCCAACCCCGTCGGTGGTGACGGGGGTGACCCAGCGGTCCTCTCCCCCCTCCCGCCGCTCGACCCGGATCACATCGGCTCCGAGGTCGCCCAGCAGCGTCGCACAGAACGGGCCGGCGATGTACCGCCCGAAGTCGATCACCCGGATCCCGTCCAAGACGTCCATGGCGCCAACGCTAGCCCCAGGTCCCGACCTCGACCCAGTCTGTCGCCGTCCGCGGCCGAGGGCGACGGCGGACGGGGCGACGGCCCCTTCGGATCCCGACGACGTCGAGCGACATGCGTCCCCCCGTGATAGCAGCGGCCCTCGTGGTCGGTCGGACCAGCCTCGGGACGAAGGCCACATGAGGGAATGCCATGTCTGACGTCAGCTACCTGACCGCCGCTTCTCGAAGACGAAACCTTCGAACCCACCCTCTGCGATCTCGGCCAACCGCTCGAAGTACTGGGAGCCGCGCAGGTGAGCGAGGAATTGCCGTGGCTTGCCCGGGATGTTGGCGCCGGTGTACCAGGAGTCGGTGTGGGGGTAGAGGGTGCGATCGGCGAGTGCGGCGATCTCGTGATCCCAGCTCGCTTCGGCCTCCTCGGTTGGTTCCATGGCCCCGAGCCCAGCCTCGTCGAGGTGACGGATGCAGGACTCGATCCAGGCCGTCTGTCGCTCTCCGCCGAGAGGCATGGTGAAGAGCACGCCCGGTGAGCCGGGCCCGTGGATCATGAACAGGTTCGGGTAGCCGGCGATCGTCATGCCGAGATAGGTGTCGAAGCGGGAGTCCCACTTCTCCTTCAGGCTCACGCCGCCACGCCCCTTCGGATTCAGCTTCAGCATCGAGCCGCTGACCGCATCGAAGCCGGTGGCCAGCACGAGCATGTCGATCGCATGTTCGCCCAGCTTCGTGCACACGCTCGAAGGCGTGAACGCCTCGATCGGGTCCTCGCGGAGGTCGACCAACGAGACGTTGTCGCGGTTGTAGGTCTCGAAGTAGCCGTTGTCGAGAATGAGCCGCTTCGTACCGAAGTAGTAGTCGGGCAGCAGCTTCCGCGCCGTTTCGGGATCGTGCACGGTGGCCCGGATCTTGCTCCGGACGAATTCGGACACCTCCTCGTTGAGCTCCTCGTCGACGAGGACGCCGACGTAGCTGTTGATGGCGAGGTGGATGCCCCCTTCCTCCCACAATTGCTCGTAGCGAGCGTGGCGCTCCTCGGGCGTGTGGTCCGAGGCCCTGTGCCTGCTCGTCTTGAACGGCCAGCCACCGCGCCGGTTCATCGATTCCCGCAGGTTCTCCCAGTCTTCTCGGTATCGAGCGCGCTCTTCGGCGGTGAGCGGCCGATTCCGAGCCGGCAGCGCATACTGCGGCGTTCGCTGGAACACCGTGACATGGGCGGCCTCCTTGGCGATCTCGGGGATCGACTGGATGCCCGAGGACCCCGTGCCGATCACACCGACCCGCTTGCCGGCGAAGGACACGGGCTCGTGGGGCCATCGCCCGGTGTGATGGCACTCGCCGGCGAAGTCGTCAATGCCCGGATAGTCGGGCTTGTGGGCGACGAACAGCGCCCCGGTGGCGCAGATCAGGAACCGGGCCGACGCTCGTTCCCCCTGGCCGATCTCGATCGTCCAGCGCTGGGCCGCCTCGTCGTAGCGGGCATCGGTGACCCAGGTGTCGAACTGGATGTCCTTCAGGAGATCGAAGCGATCGGCGAAGTGCTCTAGGTAGGCCAGCACGTCGGGCCCCGCGGTCTGCGTCTCGGTCCACTCCCATTCGTCCACGAGCTCCTGCGAAAACGTGTAGGCGTAGAACGGGGCGCTCGGCGCATCGACACGGGCACCCGGATAGCGGTTGTACCACCAGGTGCCCCCGACGCCGCCCGCGCCATCGAAGGCCCGAACCGAAAGACCCATCTCGTCCCGCAGGTGGTGGAGCGCAAACAGACCACCGAAGCCGGATCCGATGATGATGGCGTCGTACTCTTCGGTGGATGTGCGGCTCCCCGCTGCCGATCTCGTGTTCGCCATGGACTGGTCTCCGCTTCTCGTGTCCTCTCGACGGTTGAACGATGCTGTCGGCCGTCGCTACTTCACCATGCCATGGGTGATGAGACGGAGCACATCCGTGAGCGCCTCACTCGCGGTCAGTCCCGTTTCGTCGAGGGGCCCGAAAGCGGACAGGTTCGGTGACCCTCCCGGTCAGAGCCGTGGCCCCTGCGCCGGGGAGACCGGGGTCGCCGGTTGTAGCGAGTACGAAGCCGGCGGTCGTGGCTTTCGCAGTGATGGGGCCAGACTGGGGCCATGCGTTTGCTGCGGCCAGCACGACCCTCGGATGTGGGGGCGCTGATCGATCTGTTCACCTCGAACCTGGATCGGATCCAAGGAATCTCGTCGCTTCGGCCAGACGAGGAGAGGCTCTCACAACGGGTGGCAGAGGCCAGGCACGCATTCGGTGGGGCAGACGATGTCGACCGCGAACGCGACTACTTCTGTGTGCTGGAGGATACCGAGATCGGCGCGTTGCTCGGCACCACCGCAACCATCGCCCACATCGGTGAGCGTGAGCCGTTCTACAGCTTCAAGATGTCGACCCGAGTTCACCGGGCCGCTGACCTCGACATGGTCAACAAGGTCGAAACCTTGTTCTTGACCAACGACTACACCGGATGCACCGAGATAGGGAGCCTGTTTCTGGACCGCGCCGCGGTGGGAAGGGGGAGCGGGACGCTCCTGTCCGGAGGGCGTTTCTTGTTGATGGCCGAGCATCCCGGGCGATTCGATGACAAGGTCTTTGCCGAGATGCGCGGCCATCAGGAACCCGACAACACGGTGCCGTTCTGGAACGGGCTCGGCCAGCTGTTCGTTCCGATGACCTTCGAGGAGGCTGACCGGCGCTGTGCCTTGGGTCAGAAGGCGTTCATAGCGTCGATGTTCCCCGACCACCCGATCTATGTCCCTCTGTTACCAGAGGCCGCCCGTCGAGCCATCGGCAGGGTTCATCGGGAGACCGAGCCGGCGCTGCGGATGCTGGAGCGCCAGGGCTTCCGCTGGGAGCGCTACATCGACGTCTTCGACGGCGGAGCCACAATAGAAGCCCAACGGTCTGACATTGCGTGGGTCCGGTCCTCCCGCGTCCACCTTGTCGTCGGTGGTGAGCCCCAGGGTGCGGCGGCTCTGGTGGCGACGACCGACCTGGCGGACTTCCGCTGTATCCGAACCGAGGTCGGCGTCGTCAATGGCGAGGCGACCGTCAGTCTGGGCAGAGAGGCTCGCGAGGTGCTCGGGGTGGAGACAGGGACGGCCGTGCGGGTCGTTCTGCTCGACGCCGCCGGCGATCGGCGGTAAGCGACGTCACTCGTCGCCATTCGGACCGACCGACCGCCCCAGGCCACGAATCGGCACGCCGCCTCGGCCTTCGGGCCAATCGATCCGACCGGGAGCTGGCGACGGTGCAGCTCGGTCACCCCGATCCGGTCGATCGCCGCCGCCGTCGTCCCCCACCGGTCGTAGACGGCGTCCACGTCGGTCAGCAGAAGCTGGTCGGCCGAGAGGCCCCGAGCGAGGAGGGCCGAAGGATTGGGGCGGCGCTGTTTTCGAACAGCGATCCAGCTCAGCGAGACCGACGTGGCTCAGTTGAGCGGACTCGGCCGGAGGTCACCAAACGTGATCGAGTCCGCAAGCGAGTCATACCCGCCGAGTTCCATTTGTGACACTTGTGGCGACCTCCACGTGACCACATAGATAGGTTCATGCGGTCCCTGCTCGATCTCTAGGACGTCATTGACGCCGCCTGCACGAAGTTCGACGTCGCTTGGGTTTGCGAATAGGCGAACACAGCCATCACCGATCTGGCAGTTGCCATCGGCAATAGCCTGGTCGGACACGAAGATGGACCAGACGTTCGTCGGTTGTTCACCGACAGTGGTCCGAGACCGTTGGAAACTCACGGTCTCAGCGGCGTTCACCCATTCGATCATCGTGCTTCCGAGTTGAGCGGGAGCGTCGGTCGGGCGAGTGAGGATCAATCGGCTGGATGGGTCGCCAGGATCGATCGCAAGTTCGATCCAGCCGGGGTCTTCGGCCATCAGCCAGATCGGCTTGTCAACGTCAAAGGTCATAGCGGTTCCGAGAGCTGTTGTGGTGTAGGAACCTATTGGCAGTTGGGCCGGCAGCGGTCCTGTGCCTTCGGCGATGAGCCGCCCATCTTGAGCCGTCGTATCTATGCTCGGTGTTGACCGGCTGGCGACGGCCAGGAGGCCCAAGCCCCGACCACTCTTGACGGGGAACCGGAGTCGAGGAAGGGACTGGAGATGGTGAGCTTGGGGGAGCCTGACTGGTCCGAACTCGAGGAGTGGCATCTTCAGGCCCTGGGCGGAATCAGCTTCGGTGTTCGATCCGACTACGTCGTGCATCACGACAATCACATGATCACAATCCGTTCCGGCTTCGAGCAGGATCGGGGGCGATCACTTCCGATCATGGTCGTCAGCTTGGTCTACAGCGTGTTCAGCGCTCCAGTGGGTGGGGTCGACGACTTCGTACAGGTTGCGGGCTGGGGGACAGCGGAACCGAATGGCCAATCGCTGGCGCTCTTCGACACCACGCTGGAGGGTTACACCTTCGTCGAAGACGAGGACGCAGCTGATGAATCGGTCTACATGTACTCGGCCTATGGCCCCGGCTATCAAGGATCGTCCGCATGGCAGCCTTTTCCGATCGCCGAGCTGTTCCTGGCGGAGGTCCCTGGAGGAGTTGTTGCGGTGGGGTATGTCGGCGGTAGCGAATCGGAGCTGGCGGAGGCTCGCGAGATCTTCGAAACCGTCGCACCGACACTGGAGCTTGACAACCCATTGCCTTCCGAGCGGCCGGGACTTCTGACCCCCATCCTGTCTGACGAGTACGGGCCTCAACCTGACCCGATCGCGCTCGCTGAGGAAGGGCCGCCGGTCTTGAATCAAGCCTTCGCATCGCTTGCGGCTGGGACCTACCGCTCTGCTCACCTCGGAACGCCGATGACGTTCACCAGCCAGGAAGGATGGTGGGTGCAACTGAACTTCCCGGGCTCGGTGGTGTTCACCGGCGACGACTCCTTTGGTCCAGGTGATCGAGGCATCATTTTGCAGCACGCTCCACCGGAGCTGACCGCTGTGACCGTCGGCCCGGTGCCCGTAGGCGAACCGATCGACTTCACCGATTTCGCAGCGCTCGCCGAGTCGCCACCGGCCAACCTCATCGTTGACAACTACGAGGCGGTGGAGGTCGGTGGCGTCTCGGCAGAACGGATCGACGTCGTCGTTGACCCCTCTGCGTCGTGTCAGCCTGACGACCCGTGCCAGTACCTCTGGCCGTCGGTGCTGCCGTACCCGCCCCAGGAAATGCGCATCGGGTACCACACGAGGATCTGGCGGGTCGGAGGTCTCGAACAGCCGATCGTGATCCTAGCGCAAGCGCCTGACCCATCGTGGCTTGAGGTCGCCGAGAACTTCGTCGCAACCGTCGAGTTCGAGTAGAAACTGCAGAGCCAAGGTCGGCTGATGCAGTCACCCTTGTTGTGCCAGCTCGTTGAGCTACCGCGGGCCAGCTACTACCGGTGGGCCAAGGGCGGCCCATTGGATCGCGAGCTGGACGAGGCGTGTCTGGGCAAGACGGCGTCCTCACCGCAATGGCGAGCAGCACGAGCGTCAGGCGCTGGGTCCGGAGAGGTCGGGTTGGCCGGTGGTCTGCAGGACCCGCTGCCAGATGTCGCCCTCGGGATCGAGTTGGCGACGCGAGCCGGTGACCAGCGGCAACGGGACGACGGTGAACATGGTGTTCCACCGCCCGATCATGGCGTTGGTGTAGCCGGCCAGCCCGGCGTGGACCGCATGTTGGCCGAGCGCATTACAGTAGTGCGAGTCGTACGGGCTTGCCGGCAGGCTGCGGATGATGTAGCTGGGATCGATGTACTTGACCGTGACGGAGCGATCGAGGTTGGCGAAGTGGCTGCGTATCCGGTCGCGGAGAAACGTGCCGATGTCGCCCAGCCGCCGGTTGCCTGACGCGTCCGTGGCCTCGCCGGCGTCGACGAGATCCTGGCCTGCGCCCTCGGCCACCACGATCACCGCATGGCCTCGACGGGTGAGACGGTGCTCGAGCATCTCGAGCAGCCCACCCGGGCCACCGAGGGCGAAGGGAACCTCGGGGACGATGCAAACGTTGACGTCGGGGTTCGACAGCGACGCCTGGGCGGCGATGAACCCTGCATTGCGACCCATCAGCCGCACCAGACCAACACCGTTGACCGCACCCCTCGCCTCGTTGTGGGCCGCCGTGATCACGCGGGCGGCCTCGTCGACCGCCGTCGAGTAGCCGAAGCTCTGATCGACCCAGGCGAGATCGTTGTCGATGGTCTTGGGTATGCCGATCACGCCGAGCTCCTGGCCTCGCTCGGCCGCGGCCTCGGCCAAGGCGCCCGCACCTCGAAGCGTGCCGTCGCCGCCGATACAGAACAACACGCGTACGCCGAGCAGAGCCAGGTTGTCGAGCATGAGATCGAGCGGTTGGGGACCACGTGAGGTCCCGAGCAGCGTGCCGCCTTGGCGATGGATCGTATCGACGGTGGTGGTCGTCAGCCGCATCGGCTCGGGACCCTTGCCTGCAACCCCGGCGTAGCCGTACCGGAACCCGAGAATCTCCGGAACGCGGTAGTGGTAGTGGAGCGTGAGGACGATCGAGCGGATGACCGCATTGATACCGGGGCAGAGGCCACCGCAGGTGACGATGCCCGCACACAGTCGGGCGGGCCGGAACGCGAGGTCGCTACGCGGCCCCGCCAACGTGAAGGTGGCCGGCGTCTCGCCCGCGTCGAGAGCGGCCTGCACCTCGGCCACCGTCTTGGCCACCAGTACGCCTTCTACATCGTCGAACAGCCGCAGTCCTGAGTTGACGAGGGGTGAGGGAATGTCGGCGGTCAGACGCTGAGGAACGACATCGGGGGCGCCGGGGGTGTCAGCCATGCTCGGAATTCTGTTCCTTCCATCGGCGTTTCGGCAAGGGGCGGAGGGCCCTGATCGGTTCGTTCACCAGGGCATGCCAGGTGAGGTGGGCCCCTCGCCCGGCACGCCGAACGTCGGCTCAGCCCCAGCGTATGGTCGACAGACCGCTCCGGGAGTCGCCCGAGGACGATCTCACGTCGAATGTCAGAGACGACCCCGGCCCGCCCTGCGGCTCGGGATCGGCGCACCAGGGCGGGCGGTGCCGCGTCGGGTTGGTGGATTGATCCGGTCTCGATCCCGACCGGATGGACTCCAGAGAAGACCTTTGGCTCTGCCCGGATGATGGGGCTTGGTCGAGCATGTGAACCATGACGGTGGAAGATCCCAGTCTGATCGCCCTGCACAATGTGTCGAAGGTCTACACGACCGGGGGCGTCGAGTATGTGGCTCTGGACGGGGTGGAGTTCTCGGTCGATCGGGGCGAATTCGTCGCCGTTGTCGGCCCGTCGGGATCCGGCAAGTCGACGCTGTTGAACGTCGTTGCCGCGATCGACCGACCGACCGAGGGGCGGGTCGTCGTCGACGGCGTCGAGGTGTCGAACCTGGCCGAGAACGAGGCGGCCCGATGGCGGGGTCGAAACATCGGGGTCGTGTTCCAGTTCTTCCAGCTCCTGCCGACGCTGAGCCTGGCGGACAACGTGATCCTGCCGATGGACTTTTGCGGCGTGCACCCTCGTCGAGATCGACGGAGCCTGGCCGCCGACCTGCTCGACCGGGTCGGGCTGGCCGACCATATCGACAAACGTCCATCCGAGGTGTCGGGTGGCGAGCAGCAACGGGCGGCAATCGCTCGGGCCCTGGCCAACGATCCTCCGATCATCCTCGGTGATGAGCCGACCGGAAACCTCGATTCCGAATCGGCTGCGTCGATGATGGATCTCTTCGACGACCTGGTCACCTCGGGCCGAACGGTGATGATGGTCACCCACGACCGGGATCTGGCCGATCGGACTTCGCGGATCGTGCTGGTCAAGGACGGATCGCTTTCCGAGCCAACAGGGCTTCGCTCCTGATGAGTGCCCGCTGGCGCAAGGTCCGATCCGACCTCACGGCGAAGAAGATGCGGTCGCTGCTGGCCATCGTCTCGCTGGCGGTGGGAACGGCTGCGGTCGGCGCAATGCATCTGGCCGGAGCCACGATCGGTCCGTCACTGGAGCAGAGCTTTCTGGCCTCCAACCCGCCGTCGGCCATGTTGGGGACCAGCGACTTCCCAACCGAAGTGGTCGACCAGGTCGCCGCTCACCCCGACGTCGAACAGGCCGAGGGCCGTCGCCGTCTCGTGACGAGCGCGGTGAATCGGCGTGGGACCCGGGTCAACATCGAGCTTGTGGCCATGGTCGACTTCGCCGCGAACCGGATTGCCCTCATCGAGCCCGATGGCGGGACATGGCCTCCCGGGAGGGGCACCATGGTGGTGGAGCGGGCGTCACGGGAGGAGCTTGGCGTCACCATTGGTGACATGATCTCGATCGAGCGGCCCGGCCGGGAGCCGACCGGTCTGGAGGTCGTCGGCAGGGCGTTCGATGTCTACGAGATCGCCCCCGGTCTCGGTGGCCTGGCCCGAGCCTACGTCTCGATGGAGACGATGGACGATCTCACCGGATCGGATGATCTCAACACCTTGTACCTTCGTGCCGCCCGTGATCCGCTCGATCGCAACCAGGCCCTGGCCATGACGGCTGCGGTACGCGACGACATCCTGGCCGCGACAGGCGTGACGATCGAGCAGAGCGAGATCAGAGAACCAGGGGAACATCGAGCCAGCAATGGTGTTCTGTTCATGGTTCCGACCATGCAGATCCTGTCGGTACTGGCGCTGGTGATCGCAGTCGCCCTCATCGTCAACACCGTTGCAGCCCTTCTGGCTCAGCAGCGACGGTCCCTCGGAATGATGAAGGCGGTCGGCGCGACCACGGGACAGCTGATGACACAGTATCTGGCCTACGTCCTGGTGCTGTCGTTTGCTGCTCTCGTCGTGGCCGTCCCGACCTCGCTGTACGCCGGCCGCCGGCTCTCTCGATTCACTGGCGATCTGGCCAACTTCGAGCTGACGACAATGACCGTGCCCTGGACCACGATCGCCATCGAGCTGGCAATCGTGGTCGTGGTGCCGACTGCAGCAGTCGTCGTTTCGGTGCGGCGGGCCTGTGCAGTGACCGTCCGCGCTGCCATTGCCGATCGCGGTATCACTGCGACCGGCGGTCGACGTCTACCTTCGCTCCCGTTTTCCCGCCCGACCGTGCTCGCCTACCGCAACGCGGTGCGCAACCCGACGAGGCTCGCCCTCACGTTGCTCAGCATCGCAGCGTGCGGGGCGGTTCTGGTCGGTGTGTTGAGCACCGGCCGGGCCCTTGGTCGCCTGACCGACGAGGTTGCGGGCTACTGGGCCTACGATATCGAGCTCGCCCTCACCGAACCGGTGGTGGTCAACGAGGCGGTGGCCATCATCGACCGGGATGAGGCTGTGGCTGAGGTCGAGGGTTGGTATCAGACCCAGAGCTTCCGCGTCCGGCCCGACGGAACCGAGAACGAAAACATCAGCGTCATTGCGGTGCCGGTCGAGTCGCAGTCGATCCGGCCAACGCTGATCGAAGGTCGATGGTTCGACGCGGCCGACGATCATCCGATCGTGATGAACAGTCACTTCGCCGACGAGGAATCCGATTTGGCCGTCGGCGATCAGGTCGTCCTGGACATCGAGGGCCACCGCCGAAGCTGGAACATCGTCGGTGTTTCGACCACGACACTGGTCGGTCCGGTCGCCTACGTGCCGGTCGAGGATCTGGTCGACGAGATAGACCGGCCGGGCCGGACCAACTTCCTCGCCGTCCAGCTCCGGCCCGGTGCCGATCAGGCGGACGTCGCCGAACGGTTGGAGGCGACGGCGAGGGCTGCGGGGCTGGCGGTGGGGCAGGTCCAGACCAATGCTGAGCGTCGGGCCTTCGTTGACGGTCTCTTCGCCCTCGTCGTCGGCTTCCTCCTGGTCGTTGGGGCCATCCTGGCCCTCGTCGCCATGATCGGAGTGGCCGGGACGATGACGCTGAGTGTCGTCGAGCAGACCCGTGAGATCGGTGTGGTCAGGACCCTCGGTGCGTCGAACTGGGCGGTGCGTCGGCTGTTTCTGCTTCAGGGTCTGGCCATGGCCGCCACCGGATGCCTACTCGGCGTCCTCTTGTCGATACCGGTCACCTTGTTGCTCCGAGGCGCCATCGGCAACAGCCTCATCGCCGCTCCGTTGCCAACCGGCTTCTCGTGGCTCGGGGTCGGCATCTGGGCGGCGATCGCCGTCGTCATCGGAGTGGCCGGCGCCACCCAACCGGCCCGGGTGGCGGCCAAACTCACGATCCGCGACACCCTCGCCTACGAATGAAGCCGAACGACGTCCAAGTCCAGCTCGCCAGGTCACGACAGTCCGTCAGCGATCGGTGGAGGAAGCCGGTTGGCTCTTGCCCGATCGGCGAGAGGGATCTCGACACTGCGCCGCCGGCTCACTGACTCCTGGGCGCAGTGCCTGGACGGGTTGGAGCAGGCGGCCTCGTCGATCATCATCACCTAGGGTTGGGAGTTGCAGGAGGTCGCATGAAGATCGCGGTGGTGTTCCCGAGCGTGATGTACCGGGAGGGCCCGGAGGGAGTCCACCGACTCGTCCGCGGCATCGAGGAGATCGGCTACGACGAGCTGGACATGTTCGACCATGTGGTCATGGGTCATCCGACCGAGACCCGCCGGGCCCCGTTCTACTCCCCGACGATGCCGATCATGGAGGCGTTCATGGTGTTGGCCAACGCCGCTGCCGTCACCACCACCATCGGCCTCGGCACCAGCGTGCTGGTCCTGCCCCAGCGGGAGCCGACCCTGGTGGCCAAGCAGGTGGCAACCCTCGACACGCTGTCCGGCGGTCGGGTCCGCCTCGGGGTGGGGATCGGGTGGCAGCGAGCCGAGTACGAAGCCCTCCACCATCACCTTGGATCGCAGGCCTTCACAACGAGAGGTCGGCGGCTGGCCGAGGCCGTCGCCCTCATGCGGGCGTACTGGGCAGACGAGCACGTCAACCTCGACGGTGCGTTCTACCGGGCCGACGACATGGCCATGGAGCCGAAACCACCCCAGGGGGCGGGGATCCCGGTGTGGATCGGCGGCACCCGTGCCCCGGCGTTGCGCCGGGTGGCCGAGATCGCCGATGGTTGGATGGCCATGAACGCCCCCGGCGACCCGCCCCTCGGCGAGCGCCTGGCCCTGCTGCGTCGTTACGCCGAGGACGCAGGGCGGGACCCCGGCGAGATCGGGCTGCAGATGTCGTTGTCGCCAAACGCCCTCGACAAGGACGAACGCAAGCGGTTCTACGCCGACACCGACCTTCTCCGGCGCCGTCTCGTCGAGCTGCGAGAGCTCGGCTTCGGCTGGACCTCGATCGACTGCGTGCCCATCTTCCAGCAGGGCCACCGGTCGAGCGGGGAGCTGCTCGACCACCTTGCCATCATCCATTCGGCCCTCGCCCTCGAGCTCGACCCATGAGGGCCGGGCAAGCCCGACCGGAGGAGAACCCGAACATGACCACCAACCGACAGGGTCCGCTCGACGACCTGACGATCATCGACTGCACCATGGCTTATGCCGGGCCGTTCGGCACGGCCCTGCTGGCCGACCTCGGGGCAAACGTCATCAAGGTCGAGCCACCGACCGGCGACAACTTCCGGTCGCTGCCCCCGCACCCACCCGACTACGGCCACGCCGCCCTCGGCGCAGAGGCGGGGGCCGACTACGGGATGTCGTTCGCCGGCGTGAACCGCAACAAGCGCAGCGTCGTTCTCGACCTGAAGGACCCGGCCGACGCCGAGATCCTGCTTCGCCTCTGCGAACAGGCCGACGCCATCGTCGAGAACATGCGGGCCGGTGTCATGGACGAACTCGGGCTTGGCTACGAGGTGCTGGCCGACCGCAACCCGCAGATCGTCTACGGTGCGGTCCGGGGCTTCGGCGACGACCGAACCGGGCCCAGCCCCTACGGGGCGTGGCCGTGCCTCGACACCGCAGGCCAAGCCATGGGCGGCCTTGTCGAAGCGACCGGTGATCTGTACGAGATCGCCATCGCCGACATCTACCCCGGCACCCTGATGGCCCTCGGGCTCGTCTCGGCCGTCCATCGGGCCCGCCAGTCCGGGGCCGGCGACTTCGTCGACGTCGCCATGTACGACAGCGCCCTCACCCTGCTCCGATCCCACGTCCCCGCCTACGCCCTCACCGGCCGGGAGCGCCGGCCCGGCCGACGGGTCCTCGTCCCGTTCGGGCTGTTCCCCGCCACCGACGGGCGCTTCGCCATCGCCGCCCCGGTCGAGCGACACTGGCGATTGCTGTGCGAAGCCATGGACCGCCCCGACCTCATCACCGACGAGCGAACCAAGACCAACCCCAGGCGGGCCGCCAACCAGGAGTTCACCGAAGCCGAGATCGCCCGCTGGACCTCGACCCGATCAAAACAGGAGCTGCTCGGCCTGCTTGGGGGCAGGGTCCCGTGCGGGCCGGCCAACTCGATGGCCGAGGTCTTCGACGACCCCCATGTCGCCGCCCGCGGTCTGCTCGAGGACTGCCAGCTCCCCGGCGACAACCCGACGGTGTCGCTGGTCGCCAACCCGATCAGGCTGGCAGGCAACCCGACCGGCCTCTACCAGCGGCCACCCCTGCTCGGTGAACACACCGAGGAGATCCTCTCCGAGTTCGGCATCGAACGAAGCGACCGCTGACCCCCGGCACACCAGAGAGTCCTCATGGCTGACAAAACCGATCCTCACCAACTACATGTCGAAGACACCGGCAAGCCGGACGGTCCGCCGGTGCTGTTCCTCCACGGGTTCATGTCGAGCAACCTGCAATGGGAGCCCAACCGGCACCGGCTGGGCCAGGAGCTGCGCCTCCTCCTGGCCGAGCAACCGGGCCACGGCCTGTCCCCCGGTCCCGATGATGCCGCGGCATACCGGGCCGACCAGGTCCTCGACCAGCTCGACCAGGTCCGCAGCGATCGGGGCATCGACCGGTTGTGGCTTGTCGGCCAGTCCCTCGGCGGGGCGATGCTGATCCGCTACGCCCTCCGCCATCCCGACCGGGTCGCCGGCCTGGTGTTCACCAACTCACGGGCCGTGTTCGGCCTGGCGGGCAAGCAGGCCGATGGGAAGGGCGGGAGTGGGCTCCCGCCCCAGCCGACCAGGGATCTGATCCGGGCGATGCCGTACCATCCGAGCAACGCCAGGCGGATTCCGGCCGACCTCAAGGCCCGCATGGTCGAGGTGGCAGACGCCATGCCACTGGCGGTGTTCCGCCACTTCCGCACCGGCGGCCCCTGGCAGTCCACAGACGACCTGCATCGCCTCAAGGTACCGACGCTGCTGATCAACGGCCGGTTCGAGAAGGTTTTCCAGCCCTGCGTCGACCAGGCCACCGCCGCCATCGACGACCTCCAGGTCATCAACCTCGACGGTGGACACTCGGTCAACATCGACCAGCCCGCAGCCTTCGATCAGGCGGTACTCGACTTCGTTCACACCACCGGCTGAATCATGACGTGAAGCAGAAGCACTTTGACGGAGGGTGACTCCCGATCCTAGATTTGCTTAGACAAGGGGATCCGTCACATCAGTGGGGAGAGGATCCGAGCCACCAAAGGGGAAGATGTGAGACTCACGAGAACGTCGCTTTTTGCGATCCTCGCTTCGTTTGTGTTGCTGCTGGCAGCGTGCGGTAGCGACGATGATTCCGGTGACGGCGACGCCACCGAAGCCGGTGAAACCGAGTCGACCGGGGACACCCAGGACAGCTCATCGGACGGCGACGGCGAAGAGGCCTCGTCCGACGACGAGTCCGATGAATCGTCCGAGGGTGCGGCCGCCCCGGGCGATATCGATCGCGAGGCAACGCTGATCTACGCCACCTCGTTCATCGCCAACAGCCTGGACGTCCCGAACGTCAGCACCGACTTCGCCTTCACCCATGTGGAGCCGATCTACGACACCGTGGTGCGGCGCCTCCCCAGCGGTGAACTCGCCCCGGGGGTCGCCGAGTCGTGGGAGATCTCCCCAGAAGCCATCACCCTGACGATCGCCGAGGGCCGGACGTTCCACGACGACACCCCGCTCGATGCCGAGGCGGTCAAGGCCAACGTCGAGCGGATCATCAACTGTGAATGTCGCTTCGCCCCGCTGCTGGCCGCGGTTTCCTCGGTCGATGTTTCGGGCAACCAGGTGACCCTCAGTCTCAGCGAGCCGGCCGGCTCACTGCTCGAGGTGCTGTCGGACATTCCGGGCATGATGGCGAGCCCGGCCAGTTTCGGAAACGAGGACATCGACACCAACCCCGTGGGCTCGGGCCCCTTCACGGTGCGGGAATACACCGACGGTGGTGTCTCATACGACCGCTGGGACAACTACTACAACGTCGAGGACACCCTCGTTGCGGCCCTCGAGGTCAGGAGCATCCCCGACGACAACACCCGCATCTCCGGTTTCCTCTCCGGTGAGCTCGACGTCGGGCTCGCCCGTCTGGGCCAGCTGGACGAGGCCGAATCGGGTGGCCTCAACGTCATCATCGGCGCCCAGGCCCAGGTATATCAGCTTGCGCTCGAAACCGATCGTGAACCCCTGGCCAACCCTGACGTTCGTCGGGCCATCAGCCACGCCATCGACCGCGAAGCCATCAATCAGGGCCTCTACGACGGCAACTGCACCCCGACCGTCCAGCCGTACCCCGAGGGCTTCCCGGGCTACGTCGCCGACGCCACGGTCGAGAAGTACGCCGCCTTCGACCTGGAGCTGGCCCGTCAGCTGATGGCCGACGCCGGCTACCCGGACGGCTTCGAGATATCCATGGGTGCACCGGCCATCACCAACTACACCAACCAGTTGGAGATCTACCAGGCCCAGCTGGCCGAGATTGGCATCACCGTCGAGGCCATACCAGACGAGGGACGTACCTTCGTCGACCGACTGACGGCCGGCGAGTACGACACCTGGCTCGGCCCGAATACCACGGCCCGCCCATCGTCGACCAACTTCTGGAACGTCTACTATCGCCCCGGGGGTTCCAGGAACTCGGGCAACTACGAGCTGCCGGGCGTCGACGAGATGCTGACCACGGTCGAGGCCGCCGCCACCACCGACGAGGCGACCGCCGGGCTCGAGTCCCTGGTCACCACCAGCCTGGACGAAGGCGCTCGCGACGTCATCGTCTGCGCACCGAAGATCGTGGCCGTGCACAACGACAACGTCGGCGGCTACGAGCTCCCGCTGGCCGGGAACCTGAGCCTCCGGACCGTGTACAAGACCGGCTGATCCCTTGAGCCCGTCGGCCGATACCACCCTCTCGCCGGCGTACGGGAAGCCGCGACCATGAGTTCGCGGCTGCTCGTGCGCCGGCTGGGTGGGGCCGTCACGGTCATCTTCCTGGCCAGCATCATGGTGGCACTCATGGTGCATCTGGTTCCCGGGGATGCGGCCTCCGCAGTGGCCGGCGACAACGCGTCGGCCGAACAGATCGAGGCCACCCGGGAGAGGCTCGGCCTCAACGACCCGATCTGGGTCCAGTACTTCAACTGGGCCGGCAATGCCCTCCGAGGTGACTTCGGCACCTCGCTCATAACCAATCGCCCGGTCACCGACATGATCAAGCAGGTCCTGCCGGCCACGCTGAGCATCACCCTCGCAGCCACCGTCATCGCCGTCTTCATCGGGGTCAGCTTCGGCGGGATCGCCGGTCTGCGGCGGGGCGCCGTCGACAGGATCGCGTCGCTCGGCACCAGCCTCGGCATCGCCATGCCCAGCTTCTGGGTGGGGATGCTGCTGGTCACGTTCCTCGCCCTGGAGTTCGATCTGTTCCCGGTGCTGGGCTACACACCGCTCACCGAGGACCCGGTGGATTGGCTACATCACATCACCCTCCCGGCCCTGGCGCTCAGCTTGGGAATGTCGGCCGAGGTCGCTCGCCAGACCCGTGGCGGCGTCGTCGACGTGATGGCCCAGCCCTACATTCGAACGGCACGGGCCAAGGGCGCCCCGGGGACCCGGTTGTTCTTCCGTCACGTCGTCCGCAATGCGGCGATCCCCGTGGTCACCGTGCTCGGGCTCCAGATCGGCCGCCTGCTCGGCGGCGTGATCATCATCGAACAGGTCTTTGCGGTGAACGGACTCGGCACCATGGCAGTCAGGGCCGTCGGCGATCGGGACTTCCCGGTGATCCAGGCCTATGTCGTGTTGACGACCGTGATCGTGGTGTCGATCAATCTGCTGGTGGACCTGTCCTACGGCTGGATCAATCCTCGAGTTCGGACCGAGGAGTGAGCACATGACCTTGGAAAGCTCACCATCCACCATCGAGTCGGATGAGATGTCGATCTCGGCGTCGCAGGACGTCGGCCTCGGCGGTTCCGGGGACGAGTTCGTGCCGCTGCGGACCCACAAGTCGGTGTTCCGGCGGGTGCTCGGCAACCGGTCGGCCGTGATCTCGATGGTGTTTCTCTTCCTGCTGGCGCTGGCCGCCCTCTTTGCGCCCCTGCTCGCCCCCTACGATCCGAACAAGCAGGATCTGCTCAATACGCTGCAAAGCCCGAGCAGTGACTTCCTGTTGGGGACCGACAACAAGGGCCGCGACGTGCTGAGCCGCATCATCTACGCCGGCCGGGTCGCCCTGATGGCGCCCCTGCTCGCGGTCTCGGTTGCGGTGGTGCTCGGCGTGCCCGCCGGTCTGCTCGGCGGCACCACCCGTGGTCGCATCGATCGCCTCCTGGGTCGGCTGGCCGACACCATCCTCAGCATCCCGCCGCTGGTCACGGCGCTGGCCATCGTGGCGATCCTCGGGCCCGGCCTCACCAACGCAATGCTGGCCATCGGCATCGTCTATGCCCCCCGACTCTTTCGCGTCACCCGCGGCGCCACGATGTCGGTGAGCCAGGAGCTCTACGTCGATGCCAGCCGATCTGTCGGGTCCTCGACCCCGCGGCTGCTGTGGGCTCACGTGCTTCCCAACATCTCCGGGCCGCTCCTGGTCCAGATCAGCCTCATGATGGGCTTCTCGCTGCTGGCCGAGGCATCGCTCAGCTTCCTGGGCCTCGGCATCCAGATCCCAGACGCCAGCTGGGGCAGCATGCTCCGCGACGCCTACCAGGACAAATTCCAGGCCCCCTACGCCGTCGTGCCTCCGGGGCTGGCCATGACGATGACGATTCTGGCCTTCAACACCCTTGGCGACGCACTGCGGGACGTCGTCGGCGCCAGGAGGCGCGAATGACGCTCGACGAAACGACCCACCTCCACGCCAGACCAACCTCCCCGTCCGACCGGCCGGTGCTCTCGGTCGACCGGCTGACCGTCGATCTCGACGGGGCCGACAAGCAACCGGGGCTGGTCGAGGACGTCACGTTCGACGTCTACCCTGACCGGACGTTGGCCCTGATCGGCGAATCCGGCTGCGGTAAGACGATGACCGCCATGACCATTCTCGGCCTCCTGCCACCGGCCATCGCGGCCAGCGGCGGCTCGGTCACCTTCGAGGGCCGAGACCTCCTGACCCTCAAGCCGAGCGAGCTACGCCAGGTTCGGGGTGGCGGCATCGGGATGATCTTCCAGGACCCGATGAGCAGCCTCAACCCCACGATGAAGGTTGGGGAGCAGATCATCGAGGCCCGCCGCCTCCACATCGACGAACCGCGCAACCAGGCGGCCAAGCGGGCGGTCGAGCTCCTCGACCAGGTCGGCATCCCGAACGCCACCTCCCGGGTCGACGCCTACCCCTTCGAGATGAGCGGGGGCATGCAACAGCGGGTCATGATCGCCATGTCGATCGCCTGCGATCCCAAGGTGCTGATCGCCGATGAGCCGACGACGGCCCTCGACGTCACGATCCAGGCCGAGATCCTCGACCTGCTGGCCACCTTGCAGCGCGACCTGGGGATGGGCATCCTCCTCGTCACCCACGACCTGGGGGTGGTTGCCGACTTCGCCGACGAAGTTGCAGTGATGTACGCCGGCCACCTCGTCGAGTTCGGCTCGGTTCGCGATGTCTTCCACCATCCCCAGCACCCGTACTCGCAGGGCCTGCTCGATGCCATGCCCCAGGGAGCCAAACCCCGTTCCCAACTGGCCATCGTGTCCGGGCGGGTCCCCATGGCAGGGCAGTTCCCCAGTGGGTGTCGCTTCTCGACCCGCTGCCCCCACGTGGTCAAGCGGTGCCGGCAAGCAGAGCTGTCCACCATCGACGTTGCACTCGACCACCGGTCGCGATGTCTCCTCGTCCAGTCTGGCGAGCTGACCCTGGCCCCCCGCCACGTGAATGGGGATGCCGATGGCCAGTGACGTCGACACCAGGACCGGGACCGACCTCGCCCCGGCCGACACCACGGGACCGGTGTTGACCGGTTCCGGGCTGGCCAAGCAGTTCCCGGTGGCCCGAAATCTGCTCGGCCGGGTGACCCAGTGGCTGACCGCCGTCGACCACGTCGACATCGAGCTCGGAGCCGGCGAGACGCTGGGCATCGTCGGCGAGAGTGGTTCTGGCAAGACCACCCTCGGCCGGATGCTGGCCCACCTGGTCGAGGCCGATGCCGGGACGATCAGCGTGCTGGGGCGAGAGGTCGGAGCGAGCAAGCGGGATCAGCAGTGGCTCCGCCGCAACATCCAGATGATCTTCCAGGATCCGTTCTCGTCACTCGACCCGACGAAGGCGATCCGGTACACGGTCCGCGAGCCGCTGGTCGTGCAGAGCATCGGCGATCGGACCGACCGCGACAAGCGGGTCGACGAGCTCCTGGAACAGGTCGGGTTGCCGAAGGCGTTCGCCGATCGCTACCCGGAGGAGCTCTCCGGCGGTCAGCGACAGCGGGTGTCGATCGCCAGGGCCCTCGCCGCCGATCCTCCGATCCTGATCGCCGATGAGCCGACCTCGGCCCTCGACCTCTCGACCCGCTCGGAGATCATCAACCTGCTGCTCCAACTGCAGGAGGAGCGCTCACTGGCCATGGTGGTGATCAGCCATGACTTCGCCACCATCCGCCACATGTCCCACCGGATCGCCGTGATGTACATGGGCCGGGTGGTCGAACACGGTGATGCCGAACAGGTGGCAAACGCACCGATGCACCCCTACACCACCGCCCTGATGTCGGCCGTTCCCGGGATCGACCCCGAGGAGAACCGGTTGGAGACCCGGGTCGTGCTCAGCGGGGCCCACCCCAACCCGGCCGATCTCCCACCGGGGTGCCGTTTCCAGGCCCGATGCCCCGAGGTGATGGCTATCTGCAAGACCACGGCACCGGAACCACAATTGGTTCCCGACGGCCGCTGGGTCGAGTGCCATCTGGTCACCGGCGAGCTCGCCGCCGCCGCTCCCGGCAGCGGGTGACCCCCGACCTCGGTCGCGATCTTCGAGCCGACGTCTGATGGGGCGCCTCGGCCGAACGATGGTCGGCGGGACCGTCGACCTGCCGGCTGATCTCATGCGCCCTGCCTCACCGGTCGGCTGCAACTAGACTTGGCGCTGCGATGGACCATTGGCCTCGGTGCGGTCCGGGAGGTGGTGATCCCGATCGTGTTGAGCGGCTTCCTGGCCATCGTCTTCTCGCCGGCCGTTGATCGGCTCGCCGAACGTGGGGTGTCGCGTGCAATCGGTGCCCTCACCATTCTGGTGCTGATCGTCGTCGTCTTCACCGCCGCGATCGGTGCGGTGGTGATCGGCGTCATCGACCAGCGGGAGAACCTGGCGGACCGAGTGGCCGACGTGATCAGCGAGGTCGATCAGCGACTCGAGAACAGCGATCTGACCTCCGTCGTCGAATCGGTGCTGAACGGCGCCCAGGGCTCGGGATCGATCCTGCGCGATGGCCTCGGCTCGACGGTCGGCTCTGCGGTCGGGACCGCCGGTGGCTTCGTGTCCGGGACCGTCCTCGGGGCGGTGCTGTTGTATTACCTGCTCAAGGACGGACCGTCGCTCACCGACGCCATCGTCGGTCGGCGGGGCGTCGATCGGGCCGAGAGACTCGATCGGATTCTGGGCGACGCCGCCACCAGCGTACGGTCCTATGTGAGAGGCCGAACGATCCTGGCCCTCGTCCAGGGAACGGCGATGGGGATCGTTGCCGCGGTGGCCGGTGTGCCGCTGGCTTTTGCCATCGCCGTCGTCAACGTTCTCGGGGCCTACGTGCCCTATATCGGGGGCTTCGTCGGCGGTGCCTTTGCGGTGGTGATGGCCCTGTCGGTTGGCGGCGTGGGACTGGCGCTCATCATGCTGGGGGCGGCCATCGCCATCAGTGTCGGCCTGGAGAACCTGTTGGAGCCGGCGCTGCTGGGGAACAAGCTTGCGCTCCACCCGATCGTGGTGCTGTTCGCCACCGTGACCGGTGGGCTGCTGGTCGGGATCGTCGGCATGATCGTGGCCGCGCCACTGGTGGCCATCGGCCGCATGCTGTTCCGGGAGCTGGCCGAGACGGGCTTCTTCACCGAGCCGGCCACGGGGGCCGGCGAAGCCGCGGAGACCGGCGAGCTCTGAGCTGTGAGCTGTGAGCTCTGAGCTGCAGACCCGACGAGGGTGGCGGGCCGACCCGGAGGTGCCTTCACCGGCACCCGACGATGGCACCGGCCGCTATCGCCAACCGTCGATCCTGCTGATTGCCGGCATCGTCGTCACGCTTCCGGCTTGGCAAGTGGCCGGCCATCGTCACCATTGCCCTGGTCACGTTCGGGGCACTGGCCCGGGTGGTCACCAGCCAGGCCCTCGTCAACTTCGAACGGACCTGGGGCTGGTGGGCCGGGCTGGGCGGAGCCGGCCTGCTCCTGGTCGCAACCGGGGTCGCCGCCGTCCTGCGTTTCAGCGACCATCACCAGCCACGGTTCCAACTGCCGAAGGGGTTCGAGCAGATCGGCGGCATCGCCGGTGATGACGACATTCGGGGCCAGGTGGTCGACGGTGTCCAGCACCTCGCGAACGGTCTCGGACGGGACATGGGGCCGCGTGAAATCCAGTGCGGTCACATCACCGGCGATCCGTACATCTCACCCAGCGGATCGGCGATCAGCTCCAACCGTTCCCCGTCGGGGCCCCGGAAGTAGATCGAGGTCCCGTCGATGTGGGCGTACTCGATGCCGAGCTCGTCGAGCCTGGCCTTGAGCCGGTCCCACTTCTCGGGTTGGACCGAGATCGCCAGATGGTGGAGTCCGCCGAGAACCTCGTCGTAGACACCGACGTCGAGACCGGGAAAGTCGAAGAACGCCAGCGCATTCTCGTGCCCGATGTCGAAGAAGAAGTGGGTGGAACCGGGGTAATCGCGGTTCTCGAACAGCTCGGTGAGCGGGACAACCGTGCTCGATCGACATCTATTTCCGATCGGAAATATATTTGGGCGGAGAAACTTCCCGCCTTCAGGACCCTGCGGTGCCCGGTCGGGCCTCCAGCCCGCCACACTTGCGTGGAACCAACGCCGCAGCCCACCACAACGACCCGAGAAACGAGAACAACATGAGCGACGAGAAGTGGACGGCCACCGAGATCCCCGACCAGAGCGGCCGTATCGCCGTGGTCACCGGCGCCAACACCGGTCTCGGCCTGGAGACCGCACGGGAGCTGGCCCATCGTGGCGCAACGGTGGTGCTGGCGGTACGCAACCTCGACAAGGGGCAGGCGGCGATCGACGACATCCGGGCCGGCCGATCGGATGCGGTGGTGGAGCTGCAGCAACTCGACCTCGCCTCCCTCGACTCGATCCGGGCCGCGGCCGCCGAGCTCGAGGACCGATTGGAGCGGATCGACCTGTTGATCAACAACGCAGGGGTCATGTACACGCCGCCGATGAAGACCGCCGACGGGTTCGAGATGCAGTTCGGGACCAACCATCTCGGCCATTTCGCCTGGACCGGGCTGTTGCTCGACCGGTTGCTCCCGGTTGAGGGATCCCGGGTGGTCACGGTCAGTAGCGTCGGCCATCGCATCCGTTCCCGGATCGACTTCGACGATCTCAACAGCGACCAGGGCTACAACCGGGTGGTCGCCTATGGCCGCTCCAAGCTGGCCAACCTGCTGTTCACCTACGAACTGCAACGGCGGCTCGACGCCGCCGGCTCCGCCACCGCAGCCCTGGCCGCCCACCCCGGTGGATCCGACACCGAACTCGGCCGTCACATCCCGGGCGGCAGGTACCTCCAACCGCTGCTGCGACCGTTGACCCAGAGCGCCGCCATGGGTGCACTGCCGACGCTGCGGGCCGCCACCGACCCCGACGCCACCGGCGGCCAGTACTACGGCCCCGACGGGTTCATGGAAACCCGGGGCCACCCCGAGGTCGTCACCTCAAGCGACCGATCACGTGAAGCCGACACCCAACAACGGCTGTGGGCCGCCTCGGAGCAGCTCACCGACGTCACCTATCCCGTCTAGCTCCCTGCTCGCCAGCGGCCGTCACGCAACCCTGCCGGTTGCCGGCAGCCCTGCCGGTCAGCGGTCGGTGCCGTCGAGGAACGATCGCAGGCGGGCGTTGACGGCGTCTGGCTTCTCCTCGACGAAGAAGTGCCCGGCGCCGTGGACCGGTTCGCCCCGGAGATCTGGAAAGTAGGCCGAGAACTGGTCGAAGAACGGGTTGCCCCGCGGGATCGTGCCCGGCTGGAAGCGTCCCTTCGGGTCGGCGAACATCCACAAAGCGGGATGGGGGTAACGTTTCAACCGGTCACCGGGGCCGTAGTCGAGAAACTGGCCGGCCAGCGGGTGGTCATCCAGGCCGGCCTCCCACATCTCGGCCACCTCGTCGGAGGAGAGTGCCCGGTACCGTTCGCCGTCGGCGAAGGTGTGTTCGGGTTCCACCACGTGAAACGCCAGTGCGTCCCGGTAGTAGGTGATGGCCGCTCGATGGGATCCCGGGTCGGCGAACGCGGCCTTGTAGACCGCGACATCGTCGTCGTCGGCCCAGCGCGAGGCCGAGCCGGCGACCGACGACCGACCAACCCAGGGCGACTCGGGCCAGCCCGGCAGCGGCGGATCGGAGCTGCCGGTGAAGATCTGCTCGATGAACTGCCCATGGTGGCGGGCGAAGAACTCCTCGGGCCGTGGCGCCGCCTTGAACCAGTAGCCGTGACGGGCCCCGGGCGCCCAGACCGTGCACAACGTATCGAGCAGGGCGAGCCTCGTCGTCCGTTCCGGGTGATCGATGGCCAACTTGAACCCGATGATCCCGCCCCAGTCGTGGCCGACCACGGCCGCACGGCCAACGCCGAGGGCGTCGAGCACACCGACCATGTCGGCGGCCAACATCGCCCGGTCGTAGCGACCTTCCGGCTTGTCGGAGTCGCCGAACCCTCGGGTGTCCGGCACGATCAGCCGATACCGGTCCTGCAGGGCCGGGATGGTCTTGCGCCACTCGTACCACGTTTCGGGAAACCCGTGGATGAGCAGCACCGGCTCACCGTCCTCCGGGCCCGCCGTCACGACGTGCAGGCGAATCCCGTTCGACTGGACGAACCGATGCTCCATTGGCCAAACCCATCCTTCAACCGACGCAACCGGCCGGTGTCATCCGCTGGAGGGGTCACCGACTGGACGTTCCCCCTGGAGCGACGATCTCACGAGGTGGACTGGGGCATCCAATCGGGGCGAACACCGGAGACCATCTCGACCTGGTCGAAGTCGAGGAACGCCTCGAGCCGGATGCGAGCTCGCGCTGGGCACTATCGGTCTGGATCGGGTTCAATGGAACGCAGTGACAGAACAACACCTGCAAATCGGTTTCACCGAAAATGTCGAGCCGACGCTCGGAATCGAGCTCGAGCTCCACATCATCGATCCGGCAACGGGGGGCCTGGCCAACGCTGCGGTCGAGATCCTGGAGGAGATCGGTGCCCCCCACGGCGGTCCCCACCCGAAAGCGAAGCACGAGCTGTTCCAGTCGACCGTCGAGATCATCACCGGGATCTGCGCCGGTCCGGCCGAAGCAAAGGCCGACCTGCTCGAAACCCTTGGCGAGGTCCAGGCGGCGGCCGACCGGCGGGGCCTCAAGTTGATGAGCGCCGGCACCCACCCGTTCGCCCGGTCGTGCGATCAGCTGGTGAGCCCCGATCCTCGCTATCACGCACTGGTGGAGGAGATGCAGTGGCCGGCCCGTCGGCTGCTGATCTGCGGCGCCCACTTCCATGTCGGGCTGCAGTCGGGCGAGCAGGCGATGGCGGTGTTCAACGAGTTGCAGCGGTACCTTCCACTGTTCCTGATCGCCTCGGCGTCGAGCCCGTACCTCGAGACGGAGGACACCGGTCTGGCGTCATCCCGCTCGAAGATCTTCGAGGCCCTGCCAACGGCAGGGTTGCCACCACAGATCCACGACTGGAACGAGTTCGAGATCTTCATGGAGACCCTGCTCGAGGCGAGATGTATCTCCTCGATCCGAGAGGTCTGGTGGGACATCCGGCCCCATCCCGACTTCGGCACCGTGGAGTTGCGGATGTGCGACGCACCGCCGACCCTCCGTGAGACGGTGGCGATCGGCGCCCTGGCCCAGGCGCTGGTGGCATCGACCGCCGAGCGCTACGAGCAGGGCACGCTGCCCGAGCCACCCCGGGAGTGGATCGTGCGGGAGAACCGGTGGCTCGCCGCTCGACACGGCGTCGACGCCGAGTTGATCGTTGACGATCACGGCCGTCGGCGACCGGCCCGTGCGATCCTGGAGCAGGTCGTCGAAGAGGTTCGACCGGTCGCCCATCGGCTCGGCTCGGAAGCCGAGCTGGACGACCTCCTCCAACTGTGGACGATCGGGCCCAGCTACCTCCGGCAGCGACGGATCGTCGAAGCCGGCGGGTCGTATGAGGATGTGGTCGTTAGCCTGATCAGCGAGCTCGAAAGCGACCGGCCTCACACCTGACCCTGGAACGACAGCAGGTTCGCTGCCCAATGGAGGGACTCATGACCACGATTGCCGGCCCGGTGCTGCAGACCTGGCTCGACGAACACAACGAGGAACTCGTTGCGTTCCGGCGCCATCTCCACTCCCACCCCGAACCCAGCGGTCAGGAGCACGAGACCACCTCGTTGCTCATGGAGCGGCTCGACGTCGCCGGCCTCGAGCCCCGGGTCCTGGCGTGCGGCACCGGGGTGATCTGCGACATCGGAGACAGCGAGGGCCCGATGATCGCGCTCCGGGGCGACATCGATGCCCTGGAGATGGATGATGAGAAGGACGTCCTCTACCGCAGCCAGGTGCCGGGGGTGGCCCATGCCTGTGGCCACGATGTGCACACCTCGGTCGTCCTCGGGACCGGCCTCTACCTCTCACACCTCGCCGAGCGGTTGCCGGGCCGGGTTCGCCTCATCTTCCAACCGGCGGAGGAACGGGTACCGGGCGGGGCGCTGGAGGTCATCGCCGACGACGGTCTCCACGGCGTCGACACCATCCTCGGTCTTCATTGCGACCCGAAGCTCGACGTTGGCAAGCTCGGGTTCCGGGCCGGTGCCATCACCTCGGCTGCCGACATGGCGGAGATCACGCTGACCGGGCCGGGCGGCCACACCGCACGCCCGGAGCTGACCGTCGACCTGGTCCGGCTGGCCGCAACGATCGCCACCGAGCTGCCGGGAGCGGTGGCCAGGGAGCTGGGAGAGGTCGGACCGATCAAGTTGGTCTTCGGCGCACTGCAGACCGGGGAGGCGGCGAACGTCATTCCCACCCACGCCCTGCTGCGGGCCTCGGTCCGGACGCCGTCGATGGCGGCCTGGCACGATCTGCCGGCCGCCTTCGAGCGTGCGGTTGCGTCGCTGATCGCAGGGACGATCGCCGAGGCGAAGACGAACTACATCCACGGTGTCCCGCCGGCGATCAACAGCGCCAAGGTCACCGCCCTGGCCCAGAAGGCGGTCGGCCTCGAGCTGTCCGAGGGCGCCATCACCAGAGCCGAGCACTCGTGGGGCGGCGACGATTTTGCGTGGTACCTCCGAACCACCCCCGGCACGTTCATTCGCCTGGGAACCCACGACCCCTCGGCCGGCGACGACCGCCGCGACCTCCATGTCGGGCACTTCGACGTCGACGAGCGGGCCATCGGCGTCGGCGTCCGAGTGCTCACCGCCACGATAGAGCGGTGCTTCAAGGGCTGAGATCACCGACCGCCCGGCGGCTCAGCGGGGTGGCACGAGCCGGAACAGGCAGGTTCGAAAGCTGCGTTCGATCTCGATCAGGTACTGCTCGAAGGTGCGACGGCCTGCGTGACGGCGGGCCATGAGCGAGGTCCAGATCGTATAGAGGTTGTCGGCCAGATCGGCCCCTTCGACCTCGGGGTCGAGCCGGCCTGCGGCCTGACCGCGTTCCAGCAGCTCGGTCAGCTGGGCGTTGGTGCGCCGGACGAACTCCTCGGCCCCGTCGATCATCGGCGAGGCCACGAACCGAAGGTCCTTGAAGAACGCCCTGGAGAGGTTGGCATCGCGCTCGTGGAATGCCGCAACGTGATTGAAAACGGTCAGCAGCTGGTCGAGGAGGGGACGGTCGGGGTCGACGAGGGCGAACGCCTCGTCCCACACGTGGCCAACCTGCTGGCGGAAGACCGCAACCAGCAGGTCCTCCTTCGAGTCGACGTAGAGGTAGAGGGTGCCGGCCCCGATGCCGGCCCGCCTGGCGATGGCGGCAGTGGTGGTGCTCTCGAACCCCTGCTCGGTGAACAGCTCGGCCGCCGCCTCCAGGATGCGGCGACGCTTCGAGGCCTTGTTCTGTTCGCGCCGACCGCTGAGTTCGGCGTCCGCTTCGGTGAGGAGATCCTTCATTGCGCTTTCCAGTATGGCCACCTGGGGCCTACGGTACGAACCATGACCCGTAGGTCCATCGAGGTCGACAGCTTCGTCCACACCAATCCGATCCCCTGTGCCACCCGAATCGGTCCGCTGATCGAGTCGAGCATCATTCCGCCGTTCGATGCGGGTGGACGCGACGTCCCCGAGACGATCGAACAGCAGATCGACAACCTGTTCCTCCACATGGGCAACATGCTGGACCAGGCCGGTGCAACATGGGATGACATGGCCAAGATCACCTTCTTCGTCCAGGACCCGGCCGAATCCCGCGCCGCCCTCAACGGGCCGTGGTTGGAGAGGTTTCCCGACCCAGACTCGCGGCCGTCGCGCCACAACCTGCAGGTACCGGGCGAGGGTGCGGTGAAGATCTCCTGCGTCTTCACCGCCTACGTCGACCGCTGACCTCCGGGGCCACCACCCGGTGCCACCGCGTCATGAGGTTCAGGTGGTCCTGCGGCCTCTCGAGATCGGGCCCACCGGTCATCACCTTCAGATGGGTGGCGCCCAGGTCCCGGTAGGCATGGGCCAGCGCAACCCACCGGTCGGGGTCGTCGCCCGAGGTGGCCCGAATCCCACACTCGATACCGATGGTGTCGGGGTCGGCGGCCTGCTTGGCCACCAGCGTGGTCTGGCGCTGGGGCAGCAGCAGCACTGCGGTGGCCAGCTCGATCCTGGTGGTGACCGCACCGATGAAGCTGAGCAGCACGATCGGCTCATGGGCCGGGGTGGCGATGGTGTGGACCTTGTGACCCTCGGCCCGGTCCGGGTGGCCGCCGATGACGTGGTCGTTGGTGGCGATACTGTCGAAACCGGTGTCCTCGAGCGCCTGGGCGACGTCGCGGATGGCCCCGAAGTCGGTCCCGAGGGAGTCGCCGGCGAACGCTGCACCCAGGTACATCATCGCCCGTTCAGCCGGCCGGCCGGTACCGGTCGGTACCGGTCGGGCCAGCGCAGCCGTTGGCGGTCCTGGGGTGGCGTGAGGAGGCGGGCCACCATGGCCGTGGCCTCCTCCTTGTCGTAGAACTGATAGTTCATCGACTTCATCCGTTGCGTGTCGCCGAAGAAGAAGCGCTCATACAGCTCCTGACGTCCGCCCCAGCCCGATCCCACGATGTCCCAGGCCAGTCGGAACAGCGCCACCTTGTCCTTGGCCACCGCCGTTGCTTCCTTGTAGTACTTGTCGATGGCCAGTTCGGCGACCTCCAGGGCCGCCTCCCGGGGGAATCGACATGTAGCCGCCACCGCCCAGCTGGTAGAGGTGGTCGATGATCCGAGGGTAGGCCTCGGGGTAGAGGCGGAGCGCGGCGTTGATGGCGGAGGCGTTGGCGTCGTACAGCCCGTTGTCCGGGTTGCGTTCCGCCCCTTCGACTGCGGCCACGGCCAGAGACTCGTCCATCTCCTCGAGAAGGGGGCCAGGGTGCCCACCATTCGAGCCCCGGTGACGTAGATGCCGTCGTCGTCCTGGTCGGAGATGCCGGCGTTGATGAACGGCTCCTGGTCGTAGAGGCCCGCCGGTGACCTCGGCCCAGGCCCCATACGCCGTCCCGCGTCGACGCAGATCGTCGATGGACCGGGGCTCGATGAACGAGAGATGGGCCCGATCGCCGTCCGGTGTCTCGTAGGTGAGAAGGTCCTCGAGTTCGGATAGCCCGGCGAGGTACTCGTCGCCCGTTCGAAGCCCCATCGACATCCCCCTGTCAATTCCTGAGTACGTTCAGTTATTCCGCAAGCTAGCAGAACCGAG
>CAMYLA010000065.1 GCA_947259095.1 uncultured Acidimicrobiaceae bacterium | reverse complement strand
CGAAGACAAGGTTGTGTTGATCAGCGGCGGAGCTCGTGGCATGGGCGCATCCCACGCCCGGAGTTTCGTGGCCGAGGGAGCGAAGGTCGTCGTCGGTGATGTCCTCGGCGACGAGGGCCGGGCGACGGCGGAGGAGCTCGGCGATGCGGCCCGCTTCGTCGAGCTCGACGTCACCAGTGAAGGGGACTGGCAGCAGGCGATCACCGCTGCGGAAACGGACTTCGGGCCTGTCGACGTGCTGGTCAACAACGCCGGGATCTTCTACCCGACACCGATCGAGTTCACCTCCGCCGACGAGTTCAAGAAGATCATCGACATCAACCTGATCGGGTCGTTCCTCGGCATGCACGCCGTTGTGCCGTCGATGCGCAGCGCCGGCGGCGGGGTCATCGTCAACATCTCGTCCACCGCCGGGATGATGGGCTATGCCGGCATCGGCGCCTACGTGGCCAGCAAGTGGGGCGTGCGGGGTCTGACCAAAACCGCAGCGGCGGAGCTGGCGCCGGACGGTATCCGGGTGGTGTCTGTGCATCCCGGACCGATCCGGACTGCGATGACCGCGCAGATCCCGGACGACACAGCGGACAATCAGGCGATCCCCCGGTTCGGCGAACCGGAGGAAGTGACCCGCATGGTGCTGTTCCTGGCCGGCGACGATGCGTCCTACAGCACCGGAAGCGAGTTCGTCGTCGACGGTGGGGCGCTGCTCGGACCGACCATCTCCCTCGAGGCCTGACAGGGCCGTCACCGGCGGTGTGGCGGCGGGCGACGTCGAGTACAAAGAACGGTGATGAGCACCTCGCCCAAAGTTCGGCCGTCTCCTGCCCGGCTGGTCGCCCCGTTGCCGCCAAGGCACAGCCTCGGAACCTTCGGGGCCGCAACGCCGGCCGCCGGTCGCAATGTTCCCGACGATCAGCCCGGCCGACGCCACAGCCACCACGGCGGGTACCCCACACGATGAGCGCCGGCGAACTGGTGGTACACCACGGCAGCCATGCCCGGCCCGACGCCGAACGGGGCGACTCGTTGCTGGTCGTGTCCTGGAACATCCAACACGGTCTGGAGATCGACAAGGCCGTGGCCGACCTGGCGGCCAGAGATGAACTGCGCGATGCCGACATCGTGCTTTTGCAGGAGATGGACGAGATCGGGACCGTCCGCGTCGCCGAGTCACTCGGCCTGGACTATGTCTATGCCACCGCCGGCGCCCATGCGCAGTCGGGCCGGAACTTCGGAAACGCGGTACTCTCCCGATGGCAGATGGGTGAGCCCGAGGCCACCGTGCTGTCGTTCAAGGCGCCGATCCGTGGCCACCCCCGGGTGATCGTCGGCTCCACGGTCTCGGTCGGTGGTGCCACCATCCACGCCTGCAGTGTCCACACCGAGATCCCGTCGTTGAGCTCGGGGAAGCGGCTGCGCCAGTTCGAGGAGATCGCCGCCGTGGCCGCTCGAAGGTCCGGTGAGCTGCTGGTGCTCGGCGGCGACTTCAACACGGTCACCCGGCGCTCGATCAACGCCCTGGCCGACAGGATGGCTTCGGCCGGTGCGGCTCGGGCCTCGGTCGGTGCCGGGACCACCCTGCGGCGTGGCGGCCAGGAGTTCACGCTCGACCACGTCTTCGTCCGGGGCCTGGTGCCGGCTGCCGCCGGTGTGGTCCCCCGAACCGAGGCCAGCGATCACCGACCATTGTGGGTGAGGCTCCGGGCACCCGGGCCCGGCCCGAAGGCCGACGACAGCCAAACCGATCGATGACCGCCGAGTCGGCATCGGCCGACGGAGCACCGAAGTCGGGGTTTTCGGCCTGGGCCGAGGCCAGGCGGGACCAGTTCGGGATGATGCTGATCCTGCTGGTGGGGACGTTGTGGTCAATGGCGTTGGTGAAGGGGCCGCGGTACGGGTGCTGGGCTCCATCCTGAACATGGCGTTGCTGGTGGCCGGTGTGGTCGCCACCGGCCTCGACGAGGAGCGTCCGAAGGTTGCGCTCGTGATCCTCTTCGGCCTGTCCGGCACCGGACTCGTCGCCACCTTTCCTGTCACCAACGCCGGCGCCGGGATCGGCGCCCTGTCCCAGGCGTTGCCCCCAATACCGGCCTGCCGGACTACTACTCGTTCGTGGTGCTCACGACCCTTGGCTTCGGCGACGTCGTGCCGGTCACCGAATTGGCGAAGCGAATCACCATCATCGAGGCCATCACCGGGCAGATCTTCCTCGCCACGCTGGTGGCAAGGCTGGTCTCGATGTATCGAAGGTCTGATCCGACCGCCGAAACCTAGGTGTTCTTGCCCATTGAGTTGGGCGGAGGTGAGGCTATGATCACGCAGCCGGTGAGTCCATCGGCTTGCCGAGGTGCGTAGGGGTGCGATCTTGATGTTGGCTGCCGAGTTCGGAACGGGTCAGGTTCTCTGGTCGATCTTCTGGTTCTTCCTGTTCTTCCTGTGGATCATGTTGGTGTTCAACATCCTGGGGGACATCTTCCGCAGCGACGACCTGTCCGGCATCGCCAAGGCGCTGTGGCTGGCCTTCGTTGTCTTCCTCCCCTACCTTGGCGTTTTCATGTACCTGATCGTCCGCGGCGACAAGATGGGCATGCGCCAGATGCAGCGGGCCCAGGATCAGGAAGCGGCGACGCAGGACTACATCCGTTCCGCTGCCGGCACCGCCTCCTCCCCTGCGGACCAGCTGGCCTCGTTGGCCGATCTCCACACGGCCGGCAAGCTGACCGACGTCGAGTACGAAGAGGCGAAGCGGCGCGTCATCGTCAGCTGACGACGATCGGCTCGCCGGCCGTGCGTAGGACCGGCGCGCCTACAACCTGGCGGCCTCGAATGTAGGAGTCATCGGTGAGCGACTCACCACTACAGGAACAGGAACAACCCGATCAGGCACCGGACCTCGACCTGGCAGACCAAAGCCGGACCGGCTCGAGCCGACTCTCAACCGCGCTGGTGGCCATCGCCACGGTCCTGGCGGTTGTCAGCGTGTTCTCCACCTGGGTCAAGCTTCAGGCGCTGCAAACCGACACCTGGGTCTCACTGGCCGACGAGTTGCTGCGGCAGCCCGAGGTTCAAGAAGCACTGGCGGTGTATCTGGTCGACGAGCTCTATCTGCAGTTGGACGTCTCGAACGAGATCGAGAACGGGCTGCCGGAGGACTTCCAGGGACTGGCGGGGCCGATCTCCTCGGCCCTCAGGGGCCCGGCAACGACCGGGGCGGAACGGCTCATCGCCTCCGACGAGTTCCGCACCGTCTGGATCTCGGTCAACCGGACGACCCACGAAACGCTGGTCGCCATCCTTCGCGACGAAACCAGACCCGGCATCTCGACCGCCGACGGCACCGTGAGCCTCGAACTCCAGGAGCTGCTGCGACGGGTCGGCTCCCAGTTCGGGCTGTCGGCCGAAACCCTGGACCAGCTTCCGGAGGATGCGGGGCGGATCACCATCTTCGAGTCCGACGAGCTACGGACGGCGCAGCGGACGGTGCAGGTCCTCGACTTCGTTTCCTGGTTCTTGTTCCTGGTCGTGGTTGCGCTCTATGCAGCGGCGGTCTACCTTGCACCGGGCCGTCGCCGGTTGGTGCTGCGCAACATCGGTTTCAGCCTGATCGGCGCCGCCGTGGTCACACTCCGCCGGACAACCCGGGCGGAATATGCTGACGTGACGTTCAGCGATCTGATCGACCAGGTTCGCAACGGGATGAGCCGACCGCAGCCTGCGGACCAGTTGACGGCGACCGAGCAGACTGCGGCCACGACGGCCCTGACCACCGAGCTGACTGCACTGCGCGAGCTCCATGAGAACGGTGCGTTGGCCGACGACAAGGACACCCGGGCCAAGGAACGGGTCCTTGCCGGCGGTTAGCTCCTACCGGTGGATGGAGTGATGATGAGTGCTCGATGCGCCGGGCCGGCACCGCCCCGACCAGGACGCGGCGACACCTCCCTACGTTCCAGGTCCCCAAGGGCATTCCACAAACGACTTTGGTACCGTCCAGCGCAGTGTTGCCAGCAGCCACCTCTGTGACGCCAAGCGATGGCACCGCCCGGTCGGACGGCACCCGTGTCGTCGACAGTTTCTTCTTCGCTGCGCCAGCCGAAGACCCGCGAGCTCGCCGCCCGGCCGACGCCTTCCTCCTGGCGGTTTGCCTGGCGGTCGCCCTGCTGGCGCTCTGGAGCCACGGAGCCCCGAGCGACTTCGACGTCCGCATCCTGGACCTGCTGTCAGAGCGCCTGCCGGGTTGGATCTCCGCAACCTTCGCCTTCGCCTTCGCCCTCGGCGGTCTGTATTCGGCCGGTTTGTTGGTTTCGATCCTCGTCTCGGGCCGCGACCGGCGGGCGGTCGCCCGAGACATGGCATTGGCGGTGGCCGTCGCGTTCGGGCTTGCCTTCGCATTGTCGGCCATCGCCGGCGAAGGCTGGCCCCAACTCCTACCCGAGGTCACCGATCGCGACGTCACCCCGACATACCCGGTCGTGCGGCTGGCCATCTCGTTCTCGCTGATCACCGTCGCAGGCCCCTACCTCACATTGCCGATGCGCCGGATCGGAAGACGGCTGCTGGTCGTGATGGCGTTCTCCGCCGTCATCCTCAGCTACGGCACCATCTCTTCGGTCATCGGGGGGATAGCGATCGGTATCGGGGCCGCGTCGATCGTCCGGCTGATCTTCGGGTCCGGTGTCGGCATCCCGAGCCAGGCTCGGATCATCGATGCGCTGGCCGATAGCGGTGTTCCGGCCGTCGAAGTTCACTTCCTCGACGAGCAGCCGATCGGGCGGACCGTGCTCCGCGCCCGATTGGAGAACGGGGTCGCGGCCCTGGTCAAGGTCTATGGACGAGATGCGGCCGATGCCGCGCTGGCCTCCCGCCTGTGGCGGATGGTCTGGTACACCGATCTCGACCGCTCCTTGAGCGCCCCGGGACTGCAGCAGGTCGAGCACGAGAGCCTGATGCTCCTCGAGGCCGACCGCCGGGACGTGCCGGCCCCGGAGCTGCTCGGCTGGGGTCGAGGACTCGAGGGCGACGCACTGATCGTGACCCGATGGCTCGACGCCCCGAGTCTGGGAGACCTCTCGGCCGAGGACATCGACGATGCGGTGCTCGATCGTTGTTGGCAGGCACTTGCCCGGTGGCACGACGCCGAGATGGCCCACCGCCAGATCGACACCGGGCTGATCCTCCTGGTCGGGGACGGCGCACTTCTCGACGACCTGTCCGAGGCCGAGGTTGCGCCGAGGCCCAACACGCTGGCGATCGACACCGCCCAGTTGCTGGTTGCCACTGCGGTGGCGGTCGGTCCGGAGCGAGCGACCGCTGCGGCGCTGGCCAATATCGGCCAGGAGCAACTGACCGAGGCGCTCCCCCTGACCCAGCGCAGTGCATTGTCGAGCGGGCTCAACGGGCAGGTCAAACGGGCCGGGCTGGACGTCAAGGCACTTCGCACCGAGGTGGCCGAGGCCATCGATGCCGAGCCGCCCGATCTGGTGCAGCTGGAGCGGGTGACCTGGGGCGGCGTGGCCATGCTGGTCCTCACCCTGTTCGCCATTTCCACCCTGATCGGTTCCCTGGCCGACATCGGGTTCGACACCATCGTCGATCAGTTCAGCGACGCCCGCTGGGCATGGGTGCTGACGGCATTCGTGCTGGCGCAGATGCCGAACCTTGGGGAATACCTGAGCCTGACCGGTTTGATCCACCGGCCGGTGCCGTTCGGCCCGACGATCATCTTCCGATATGCCCTGTCGTTCATCTCGTTGGCCGTCCCGTCCGAGGCCGGAGCCATCGCCATGAACATCCGGTACATGCGCAAGCTCGGCGTGCCCACCGCCGCTGCCTTGGCCCAGGGGCCGCTCCTGACGGTGGTGTCGAAGGGGTGGGACATCGTCTTGCTGTTGCTCACCGCCCGGGTGATCGGTGACTCCATCACCTTCGACGACCTCGACGCCGGCCCGACGCTGAGGCTGGCCCTGCTCGTCGTGGTGCTGTTCGTCGTCGGGGTCATCATCAGCTTCGCCGTCCCGCAGATTCGCAGGCGGATCGTACCGCAGTTGAAAATCGCGTTCGACGATGTCCGGGAATCGATTAGCGATCCTCAGCGGCTGCTGCGGGTCCTCGGCGGCGCCCTGGCCGGCCGTCTGTTGTTCGCCATGGCGCTGAGCGCCTCGGTCAGCGCCTTCGGCTCCTCGGTGACGTTCACCGAGGCGGTTTTTGTCAACAGCGTTGTGGGCCTGTTGGTCGGGCTGATGCCTGTGCCCGGGGGCATCGGCATCGGCGAGGCTGCGCTGGCCGCCGGCCTGACCCTGGTTGGCGTCCCGGAATCGGCGGCGTTCGCCGCCGCCATCAGCCACCGCATGGTCACCACCTACCTGCCACCCGTCTACGGCTTCTTCGCCACCCGCTGGTTGACCGAACGGGACTATCTCTGATCGTCGACCACAGCGATCCTCCTTCTTGTATCGGGCGGATGCGGCCAAACCGAGCAGCTTCAATCTCAACTCTGTATAGTCGCCACGGTTGGTTTTCTAGGTGACCGATGCTGGGAGGCACGTCATGGGAATCGCTCCGACGGAGGAAGGTACCGACGCCGCGCCGCGGTTCGGGAGCCGATGGCTCATTGGGCTGTTCGCCGTCCTGTTGATGCTCTCGCTCAGCGCTTGCGGCGAAGACAGCCCGCTGGCTGACATCACGGTCCCGAGCACAAGCCCCGATGGGGGCGGCGAGGCTCCCGAGGAGACCCCAACTACAGAGACCTCACAGCCAGAGGAGACCTCACCGCCAGAGGAGACCTCCCCGCCGGCGACCGAAGCGCCGACCGAGACCACCGATGACGGCGGCTTGAGCGGTGAGCAGATCGCGCTGATCGCCATCTTCGGTGGGCTCGCCGTCGCACTTGTTCTCGGCGCAACCAGCATCATCTCCTCCCGGTCACAATCCAAGGAGTCCGAGCGTGCCGGTGAGCGCAGTCGTCTGGCAGAAGTGGTCGGCGGGTTCCGTTGGGTCCACGATCAAGGGTCGATGGAGATCATGCGGACCAGCGATCCGGCCCAATTGCGACGGGCGTGGCAGACCACCAACTCCCGCATGGTCGAACTCGAGGGAACGGCGTCGGCGATGGCCCTCGAGGCGGACAACCCGGAGAAGGTCACCGCATTCAACAATCTCAGCCGCGCCTCGGCCGGCCTGCGGGCCGCCATGGAGTCCGATGTCTCGATGAGGAGCGACCCTGCGAACCCCGCCAGAGACGATCTGGTCCTCCAGTCGTCCCAGACGGTTCAGCAGCGGCGGATGGACCTCAATACCGCACTGTCGAACCCGGCGCTGCGAGTCCAGTAGCCGAGCCGGGGCACCGAACCCCGACTGGAGCCACATTGGCCACGATCTGACGATGGCCGACGGAAACGAGCAGGAGCCGGGTTCCGGCATTGCATCGGTTGTCGGCCCGGCTCAGTCGGACGGTGGCCCCTCCAGCTTGTCCCGCAGTTCGGGCGGGATCTCCACCTGGGTCATGTCGTCTCGGTGCATCGACAGCCGATCGACCACGGTCTCGGCATCGGGCAGGGCTCGCACGGCCAATGCCAGCACCGTCGACCCAGACGCCACTCGTCGCCCGACGTCATCGAGCACGCCGTCGAGCGTCTCCACGGCGTCCTTGACCGCCTTGTTGGCCCCGATCCCGCCACCGACGATGGCCCCGACCAACGGCAGACCGAGCAGGGAGCCGGCCACCAGGCCGATCGTGGCCCCGACGGCCGACGTGCGGGTCTTGCCGGTGCCGGTTTGCGGCGTGACGGTGACCGTACCATCGGAACTGCGGCTGATCATCGCCGCGTCGTCCAGCTCCAGGAATCCCTCCGCCTCGAGCGAACGGACGGTGGACATCGTGGTCTCAGCCGCCTCGATGGTCTCGAAATGGAGGAGAACCAGTTTGCTATCCATCTCGTTCTCCTCTCCGGAACCGGCCGGCGGCCATCCGTCCCGCCCCGAGGCAGGCATCGGCCAGTATAGGGTTCGCCGAGGTGGCTCACCGGTCCCGGGCCTGACTTCGACCGTGGACGGTCGGTTCGACGCATCCACGCCCCGGTTGATCCGTGCTGCAGAGCGTTGGCCAGTCGGCCGAGGATCTGGCTGCGGAGCAGTGCGGCTTCATGAGCTTTGGCGTAGTGTGCACAGATGCTCATCATCGGAATCCTGCTTTTCGGCATGGTCATCGGGGCGCTCGTACAGCTTCTGCAGGGCCGGTCGTCCAGTCGAATCGACTGGGGCATGGCACTGGTCGCCGGCCTCGTCGGCTCCTTTGTCGGTGGCCTCCTGATCAGCCTCCTCGCAGGCGACGGTCTGGCCTTTCGGCCCAGCGGTGTGATCGGCTCGCTGGTCGGCGCAGCCATCGTGAGCTTCGCCTGGCTGCGACTGGATCCGAACAAGGCGGCCGAGGCGCAGAAGTCCCATCGGCGGTGAGCGGTGGAGCTGTAGCATGGCGCAACACCGAGGCGGCTCTCCCCCGGATACGAGCCGTACCGTTCCGCCAGCCATACTCGGCGCTGATCGGCGCTCGCCTGGCCGGCCCTCAGCCACCGCGCCGTTGACCGTCGCCGGTCAACCGATGCGTTACCACCACACCGATCGAGCATGACGTGGGCTGGGACCTCGCCATTGTGGCCGCGGCCCTGCTCGGGTTCGCCATGGTCTCCGGTCGCCTTCACGGATCGGTCATCACCCCGGCCATAGTCTTCGTGGTGCTGGGCTACCTGCTCGGCGACAACGGTCTCGGGGTCTTCGACTCCGGCGTCGACCCGGGTACGGTGCGAATCCTGGCCGAGGTGACACTGGCGCTGGTTCTCTTCTCCGACGCGGCGGCGCTCAATTCGCAGGTGCTGTCCCGGGAGGCGGCGTTGCCGGCCCGGCTGCTCATCATCGGCCTGCCACTGTCGATCCTGCTCGGCTCCCTCGTGGCCTGGCTGCTGCTTCCCGAGCTGCTGGTCTTCGAGGCCGTCGTTCTGGCCGTGCTGCTGGCGCCGACCGACGCCGCCCTCGGTCAGACGGTGATCTCGGATCGCCGACTCCCGTCGAGACTCCGGCAGGGCCTGAACGTGGAGAGCGGTCTGAACGACGGGGTCTGCGTCCCGTTGTTGTTCGCCGCGATCGCCCTGGCCATGTTCGGTGAGGCGGCCAGCTCGAATGGCGAGATCCTCGCCGACCTGCTCGTCGAGATCGGCGTGGCGGTGATCGTCGGCATGGCGATCGCAGTACTGGCCGCAGCCCTGTTCATCGAATCCCAACGTCGGGGCTGGCTCGATGGCAATTGGGCCCAGGTGGTGCCGCTGGCCACCGCAACGATGGCCTACACCGTCGCTGACGAATTGGAGGGGAGCGGGTTCATCGCCGCCTTCGTCGCCGGCCTGGCCTATGGACGCCGGGTCGGGCCATCGTCGGCCCATCACTCGACGAAGTTGATGGAGGAACTCGGCGGGTTGTTGAGCGCGGTGACGTTCTTCGTCTTCGGCGCGGTCGTGATCGTCCAGACCGTGACCGACCTGGACGTCGCCACCGTCGTCTATGCGCTGGCGAGCCTGACGGTGGTGAGAATGGCACCGGTGGCACTTTCGCTGCTCCGATCCGGCGCAACGTGGCAGACCTCCGGCTTCGCCGGCTGGTTCGGGCCCCGGGGTCTCGCCACGATCGTCTTCATGCTCACGGTCATCGAGGAATCGGATCTCGCTGGAAGTTCGAGGATCCTGCAGGTCGCCAGCGTGACGGTCCTGTTGAGCGTCATCGCCCACGGCTTGAGCGCACCCTGGCTGACCGACCGCTACGTCCAGTGGTACGACGCAAGCCGGCAGCAGCCGACGGCGGAGACCGACCCGAGCGGGGTCGAGGTCACCGCGCGGCGCGGCCTCTGGCATCGCAGCTCTCGCCCCTGACACCCACCGTCCGAGCCGGCGGTGGGAGCCTGAGACCCGCATTTGTCTGCTATACAGAGTCGATGCTTGGCCCAGTTCAGTTCGTTGCCTTCGAGTTCGACAGCCTCGACAAGTTCGAGGGTGGGATCGCAGAGAAACTCGACGAGCTCACCTCGGTTGCCGCAGTGCGGATCCTGGACACACTCTTTGTGGCCAAGGAAGAGAACGGCGACCTGATCGCGCTGGAGGCGGGTGACCTCGGCGAGGAGGAAGGGGATGAACTTCTCGGTACGATCATCGGCGCTTTGATGGGCTTCTCATTCGAGGGCGACGATCCTGTTGCCGCACCGGAAGATGTCGGCCAGGCATCGGCCATCGGCGTCACCCCCGACGACATCCGGCGGCTCGGTCAACAGCTCGCCCCCGGCTCCGCGGCAGCCCTGCTGCTCATCGAACACCGCTGGGCCGCCGGTTTGCGGGACGAGATTTTCGCCGCAGGAGGTTCCCTGGTCACCCAGGGCTTCCTGACGCTCGAGGGTCTGACGATGGTCGGTGCGGAGCTGGCCGCCACCGCAGAGGCGATCGAGGCCATCGAAATCGCCACCGCCCTGGAGACCGAGGCCACCCTGCGCTCGCTCCAGGCACTGGAGACGATCGAGCTGGCACGTGAGGTCGAGTCGGCGGTGGTGGCCAGAACCGTTCTCGGTCTTGTCGAGGCGGGAATCATCGACAGGGGTGATTTGGCCGATGCGGTCGACGCCGTGCTCGAAGCCGATCAACAGCAAGCAGATCAAGCTGCACAAGGGAGTTCATGATGCCGCCAGCCAGAAGATCGATGCGCCGGACCGCCCGACGGACGTCCCGTCGTACGTCGAGGAGAATGGACCGCCGGATGAGTGCAGCACAGGTCGCGGCTCCGCCGCCGGAGTACGCCGCTCCACCGCCACAACCGGCTCCGGCTCCGGAAGCACCGGAGACGCCGAGCTACATGGCGGAGCTGGAGCAATTGGCATCGCTGCAGGCCTCGGGGGTGCTGACCCCCGAGGAGTTCGAAGCCAAGAAGCGCCAGATCCTCGGGCTGTAATCCGGATCGACTCCGGTACCGGCCGGGATCAGACTTCAGTGGGCTGCTGGCGATTGCGTCGCTGAGCGAGAACGACCACGGTGGTGACTACCACCCAGGCCGGGATGATGAGAACAGCCGGCTGCCATGTGGTGGCAACAAACAGCAGCGCCACGGCCAGCGCCAGGCTGACCACCGCGAACCAACCGGGGAAGAGCCCGGCTCGGGAGGCCCGGGTGGCGCTCACGCCGATGAACACCGCACCGGAACGCAGCACGAAGATCTGACCGGTCGCCGTACCGAGGGCGAGCATGGCCCGCAGACTCGCAATGTCGACCTCCCCACCGGTCGCGGCCTCAGCACCCCACGCCGCACCGACCCGGATCACGCCCATGAGGAAGATGGCGGCGACAAACAGGGTGCCCGCCATGAGCTGCACCGTGGAAAGCAGCCGGTTCTCGAGCCCACCGGCCCGGTGGATCCGAGCCCGGAGCGCACCCATGTACCAGATGAAGGCCACCCCGGCGAAGGGCAGAACATAGAACCCGGCCAGGAACGAGCTGCGGCGCTCTGTGGGGTTGGAGTAGTGGTCGACGAGTTCGTCCGCCGGCGCATCGAAAGGTGGACTCTCCTCGAGGAGCAACCAGCCGACCACGAACAACACGGCGAAGACGAAGCCGGCCAGGCCGGCCCGGGAGCCGCGTTCGCGCAGGTGCGCCACTTCGATCAGCGCGCCCAGCCGGTCGCCCGACTCGCTCCCGCCGTCGGTGACATCCATTGCGAGACAGTACCAGTCAGCCGGCGCCCGGCCCAGATGTCGGCCGGGCGCCGCTCAGGCCGACCCGACAATCGATCCGCGACACCGCGGCCGTCCACCGACCGGAACCCGGATCGTGGTCGCCACGATCCGACCTCCCGACGTCGGGCCATGACGGTTGTCTGCAATGCCACCCTGCTCGAGGTGGCCGCTGGAGCCGGCCCCGCCTCGATGGACTCGGCACCGGGCTGCCAGCGACGCCGGCGCGCCGCGAACCGCCGGTGGGGTGCGCGTCGACGGCGATGAGGAGTACCATCGCACAGCCGCTAACGAGAGGGGGCGAGGCATGCTGGGGGTGACCATCGGTGAGTGGGCGCTGGCCCGTGACGTCTCGGAATGGATCGAGATCGTGGCCATCGCCGCGATCGTCATCGGCGTCGTCGGCGCACTGGTCAAGGCGGTGGCCATCAACTTCGGCAAGACCGGCGCCGGTCTCCAGCCACTCGACGAGTTCCGCAAGTTTTCGCTCGCTGGCTGCTCCTCGGCCTTGATCTGCTGATCGCCGCCGACGTGATTCGAACGGTGACGCTGGAACCGACTCTGGAGAACGTTGCGGCGCTGGGCCTGCTCGTCGCAGTTCGAACCTTCCTGGCCTGGAGCTTGATCCTGGAAATCGAGCACCGCTGGCCGTGGCAACGAGCCCGGGTCGATTCTGGAACCGGTTGACGCCGGGGCCTCAGCGGCGGACCGCAGTGGCACCAGGCCGGGACCGGCACATCATGAAACACCGGACCTCGGCTGCGCTGGCCGACCGGGTCTTCGGCGTGGCCGACCTGCAGGTCTATCTGGAGGACCTGCTGTCCGGGCTCGGACCGATCGACGCCGAAGCGGTCAGCCAGACCATCGTCGATGAATTGACCGAGCGAAGGGCTCAATCCTCGCTTGGCATCATCGGCGCCACCTCGCTGCTCTTTGCCTCATCGCTCGTCTTCCTTGCCCTGGTCGATGCGGTCAACTCGATCTGGGCCGTCCCGGTGAGAACCGGCTTCGGCAACACCGTCCGGAGGCGGCTGATCTCGTTCGTCATGGTCTTGGCCGCCGGTGGTGTGCTGATCGCCGGGGTTGCAGTCTCCACGGTGATGGGGCTCGCCGAGCGGATCATCCCCGGTGGCGTCGGGCTGCTGGATGCGTTGTCGCCGTTCCTGTCCGGCCTGGCATCGTGGGTGGCCCTGGTGGGCGCCATCACCCTGCTGTTCCGCTACGTCGGGCCGGTCCACATCTCATGGCCGATAGCCGGGCTCGCGGCCGCAATGACGTCTGCCATGCTCTACCTCGGCACCGTGGCGATCGGTTGGTACTTCTCCAACTACGGCGCTTCTTCGGTCACCGGTGCGTTCGGGGCGTTGCTTGGCGCATTGACATTCGTCTACTACGAGACGCAGATCGTCCTCGTCGGGGCCCAGCTGGTGAAGGTTCTCACCTACCGGGGCGGCTGGCGACCAGACGAAGCGGAGGAGAATGAAGCGATCACCGCAACGATCAGGCGCTCGGGCTAAGCTGGGTGTCTCAATAGTTACCGGCGCGGAGGGAACCTGTCATGATCCGAGTACTGCTTGCTGCCATTGTGGTTTTCCTGGTTACGACGTTCCCGGCCACCTGGCTGCTGATGTTGTTCCTGGGCAACGTCGGTCTCGGTCTTTCCTACTGGGGCACCTTGCCGCTCGGCATCCTGGTGTCCACTCTCCTCGGCGGCGTCTCTGCTCCAACCTTCGTGGTGCGATGAACAAACCGTCGACTGCGGCGAGGCCGCGGACGCGATGACGGTTCAGGCCCACTCCATCGACGGACGGACGTTCGGCTTCGAGGCATCGACAACCGACCGTGTCCCGATCGGCGGCTACGTCACGATCTCCCACGGCGCTGACCAGGTCTACCTGGGGCAGGTGCTGGACGCCGCCATCGGCCAGACCGCGCCAACCGGCGGCACCCGGTCGTTGTCCGGGGGGGACGGCTGCTGTGCCGCTGCACCGACCAGGGTCTCGAGCCGTTGCAGGGATCGCCCATCTTCGACGACGCGAGCCTGGTCCAGGCTGATCGGCGCGTCGTGACCGAGCACTTCTCGGCCGCGCTCGAGGGCGGTGCGGCCATCGAACTCGGCACCCTCCAGGACACCCCGGAGATCCCGGCCCTGCTCCAGGCCAAGGGTTTCTCACGGCACACGTTCTTGTGCGGGCAGTCCGGCTCGGGGACTCCGCCGCCGACCTGCGTACGCTCGGCGAGACCTTCTCCTACGCACCGTCGGGCCTGATCGACCTGGCATCGGGCTTCCAACTCGGCGAAGGCCTGGCAGCAGGCAAGATCGCACCAGACCCGATCCTGTTCAAGAGCGGCCAACGCCTCAGCGAAGAAGGTGGCGGCGACGTGCCATCGAGCTGGGCCCGCGCCCGCTGAACACCCACTCGCGGATGTGCCGATCTTGCCGGGTCGGGATCCGGCACTGCCGGGAGGCGCCCGTATACTCCACCGGCGGGCCGTCGAGCGCGAGATCCAGCCAATCGAAGGGAAGCCCATGCCAAACGGGAAGCCGAACATCCTCGTCCTCTGGGGCGACGATATCGGGATCACGAACCTCAGCTGCTACTCCGATGGCCTCATGGGATACCGGACGCCGAACATCGATCGGATTGCCGACGAGGGTGCCCGATTCACCGACTACTACGGCGAGCAGAGCTGCACCGCGGGCCGGGCCGCCTTCATCACCGACCAGAACCCCTACCGGACCGGCCTGACCAAGGTCGGTCCGGTAGGCGCAGACCTCGGCCTGCGGGACGAGGACCCGCGTGGATTTCCCACCCCGACAGGAATCGTCAAGCTTCACCGTCGGCACCATGCTGACGAAGCTCCAAGCGGGCTTCGCAAGCTCATGACCCGGTCCGGACCCGCACCGAGCCTCGCCGGGAATCCGCCACCGATGCAACACTGATGTTCGACGCTGGAGCACCGTGACCGATCCGATCCTTCCATCCTGGCGACCGGGCCCGACCCGGGATGCCATCGTCGACTTCCTGGCCGCAGCCGGGGAGATCCCACCGGAGCAACGGATTGCGGTGTTCGACAACGATGGCACGCTCTGGTGCGAGAAACCCCGGTACACCCAACTCGATTTCCTCATCTGGCAACTCCAGCGCTCGATCGCCGAGCAACCAGACCTGGACGACGTTCCCGAGTACGCCGCGGTCCTGAGCGGCGACCACGCCGCCATCGCCGACTTCGGTCTCGAACGGGTGGCGGTGGCCTTGTTGAGCCTGTTCGAGAGCATCGAACCGGAGGTCTTCGAACAACGGGTCAGGACCTTCTTCGCAGAGACCCGCCACCCCGATCACGACCGTCCCTACGACCGGATGGTGTACCAACCGATGCTCGAGCTGCTGGGGGTACTGGCATCCCGCGGCTTCAGCAACTGCATCGTGTCCGGTGGTGGCACCGAGTTCGTCAGAGCCATCAGCCATCGGGTCTACGACGTCCCCCAGGAACGTGTGGTCGGGACACTGGTCACCTACCGACTCGAGGTCCGCGGCGGGCGGCCGGTGTTGTTGCGGACCGCGGCGGTCCAGGGCAAGCTGAACGAAGGCGGAGCCAAGATCGAGAACATCCAGACCGCACTCGGGCGCCGGCCCCTTCTGGCCGCAGGCAACTCCCCGGGCGATGCCGACATGTTGGAGTACGCCAACACCGGTGAGCTCCCCAACTTGGCCCTGCTGGTGAATCACGACGACGACCAGCGGGAGTACGCCTACGACGGCGTGGCCGGTAGCTTCGACTCGGAGGAGAGAACCCAGGAGACGGCGGCCAGGCTCGGTTGGAGCCAGATCAGCATGAAGGACGACTGGGCGATCGTCTTCCCCGAACGCTGACGGTCAGCCGGCCGGGCTCACCGGCACTCCCGCCGACCACGTCTCACCGAGGCGGGCTGGTGATGGTGAACAGCGTCATCGGTTCGCCGTCGAGGGCGATGACGTCGACTGCCGGCTGGAGGGCTGCGTTCTCACCGAGCGCTTCTGCGGTCGACTCGTCGATGAGGATCTCATTGGTCGTCGAGAGGGCACCGATGGCCAGCGCCCGCCGGACCGGCTCACCCCAGACGGTGAACGTGATGCTGCCGCTCTCGAGGACGCCGGTGGCGACCGGGCCGGTTGACATCCCGATGTGGACGACCGGTATCACCTCGTCGCTGACGGCCATGGACGCCGTCACCTCCAGCAGCTCGGCTGCGAAATCGGCGGCGTTCCGGGCGCCGTCATCGGGGCGATCGACCCCGGCCAGGAAGAGGAAACGATCATGGGCGGCCCGGATCCGCTCGATATCGAGTTCATCGGCTGTCGACTCGACAGCTCGGCCGAACCGCCGGATGAATTCGGCCACCTCGTCATCATCGGGTTGCCCCCCTTCGGCGTCGATGGCGATTGAGATGACCGTTCCGGTGTCGTTGGCCTCGCCGGTCCCGCCGATCTCTCCCTCGTCCATGACCAGCCGAGGTGGAAGCACCGACAACGGCAGCTCTCGGCGCCGTTCGTATTCGGCGGACAGGGCCTCCTCCTGAATGCCCAGTTCTCGGGCCAACTGCGACAGGCGGCGGGCCAGGTCGCCGAACTCGTTGGAGCCCAGACTCGGAGGATCCAGATTGCGGGCCCCGGCAGCGATGTCGGACGCCAACTCGACCACCGGGGGGATCGACCTGGTGAGGCGGTCGGCAACGAAGTAGCCGATCAGCGCCGCCGCCGGCAGCACCAGGGCCAGAACAAGACCGAGCCTGAGCACGTAGTCGTAGAGGGGGCCCCGCAACTCGGACAACGGCTGATCGGCCACGACCACCCAGTCGGTACCACCGGCCGAGATCTGCCGGGCGTAGGAGAAGGTGAATTCGCCGAGATAGTTCCGGCTCGAACCCTCGAAGATCCGGCCCTCCGACCCGACCCTGACGGGCTCGGTGTCCACCGGTTGGATGCCGATCGGCGACCCGAAGAACTCGATGAACCGCTTCACTTCGGGATCGTCGACGTCGTCGAGGTAGGACTGCGGGTCTTCGAGCCAGCGGCGGCTCTCGCTGCGGAGAAGCAGGTCGCGGCCAACGACGTAGCTCTCACCCTGCCCCAGCCCGACGCCCTCGAAGTCGCCGTTGGCGGTGGTGATGGCGGTCAGCCGTGTCGGCCGCAATGGCCGCGGTCTGCCCCAGGATGCGCTCGACACCCAGCTCGATGCTGTTGGCCCTGCTCTCGGCAACGCTGACCAGCTGCTCCTGGGACCCGTTGCTCAGCAGGGCATTGGCGGCGAAGAAGTTCAGCACCCCCACGATCAGGAGCGAAACCAGGGCGGTGCCGGCCAGCGTCAAGGCCAGCAGCCGCCGGAGCCGACGGGGTTTTCGCCAACACCGAACACGGTCAGCGGAGCCCACCTGTTCATCGGGAGGCGGGGCGGCGCCCATCGTCACCGGCTGGTCCCGTTGTCGGAGGAGTCGTCGTTGCCCGACTGTCTGGTCAGGACCCGCTCCGCCCGACGACGTCTCACCGCTGAGAGCCTGTTGATGGTCGAGGCGAGGTCGGCGCTCCGGCTGGCCACCTCTTCGATGGCATCGGCTTCGATCACCACGACCTGGCAATCGGTGACGGCGACGACCCGCAGATCGTGGCCGCCGACCGAGTCGGTCGACAGGCCGCTGATGTCCCCCGGGCCAAGCTCGGCGATCGTGGCGTCGACCGCACCATCCCGTCCGACGACCAGGCCGGCCCGACCATCGGAGATGACGATCATGTCCCGGTCGCCGTCGGCCGAATCGGTGATCCGCTCGCCCACCGCATAGCGCGCCGACCGGGCCGCATGGCTCAGACGATCGAGATCCTCATCCTCCAGCGAGGAGCCCTGCCGGAGGATAGAAGCCGAGATCTCCGATGACGGTGCCGCCCGTCGGGTCGGCGCGCACGTCGTCGAAGACCTGCGCCATCACCGAACCGCTGAACGGCCCGAACGTCATGCTGGTGCCGAGGTCCGGCCGCTTCCTGACCGAGTAGACCACCCACCCGTTTTCCGGCTCGATCAACAGGAGATCGACCAGATCTCGGCGCTGGACGACCTCCCGGAACGGGGCGTGGACCTCTCGATGGACGGCACTCCACTCGCTGCCGTCGCCGGCGTCGTCCAGGTTGGAGGCTTCTTGCACGACGTCCGGCTCGACGGCGTACGCCGACTGCAGTGCGATCGCGGCCGAGTTGTCGCCGGTAAAAAGGTCGCGGAGGTCCAGACCATCGATGCCCGCTGCGGCCAACGGTTTGCGGTATCGGTCCCGGTACTCCACCACGATGGCTTCGGCCGCAGCCCGCTGATCCTCCGCCGGCTCATTCAACAAGGCCTGGTGGGCCTCGGTGAGTCGCTGGATGGTCCCCGCCGTTTCGGGGCTGGCAGCCACGTTGCCGGCCGTTCGGGCCTGAGACCGCATGTAGCTGGCGACGTCGAATGCGCCGGTGGTTCGCAATCAAGACAGCCGATCCTCATCGAGCTGGTCGGCTAGATCCTCGCCCGTTCGCAGGCCGACGATGGTGGCCACGGCCAACGAGACCACGCTGACACCAACGATGGTGGCCGAGATCCTGCTGGCGACGGAGATGGAGCGCAACAAAGCGTGGGCTGAACGACCCAGACGAGACGACCCTGGCCACAGGTCGAAGCGAACGACCCCGGCCCGAGCGGCCACCGATGGTACGGTCGTGCGAGCGGGCCGGATGTGAGGCCCTGACGTCTCCGTCGCAACCCGCGTGGAGCCGTTGATGTCAAGGACCAGATTCGCCACTCGGGCCGTTGGGTTGGCCATCGCCGCCATCTCCTTCTACCTGGTCCTCCCCAGCATGGTCGAGGTCTTCAGTTCCTGGCCCGAGTTGGGACGTCTCCGGCCGGGCTCATTCGTCATCATGGCAATGCTCGTCCTTGCCAGCCTCATGAGCTTCTGGTTCCTCCTCGGCCTGTGTGTCCGTTCGACCGACTGGCCCCTGATCGCCACCTCCCAGCTGGCGTCGGCGGCCATCGCCAGGATCGTGCCCGGGGGTGCGGCCACCGCATCGGCCGTGCAATATCGCCTGATCAGCGAGGCCGGTGTCAACAAGACCGCTGCGGGGACCGGCCTGACGGTTGCGACCATCCTGAACTTCGCCGTGCTGCTCTCGCTTCCGGTCTTCGCCATCCCCGCCATCCTCTTCGGCCAGCCCGTGGCTCCGCTGCTCCTGCGGGCCGCCTTCGTCGGCGTGATCGGCTTCGTCGGGGCGGCGATCATCGGCGGGGTGTTCCTGCTGCGGGACCGGCCACTGGTCTTGCTCGGCCGATCGATCGATGTGGTGGCAGGGCGGCTCGGCCGGTCGAAGCCAGACCAGCCTCCCCGGGCGACCAGATTCATCGACGAACGCGACCTGATCCGCACCCACCTCAGTTCGAACTGGCGGTTGGTGGTATTGGCCAGCGTGGGCAAGTGGGGTTTCGAGTTCCTGGCCCTTGTCATGGCCGTCAGGGGCGTCGGCCATGACGACGTGTCGGCGGTGCTCCTGCTCGCCTTCGTCACCGCATCGCTGCTGACCGGCATCCCATTCACGCCCGGGGGCCTCGGCTTCGTCGAGGCCGGCCTCGCCGGCACCCTGACTCTGGCCGGCTTGAGCGCCGGGGATGCGGTCCTGGCCACCTTGGCCTACCGGCTCATCTCCTACTGGCTCCCGATCCCTCTCGGCGCGGTCGCCTACGCCATGTACCGGCGGCGGCTCGGCCGCAGCGGCAAAGTGGCCGAGAGCCTTGCGGAGTTGGCTGAGCATCAGTTCGACGAGCCGCTGCGCTGAACGGCCTACCCCGACGGCGATCAGGCTGCGGTCGGGCCGGCTTCCCGACGGCCCATTCGAAGAACCCAGATGTCTTGGCCGCCTTGATCCACCAATGCCCCGGATACGACATTACCATGACCGCTTCCATTGAATTCAACAGAAAACTTGAGGAGCTACGAATGTCAACATTGACCGTATGGGGATTCCCAGACCCGGATGCTGCGGAGCGAGTACGGGACAAAGTGGAGGCGCTGCAGAAGCAGGAACTCATCCAGATCCACGATGCCGTCGTGGTGACCTGGCCGATGGACAAGAAGAAGCCGAAGACCAAGCAGGCCGTCTCGATGGCCGGCATCGGCGCCTCCGGTGGAGCGTTCTGGGGTCTGCTGTTCGGCATCATCTTCTTTGTGCCCCTGTTCGGTATGGCCATCGGTGCCGCCGTGGGTGCGCTCACCGGCTCGATGCGAGACGTCGGCATCGACGATGACTTCATCGACAGTGTCCGCAGCCAGGTCACCCAGGGCACCTCGGCCCTGTTCCTGATGTCGAGCGACGCCGTCGTCGATCGGGTCAAGGAAGAGCTGGCCGGCGAGGACATGACCCTCATCACCACCAACCTCAGCGTCGAAGACGAGGCCGCCCTCGAGGAGATGTTCGCCGAGTAAATCGGTTGATGGCACGGGTTCGGCGAGCGATACATGTGTGCTCGCCGGACCCGGTCCGGAAACACCTCGCCTTCAGCGGACCCAGACGAGGGGCTCCGGTGGCCTGCGCCCGCCGGGAGCAACCTATGATGGATGGAATCGGGACCATACGAGTCACAACCGGTACCGGCCTGGCGATCGAGCTGCGGGGCCCGTCCGAACACGACCGCGACATCCTCCAACAGGAATACCGCCTGCTTTCCGACGGGTCGCGCTACTCCCGGTTCTTCACCCTCTCCCCCGACCTCAACGAATCGACCTTGACATCGCTGCTGTCGGTCGACCAGCGAGATCATGTCGCCGTGGGGGCAATGGTCGAGTCACCGGACCACGACGGGGCCCGCAGGACCATCGGGGTGGCGAGGGCCATACGGCTCAAGGGCCGGCCCGATACCGCGGAGCTGGCGGTGACCGTGGCCGATGACTACCAGCGGCAGGGTGTCGGCACCACGCTCATCTGCGCCGTCGCAACCTATGCTCGAGCGGTAGATATCGACGTCTTCACCGCAACTCTCCTGGCCGGCAATGTGGCGATGGCGGCCGTCCTGCGGGGGTTCGGCGCCCGGCTGGTGGCGAACGCAGACGACCGGACCATCGTCGACGCAACCCTCGACACCGCCGTTCCGGCCGGCCGATTCGAACCGGAGCTGGCCGATCGCATCGTGGAGACGCTCCGCCCCGGGATCGCCACCTGATCGATCAGCCGTGGCCGCCTCGTTTGACGCCGCCGTACTTCATCCTGGTGTCGCTCATGGCCGCAGCTCTGGTTTCGTCATCACCGATCCCGGCTGCAACGATCTCTCCGGCAAAAAGCGTGTGGGTGCCGAAGTCGACGGCCTGTCGGACCTCACATTCCATCCAGGCGATCGCCTCTTCGAAGACCGGCACGCCGGTGGTCCCGTCTCGGACCGCCCGACCGTTCAGGGCGCTCTGCTCGTAGGTCGCCGGCTTCGAGAACTTGACGAACGTCCTGGTGTCCTCTGCGCTCCACAGATTGATGGAGAAAGCCCCGCCCGCAGTGATCAACCGGTGGGTCACCGCAGTGTTGTCGACGCCGATGCCGATGATCACCGGTTCCATGGACAGCTGCGTCACCCAGCTGGTCGTCATGCCATTACGTTCATCGCCCGACCGGGAACCGACCAGCACCAACGCGTTGGGGATCTTCCAGGTCACTCGATTGATGAGTTCGTCTTCAAGGTCCATCGATCTGTTCTACCCGACGGTGGGCTCGGTGAACCATGCCACACCGGATCGGGCAACACCGGCAAGCCGTCGGGGGCAGCCGTCGGGGCCATCATCCAGCCCGGTGGCACCACGCCCCACCAGCTGCGTGCCGCATCCGGCTTCTGTGGCCTGCCGCAAGACCCCGATCAGCGTGTCGGCCACGCCGCAGGACGTTGGGCCCTTCCCGATCGGGCCGCCGACGATCAGACTGCCGCCACGGGTCCGACCGATTGGGTGGACCACCGGCAACTCCGGAAAGGATTCGCACCATGGCTGGAGCGCAAGCGAAATGTCCGAGCTGCAACACCCGAAATCGCCTGCCGGTTGTGGCCTCCGGCCGCCCGCGGTGCGGTCAGTGCCAAACAGATTTGCCGTGGCTGGTCGATGTATCGGAGGCGGAGTTCGACGGTGCAATCAGCGAATCGCCAATGCCGGTGCTCGTCGACGTCTGGGCCCCCTGGTGTGGTCCTTGCCGGATGGTGGCCCCGGCCCTGGAGGCGCTGGCATCCGATCGTGCCGGTGCACTCCGTGTCGTGAAACTGAATGCCGACGATGAACCGACACTGTCGGCCCGCCTCGGGGTTCAGGGAATCCCGACCCTGATTCTCTTCCGAGACGGCGCTGAGATCGGCCGCCAGGTCGGCGCCCTGCCCGGCCACCAAATCGGTCGGTGGCTCGACAGCGCCCTTCCAGGGTGACGACAAACCCGAGGACCAGCACCCCCCGGTGAAGCACACGGCTGGAGCACTCTGCTTTCCGATCTGATCGCCTCCGGCGTTCGAGCACTGCGAACCCGCTGCAGGCGCTCACCTTTTCTCGAGTGGTAGCTTCGGGTCGAACCCACCCGATCGTTCGGGTCGGGTCAGGGGAACGATCACCACCGGGAGGCGGACTTCGGCCAGGAGGCGTCGAACGACCTCGCCACGACCGGGTGAGAAGTCCTGTCGCCATGCCACGATCACCCCGTCGATATCACTGGAGAATGCTCGTTCGAGGATGACTCGCTCCGTTGGACCGATGCGAAGTTCGCAGCTGTCACAGATCCCCGGGAGGTGCTGGACGACGAATTCGTCGGACAGGGTCTCGAGATCATGGCTCGACCTGATGAATCGCGGCACGCTCTCGCTGCTGTAGACGTGCAGCCCGACGATGCCTGCGCCGCCGTCCCGAAATGCGGCCGCGACCGGGAGGAGGGCCCGATCGGTCGCCGGGTCACCGTCCAGCGGCAGCAGGAACCGGGGCTGATCGACCCCGAAACCTGCCGCCGTCGGCGGGACGACCGCCAACGGCACCGGCGAACGTGTCAGCAAGGCGGCGGCAACGTGTCCGACCGGCTCCGGCTTGGCGGCGAACGCTCGGGTACCCAGCACCGCCAGTGCCACGTCGTCTTCCTGCAACCGCTCGAGCATCGCCGCCACGGGTGCTACGGAAACCAGACCTTCTTCGTCGGTGATGGTCACCGGGTGGACCTCGGCGCGCAGTACGGCCGCAAGCTCCTGTGCCGTCCGCATCACGATGTTTGCCATATGGGACCGGTCGAGGAACGCAACGATCCGGGTCATGTCAGCTCCCAGCGCTCGTCACGACGCAGCGCACGAACATCTCGACCTCTGGTCGTACCGACCCCGGCTACCGCCACGTCGATCTCCTCCTGGGCCTCGATGATGAGCTGTTCGGCCGACGCTTCGAGGCGAACCGGAACCGACCGCCAGTTGATACGGAGCGTCACGACGCCAAACTCGTCCGGCAGGCGAGGATCAACGGCCAATGCGTCGCCGGCCGGCCGGAGTCCGAAGAACCCGTTGGCCAGGGCCTGCCACAATCCGCCCATCGTCGCCAGGTGAACGCCGCCCGCAGTTGTGCCACTGACATCATCCAGATCGAAGCGGGCCGCCAGCTCGAACCACCGCACGGCCTGCTGGGGCCGACCGGCCCTGGCCAGGACCGAGGCGGTGATGGCCGGTGACAGGGAGCTGCCGTGGGCCGTTCTGGGGAGGTAGTGGTCGAGGTCGCATTCGAGCGAACCGGCCGGCAGCGTATCCGGGAGCAGGTCGAGCGAACCGGCCGGCAGCGTATCCGGGAGCAGGTGATGGAGCATCAGGACATCGGCCTGCTTGATGATCTGCGTTTGCTGAATCCGGTCGTGGCCGGTGTGGACATCGGCCGGCAGCGGCGGTTCTCCCACCGCGGCGGTCAGCACCGGTTCCAGTCGGAAATAGCCGGCGAACTGCTCATGTATCCCCTCGCTCGGGCTGTACCCGTCGACCAGGTTCTCGGCGGTCCTCAGCCACGATCGGCGCTCCTCGTCCTCGACCGTTCCCAGTTCCGCCGCCACCGCGGCCGCAGTCCGCAGATTCCAGCGAGCCATACCGTTGGTGAAGGCGTTGTCGTCGACGGTCTCGTGGTACTCGTCAGGCCCGATCACGCCACGGATATGACCAAAGCCGCCATCGTCGAAAGCGGCCCTGGACTGCCAGTACCGCGCCGTCTCGATCAAGACGTCCGCTCCCCCGGCGGCAAGGAGTTCGTCGGCGCCGGTCCAGCGAAGGTGGTTCATGATCGACCAGGCCACGTCGGCCACGATGTGCTGCTCCTCGGTGCCGGTGAGGATCGGTACCGACTTGCCATGAAGGTCCCGACCCTCGGTCGGAGCGACTTCGGCGCCCGACAAAGCAGACTCCCACGGATAACAAGCTCCGGTCAGTCCCTGCTCGGCCGACTCGTTCATTGCCGCCGGCAGCCTGTTGATCCGATACAGCAGCGCTCCGTGCGCCAGATCGGGGGCCATGGCCGAAAGTGCCGGCAGGACAAAGACATCGGTATCCCAGAAGACATGCCCCCGATAGGCCGGGCCGGTCAACCCGCGGGCCCCAATGGCCACCTCGTCGTCATTGCCGGCGGCAGCCAAGAGATGGTACTGGGCCAAGCGGATCGCCAGCTCCAGGTCGGGGCGGGCCGGCATGTCGATTGCGCACGTCTCCCACCGTTGCCGCCACCGATGCTCGTGCTCGCGACGCAACCGGGCAAACCCGGCCCGCTCGACATCGGCAACCGACCGGCCACTGCCGGTCGACAGCCCGGAGGCACCACCGTCGACGCAGGATTCGAAGCGGGCGAATCGGGTGATCGTCCGTTGTCGTCCGACGTCACGTACCACCTGGGTTGCGGTGGCGGAGATCGAGCCGCGTTCGCTGCCAACGGTCAGACTCATCGATCCACCGCCGACATCGAACGGCTGGACCCGGACCCCGGGTCGGGGTTCGGGCGCTCGCAGTGGCGGACCGGGGTGCACCACCTCAACGGGCCCTGTGACCTGGAGCATATGAAGGCCGGCGTCGACGATCGATGCCAGCAACGTGGCGACGACGGTCCGTTGGCCGACCAGGTTCGCTCCGTCTTCTCCGGGCCCGACGTCGACCAGCTCGACTCGAAGTACGCCGGTGGCCAGATTCAGCGCCACCGTTTCCGACCAGCTTCGCCCCGAGGAAAGATCGACCACCGACCATCTCGGTCCCGGCAGCAGGCCGGGCACGTCGTCGCCGTCATAGACACCGGCAGCAAGGGTGGACCCCGGGATGAGGTCACCCCGATGATCCAGGAGACCTCGTGTTCCGAATCGACCGTTGGCGATGGTGGCAAGCGCCTCGACCGACCGCCGGTTGGCAGCCGTCACCTCGAAACGGACGATCCACCCCTCGTCGCTCCCCTCGAGCGCTGTGGTCATCGGACCGGCTCCATCCGGGATGGCTTCGCTCATCGACGGTCGATCTCGAGGACGAGGTGATCCGGCATGCCTTGCAGGTCGACCCCTTCCTCGGTCACCGTGATGTCCAGCCTGCTGCCGCCGATGGGGACGCCGGACAGGGCAAGGCGATGCACTCCCGGTGGCAGCCGAGGCCGGAGCCGCAGATGGCCGGTCAACAGGTTCGGCTCCAGGCCGAGCATCGACCGGACCAGCAGCAGTGGCGATGCCGCGGCCCACGCCTGGGGCGAGCAGGAAGCCGGGTACGGCACCGGTGACGCCAGGTCATCGGCGGCGAATCCTGCGAACAGTTCCGGTAGGCGACCACCACTCCAGGCCGATGCGGCGAGCAGTCCGGCCGTGAGCCGATGAGCCTCGTCATCGCAGTGGTATCGAGCCAGCCCGGCGATGGCCAGCGCCGTGTCGTGGGGCCAGACCGACCCGCAATGGTATGACATCGGGTTGTAGCCGGGATTGTCCGATGCCAGGGTCCGCAGGCCCCACCCGGTGAACAATCCGTCGCCAACCAGATGGGCGGCGATGGTTGGGCCGTGGTCGGCCGGGACGATCCCGGTCCACAGCAGATGCCCCATGTTGGACGTCAGCGAACCAATGGGTCGTTTGTCGCCGTCGAGCCCGATGGCGTACCACTGACGATCGGCCAGCCAGAACCGCTCGTGGAAGCGAGCCCGCAGCACATCGGCCCGCTCCAGCATGGCTACTGCGGTTTCCTGATCGTCGAATGCTGCGGCCAGTTCGGCTCGGCCCCGCAATGCGGCGTAGACGTAGCCCTGCACCTCACACAGGGCGATGGGACCGGCCGCCACCGATCCGTCTTGATGTCGGATGCCGTCCCACGAGTCCTTCCAGCCCTGATTCTCGAGACCACCGGGGCTGGCCCGCTGATACTCGACGAAACCGTCGCCGTCGAGATCACCCACAGTCTCGATCCACTCCAGCGCTCGGTCGACGGCCGGCATCAGAGCCGAGATGACAGGCGTGAGGCCGGTCCAACGTGCCAGCTCGGCGACCAGCATGACGAACAGTGGCGTGGCGTCGACGGTCCCGTAGTAGGTGTTGGCTCCGGCAAGCAGGCGTGCGCTGGTGCGGTCGAAGCGGACCTCGTGAAGGATCCTCCCCGGCTGTTCCTCGGTGGCCGAATCCGTGCGCCTGCCCTGGTTGTCGGCCAGCTCCTGCAAGACCCCCTGCGCCAGGTCCTGCTCGAGCGGAAGCGCCATCCAGCTCGTCAGCACCGAATCGCGACCGAAGAGGGTCATGAACCACGGCGCCCCGGCGGCCACCACCACCCGTTCGGGATGATCGGGATCGAAGATCCGGAGGGCCCCGAGATCCTCCGAGGCCCGATTGACCGCAGTGGCCAGCGTTGCGTTGTCGGTCTCGAGGCTCGTGACCTCATCCCGCCATTGTCGGAGACGACTGACCGGAATGGCATCCTCTATCGGCTGCCCGCATCGGTGGCTTGGCTCGATGGGCGTGCCTCCGGCCGTGATACTCACCAGCAGGCAGTTGGTCCATCGTTGTCCCGGTTCCAACCACAGATCCCAGAGCAGGGCGTTGTGCTCCACTCGGGTCCGAGGCGTCGAGCTCACGATGTGGACCGATTCGATCAGGCCCCGTTCGCCGGACGGTGCTTCGATCGAGAGTGCTCCGTCCTCCGAACGCACCACCGCACCGTGGTGGGTGGTTTCCCTCCCTGCTTTGACATCGAAAAGCGCTCCGAAATCGCAGCCGACCTCGAGCCGCAGCCGGACCATGATGCTCTCCGACCCGTGGTTCCGGATGTCCAGGTCCTCTCGGAGGCCCCGCCCGACATGACGCCGCTGAATGACAACCAGCGAGGCGTCGGCCCTGGCCGGATCATCGATCCGGCCGACGAAACTGGCCGAGAAGGGGCCGGAGGGGGCGACCGATAGGGCTTGGATCGGCGCATCGTTGACGGTGAGCTGCCAGAGTGACAACACACGGGTGTCGAGCATGAACAGTCCTCTGGCTCCATGGCCGGGGATGGCGCCACTCGGCTCGCAGATCACAAACGTCGTACCGTCCACGAGGGTGACAGCATCGCCGGCCCCCACATTTGAGCTCTCGGCGGCAAAGGTCCAGGGGGAATCGGTCATCGGACGATCCCCTCCCAGGTGACGAAGGTCCCTGTCGGCGCCAAGGAGATCGGGCAACCCTTGTGGCATGCCCGTCCATGCCACGCCACAGCCAATCGACCATCTCGGCCCGGTCCGGTCGTGCCCCGGATGCGGCGGGCGAGACTTCCAGGCCCAGGAACACGATGAGACCGTGGTCTTCGTCTGCATCGGCTGCGAGACCGCCTGGCGCTATGAACTCGGCTACGTCTGGCCCGTCGACAAACCGAAGGCGGGTAGCCTGCCGCCTTCGCCCTGAGCCGGTCGCCGCCAACCGTTCGAGCCGTCGTCTCGTCGATCATCGAGCGCTCATCAGGCGACTCGATGGGACATGGGCAGGATGCCCGGGGGAAGTCGGCGTCGGCCGGACCGCTGCATGAGCACCGAGCGGTAGAAGGTCTCGTGATCCCGGGCCATGCGCTCCATCGAGAATCGCAACTCGATGACCTCCCGACACCGTCGACGGTCCAGCCGGTCGGCGTCAAGCACCCCTCGGACGAGGCCGTCCACGTTGGCGGCAAGGTACCCGGTGAGACCGTGATCGACGATTTCGGGAGCAGCGCCACAGCCGCTGCCGACCACCGGCGTGCCGCAGGCCAGTGACTCGGCCATGACCAAACCGAAGGGCTCCGGCCATTGGATCGGGTTGATCAGCGCCCGAGCACCTGCCAGCAGCTCAACTTTCTGGGCGTGGTCGACCTCGCCGATGTATTCGACGCCATTGCCCAACGCCGGTTTGATCGTCGTTTCGAAGTAATGCATCTCCGCCGACTCGCGCATCTTGGCCGCAATCACCAATCGAAGGCCGGCCCGGCGGGCAACTTCGATGGCGACGTGGATGCCCTTGTCGGGATCCATCCGCCCCAGCGCAACGATGTAGTCGCCCGGGTCGGTGCCGAGGCGGTACCGATCGAGATCCAACCCATGGTGGATGACCGCGGCGATCGGCACGTCGGTTGGTGCCCGATCGGCCTGATCCTGCGAAATGGCGATCAGCGGCACGCTGGATGCGGTCCTGCGGTAGAGATCGGCGAGGTCGGCGTCGAACGGCCCGTGGTTGGTGGTGACAACCGGCAGGCCCGGATGCAGCTGCCCCAGGAACAAGCCGGCCAGGGTGTGATCGTGCACAATGTCGAAGCCGTCGAACTCGTCATAGGCTGCGGCCACATGCCGCAATTCCAGCACTGATGCCCCCATCCGATCCGGCGCGGCAGCTTCGAACAGCCATCGTATGGAGACCGGGCATGTGGAATCTCCGGTGGTGAAGAGCACCACATCGTGCCCCAGGTCGGCCAGCCCCCGACACAGCACATCGAGGACGAGCTCGGTCCCACCGTAGGTTGTCGGTGGCACCGACACCCAGGGCGGCGCGAGCACGCCGATCCGTAGCGACGAGTGCAGCAAATCCGGAATGGGAACCACTGGCCTCTTCCTTCTGGTTGCATCGGCCGGTGGGCTCCGTCGATGCGCCCCTCATCCCCTCACTGTTGCGACAATACCGCGTCCGGCCACAGGGTCGAAGGTCACCGATCCGGGTCGGTGCCAGGGCCCGTTCGGCCGTTGAGCCGGAACTGGCGCTTCGCCGACAGAACAGACCGAGGTCCCTACCCACAACAGCCCTCCACAACCACAATGTTGTTGTAGGAGGTAGAAGACATGGTCGCTCTCGGAGGTTCCGCTCGCCGCCTCGCCGTTCTGACGATCGTCTTTGTCGCGGTTCTCGGTGTCCTCGCACCGCCCCTCGCCGATCCTGCCGGGGCCGAGGACCGGCCAACACTGCGACTGGGATCAACCGGCGAAGCAGTCAAAACCCTCGAACAACAACTCACCAACCTCGGCTACCAACTCAACAACATCGACACCAC
>CAMYLA010000064.1 GCA_947259095.1 uncultured Acidimicrobiaceae bacterium | reverse complement strand
GCTCCGGCTTCACTCCGGAACCCGACGGCTACCGGTGGAGCCGGTTGGCCGAAGACCAGCTGGCGCTGGCCGACCACCTCGGCATCGAACGATTCGCAGTCGGCGGCGCGTCCATGGGGGCCGCCACGGCCCTCCACACCGCGGTGCTGGCACCGCAGCGGGTCGAGGCGGTGGTGTTGGCCATCCCACCCACCGCCTGGGAGAGCAGAGCCGAACAGACCGGGGTCTACACCCAGATGGCCGACATCGTCGAGCAGCGGGGGGTCGAGCTGCTGATCAACGCCGGCGCCGCGGTGCCGCCACCGGACCCCTTCGTCGATGACGCGGCCTACGCCGAGCGCCGAGCGGCACGGATGCGGGCCGCCGACCCGGTTCGGCTGACCGGGGTCTTCCGGGGGGCGGTGACCGCCGACCTGCCGGCCAAGGAGGCGGTGGCCAGGATCACCGCACCGACGCTGATCCTGGCCTGGACCGGAGACCCCGCCCACCCGGTCAGCTCAGCCCGCCAACTCGCCGACCTCATCCCCGATGCCGAACTCTCGCTGGCCTCGACCATGGCCGAGCTGCAGACCTGGACCGGGCGCCTGGTCGACTTCCTGGCCCGCTGACCGACTACCGTCGCCCCCATGGCAGACCGGTACTTCACCCCCCAGCTGTTCGCCTTCCTCCGAGACCTGGCAGACAACAACGACCGGGTCTGGTTCAAGGAGCACCAGGAGCGTTACGAGGAGACGGTCCGTCAACCGGCCCTCGATTTCATCACCGACTTCGGCGATCGGCTCGAGAAGATCTCTCCTCATTTCGTCGCCGACTCCCGCACCGTCGGCGGCTCGCTGTTCCGCATTCAGCGGGACACCCGATTCTCGAAGGACAAGACGCCGTACAAGACCAACACCGGGATGCACTTCCGTCACGAGCGGGCCAAGGATGCCCACGCTCCGGGGTTCTACGTCCATCTCGAGCCCGGCGGCTGCTTCATGGGTGTCGGGCTGTGGCGCCCGAAGACCAAGGTGGCATACGCCATCCGAGGCAACATCGCCGAGGACCCCGGCGGCTGGAAGAAGGCCACCAGGGCCAAGCGGTTCACCGATGTCTACGAGCTCGCCGGCGATTCCCTGCAGCGCCCGCCGAAGGGGTTCGACCCCGATCATCGCCTCATCGAAGACCTCAAGCGCAAGGACTTCATCGCAACAACGACGCTGACCCAGCGTCAGGTCACCGGGTCGGACTTCATAAACCTGTTCGAACAGAACTGCAAGCGGGCGGCGCCATTGATGGCGTTCCTTTGCCGGGCTGTCGACGTCGAGTACTGAGGCCACTGCCCCGCCTTGGCCGAGAAGCTCGGCCTCGGCTGGGCCCATCGACCCCCCGGTCCACGGTCGTTCCACTCTTCAGCGCCGAAACCCCGCCTCCTATCCTTGATGGTCGGAGGGGGAAGTCCAACATGGAGGAGAGATCGATGTTGCGATCGGGAGACCAAGCGAGCCGCACCGACGCGGCCTCGGCGGCGGCCGGTCTCCTGATCGCCGTCGTCATCGGTTCCTGGTGGACGGGCTCGGCGGTGGTCGACGGTTCGGCCGGTGGGCTCGTGCTCCGGTTCGTCACCTCGCTGGTGGGCTGCTTCTACTACCTGGTGCTCTACCGGGTCGCCACCGGCAAGTCGTTGGCCATCCGGCGGGCCTGAGCCGGCCGCCGCCCGACGGCGGCGATCGGGCCGGGGGGCGTGTGAAGCCGGCCGCAATCTGCTGTACTGGTCGGCCGTGAACGCCGGACTACGAGAGACCGCCCTGACCCGGGGCGATCGGCGATCCTCCCTCGTGTTCTACCGAGCCCTGCGAGTTCTGCTGCGATGGGTGGCCAATCCCTGGCTGCGGGTGCGATCGGAGAACATCGAGGTGCTCGACCTGCCGGGGGCCACCATCCTGGCCCCGGTCCACCGGTCCAATCTCGACAGTGTCCTGGTGGCCATCCAGAGCTCGCGGCGGATCAGGGCGCTCGGCAAGGAATCACTGTTCACCACACCCGGGGTCAGCTATCTCTGCGCCGCCCTGGGGGCCATCCCGGTTCGCCGGGGTGAGGCCGACCGGGACGCCCTCAAGGCGGCAAAAGCCCTGCTCGACCGGGGCGAGACCATGATCGTGTTCCCCGAGGGAGGTCGTCAGAGCGGCCAGAAGATCACCGAGCTGTTCGACGGCGCCGCCTGGTTGGCAGCCCGATCGGGGGCCCGGGTGATACCGGTGGGGATCGCCGGGACCGAGGTGGCGATGCCGGAAGGGGCCAGGTTCATCCACCGCTCGACCGTGGCCATCGTGGCGGGCGAGCCGATGGCCCCACCGGTCGGCATCGACGGGAAGCGGGCCAGTCGCCAGCAGCTCCAGGACTTCACCGCCGAGATCGGTCGGCAGCTCCAGGCGGCCCAGGATCGGGCTGAAGCCTTGGCCGCAGGCTGAGCTAGTCTTTCTTCCGATCCCGCCACGGACGGGGACGTGAAAGGAAACCCAAGATGGCAGACGAATCCCCCGGTGCGCCCCGCAGTGCAACGATCGGGGTAACGGAACCGGCTCTGCTGGAGCAGACCATCGCCGTCAACCTGGCCGCGACGGTCGCCGCCCATCCCGATCGGGAGGCGCTGGTGGTGGCCCACCAGGGCATCCGCTGGACCTACACCGAGCTGGCCGCCGAGGTCGACCGGGTGGCCAGAGCGCTGCTGGCCAGCGGGTTCGGCGTGGGGGACAGGCTCGGCATCTGGGCCCCCAACTGCGTCGAGTGGGTGCTGATCCAATTCGCAACCGCCCAGATCGGCGTGATCCTGGTCAACATCAACCCGGCCTACCGGACCCATGAGGTGCAGTACGCTCTCCAGCAGTCGGGCTGCCGGGGTCTGGTGGCGGCGGAGCGGTTCAAGACCAGCGACTACGTGGCCATGGTCGACGAAGTACGGCCCCAGCTCCCGGACCTGGAACAGGTCTACTTCACCGGCACCGACAGCTGGGGCGAGCTGTTGAGCCGGGCCGACCAAGCCACCACGGCCCAGGTCGACGCCATCGGCGCCGGCCTCGACCGCAACGATGCGATCAATATCCAGTACACATCCGGCACCACCGGGTACCCGAAGGGAGCGACCCTCAGCCACCGCAACATCCTGAACAATGCGTACTTCGTTGCCGAGGGGTGCGCCTACACCCCCGAGGATCGGGTCTGCGTGCCGGTGCCGTTCTACCACTGCTTCGGCATGGTGATGGGGGTACTGGGGTGCACCACCCACGGGGCGACCATCGTGGTTCCGGCCGATGCCTTCGATCCGGTCGAAACCCTGCGGGTCACCGCCGAGGAGCGCTGCACCAGCCTGTACGGCGTCCCGACGATGTTCATCGCCATGTTGGCGCTCAACGATTTCGAGAGCTACGACCTGGCCGAACTGCGGACCGGGATCATGGCCGGCTCGCCATGCCCGGTCGAGATCATGAAGCAGTGCGTCGAGCGGATGAACATGGACGAGGTCACCATCGCCTACGGGATGACCGAGACGTCGCCGGTCTCGACCCAGACCGCGGTCGACGACCCGATCGACAAGCGGGTCGGCACCGTCGGCCGGGTTCATCCCCACGTGGAGATCAAGATCGTCGACCCCGAAACCGGCGAGGTCGTACCCCGAGGGAGGTCCGGCGAATTCTGCACCAGGGGCTACTCGGTGATGCTCGGCTACTGGAACGACGACGAGCGGACGGCCGAGGCCATCGACGGCGACGGTTGGATGCACACCGGCGATCTGGCGGTGATGGACGCCGACGGGTACGCCAACATCGTCGGTCGGATCAAGGACATGATCATCCGGGGCGGGGAGAACGTGTATCCCCGTGAGATCGAGGAGTTCCTCTACGGCCACCCGGCGATCAAGGACGTGCAGGTGGTCGGGGTGCCCGATCTGAAGTACGGCGAGGAGGTCATGGCCTGGGTCCAGACCGAGGACGGGTCCGAGGTGACCGCCGAGGAGATCCGGGAGTACTGCCAGGGCAAGATCGCCCACTACAAGATCCCCCGCTACGTGGCGGTCACCGAGGAGTTCCCCATGACCGTCACCGGCAAGATCCAGAAGTTCAAGCTCCGCGACGAGGCGATCGACAAGTTCGATCTCGGTGAAGCGGCCGGGGTGGAAACCGCCTGAGCGATGGCCGGCCCGGTTTGCGCCGGGGCCGGGCCGGGAAGAAGATGGGCCGATGCAGGTCGAGATCTGGTCCGACGTGATGTGCCCCTGGTGCTATATCGGCAAGCGGCGATTCGAGGCCGCGCTCGAGCAGTACGAGGCGGCGACCGGGGACACCGTCGACGTCCGCTACCGCCCGTTCATGCTGGACCCGAAGGCCCCGGACGACGCCCAGCCGGTACGGCGGGTCTACGAGAAGAAGTTCGGTGGCCCCGAGGCCGCGAATCGTATCCTCGACACGGTGACCGCCGAAGCGGCGGGGGAGGGGCTGGAGTTCCACATGGACATCGCCATGCGGGCCAATACCCTCTCAGCCCATCGGCTGCTCGTCCTGGCCGAGCAGCAGGGGTGCCAGGTGGAGCTGAAGGAGCGCCTGATGCGGGCGTACTTCGTCGAAGGGGCCGATGTCGGCGACCACGAGCTCCTCATCGGCTGCGGCGCCGAGGTCGGGCTCGATCCCGAGCTCAGCCGGTCCTGGCTCGACAACGATGAGGGCCGAGCGGAGGTGGTGGCCAGCCTCGAGTTCTGCATGGCAAACGGTGTGGCCAGCGTGCCGACCTTTGTCTTCGATCGCCGGGTTGCCGTTCCGGGGGCGCAGCCGGTCGAGACCTTCGCCAGGATCCTGCAACGGGTGGCCGAAACCGACGGTCCGGCCCAGTTCGAGGACCCGGCCTGAGCGGTCGCTGCGGTGGCCGGCCGCCGCCAATGGTGCATGCTCCGCCGGCAGATACGTTGCTGCTTCTTGGTGCTGCAGCAGGTCGATTGTCGTGCCTCCGGGTCGACGTCCATCGGTTGTAGGATCGGCCCTGTGCCGCCCGCCGATCATCAACGAGCCGTTCCGTCATCGCCATCGTCTCCGCCGCCAACGATGCAGGGCATCGACTCCGCCGATCCCCGGGATCGCCAAATCGAGGACCTGATGCATCGCCTCGACGACGTGTCCCAGCAGCTGCTCCAGGCTCGAGACGCCGTGGTCGGGGCCGAGGCCGAGCTGAGCGCATCCAAGGCCAGAACCGCCGAGCTGGAACACCATCTCCACGTCCGGATCCTCGAGGTGACCGAGCTCCAGAACAAGGTGCTGGAGCTCACCGCCGAGCAGACGGTCCCGGAGCGGCCCAACCCGGTGGCGAGACGTTTCAGCCCGCTGCTGGCCAGGACCGCCAGGTCGCAGCAGTAGGCGGCCGATTCGATGAACTCCAGCCTCTGGCACGGCGAGCGGCCGATCTTCTCGGTACTGGTGCCGGTCTGGCATCCCGAGCCGGACCACCTGGCGGCCTGCCTGGATTCGGTTCGGTCCCAGACCACCGCCGACTGGGAGGTCTGCCTCGTTCTCGACGGTCCCCAACCAGCGGCCGTGACCGAACTGCTGGAGGTCGACGACAACCGCATCCGGGTCAAGCGGCGGCCGGAGAACGGCGGCATCGCCGCCGCCACCGACGATGCGCTGGAGATGGCGGTCGGCGAGTTCATCGTGCTGCTGGACAACGACGACACCCTGGACGCGGAGGCCCTCGGTACCGTGGCCTGGGAGATCGCCAATTCCCGAGATGTCGACTTCGTGTTCACCGACGAGGATCATCTCGACGCCGAGACCGAGGAGCGGATCAACCCGTTCTACAAGCCCGGTTTCTCGGTCGAGCGGCTCCGCCAGCAGATGTACCTGGGGCACATGATCGTCTGCCGCCGCAGCTTGGCGCTGGCCGTCGGGGGATTCCGCCCCGGGTTCGACGGGTCCCAGGATCACGATCTGGCGCTGCGGGCGGTGGAGCGGGCTCGCAAGGTCCTCCACGTTCCCAAGCTGCTGTACCACTGGCGCGAGTCCCCGACGTCGACCGCCATGGATGCCGGTGCCAAGGACTGGGCCTACGAGGCAGGGGTCCGGGTCGTCGCCTCCCATCTGGAGCGGACCGGGTTCCCGGCCACCGCCAGTCGCAACCCCCGCTGGCCCGGCATCATCGACCTGGAGCCGGAGCTGGTGGAGCACCCCAAGGTCAGCATCATCATCCCCACCGGCGGGACCCGCCGCATCGTCCACGGGGCCGACGTGATCCTGGTCGAGCAGGCCGTGCAGTCGATCGTCAAACGGTCGACCTATCCGGACTACGAGATCGTGGTGGTGCTCGATAGCCACTGTGACCGGGCACAGTTGCCGGCGATGCGGGAGGCGGCGGCCTCTGCCGACATCACCTTCGTCGGCGATGATCGACCGTTCAACTTCTCCAAGGCCTGCAACCTGGGATCGATCCGTGCCACCGGCGACATCCTGCTGTTCCTCAACGACGACACCGAGATCTCGATGGCGGGGTGGCTACAACGAATGGTGATGTATGCCACCAGACCGGACATCGGTGCGGTGGGGGCGAAGCTGCTCTATGGCGACGGCCGGATCCAGCACGCCGGGACGTGGTCCCGCCACGGCAGTCCCGCCCACCGCTACGTTGGCTACATGGGGGACCACCCCGGCTATCTGGCCGCCCTGGCCACGGCCCAGAACTGTGTGGCGGTCAGCGCGGCCTGCCTTGCGGTCGAGCGCCACAAGTTCGAGGCGGTCGGCGGGTTCACCCCACTGTTCCCGCTGGCCTACAACGATGTCGACCTCTGCCTGAAGCTGAGCCGGTCCGGCTATCGGACCGTCGTCGACTGCGCAACCGAGGTCATCCACCACGAGTCCAGTTCCCGTGACCCCTCCGTCGCCGACTGGGAACTCGATCTGCTGCAGCGGCGGTGGGGGCCGGTCCTGCACGCCGACCCCTACGACAACCCGAACCACACCGCCGATCGGGTCGAGGAGTACCCGCCGACCTCCACGTTCATCGCCGATCTCCGGGACCACTTCGGCGAGTCCGACTACCGGGCCAGGGCTTGGCCGTCGGACCAGGAGCACCTGCGCTGTTGAGGCGGGGGAGGCGGACATGCGGATTCTGATCGTCGGGTTGCCGAAGTCCGGCACCACCATCCTCACCTACCGGGTGGCCGGCGCCCTCCAGGACGTGGCGATCGACTTCGAGCCAGCGGACGGGCCCGGAGTCGACGGTGGCGATGGTCGCCATGTCGTGACCAAGAAACTGATCGGCACCCAGACCGAGACCCTCGACGACTTCGCCCACTACGACCGCAAGATCTGGATCGCCCGGGACCCGCGGGACTTCCTGGTCAGCCAGTCGCTCTACCGGTGGCACCGTGAGCAGCCGCCGGAGGCCGCCGACCGGGCGTGTTTCGAGCGGGTGCTGGCCAGGTTGGTGGCCAAGGAGGCCGAGCCGGCGTCGGTTCCGTTCCTCGAACTGGAACCGGCCGACTACTTCGAGACCCTTGATGCGGTGGCCGACCTGCGGCTCCGGGAGGTTGGCGACGACTGGCTGGTCTTTCACTACGAAGACATGGTCGACGGCCAGTACGACGAGTTGAACCGTTATCTCGGGTTCCCGGTTGCGGCCGACGCCGAGGTGGCCGAGGGGCTGGAGCGGGTGGTCCGGCGCAAGGGTTACGGCGACTGGCGGGACTGGTTCACCCCCACCGACGTGGCCCACTACGGGGCCGGCGGGCTGCGGCGCTACCTGGCGGCCTTCGGCTATGACGGCGACGACTGGACCCTCAACCAGCCGCAGTCGATCGATCCCCGGTACTCCTCGGAGTACGTGACGACCCTGTTCAACGACCACCTCGGACCACCCGGAACCGGGCCGGGCCGGGCCACGGCTACCGACGCTCCGGCAGCCACCGATGCTCAGGCTGCCGCCGACGGCCCGGCAGCCGCCGATGCCGGGGGCGTGGCCCCGACACGGCGTGCCAGAAGGCTCAGCCTTTGGTCGAACCGAGGGTGAGCCCGGCCACGAAGTGGCGCTGCAGCAGCAGGAACACGGTGATCGTCGGAAGGGCCACCATCACCGAGGCGGCGGCAATCAGATTGTCGTCGGTGAAGAACTCGCCACCGAGGTTGGCCAGCGACGATGTGATCGGACGGTCGGCGCCCTGCTGCTCCAGGACGACGGCCCAGAAGAAGTCGTTGTAGATCCAGGTGAACTCCAGGGTGGCCAACGCGGCCAGGGCCGGCCTGGTGAGGGGCAGGATGACCGACCAGTACTGGCGCCAGACGCCGGCTCCGTCGACCATCGCCGCCTCGTTCAGCTCCTTGGGCAACAACTTCATGTAGTTGCTGAGCACGAAGGTGCAGAAGCCGCTCTGGAACGCAACGTGGATGAGAATCAGACCCCACGTGCTCCCGAGCAGCTGGCCGGAGTTCGACATGAAATCGGGCAACGGGATGCGCTTGTAGATCTGGAACAGCGGCTGGATGATGATCTGCTGGGGCAGCAGGTTCCCGGCGGTGAACAGCACCAGAAGCGCGATGTTGAACCGCCAACTGAACCGGCTGGCCACGAAGGCCACCATGCTGGAGAAGAACAATGTGAGGGCCAGTGCCGGGATCAGGATCAGGGCCGTGTTCCAGTACTTGCCAAGGATGTCGCCCTGGGTCCAGGCATCGCGGTAGTTCTGGAGGGTGAAGGTTTCCGGCAGTGACAGGTAGCCGTCGCGCTGGGTCTCGATGAATGGCCGGAACGACGAGTAGAGCGCGCCCACCAGTGGCACCATCCAGAGGGTCACCAGCACGGTCAGGAACGTATAGAGCACGATCCGCTGCCAGGTCACACCTTTGTTGCGGGAGATGGTGGTGGTCATGATTCCGACGCCCTGAAGTGGTTGGTCACGTACCAGATGACGAACGCCAGACACAACAGGAACAGGATCACCGCATAGGCCGATCCCCGGCCGACGTTGCCGCCGCCCTCACCGAGCAGGTTGTTGGTTACCAGGATCGACAGCACCTCGGTCTTCCTCGGTTTGTTGAGGGCGAAGATGATGTCGAAGGCGCGCAGGGCCTCGATCACCGTGATGACCGCCACCACGACGTTGATCGGTTTCAGGGTGGGGAACAGCACGTGGCGGAACGACTGCCATTCGTTGCAGCCGTCCAGCGCCGCCGACTCCCGCAGCGACTGGTCGACGCTCTTCATTCCGGCCAGGTACAGCACCATGATGTAGCCGGTGTGGCGCCAGGCGATGGCCACCAGGATGGCGGCGAAGTTCTTGGAGACGCCGTAGTCGGGTTCGGCGTCGGTGGTCAGTGCGAATCCCAGGAACAGCAGCCCGATGGCGGCAATGATCCCGGTGGCGATCGGGTTGTGCCAGAACAGGTGGACCCCGGCGGCGATGATCAGGGACATGATGCCGAGCGCAGCCAGGGTGGCGGGGAACGAGAAGAACGACTGGTTGCCGATCCAGTCGATCTCGCCGCCGCTGCCGCCGAGGGCGTTGACCGCCTCGGTGGCGAAACCCTGCTTTGGCGAATACATCACGCTCTTCCAGATGAAGCCCACAACGGCCAGCGACAGCACCACCGGGGTGTAGAACAGGCTCTGGTAGATCCTCGTGCCCTTGAGCTCCTTGTCGAGGAGGTAGGCCAGGAACATGCCGAGCGTGGTCGGCCCGATGAACAGGAACAGCATCAGCACTGCGTTGTTGATCAGTGCCTGGAAGAAGTCCTTTTCGAAGACGGTGACGATCTGGTTGTAGTTCTCCAGTCCGACGAAACTGAGGTCGGAGAACCGGATGCCGTTCCAGTCGGTGAACGACAGGACGATCGAGCCCAGGGTCGGGATCCACACCAGCAACACGTGCACCGCGGTGGGGATACCGATCATCAAGCCGAAGACCAGCCGGTCCCGGCCTGAGAACATGAGCCCACCACCTCGACCCCGACGGGGCTTCTTCACCGGCTGGTGGCCCACCGTCGATTCGGTTGTGGAGGTGTCTTCGATTGCGGTGGAGGCCATGGAGTGTTGCTCTGTATAGCGAACGGCGGGCTGGTCGTCCAGCGCCGCCGGGGTTCGGAACCACAGCTGGTCCCGCCGACTGTTGTCGGCGGGACCAGTCGCTTGAGCTAGGCCCGGAGGATGACCTCGGCCTGCTCCTCCATGTCGTCGACGATGGAGTCGAGCTTGGTCGGGTCGGCCAGGAAGTCGGCGATGCGTGGGCCCGCCACGTTTGAGGCGAACTCCGGGCTGGTGTCGCGATCGAGGAACTGGGTCACGCTGGCGGCCCCCGCCACCGCCTCCTGGACCTTGACCTGGAGGCCGTTGTAGACGCTGGTGTCGGCCTGCGACGAGGTGGCGACGACGCTGGGATCCTCGGCCAGGTAGGCGTCCTGGGCCACCCCGGTTCCGAAGTGGGCCAGCATCTCCTTGGCCGCGGCCTCGTTTGACGGCGACTTGGCCATCATCCAGCCGTCGATCGGGGCCTCGATGGTGTCGAGGCCGTGCTCGTCGCTCAGGGCCGGGAACGGGAAGAAGTCGATGTCGTCGAACTCGTCCTCCGGGAACTGGGAGCCGATGAACGTGCCGATCGTCATCATGCCGGCCTCCTTGTTGACCACCGCGGCCGCAGCCTCTTCCCAGGTCCGCCCGTTCGGGTTCTCCTGGTGGGCCGGCAGCAGCTCGGCGAAGGTGCTGAAGGTCTCCTTGACCTTGTCGCCGTTCCACGGCTCCTTGCCTGCCATGAGGTCGACGTGGAACTGGTAGCCGTGCAGCCGGAAGTTGATCTGGTCGAAGGTGCCCATCGCCGGCCACTGGCCGTCGTTGCCGAAGGCGAACGGGGTGAGGCCGTCGGCGCTCATCGCCTCGGCCAGGCTGGTGAGTGCGGCCAGGTCGGTCGGGACCTCGTACCCGTTCTCCTCGAACAGGCTCTTGCGGTAGTAGACGCCCCAGGCGTAGTAGGCCCACGGCACGAAGTACTGCTTGCCGTCATCGCCGGTGGAGGCCTGCTTGAAGCCGTCGGACATCTGATCGCCAACCAGGCCCCAGACGTCGGTGATGTCGCCAAGCAGGTCCTGTTGGGCGAAGAACCGCATCCGGTAGCCGGCGAACCAGGGAATGATGTCGTCCGGCTGCTGGAGGTAGGTGGTGATGTTCTCCTGGAAGGTGTTGTGGTCGACCTCGTTGATCACGCCGCTGATGGCCTCGTTCGGCACCGCAGCCACCGCCGCGGCCAAACCGGCCTGGGGGAGCGCGTTTGAGTAGTTGGACCCGATCGTCACATCGCCGGTTGCCTCGCCAAGCGCCAGCCCGGCCCCGCCCTCGGGCGACTCCAACGCCGCCGTCTCGTCATCATCGCCGCAGGCGGCGAGCAGGCCACCCACGGCGGCAACGCCGGCCGCACCGGCGGCGCCTTTCAAGAAGCCGCGACGGCCGATCGGCATCCCGACCTTGGACGGGCTCGGCGACGTGGGCAGTATCAATTTGGACATCAGACTATCTCTCTTACTATGCGTCAGTTGCTGACGGCTTGGATCAGCCCCTCCCCGAGGCTTGATGCTTGGCAGAGCATACCTGGCCACGAAACTTGCGGAAGGATGAACCCGATTTTGTCGCAGAGTTCTATCGTTGCGCCATCGATGTTCGGCCCGGACCGGGAGCACCAAACGTTCGCCCGCCTCCGGTGCCGGCGCCCATGGGGACGGTTGGAGGCACCCGATGACCAAAAAGAGCAGCGGTGGCGGCGGGGGGGCGACGGTGCACCTCCGGTCCCCGTCCACCAGCATCGTGCTCGTGTCCCACGATGGCGGCATGCCCGCCGTCGGGTACTGGGGCGTCGGGCTGGATGATGACGATGCCGGCTCGGTGGCCACGCTGGGTGGCAGGCCGACCGCCAGGGCCAGTCTCGACGTCGAGGCTCCGATTGGTCTGGTCACCGAGAGTGGTCGCGGCTTTGCCGGCCAGCCCGGCATTGCCGGTCATCGGCCGTCGGGCGACGGCTATGCCCCCCGGTTTCGGCACCTCCGGGTCGAACAACATCGAACCGAGGAGACCGATCGGGTGGTGTGGTCACTGGTCGATGCGTTCTCCGACCTGGCACTGGACGTCGATGTGGCGCTGTGTCGCCTTTCCGATGTGGTCCAAGTCGGGCTGACCCTGACCAACCGAGGCTCGTCTGCGTACGTGGTGGATCGGTTCGCCCCCAGTATCGCCCTGCCGCCGTGGGCCGGCGAGCTGTTGACCTTCAGCGGCCGGTGGACCCTGGAGTTCCAGCCCCGCCGCCAGGAGTGGGGGCCGGGAGCCTGGGTCTCGGAGAACCGTCGGGGACGGACCTCACACGACCGCATCCCGGCGGTCTTGGCCGGCACGTCGGGGTTCACCGAGACCACCGGCGACGTCTGGGGGCTGACCCTCGGCTGGAGCGGCAACAGCAGGGTCGTTGCCGAACGGTTGTCGGACGGTCGTCGCCATCTCCAGCTCGGCGAACTGCTGGAGAGTGGTGAGGTGGTCCTGGCGCCGGGGCGGTCGATTCGGACACCGATCGTCCACGGTGCCTACAGCCCGGCCGGGCTGGCCACGGTGTCCCACCGCTTTCACCGTTTCCTCCGGGGTCGCAGCCATCACCCCGGCCCCGATCGGCCCCGACCGGTGATGCTGAACACCTGGGAGGCCGTCTACTTCGATCACCGCCCGGAGATCCTGACGGACCTGGCATCGAGGGCCGCCGAGGTCGGTGTCGAACGGTTCGTGCTCGACGACGGCTGGTTCCTCGGCCGAAACGACGACACCTCGGCGCTCGGTGACTGGGTGGTCGACCCGGCCAAGTACCCCGACGGCCTCAGACCCCTGATCGACCATGTTCGTTCCCTCGGCATGGAGTTCGGATTGTGGGTCGAACCGGAGATGGTGAACCCCGATTCCGAGCTGTTCCGCCTGCACCCGGACTGGGCGCTCCACGACGACCGGTACCCGCTGCAGTTGGGGCGGAACCAGTTGGTGCTCGACCTGTCGAACAGCGAGGCCCGGGATCACATCCTGGAGCGAATCGACCGGCTGCTCACCGACAACGACATCGCCTCGCTCAAGTGGGACATGAACCGTGACCTGGTCCAGCCGACCCACGACGGCCGGGCCGGATCCCGTCGCCAGACGCTGGCGGTCTATGCCTTGATCGACGAGTTGCGCCGCCGCCACCCCGGCGTGGAGATCGAGAGCTGCTCGTCCGGCGGTGGCCGAGCCGACTTCGAGATCCTGGCCAGAACCGAGCGGATCTGGACCTCCGACAGCAACGACGCCCTGGATCGCCAGGAGATCCAGCGGGGATTTTCGATGCTGTTCCCGCCCGAGGTCATGGGTTCGCACATCGGACCACCGGTGTCCCACACCACCGGTCGCCGCCACGATCTCGGCATCCGCAGCGCCTCGGCGTTCCTCGGCCACCTCGGCATCGAGTGGAACCTGTTGACCGCATCGGAGGCCGAGCGGGCCGAGATCGCCGAGCTGGTTGCGCTCCACAAACACCATCGGGCGCTGCTCCACGGCGGCGACTGGCGGCGGCTCGACACCGCCGACCCGGCGGTCAACGTGATGGGGGTGGTGGCCGCCGACCGATCCGAGGCGCTGTTCGTCTATGCCAGGGTGGCCAGCAGCCAGGAATCGGTTCCGGGGCCGGTGCGTTTCGCCGGGCTGGCCCCGGACCGCCGGTACCGGATCACCAACCTGACACTGCCGGGGCCGGTCCGGGATCGGGGCATCAGCCCACCGGCGTGGATGGGCATGGACGAGGTCGTTGCCCGGGGCCGGTTGTTGATGGAGCTCGGCCTGCAACCGCCGGTCATGGACCCGGAGTCGGCGCTGCTGCTTCATCTCGCAGCCGGCGATGCCGAGGATCGAGGAGGCATGTCCGATGACTGACAATGTCGAAGACGGGCTCGAGCCGAGCGGGCCGCTGTGGCGACCGGCCGCCGATCGGGTGGCGGCCAGCCAGATCGACCGGTTTCGTCGCCGCTACCGGCCGGGGTCCGACAGCACCGAGCAGCTCTGGGCGTGGTCGGTGGCCGAGCCGGGGACGTTCTGGCGGGCGGTGTGGGAATGGGGCGAGGTGATCGGCGACCCGGGTTCGGTCGACATCGAGCCTGCGCCCGATTTCCACCGCACCCGCTTCCTGCCGAACGCCACCCTCAACGTGGCCGAGAACCTGTTGGCCGACCGACCGGGGGCCCTCGACCCGGCCATCATCGCCATAGCCGAGGTCGACGGCCCGGTCGAGGTCGACGGCCCGGTCGGGGTCGACGGCTCGGCTGACGCCGAGGCGACCGCAGTGGAACTGTCGTGGTCCGAATTGCGAGACCGGGTGGCCGAGACGGCGGCCGCTTTTCGTGGCTTCGGCATCGGCCCCGGCGATCGGGTGGCGGCCTGGATGCCCCACCGACCGGAGACCATCATCTCGTTCCTGGCCGCGGCCTCCATCGGGGCGGTCTTCACCTCGACCTCGGCCGACTTCGGGGTCGACGGGGTCGTCGACCGATTCGGCCAGACCGAACCGAAGGTGCTGGTTGCCGCCGACGGCTACCGGTACGGCGGGCGCAGCTTCCCACTGCTCGAGCGACTGGCGGCCATCGTCGCCGCCCTGCCCTCGCTGGAGCAGGTGTTGGTGGTGTCCAACCCGGGGCCGACACCGGACCTCGAGCCGGTTCGAGCGGCGACTGCGGCCACCGTCGAGCGGTGGGAGGCGGTGCTCGGCCGCCACCGGGACGCGGCGCTGGTCTTCGAACCGCTGCCGGCCGACCATCCGCTCTACATCCTCTACTCATCGGGCACCACCGGGAAGCCGAAATGCATCGTTCATCGAGCCGGCGGGGTGCTGTTGAAGCACCTCAGCGAGCAGCGGCTCCACGGCGACATCGGCCCCGGCGATCGGGTGTTCTTCTTCACCACCTGTGGTTGGATGATGTGGAACTGGCTGGTTGGTTGCCTCGGCATCGGGGCCACGATCGTGTTGTACGACGGCAACCCGGCCCACCCCTCGGTGGCATCGTTGTTCGAGCTGGCCGAACGGCACCGGGTGACCTATTTCGGGGTCTCGGCCAAGTACATCGACGGGGTGATGAAATCCGGCTACCGGCCGGCCGACCACCACGATCTGTCGGCCATACGATCGGTGGCCTCAACCGGTTCCCCGCTGAGCCACGAAGGCTTCGGCTGGGTCTACGAGGCCGTCTCGCCGGCGGTCCACCTGGCGTCGATCTCCGGTGGTACCGATCTGTGCGGCTGCCTTGTCCTCGGCGATCCGACGAAACCGGTCAATGCCGGCGAGATCCAGGCCAAGGCGCTGGGTCTCGACATCGACGTGTTCGATGACGACGGCTCACCGGCTCCCGTCGGGCAAAAAGGGGATCTGGTGTGTCGCAATCCGTTCCCGTCGATGCCGTTGGCGTTCTGGGGCGACCCCGACGGCAGCCGCTACCGGGCCGCCTACTTCGAGCGGTTCCCGGGGGTGTGGGCCCACGGCGACTACGCATCGTGGACCGAGCAGGGCGGGATGGTGATCCACGGCCGATCCGATGCCACCCTCAACGCGTCGGGGGTCCGGATCGGCACAGCCGAGATCTACCGGGTCGTCGAACAATTGCCGGAGGTGGCAGAAGCGATCGCCGTGGCCCAACAGTGGGACGGCGACACCCGGATCGTGTTGTTTGTTCGACCGGTCGAAGGCCACCATCTCGACGCCGAGCTCAGCCAGCGGATCCGGGCCGAGCTGCGGAGCAAGTGCTCGCCACGACACGTCCCGGCGGTGGTTGCCGAGGTGACGGACATCCCCAGAACCCGTTCCGGCAAGATCGTCGAGCTGGCCGTCACCGAGACGATCCACGGTCGCCCGGTGCTCAACATCGAGGCGCTTGCCAACCCCGAGGCCCTCGATCAGTTCGTCGATCGGACCGAACTGGGCTGAGTCCACGGTTGCGCCCTGTTCCCGCCCGAATGCAACACTGACCCGATGGACCAGCAGCAGATAGAAGCCGCGGTGCGGACCATCCTCGCCTCGATCGGCGAAGATCCGGAGCGTGACGGGCTGTTGGAAACACCGGCCCGGGTCGCCCGCTCCTACTCCGAGCTCCTCGCCGGGTACGGCGAAGATCCTGCCGATCATCTCGACCGCCAATTCGAGGTCGATCACGACGAGATGGTCATCGTCCGCGACATCCCGTTCAGCTCGATGTGTGAGCATCACATGTTGCCGTTCATCGGTCGGGCCCACGTCGCCTACCTGCCGGGCCCCGGGGGCAGAGTCTGCGGCCTCTCCAAGCTGGCCAGGGTGGTCGACGGCTACGCAAAACGGCTGCAGGTCCAGGAGCGACTGGTGGGTCAGATCGCCGATGCCATCATCGATCGCCTGGCCGCCGCCGGTGTGCTGGTGGTGATCGAAGCGGAGCATCTGTGCATGTCGATGCGAGGAGTCCAGAAGTCGGGCTCGATGACCACCACCTCGGCCGTCCGGGGCCTGCTCAAGCACAATGCGGTCACCAGAGCCGAGGCACTGGGGTTGATCCGGGCCTGAGCGGCGGGTGGCAACCGGAGCCCGCTGCCGCTTCGGGGGCCGTTGACTCAGATCGCCAGCGGGCCCTCACCGGCTGCGAACCGCTGGGCCATCACCAGGAGCACCGTCCAGTAGCCGTCGGCGGCCTTGATCAGATCATCGGAGCCCAGCGTGGTTGCCTTGCTCCTCTCGCCCGGCCGCCATTCGATGGCGTCGACCCGGCCCCCGGTGGCCGGCCGGGCGTTGTCCGGTGAGGTGCCGGCGGCGACCAATGCCAACAGCTCGTCCACGCCGACCTCGACCAGGCTCTCCACCTCTGTCGGCTCCGGTGCATAGTGTTCGAGCGGGCGGTCGTCGGTCATGTAGAAGAGGTGGACCCGTTCCCGGTTCCTGCCCTCCCCGTCGTCGTCGGCCAGCAACCGGACTCCGACCGGGGTCAGATCGTCGGCCTTGGCATCGATGCCCAACTCCTCGTTCAACTCCCGGACGCCATGCTCCGGCGCCTCGCCGGCCTCCAGGTGGCCGGTGGCCGACAGGTCGAGCAGGCCGGGAAAGGCCGCCTTGGTGTGGTGCCGACGCTGCAGCACCACCCGGGTCGGCGTGCCGGAGCGGACCACCAGGCAATGGAACACCTGGTGCCAGTGGCCTCCGTCGTGCACGTCTCGGCGGTCGGCGGACCGGACGAACCGTCCGGTTGCGGTGACGATGTCGAGCTGCTCGGCCATCAGCGGGCAGTCGTCATGGAGTGCCGGTCTCCACTTCGATCGGCAGCGACTTGATCCCGGCGATGAAGTTGGACCGAAGATACCGCTCCGGCCCGGCCTGGCTCACCGACGTGACCCGCTTCAGGAACTCCTGGAGCGTGACCCGGATCTCCATCCTGGCCAACCACGCCCCGAGGCACAGATGGGGGCCACCGCGACCGAAGGCCATATGGTCATTCGGGTCCCTGGCCAGGTCGAAGGTGTAGGGATCGTCGAACTGGTCATCGTCGTAGTCGCCGGAGACGAAGAACATCACAACCTTGTCGCCTGCGGCGATCGGCGTTCCCCCGAGCTCGACGCCCCTGGTGGCGGTCCGACGGAAGTGGGTGGTGACCGAAGTCCAGCGGAGGATCTCGTCCACCGCGGTTGACCACAGCTCGTCGTCGCCGGTCCGAAGCCGGTCCATCAGTTCTGGCCGTTCCATCAGGGCTTTCAACCCGCCGGTCATCGTGTAGCGGGTGGTGTCGTTGCCGGCCGCCACCAGCAGGGTGAAGAAGTTGTTGAACTCGTGTTCGGTGAGCACCGAGCCGTCGGTGGTCTCGGCCAGCAGTTGGGAGATGATGTCTTCGGTCGGGTTCTCCCTGCGGCGGGCGGCCTGGTCACGGGCATAGTCGAACAGGCGGAGGCCGGCGGGGGAGCGGAACGGGATCAGCCGGAACTCGTCGGTGTCGGTCTGGTCGATCACGTGGTCGGTGAAATCGGGATCGGTGTTACCGAGCAAGGCGTCGCCCTGGCTGACCAGGAACTCGCCGTCGGCGTCGGGGGTCCCCAACAGCCGGCCCAGCATCTTCATCGGGAGCTGGGTTGCAACGTCGGTGACGAAATCGAAGCGTGGCGTGGCCAACGCCTCCTCCGCCACTTCGGCTGCCAGGACCCGGATCTGGTCCTCGTAGGCCTCGACGGTCCTGCGAGTGAACCCCCGGCTCACCAGACGCCGCAGACGGGTGTGGGAGGGGGGATCCTGCTCCATCATCGTCCGCCTGGCCTCGGTCTCCTCCGGCGACATCTCCTCCAGGCGGATCCCCCGGGTCGACGTGAAGGTCTCGACGTTTCGGCTGACCTCGATGATGTCTCGGTACCTGGTGACCGCCCAGAACCCCGAGCCGTCGGTCTCGTCCACCCAGGACACCGGTTCCTCCCGACGGAGCCGGGCGAAGGTGGCGTGAGGAACCCCGGTGGTGTAGGTGTCGTGCGAGGTCAGATCGGCGTTCTCGTCGCCGGGTGGGATCGAACCCTCGGGAACGGTCATGACCGGCGGGCAGTGTCATCGGTGGCCCCTCGCCGGGCGGTGTTGTTGGTGGCCCCGGTGCGGGCCGTGTTGTTGGTGGCCCCGGTGCGGGCCATGTGGCTGGTGGCCCGGCTGATCAACCAGTCGAACACCGGCTCCGGTTCCAACGTCATCTCCGGATGCCATTGCACCCCAAGCAGGTCGTGGCCCGGCATCTCCAGCCCTTCGACCACGCCGTCGTTGCTTCGGGCGCTGACCTTGAGGCCGTGCCCCAGCCGGTCGACGGTCTGGTGGTGCAGGGAGTTCACCATGTGGGACTCGCCTTGGGCACCTCGCAATCCGTCGTACAGCAGCCCGAGCCTGGTCCGGGGATCGAAGGTGATGTCATGAACCCTGGTGTGGGGTCCGACGTGGTAGGTGGCGTGGCCGTGCACGTCCTGGTTGAGGGTGCCGCCGGCGTGGATGTTTATCGCCTGGAGGCCCCGGCAGATGCCGAGCAACGGCACCCCCCGCTCGACCGATGCCCCGATCAGCGGCAGCTCCAGCGCATCGCGGTCTGCTTCATAGTGGCCGTTGCCGTCAGGCACCTGGCCGTAGGAGGACGGATCGATGTCGGCGCCGCCGGTGAGCAGGACACCGTCGATGTGGTCGAGGTACTCGATCGGATCGGCGTCCATCGGCAGGTGCATAGGCAGCCCGCCGGCGGCCAGGACGCTGCGGGCGTAGTCGGCCAGGTAGAGGTCGACGTCCTGTTTGTCCAGATTGTCGGGAAAGCCGTCGACGTGGACCGCCTGCTTGCGCCGCCCGGTGAGGCCGATCAGCGGTTTTCGGCTCGACGTCGGTTCTTCGGTGCTGTTGGCGTTGTCCATCGTCTCGTTCGGTCCTGTGTTCGATGCGGGTCACCGGCTCGGCGGACCCGGCCGGTGGAGGCCGGTTGGTGACGCCGCTCCATTGTTGCCGGGGTGGGGTTCGGTAGCCAGTGCGTCCGGGAGCGCCCGCTCAGATCGCCGCGATGTCATCGAGGAACCAGTCGACCAGCCGGTCGGTTGCGGCCCCGGCGGCAACCGCATTCATGGTGGTGTCCCGCCGGATGGCCGACGGGTCGACAGCCGGCCCGGCCAACACCTCCGGGGGGGCCAGATCGAGCCAGTTCTCGACGATCTCGGCGGTGACCTCGGGATGGAACTGGAGCCCGAGACTGCGGCCAACGGTGAACGCCTGCGGGCCGCTGGGACTGCGCGCCACCTCGGCCGCGCCGCCCGGCACGGTGAAGCGGTCGAAGTGCCACTGCATCCACGGTCCGGCGCCCAGGACCTCGGGCTTGTCGGTTTCCACGGTTCGCCAGCCGACCTCCGGCCGGGGAGCCGGTTCCACCGAACCGCCGAGCGCAGCCGACAGGGCCTGCCCACCGAAACAGACGCCGAGGATGGGGATCTCCCGCCGCTGGGCTTCGGCCAGGAAGGCCAGTTCGGCCCCAATCCAGTTGCCGATGGTCGCCGTGTCGTACACCGACCAGACCGAGCCGAGAGCCACGATCACGTCGTATCGGCCAGGATCACCGAAGTCGATCACGGGGTTGGCCTCCTCCAGCGAGGGTGCCACGGTCAGACAGACCGGGCGCAGGCCCCGCTCCGCCATCCGCCGCCCGACATGGCCCGGCCGGGCCTGCGGGTCGTGCTGGATGAACAGGGCGGTCGGCCCGTCGGTCGCCGGAGCGGTTGAGGGCGTCGACATGATCCGAGCCTAGTGCTCGGTCGCCCGGTGGGGATGGTGGCGACTAGCTTCGGGGCATGGCAGCAGAACTCGAAACGCTCGCTCACGGCTTCGGTTTGATCGAGGGCCCGCGGGTTGACGACGACGACAATCTCTACTTCAGCGACGTCCCGAACGGTGGGGTCCGTCGTCGGGCGCCGACCGGAGAGATCACGGTGGTGGTGCCGAAGCGCCGGGGGGTCGGTGGTATCGCCATCCATGCCGACGGTGGGCTCGTGGTCAGCGGTCGCAACATCTGCCATGTCAAGGACGGCGAGACCCGGGTGCTGTTCGATCCCGGCGCACCGGGATTCAACGACCTCATGACCGACGCCGACGGGCGGATCTACTGCGGCACCATCCGTAGCGACCCCTTCGACGAGTCCGGGCCCCGGACCCCGGGCGAGGCCTACGTGATCGATCTCGACGGCTCGGCTACAGAACTGTACGGCGACGTCTCCCTGACCAACGGCATCGGCTTCTCCCCGGACGGCCTGACCATGTATCACTCCGACTCCGCCCGCGGTCATGTGATCTGCCACGACATCGAGACCGGCAATGACGGGGCCATGCTGGTGTTCAACCGGCGGGCCATCGGCCACGGCACCGGGCTCCAGCCGGACGGGCTGGCGGTGGACAGCCAGGGCGTGATCTGGGTCGCCGACTTCGGCAAGGGTGCGGCGATCGGGCTGTCCCCCGAAGGCGAGACGGTGGGCCGGATAGACGTGCCGTCGACGATCGTCACCAGCCTCTGTTTCGGTGGTGCCGATCTCCGGGACCTGTACATCGTCACCGCAGACAACACCGAGGACGAGGCCAGAGCGGGCACCATCTTCCGGACCCGGGTCGACGTGCCCGGCCTTGCGGCCCCCAAGGCCCGAGTCTGAACCGTCCCGACCCTCCGGGGTTGGCCCGCCGCCCTGCGCCGGTAGTTCTGGGCGGTTTCGGGCCCTCTGGTAGTGTGACCGGACTATGCACTGGAGAACCGACCGGCAGCGGGAACTGGTGGGCGCCATCGCCGATCTCGGACCGGCCATGAAGCAGCGGGCGGAGCGGTACGACCGCGAGGCGTCCTTCCCATACGAGAACTTCGCCGACCTGCGTGACGCCGGATTCCTGGCCCTGTGCGTGCCGGAATCCCACGGTGGCCTCGGTGGCGACTACGCCACCTACGGCCTGGTGGCCGAAGAGCTCGGCCGCCATTGCGGTTCCACCGCACTGGCGTTCAACATGCACACCGCCACCTGCCTGCTCGCCGGACAGATCGGCGATGAGCTGGCGTTGCCCGGCCCCGACCGCGAGCTGCTCGAGACCAGGCGCAAGCGGTTGTTCGAGGGCATCGTCGAGGACCACACCGTGCACGCCCAGCCGTTCTCGGAGGGGCGGTCCCCGGAGGCCACCCGGGGATTCGCCACCACCGCAACACCGGTCGATGGCGGCTACCTCGTCACCGGTCGCAAGATCTTCGCCTCGCTGTCCACCTCGGCCGACATCCACAACGTGGCCTGCATGGTGGAGGGAGACCCCCGGGTTCGGCTCCTCGGGGTAGAGGCGGGCGCCGAGGGCCTGGTGGTCAGCGGCGAGTGGGATCCGCTCGGTATGCGGGGCACGATCTCACGAAACCTGGAGATGACAGACGTCTTCGTCCCGGCCGAGAACGAGTGGTTGCCATCCGGCATGTTCAACCTGATGGCCAAGCGCTGGCCCCACTTCTACATGACGCTGTCGTTCGCCTACCTCGGTGTCATGGCCGCCATCATCGATTTCACCGGGGACTACCTGTCGGGGGCCGTCGACGGGGTCGACCGGTCCGGGCATCCCCAGAAGCAGCACCTGTGGACCGAGATACAGCTCCGCCACGAGCAGGCCAGGGCCCTGGCCTACCAGGCGATGCACGATGCCGGGCCCGACCCCGATGGGGCGGCCATCCGCCGGGCGTTGACCTCGATGATCACCACCATGGAAGGTGCCCCGGACATGGCCTCGGCCGCCATTCAGGCCTGTGGCGGCCGGTCCCTGCTCAAGCCGCTGCCGCTGGAGCGGCTCTACCGTGACGCCCGGTGCGGGGCCACGATGCTGCCGTGGAGTGTCGAGGTCTGCCGCCAGCGGTTGGGCGCCTATGGTCTGGCGGCCCAGCACGGCGGGGAGCAGGGAGCATGAGCTCGATCTATCGCCGCTACCGGGTGCTTTGGCCCGATCACCTCGGCCTGGCCCGAGGCAAGTACCTGCCGGCCCGCTCGGCGACCAAGGGCACTGCGTTCTGCCTCGGCGTGTACCTCCAGGGCTACGACAAAGGCATCTACGAGGTGGAGACCGGCGTAGACCCGACCGGCTTCCCCGATCTCGAAGCAACGTTCGACATCGGCGACGCCCGGCCCTGCTGGGAGCCCGGCACCGGAGTGGTGATCGCCGATCTGTCGTTCGACCACCGCCCGTTCGCCGCCTCGGCCCGCCACACCCTTCGTCGTGCCGTCGCCGACTGGGAGGCCCTCGGCTACCGGCCGCAGATCGGTATCGAGCTCGAGGCCTACGTGCTCGAGCCGGACGGGTCCGGAGGGTGGCGGCCATACGAGACACCCTCCGCCTATGTCTACGGCACCGGTTCCCTGGTCGACCCCACCGGACTGATCATCGACATCATGGACCGGGCCGAGGAGTCCGAGATCGCAGTGGAGTCCCTGAACAGCGAATTCGACAGTCCCCAGTTCGAACTGACCCTGGAGTACGGCGACGCCCTGGCCGCGGTCGACGATGTGTTCCTGTTCAAGGAACTGGCCCGGGAGGTGGCAAACGAGCACGGTCTGAAACTGACGTTCCTCGGGCGACCGTTCACCGACCGGGCCGGGTCGGGGCTCCACGTCAACTTGAGCCTGGCCGACGCCGAAGGCCGCAACGCCCTGCACGACCCGTCCCGATCGGACGGTCTTTCGGACCTGGCCGGTCACTGCATCGCCGGCCTACTGGACCATCACCAGGGGCTGACCGCCCTGTGCGCGCCGACGGTCAACGCCTACCGTCGGCTGGTGCCAGGCGAGCTGGTGGGGCAATGGGCGAACTGGGGCTTCGATCATCGCTGCGCCGCGGTTCGGGTGCCGCCGCAGCGGGGCTCGGCAACCCGGCTGGAGCACCGCATGGCCGATGGTGCGGCCAACCCCTACCTGACGGTCGCCTCAGTGCTGCAGGCGGCCCGTCTCGGCGCGGTGCGGCGATTGGAACGTCCGGACCCCGAGACCGGCGACGGTGTCGACTCGGTCAACACCGATCGCCGTTGTGCCGCCAACCTCGGGGAGGCGGTGAAGGAACTGGCCGCCGACGCGGCCCTGACCGAGGCCGTCGGGGCCGATGTGGTGGCGAACTTCATCGGCATCAAACAGATCGAGTGGGACACCTTCGTGGCCGCCGAGCCCGGCTGGTCCGAGATCGGTGCCGACACCGGTACGCAGGCCGGCGGCGGTGATCGCATCACCGATTGGGAGCTGGCGAACTACCTCCCGTTTCACTGAGGTCAGATTCGCTTCGGCCCGACCTCAACGCCGGTCATCAGCCATTCGTTCAGCCTCGAAGGAGCTTCCTGGAGCCAGAAGCTGGTGCTCAGGCGGCGGGGGGTCCGGACGTGGCGACGGTTGGCGGCCACCGCCTCCACCGCTCGATCGGCCAGCCACTGCGGCGATCGCTTCGGGATCAGCTGCAGCCGCCGGAGCCGTTTCACCACCGGGTCGAGGTCGGCTGCCTGCTCGACCTGCTCCCACATCTCGGTGTCGATCGGCCCGGGGGCGATCACCGTGGTGTGGATGTCGGTGTCCCGCAGTTCGAGCCGGAGCGCGGCTGCGAAGTTCAGCAGTCCGGCCTTGGTGGCACCGTAGGAGGCGAG
>CAMYLA010000063.1 GCA_947259095.1 uncultured Acidimicrobiaceae bacterium | reverse complement strand
GGTGGTGTCGGCCGGGTCGATGGACCACCGTCGGCCGACCCGATGTACCACGTGAGGCCGGCGGCGTCGATGCCCGTCGCCGCGGTCCGCGAGGTCGACCAGTCCCTTCACCCGCACGATCGAATCCGGCCAGCTTTCCAGGGCCCGTTCCAGCGCCCCCCGGTCGAGTGGTTGGGCGAGGTCGACGGTGGTCGAGCTGAACAGGCGATCGGCCGGATCGAGGCCGCCCCCGGCGGGAGGCCCGCCACCGATCGGGTGATCACCTGTTGTGTCGTTCGGGGCCAGCAGGTCGACCACGCCGGAATCGTCGCCGCCATTCCGGCCGATGGTGGCCACGACCGGCCCGCCCCCGATCCCCGAAATCCACTCGGTGACCGCTGCCACCGCCGTGTCGTCGACCAGGTCGCACTTGGTGACAACGACCAGGTCGGCCCGGCGCAGCTGCTGGAGGACCACTTGGCCGACGAACCCATCGTCGGCCATGGTTCGTATGGTTTCGGCGTCGGCCAGGACCACGATGCCGTCGAGCCGGCATCCCGGCCACCCCTGGCCGTAGGCCGCAACCTTCCCCGGATCGGCGACGCCGCTGGCCTCGATGACGATCTGATCGGGGCGAGGCTCCATGGCCAGGACCCGATCGAGGCCGTCTCCCAACGCATCGACGATCGAGCAGCAGACGCATCCGTTTGTCAGGCTGATCGTTCGGCCGTCGTGGGCGGCGATGAGGTCGGCGTCGATGTTGACCTCCCCGAAGTCGTTGACCAGCACCGCCAGGCGGCGGCCATGGTTCCCGGTGAGCAGCCGGTTGACCAGGGTGGTCTTGCCGGCGCCGAGGTAGCCCCCGATCACGGTCACCGGCACCCGTTCCATGGCGGCGTTGTTCGAGCCGTCCACGGGCGAGACGGTCATCGGTCGGCGGCGTCGGATAGGGACATCACCCTGGCGCCGGGGTGGTGGTGGCGGGGCTTATGACCTACTCCGAGATCGGGTACTTTCGGCCCTCGAAGACGGTGCCCCAGACGGGGATGTCCTTCAGGCCATCGGGACCCACATCGTATGGGTCGGCGTCGAGGACGGTGAAATCGGCCTTCTTGCCCCACCGCAGTGAGCCGATCTCGTCCTCCAACCCCAGTACGAATGCGGCGTTGCTGGTGATGGCTTTCATCGCCGCATCGAGCGATGCCCGCTCGTTGGGACACATGATTTCGCCGGATTCGGTGCGGCGGGTGGCCGCCACCCAGGCGTTGTTCAGCGGTCTCGCCGGCGCCATCGTGAAGTCGGAGTGGATGGCGAACGGCACGCCGGCCCGCTCCAGCGACCCCGTCCTTGACATCTGCGATGCCCGCTCGTGGCCCAGGGTGTTGTCGGCGAAGGCCCTGGCCAGTTCGTACACGTAGTAGACGTTGACCGAGGCGCCGGCGCCCAGCCGGGCGAGGCGATCGACCTGTTGGGCGCTCGAGATCCCGAAGTGTTCGAACGTGAACCGATGATCGAAACGGGGTCGCTCCCATTGCAGCTTCTCCAGTGTGGCCAGTACCAGTTCCACCCCGAGATCGCCGGTGCAGTGGACGTGGATCTTCAGGCCGGCGTTCCACAGGGCCCGGGCCAACTGCTCGAACCGCTCCGGCGGGGTGAGCCACTCCCCATGACGACCATCGAGGTGGCCCGGAGGTTTCAACATCATCAACTCGGCGAAGAAGCCACCGTCGGCGAACAACTTTACATGGTCCCCGAATCGCAGCCTATGGGTGTTGCGTTCGGGATAGCCGAGGATCCGCTCCACCATCTCGCCGTCGGATTCGTTGCCGGTCGGGGTGCCCATGGCCATCAGCTGGACACGGAACGGGGTGTCCGGCTGCTCCATGACCGCCCGCAGGTGTTCCCACTCCTGCTCGAAGCCGTAGAGGCCCATCGCCGCATCGCCGATCGTGGTATGGCCGCCGTGATGGATGACCTGACGCATTCGATCGAGGCCGGCCCTGAATCGTTCGGTTCCGAGCAGGACGGGGTTCATGTGCCGGTTGGCAACGGCCAGCCCCGTTTCGAAGAAGGCGCCCCGGTCGACGTCGATCTGTGGATGGCGGCGGGCGGCATCCACATCGAGCCCCATCCACCGATAGCAGGCGTCGTTGACGATCAACGAGTGGTAGCCGCGATGCCAAACCACGATCGGTCTGGTGGTGGAGATGCCGTTCAGGGTCTCCCGGTCGATCGGCCCGTGCCAGATCGGGTGATGGCCCCAGGTGAACAGCGGCTCGTCCTCTTCCAGCCTGGCATCGAGGTCGACGATGCGATCCAGCAGTTCGCCCCGGCTGCGGACCGACCCGATCGTGCTCCACGGCAGATCCCATTCGACGACGGTGGTGAAGTGCATCGGCAACAGCACCGCAGCCATCGACGGATGGAGGTGGGGGTCGATGAAGCCGGGCATGATGACCCGGTCGGCAAAGGTGTCGTCGATTTCGTGATCGAAGGCCTCCAACCAGGGCCGCATCGACTCGAGGGTTCCCACCTCGACGATCCGCCCGCCGCGAACGGCCACGGCCTTGGCGGTCGGCATCGACGGCTCCATCGTCCGAACCCGATTGGCGACGTAGACGGTGATATCGGCCATGTTCCCTCCTCAGTGTCCTGTCAGGCTCATCATGTTGCCAATTCGTCGGGGCTTTCATCAACGGATCAACCTGACAGGACACGAGGTCGGTCGAGTCGGTGGTGCGGCCCGACCGGGCATGTCCCGGCAACTTCAGTCGGTGGCCGCCCGGCCGTCAAGCGTCGGCGGGGCCGGTGTCGGTCCGCCGTCCAACCGGTGATCGAGCGATGGCGCGGGCGGGTTCTATAGTGCGGATGGTGACGGTGCGGGCTTGTAGGAAGCATCGATCACATGCGAAACGAATACCTCTCCGATCATGCGGGCCAGCAGCTCCGGTCGGCGCAACAGGGCCGTATGGACGCGGCAGCCGAGCTTCGAGCCTGTGAGGAGCGGGCCGCAATGGCCGAGGCGAGGCTGCGGGCCAGCCGGGACGACCGGCCATGGTGGCGGCGATTGCCGTCGCCGCGAACGGCGTCCGAGATCGCGGCCGCGGATGACCTCGAGGAGGCGAACTGGCAGCTCCGGCGGGCCGCCAGGCGTTGGGAGCGATCGAAACCGGAGGTCGACCGGCGGGCCGCCGGGGTGCGGGGTGAGACGAACTTGGTGGCCGGGCTGGCATCGTTGTCCGACGAGTGGGTGGCGCTGCGTGGCTATCGCAACAGCCGGGGTGAGACCGACGTCGTGCTGGTCGGACCCCAGGGGGTCTGGGCCATCGAGGTCAAGAACTACCAGAACACCAGGGTCCACATCGACGGAGACCAGTGGTCCTACGACCGGCTGGACGGCGAGGGTGAGGTCCGCCGGACCTACGCGGCCGTGGACGGCTCCGGTCGGAGCTGGGCCCGTCAGGTGATCGACGTCGCTGATGATCTTGCCGCCTGGCTGTCCGGCAACGGCCACCCTGTCGGCGTCGGCACCGCGGTGATGCTGGTCAGCGACGGAGCCCAACTCGGTCGGTGTCGGGAACCGGAGGTGGACTTCGTCGGCACCGATCCTCAGCGGCTGCTCGAGGCGATGGCCGAACGGTTCAGGCCCATCGACGGCGACGACTGCAAGTCGATCGTGGAGCTGATCAGGCGGGATCACCGCCGCCACAACCGGTAGCTCCTCAGTGGCGAGGGGTCACCGGGCCGGTTCGCAGCCCGTTGGCCGGCGCCGGTTCGACCCCCAGCAGGGTGCGGCCGGCCACCCGCTTGTGGATCGGCTGTCCCGCCGCATGCTGCACTGCGGTGTGGGCGTCGCGCAGGAACCGTTCGAGTCGGTTGGCGGTGGAGATGGCATTCGTGCCCGCCGCATGGAAACAGAGATCAGCCACTCGAACCGCTTCGTTCATGGCGTGGGTGATCGCCAGTTGGGCTCTGGCCACCGCCACCGGCAGCTCGTCGCCACCACCGACCAGGGCGTCCCACGCCCCGCCGATGGCCTCCACACAGAACGCCTTGGCCCCACTGGTGATGGCCTCTGCCTCGGCCACCGCCTCCTGCACGCCGGCCCTGGACCGCAGCGGGGTCGAGGAGCCGGTGGAGGACCTCCCACCAAGGGCGATGAGGGCGTCGATGGCCCCGCGAGCCAGCCCGAGGGCGACCCCGGCGGTCGGGGCCCAGGTCGCCACCATCATCAGGTCCGGGTCGTAGAGCGGCTCGGACCGGCGATCGACCCAGTGTTTGGCTCCGGTCCGACTCCCGGGCACGAACACATCGTCGAGCACAAAATCGTCGCTACCGGTGCCCCGCATGCCGACCACATCCCAATTGGCGACGATGGTCCCGTCGTGGACCGGGACCAGCATCGACTTGGCAACCCGCCGGGCTGTCGTCGGCGCTGCGGTTCCCCGGTCGGTGCGGCCCCGGAGCGGGCCGTCCTTGGCGCTGCGGTTCCCCGGTCGGTCCGGCCCCGGACCGGATACGGCGGGTTCGACGAAACAGGTGGCCAGGAACCAGTTGGCGTGGGCCACCCCGCTGGCGAAGTTCCAGTGCCCGCTGACCCGGTGGCCACCATCGACCGGGATCGCAGTGCCGAGCGGCCTGGCCGAACCGGCCACATGCAGCGGCCCCTCGGTTGCGGCCACCATCTCGGCCAACCCGTCGGGGTCGAGCCAGGCCAGAAAGACCGTGACCGCAGCGGAAACCTGGGCGCACCAGGCGACCGACCCGTCAACCCTGGCCAGCTCCTCGCAGACCGCCATACCGGTGAGGGGGTGGACCTCGGGGCCGCCGCTCGATCGGGGCTGGTACATCTGGAACACTCGAGCCTCGGTGAGCGCATCGGTCAGCTCCGGGGGCAACCTGCGGTCGGCTTCGATCCGGTCGGCCAGCCGGTCCACCATCGGTACCAGCTCCCTGACCGCGGCCACCATTGGCTGGCGATCCCATGGTGGTGGCGTCACGTCTCGGTCCCCATCCCGGTTCTCGGCTGATGCGAAATCCTCAGGCTAGGCGGCGCCGCGGTTGCGGCCGACATCGGCGATGGCTCCGGGCCACGTGAGGACCGGTGGCGGCGGCCGAAAACGCCGCCGCCGCCGTTTCGTGCTACATACTCTCCATGGTCAGACTGCTCGATGGTGTGAAGGTGTTCGAACTGGGGATCGCCATCGCCTCGCCGAACGCCGGGAGACTGCTAGCCCACCACGGGGCCGAGGTGTACAAGGTCGAATCGCCGACCAGTCCCGACATCGTGCGGCTGATCGGCAGCGCCTGGCTTCGGGACAACGAGGAGTTGGCGGCGGCCCTGCCCGACTCCAGTCCCTACGTCTCGGAGATGAACGCCGACAAGAAGAGTGTGGCACTCGACCTCAAGGACCCGGTGGCTCGTGAGGTCGCCTACCGACTCTTGGCCGAATGCGATGTCTTCCTGGCCAACTACGGCGCCCGGGCCCTGGCCGAAGTCGGGTTCGACTACGAGTCGGTCAAGGCTCGCCGGCCTGACATCGTCTACGTTCAGCTGCCGGGCTTCGGCGCCGATCCGGAAGCCCCGTACTATCCCTATGTGGCCTGGGGGCCGAACCAGGCGCCGTTGGTCGGGATCGACGATCTCACGGGCCACGAGGGGCGTGAGCCGGCCGGCATCGCCACCGTGGCCCCGCCCGACTACCTCAGCTCGCTCCATGCCGCCTTCTGCGTCCTGACCGGCCTCGAGCAGCGAGACCGGTCCGGTGAGGGCGTCCACGTCGACGTGGCCCAATTCGAGACCACGGTGTCGTTGCTGCTCGGGCCGTTCGCCATGCATCACGCACTCACCGGGGAGGTCCAGTCCCGGATCGGGAACCGGTCCCTATGGTACGCCCCCGAGGGGGTGTACCCCTGCCTCGGAGAGGAGCGATGGATCGCCATCAGCGCGGTCGATGAGCAGGCCTGGCAGGCGATGGTCGCCCTCGGTCCCGCCGAGTGGGCCAACGACCCTCGGTTCACCACCAACGAGGCTCGGATGGCCAACGTCGAAGCGCTCGACGAGGCGGTCGCAGGCTGGACCGCCGGCTTCGACAATGTCGACCTGGCGGCACGGTTGCAGCGGCTCGGTGTTGCGGCCCACATCGTGGCCACAAACGAGGACATTCTCCACGACGACCATGTGATGCAGCGGAACTGGTTCCAGGCAAAACCGAGTCGTCGCTTCACCCGGGACCTGTTCGGCAGCTACCCGATACGGATGACCGAGACACCGGGGGATTGGGAACGAGGCGGCCCCAGCACCGGCGAGCACACCGTCGAGGTGTTGACCGAGGTGGTGGGCATGTCCCAGGACGAGGTCGTCGCCCTGGTCGACGGCGGGGTGGCGTTCACCATGGATGAGCCCGATCTCACCATCGACAGACCGTACGAGGACTGGTTGCACATCCTGTTCCCGCGGGACGCCGTCGACAGCAGGGACCTGTCGTGAGCGGCCCGTTCGAAGGGGTTCGAGTCGTCGACCTGTCGGGTCTGGCGGGAGCCTACGCCACCAGGCTGTTGGCCGCCCTCGGAGCCGAGGTGGTGAAGGTGGAGCCGCCCGGCGGAAGCCCGCTACGGCGAATGGCACCGTTCATCGACGGTGCGCCCGAAGCCGAATCCTCACTATGGTGGGCCTACCTGGCGATGGGCGGTCGAAGCGTTGTGATCGACATCGACGATTCGCACCAGCGCCAGCAGCTGGCCGGCCTTTTGGTGGAGGCCGAGATCGTGGTCGATGACCACGGACCGGACGTGCTCGACGGGTACGGCATCGGCTACGAGGCGATCGCGGCGCAGAATCCCGGCGTGGTGTGGGTGGCCATCACCCCGTTCGGCCAAACCGGCCCCAAGTCCAGCTGGACTTCGTCGAACCTGGTGGCCTGGGCCGCATCCGGTGTGCTCTACACCGTCGGCTTCGACGATCAGCCGCCGGTGGTCCCCGGCGGCCCGGCCCAGATGGGGATGTATGCGACATCGCTCAACGCCGCCGTCGGTGCGGTGCTGGGGCTGCGGGGTAGACGGCTGACCGGTCGGGGCCAGTTGGTCGACCTGTCGCTGGCCGAAGCCTGCCTGGCGTTCTCGCCCGAGGTCGGGATCCCGGTCTTCCTCGACGATCGGGTCCACCGGGTCAGGTCGGGCAACCGGCGTACCCTGAGCCGCCCGTTCGGGATCTACCCATGCAGCGACGGCTACGTGTCGATCCTGGTGCTGATGCCGCGGCACTGGGAGGCGATCGCAGCGTGGATCCACGAGGTCTGTGACAACGAGTCGATCATCGACCCGGTCTTTGCAGACATGAATGTTCGGGGCCAGACGATGGAACTGGTCGACAGCTGGGTCGAGGAGCTCACCACGTCGATGACGATCCTGGAGTTCTTCCAGGAAGGCCAGCGCCGGGGTATACCCATCACGCCGGTGAACACCATCGAGACGCTGCTGGTCGACCCCCACCTCGAGGCGATCGACTTCTGGCAGGAGACGGCCCTCCCCGGCGGCGGGTCGGCCACGATCCCCGGCGCCCCGTTTCGGACAAACGCCGACTGGTGGCATCTCGGTCGCGCCCCCCGGCTGGGCGAACACAACCACGAGATCCTCACCGATTGACCATCTCCGGCCCCGGCTTGGGCTGCCGCGGCTCGGGGCCTTGCCAGGGGCACGGCAACGGTAGGATATGCGACCCGGTGGTGGCAGGCTGTGTTCGACGCCGAACAGAGGAGTGGCGATGGAACTGCTGGAGATCGAGAACGAGCGCACCTTGACCCGGGAGGAGGCTGCGGCCTGGCTGCAGGAGCTGGCCCACCAGCTGGCACGGAACAACCAGCTGCAACTTCGTCAGGAGGGCCTCAAGTACACCGTGCGGGTCCCGGCCGAGGTCACCATGGAGGTCGAGGTCGAGATCGAGGACGACGGAGCGAAGCTGGAGATCGAGATCAAGTGGTGAGTTCTGCGGCGCTGGTTTGAACCACCGGCCGCCGGCCGCCGTCCACCGGCGGCCAACCCCGGCGACCCGGGGCGGCGTGCAATCGCTGACGCCGCGCTCCGTCGCGGTCAGGTGTTCCTGTCGGTGTGGGCCGGTGGGTAGCTGCCCTCGATGTCACAGCGAACCAGTGGGGCGACCCCGGTCAGTATGGTGAACCCGGTCTCGAGATGACGGCAGTTCGGGGGTTTGATGCGCACCAGGCCCAGTCTGGTGTCCATCAGGCCCCAGGCCATCACCTCGGCGCCGTACTCGACACCCCGCTCGTGCCACGGTGTCTCCCCGGTGGATATCCAGACGTCCAGACCGGTGTGGTCGAGGAACGCCGCCTCGGTCTCGGCCGGCACGAAGGCGACCATCCAGCCGTGGGCCAACTCGTGAAGTGCGCAGAACTTCGCCTGATTGGTCAGCTCCGCCGTGATGCCGCCGCTGCAAACCTGCTGGCCGGCGAGGCAGATCGCAATCTCGACGCCGCCGTCGGTGACCTTGGCCCATCCGGCCGCCGACGCACAGCCAGGGGTGTCTGGTCCGAAGTTGATCCGTTCGATCGGCGGCTCCTCGAGGTCGGCCGCGAGGAAACGGGAAAACGTCCAGTCCAGGAGCCGGATCGCAGCCGCGGATCCGTTGACGACCACAATCTGTTGCCCGTCCTTCGATTCGTAGAGGTGTTCCGGGCCTGATCCCGCCTCACCTGCGGATGTCGTCGTCGGTGCGGTCCCGCAGGCCGAACACGCCAAAAGCAGAGCCGCAACCATGATCACGGCGGCTCGGAATCCCATCACCGCTGCACACTAGATTGGCGATGGTGCCCGGAGCAGGGGACAACGTCCTCACTGGAGGCTTTTGGAAGAAGCGAGGTTTTTCGGCTCTCCTGTCGATTTTCCCGCCGCTCACGCGTCATGTTGGGTATCGGCGACAATCGTCGAGACCTGGAAGAGGAGCAGCAGCGATGAAGTACTTTGTACTACTGGTGGGTGAGGGCAGTGAGTCCGGGCCCTGGGATGAGCTGACGCCGGACCAACAGCAGCAGGAGATGGCCAAGCACGGCGCGTTCTCCGAGGCCTGCGATGAGCGGACGGGCGTCGAGATGCTCGGCGGTGAGGCACTCGGCGACGGCTCGATGGCGACAACGTTGCGCACCAGCGGCGGCGAACTGACCGTGACCGACGGGCCATATGCGGAGGCGGCCGAGCAGATCGGCGGGTTCTACATCGTCGACGCACCCGACATCGATACCCTGATCGACCTCTGCCGCATCCTCCCCGCCTATGACATCGACATCCGACCCATCCTCGACGTCGCCTGATCAGGTCCTGGCCGAGACCTACCGGGCCGATTGGGGTCGGCTGCTCTCGGCGCTCGTGGCACGCACCCGCCGACTCGACCTCGCCGAGGACGCGTTGAGCGAGGCGTTCGCCCGAGCCGGTGCTCGATGGCCGGCCGCCGGGGTTCCCGCCAACCCGGGCGGCTGGCTCTACACGACGGCGTCCCGGCTGATCATCGGCGGTCTGCGAGCCGAGGCCATCCGGGGGCGAAAGGCCCTGCTCCTGGCCATCGGCCCGCAGTGGGTTCCGCCACCGAGCGCCGACGGCTTCGACGAGCTCGAGGATGAGCGACTGGCGCTCATCCTGCTCTGCTGCCACCCGGCACTGCATCCCGAGGCGCGCTCACCACTGGCACTCCGGTTGGTGATTGGCACCAGCACCGCCGAGATCGCCCGCATTTTCCTCGTCTCCCCGGCCACGATGGCGGCCCGGATCACCCGAGCCAAGAAGAAGATCGTCGCCGCAGGGATCCCGCTGTCGCAACCGGTCGACGACGAGCTGCGAGCCCGACTCAGCGATGTCTGCCGGACGATCTACCTCGCCTTCACCGCCGGCTACACTCCCGGCCAAGGGTCGGATCTGCTCCGGATCGATCTCGCAGGCGAGGCGGTTGCCTTGGCCGCCGTCCTGCACCACCTGGTGCCCGAATCGCCGCAGGTCCGGGCGCTGTACGGCCTGCTGGTCATCCAACACGCCCGCCGCGACGCCCGCCTCCGCGACGGTCGGCTGGTCACGTTGGCCGACCAGGATCGTTCGCAGTGGCACCGAGACGAGCTACACGCCGGTCTCAGCGTCGTCGCGGACCTGCCACCGGCCGGCGGGTACGCCGAGGAGCTCCGCCTGCAAGCCCTGATCGCCGCCGAGCACGCAAGCGCACCGACGGCCGCCGACACCAATTGGGAGGCGATCGTCGTGCTCTATGCCCATCTCGAAACCTTGACCGGCTCACCGGTCGTGAGACTCAACCGGGCTGTGGCCGTGGCCGAGGCCCGAGGGCCGGCCGATGGCCTCGCCATGCTCAACGGGCTCGAGGAGACCTTGCCGAACAACCATCGGCTGCACGCCGTTCGGGCCGACCTGGCCCGGCGGGCCGACCACATCGACCTGGCTCGAACCTCGTACGCCCGGGCGTTGGCCCTGTGCACCAACGAGGTCGAGCGGGACCACCTGGCAGCCCGGCTCGACGCTCTCCACCCGGGAGCACATAGAACCAGAGCGGCGTGCTGGTCGTCAGTCCCGCCCCCAGCTGATCGAGATCGGCGAGGTCGGCTGCGTTGAGTCGGTCAGCCCTCATCGCCGAAGCAACCGTTTGACCCGACGGCAGCTCCCAGGTGATCTGGCGCAGCAGGTTTCTCGTGGCCAAGGACACAGGTCCGGGATCTTCAGCCCGTGCGCCGTCGATCGTGAAGATCGGGAGTCTGAAGAGGGGTGTGGAGATCGACGTGTCGATCCGCTTGTTCGGCTTGACCTCACCGTCGCCGAAGTCGAAGAACGTTTGCCAACCGATGAATCGCCTGGGAGCGCGATAGCCCCCCAGGAGGGTGTTGGGATCGGGTCCCGCGAGTTGGTCAGGGTCGAACACCATGGCGAAGAACGGTTCCCCGTTGTCGCCGGCCAGGTTGGCCCGATAGGACGGACGGACCATGGAGTGCCCAAACCGGTAGGCGCCGGCCTGGAACTCCACAGGAATCTGGGTCTGGCGTGACCGGAAGAAACGGGGGCCCCTTCTCGCCATCTCGCCCAGGATGGACCGGCTGACGATCTGGGGAAGGAACTCGTTGACGATGATCCACTGCCAGTGCCAGCGAACGAGGCGCCTGGTCTCCTCGAATGCGTCGGCCCCGGTGAGGCCGGTCGCCTCCACCTGGTCGGCCACGGCGTTGTGGAACAGCAGGAATGCGACCTGGAGCCCCGAGATGATCATGTTCTCGTCGTTGCGGGGCTCGGCAATGATCGCCTTGTTGTTGGCGTCCCGAGGGAGGTCCTCGAACAACCCGCCCGACTCGACAACGAACCGGACTTGGTCGGTCGTGTACAGGTTCGGCGAATCGCTCCGCCTCCCCCGTAGACACTGTCGAGGTCGAATCGGGGCGTTCGCAGATTGACACTGCGGCGAAGGTTGAGCGGCTGGCCCAGTGGCGACCCGCTGTCTCGGGTGATGTCGTGGTCGAGGAACTGACCGATGAACGTCGTGCCGGCGGTATCGGCCGGATTGTCGGGGTTGTTCGGGCTGAGCTCCGGTTCGGTGATGAGACGGACCGGTCCAATCTCGGCCGGGTCGTTGGCATCGAGGATCCCGCCCGGTCGTCCCAGTTCGACCAGCGCTTCGCGCACTTCGTCGGTCGGCTCGGCAAAGGGGCGCATGTTGTCGAACATGCGCCCGAACCGGTCGGGCGAACCTGGGTCGGGTAACCGCTGATCCGGGCGATTGCGGCTGTCCCGAGGGCGCCTCGAATCGCCCTGGTTTTGCCGCCGACGGCCGACGGCTGCCGCTACCGGCGGGGCTGCGGTGGTGAGAGCAGCCGCACCTGCTCCGGCGCCGGCGACACCAAGAAATCCACGCCTCGTCAGCCGTCTCAATGACTCCGTGGGCCCGCTCTCGGTACTGCCGTCGGAACTCGAAAACGCCTGGTCCTGGTCGTCAGCACAGAAATCCTGGCCGTCAGATCGTCCGTCGTGGTTCCACTCTCGGTCTGTGTTGCCTGTCATCCTCAAGCTCCTTGGGCTTACCCCACGCCACTACGAGGTAGGTAGAGTTACCCAACAAGAACGGGAAAAGAAGGACAAAAGATTCAGAAAAGATCGTCGTCGGCGCTGGTCACGGCCCTTTGAGTCGTCCAGACGACGTAGCCGACGCCCCGCACGTTCTCGATGATGCGGTCCCCGTGCCGTTCGAGCTTGCGCCGGATGGCGCCGATGTGGACATCGAGAGACTTTGATGATTCGTGGAGATCGAAGCCCCACACTCGTTCGTAGATCGTCGCCCATTCGAGAACCACGTCGACATTTTGGAGCAGTACCTCCAATATCGAGTACTCGGTCAGGGTCAGTTCGACCCTGTGGCCCGTTCTTGTGACGACTCGTCGGCTCATGTCGAGCTCGACGTCGCCGATCACCAGGAGTGGGGAGAGGTCGGCTTGAGCGCGGCGCAGGATGGCCCGGATTCGAGCCGACAACTCCTCGATCACGATCGGTTTGGCGATGAAGTCATCAGCGCCGGCGTCGAGGCTGGTCAGGTGGGCAGGACCGCAGGCCCGCTCGGCCATGACGATCACCGGAACCGGCAATTCCTGGCCACGAAGCCGCCGGCAGACGGACGGCGCGTTCATGTCCGACAGGGTGAGCGCAACCACCAGGAGATCGGGTTTGGCACGTTCGATCGCCGCCAGTGCCGCCGCACCGTCGTCGACCGAGGCCACCTCATAGCCCTCGGCGGTCAGTCCGTCGGCGACAAAGGTCCGGCATCCGACATCGCCATCGGCAACCAGGACCCTGGCAGGGACTGGTAGCTTGTTCCGCACTCTGATCTCCTAGCATCCGAGCCGACGGGCCCGCAAACTGCTCGCGGCCGCCGTTGAGATCTGAGGCCCAGCAAAACGCTAGCCGAGAACGACCCGCTGCGACCCCGCGGCACGTCCCCCCATCACGACCCGCGACCTGGCAACACGGTCCCTCCCCAGTTGGCTGTGGCGCGTTACCCGTGGGTTCCCCGGCGCCGATTCACAGATGACGCCATCAATGATATTCCTATTGCCTCAGAGTCTCCCCCGAGACCCAGGATGATCGGCGGGGAAATCCGGAGAGTGTGAAGACCCTTTGACGCATGCCCGGGCCTCGGAGATCTCCGGGTCTTGACGCACACTGAATCGAGCTGCCCCCATGCTTCCGGCAGTCGCAACCTGTCACCGACAATCTCGTCGTCGCTACGCCAAGAGCGCAACCGTGCGGCACCGATCCGGCGCGAATAGACGCTCATCGTCGTTGGCACGTTGGTGGCGCGAGCGTCCGAACCTAGCGACCGAAGCGAGTCGGCCGCATGACGACCCACCGTCGAATCGATTGCCTGGATGACCCCAACGCACCGCCGATCAACAGCATCAAGCCCTACGAGGTTGACGATCCGCACCGCCCCGTCTGGGTCGACGTCCAGGTCAACTGAGCGTTGGTCAGGGATCACGACGACGAGTGACGCTGCAGGCTCGTTTCGGCCATGGCTGAACGTGCGTCACGCGTGCTCAGTTGCCGAGTTCCGTCGGTGCCACGAGCTGTGGACCCGACGCCTCCCTAACCGCTCGCGTCGCCTCGGCATAGGCCTCGACGCAGTTGCCCTCGATCATGCCCTCGATCGCTGGAGCCACTTCTTCCGTGTACATCGAGTACACGTCTCCGGTCATGCCGGAGGAATCGGGATCGGCTTCTCGTGCCTCGGCGGCCTCTGCGTTGATTCCGATCAATGCCATACCAGCCGACTCACCGGACCCCGGCGTGACTTGGAATGGTGCCAACGGACTGCCGAGCTCGTCGGCGACCTGCTGGTACTCAGCCAGATGTTCTTGGCACACAGCGTCACTGGCACCGTTGTCGCCGCCACACGACGCCGCCGCCAATGCCATCATCACCAGACAGGACCTCGCCCGCACGGAATACCTCGATCGCTCGTCAACAGAAAACGGATCTAGAACTGATACTCCCATTTTGAACTATCGTGGCGACAGAGGCGAACGTCCCCTACGACCGACCGAAGCGGCCGGCATTGTTTCGAAGCTGCGGACATGGAGGTCAGTGCCTCGAGTTCCGCCAGACCTGCGATCGCGGCAAGTGAACCAGCAGCTGTAGTCGGCGTCGCTCTCTGGGGTCAGTCGCCTCGCTTTTCGGCCCCTATGGCTACGAACGCCGAATGGAGGCTGGCAGGATGCGGCGGCCATTCCGTCCTTCTGGCGAGCTACTGCGGGCTGCGGAAGAGCGAGTGCTTCGGGCTTGCCCGGCGCCACGTGATGCTGGACGGGCCGCATCCGGTCATCTTGGTCGAGCGGCAGCGCAACGAGGTCGCCGGCAAGGGCCTGGTATTCGCAGAGCTCAAGACACAGGCCGCTTATCGGACGGTGGCGATTCCGGTGACGGTGGTCAGCGAGGTTGAAGAGCACGTCGAGCGCTACGTCGACGACGATCCGGATGCGTTGCTGTTCACGAATCCTCGAACCGGTGACACGCCGAGTGGCTGGACCTGGCAGCACAAGATCTGGGGGCCGGCCCGGGATGCGGCTGGGCAACCCGACCTACGATTCCACGATCTGAGGCATCTCGCCGGGACGCTGACTGCGCTGGCCGGGGGCACGTTGAAGGAGATCCAGTCCCGTCTCGGCCACGCTTCGCCTCATGCGGCGATGATCTACCAACACGTCGCCCACGGCCGCGACGGAGAGCTCGCACTGGGCATCGATCGCCTGATCACCGCACACAACGAAAGCGCCTGACGAGGCCCGACTGAATCCCTCAGCGCCGTGCAACATGCGTGCAGGGTGTGGAGCGGGCGATGGGAGTCGAACCCACATCATCAGCTTGGAAGGGACGTCCGAGCGGTGCACCGACAGCGGACGCGAGGCTCAGAATCCCCTGTATGGGCGACTCCTCCTGTCTGCTTCTGCCGATTCGTTCGGTCTGCTGCCGGTTGCTACGGGCACTCTGGGGGCACTGGGTCGGCTGGTGAGAAGCGACCCGCAGGCGGAGAAGGGCGACTTTCTTCGCCTGCGAGTCGCCTGGGCAGTCAGAGTACGTCGAGCCGGCTCCGTGGGCAACGGTGTCCATTGGGTCAATTCGCTCAATCCGTTGGTTGCCGTCCTAGCGCTGGAATCCGGGCCCTGCGGCAGAAGAGATCGTCCGCTGACGGTTGACGCATGGCCCGGCCCTATGGACTGTCCGGGAAGATGTCGTCCTTTCCGTTGCCACCAACGAGATCGTCGACTCCCTCGCCCCCAAAGAGCCTGTCCTTTCCGTTGCCACCGTCGAGGTAGTCGTCACCATCGCCGCCGTGCAGCTCGTCCTTGCCGTTTCCCCCGCAGATCGTGTCGTTCCCTCCGAGCCCGTTGATCAGGTCGTTCCCGCCCCCTCCGACGATGACATCGGGACCGTCGGTTCCGGTGAGCTCATCATCTCCGTCGGTGCCGAGGAGCGTTGCTTGCAAGCCGACACAAGTGGCACCGAGAGTCGCTGGAGTGGAGGACACGGTTGTTGGTGGTTCAGTGGCGGTCGAGGACGGCATGGCTTCGGTCGTACTGAGGGACGATGACGTTGGCGGCAGAGGGGCGGTCGCAGCCGTGGTCGTGATCGCAGTCGCATTCGTGGGCGAAGTCGTGGTCGTGGTCGGTCGTGTTGACGCCGCGCTCGGCAGCGGTTGAGCGTTGACATCAACCGAGCCGGTCCTACTCGATGGAGCCGCCACCGCAGTTGTTGCCGGGAGGGACATGACCGTTCCCTCCTCCGCCGGGGCCGACAATGGCAGACCGGTCGTTGGCTCCGCTGTTGTCGTGCTAGCCCCCAGGTCGGTGATCAGGATTTCTCTGTCACTGGGCCATCGAGCAACAACGGCAGCAAGTGCGATGACAATAACGGCTGCACCGGTGACGGCAAGGGCCCGGGACCGGGCTCCTGTGGGGGGCGGCGCAGTGCTTGACTCGCGGCGGATGTCCGCCAGATGTTGTGCAACGACCGAGTCCGGAGGTCGTCTCCGGTACTCTTCCCGCAGCTGCTGAACGATTTGCAGATGTTCCTGCTGAACGGCCCCCAACGCCGACGACCCGATTTCAGCAGTCGGGTCATCGCCCTGGGCGCCGGGTGACGGGGTCATGCGTTCAGCTGCGCTTTCGGCACCGACATGTGCCTACGAAGCGACTCCAGCCCTCTGTTTTGAAGGCTTTTCACGGCACTTGTCGGTCGCCCGGTGATGACGGCCACACCCTGAACGCTCACATCGGCCACGAATCGAAGAGCGAGAACCTCTCGCTGCGCCTCCGTGAGGCGGCCAAAGGCTTCGACGAGAGCGGAATCCATCTCGAGTGCCGGTAGGTCTCCGGAGGAACGTTCGTATTGCGTTGCCTCCAACGAAGACATGTCCGACAAGTCGCTTCGGTTGCGGCCTAGACGACGGCGCTGATCGACCAAGCGCCGATGAGCGATCGTCATCAACCACCGTCGGAAGTCGAGCTCATCGCCATTGAACCTGGCAAGACCTCGGAGCATCCCCACGAACACCTCGGACGTCAGATCCTCGGCTTCCGCCAACCCGCAGGTCCGAAGGTACCCGTAGACCATGGCTACATAGTCGAGGTACAGGATCGAGATAGCGCTGTCATCGCCACGCTTGGCGGCCCGAATGACCTGCTCGAACGACGACGCAGTCCTGCGACGCCGTCGTTCCCGATGCTGCATGAACTTCATCGGCGCGGCCTCCCACCCCAAACCTCCCACCCGGACCACCAGGCAGGCTACCCGGGGGATCGCGACTCGGCATCCAACGCGGTCCCGTCTGACCGGCTCGGCGAGGTGTCCGAAAGAATTCTTCTGCCGCCACCCGTATCCAATTCCCCCGCACCGTCGATTGCTTAGGTGACGGCGGTGAGGACTGAGAACATTCGGCCTAGCCGCCCGGGCGAGCCGCCGGTCTGTCGAGGGTGCTCGGGTGACAACACCCTCGACAGGGCCGGCGATCTGGTCTGCGCTCGTCTCGATAGAACGATCGGCTGGTGAGCGCCTTCGTTGCCGTTTCAAGTGCTTGCGACGTCGAAGGTCGTGAATCGTCGAAGGGCCATCGAACAGCGGATGCGTGACGGTGGCCGATCCCCAAACTCGCCGCTGAGGATGCCTGGCCTCCGCCGCAATGCCTTCTGACCGAAGGGCACTGGACACATCGCCGGCCGGCTACGACTGGCCGAGGCCAACGTTTCACCTGGTGGGATACCAGTAGGCACCGGGGACCAGGGCACGCCTCATCAGTGGCTGTCACGTCGTTCGGTCGTCAACGGAGTGTCTGTAGCCCCTGCCAGTGTGAGGCAGCGTCCCGACTCGCTGGTGGCTGCGCACAGGGTCGAGCCCGGCTATTGTTTGAGGTTATCGTGAGTGATGAGGAATTTCTGCCGTCGGTTCGTGCGACGATTCCGGCTGCGGAGAGACGAGCTGCCGAGGCTTGGGCAGCGCACGAGCGCGGCGGCTCACGCAGCCGGGTGTCGCTGTCGCCTGAGGATCTCACCGATGGCAGTGCCGGGTCCAAGTTGGTAGAAGCGCTTCGCGAGGTCAGTGCGGAGCTGCCCGGCGGCGCTCACCGATAGAGCCGATTGCGCCGCCTCGTCACAGTCTCGGATGTTGCGCTGGCCGCGATTGCCCAGCAGATGCCGACAATCGAAGCGGCCGAGCAATTCGTGCAGCTCGACCTCGTCCGTGAACTCGCATTCCTCGCCGATCACTACGACACATTGCCGCGAGCGGTCGGCGTACCGGGACGTCGGCACACCCAGCACGAACCCGAAACGGTTGCGCTGCTTCATCTCTTCGCTGACCTGCGAGATGATGGTGTTGTGATCGTGTATCACCTGGACATCTGGATCGATGAGCCCCCGGACGATCCCTGGGACTGACCGGGGCTCGGTGGCCACCAACGACCGCAGCCCCGAGGTGCGGCCCTGCGGTCGGTCGACTGCTGCCCCTTCGGTGAAGCTCTGGAACTGGGGCCCAGAGTAGCCACGGCCCTCGGGGTTTCTGGGCTGTTGGACAATCCAGATTGCAGCGGCCATTGCCGGTAGGCACGCCTAGGCACATCGCTGCTGAATGTCATCGTCTGGCAGGACGTATCCATGCGTTTTACCTGGTCAGCGATGTTGCGAGTGGAGCGGGCGATGGGAGTCGAACCCACATCATCAGCTTGGAAGGGGTGTCTGAGGCTGAGGCAATCGGCTGCTGGGGCCTTGCTCGGTCTCCTGTGGTGGCTTCTGGTGCCGACGGTGATGCCCTGTTGCCGGTTGCTACGGGCATTGGGAGGGCAGGGGGCGATGTGGCACGGAGGACGACGGTCGTCCAGTCGGATGGTTCGACTGGCTACGGTGGTCCTCTCCCTGATGGGGTCCAATCGGTCGGCTACCATAGAACCCATGGAGCGTGACGCGAGGCTCGGTCGGTCGATGACCTTGGATGAGGTTGCCGATCTGCTCGGGTGGAGCGAGGCCGACAAGGTTGCACACATGCGAGCCCTTGAGGATCGACCTGATCCTGATCTCGATGAGGCTCGTGCCCGAGTTGCTGCTCGTACCCCGACTCGGTGACCGGTCTCGACTGGCGGGCACTCACCGTCGAGGGTGAGCGACGCTCGGCAATCTACTCCGAACGCTTTCCCGTTCGCTTGGCGGAAGCGTTGGCCGATAGCACCGATCCCGCAGATGCTCTGGAGGCGTTTGGTTCGACTGCTGCCCTTGAGATCCTGGCCACATTCGCCGGGGCATGGCGGACGCTTCATCGCGATGCCCATGGGTACCGATGGCAGTACCGCTCCTTGACCACCTCGACCAGACAGATCGTTGTCATGGCCTTCCGGGCCGTTGCACTCGACCCGGATGAGCGTTGGGTCGTGGTCGACGACGCCCACTGCCCCTGATCGCACGATGACGTCAAAGCTGATGACGTCAGGGCATTGCCCAGAGTCGAGGCCGACCTCCGCTGCCCTTCAATGCCCCCGTGATCGACGAGCCACCGAGATCCAAAAACAGGCTGCGTTCGGACGTTTGTCCAGCTCAGCGGGGTTCTAACTGGAGCGGGCGATGGGAGTCGAACCCACATCATCAGCTTGGAAGGCTGAGGTTCTAGCCATTGAACTACGCCCGCAGGCCGACACCTGTGTCGATGCCGCACCGTCAGGCTAGCGCACTGCGGTATACAGCGGCGGCGATTCCTGCGATCGATGGCTCGAACGAGAGGTGCCGTGATCGTTCGCAGACCGGCTGGGCGAACTGGGCTCGGGTGGGGTCGACCGGCTATGGTCCGGGCGCCCGTTCGAGCGTCGCCGATCGACGCCGCTGGCCACAGTGCGAGCGATTGGGCGAGGCCCGGGAGTAGGGGAGTGATGCGTGAAGATCTCTGAGTTGTTCGACGTGAGCGGCAAGGTTGCGGTGGTGACCGGCGGGTCCCGGGGCATTGGGGAGATGATTGCCGAGGGGTTGGTGACAAATGGTGTCCGGGTCTACATCACCGCCCGTAAGGCCGAAGCCTGCGACGCCACCGCCGAGCGCCTGTCTTCGATCGGCGAGTGCATCTCGGTACCGACCGACCTTTCGACTGCCGCCGGTATCGAGTCCCTGGCCTCCGCCGTCACCGAACGTGAAGACTCGCTCCACATTCTGGTCAACAACGCCGGTGCGGCATGGGGCGCCCCGATCGACGAATTCCCCGAGGTCGGGTTCGACAAGGTGCTCGATGTCAACGTCAAAGCACCGTTTCTGCTGACCCAGCGGTTCCTACCCCAGCTCAGGGCGGCGGCCAGCGCCGAAGATCCGGCCAGGGTGATCATGACCGGCTCCATAGACGGCATCCGTGTTCCAAACGGCGACAACTTCTCCTACTCGGCGTCGAAGGCCGGCATCCACATGCTGGCCCGCCACATGGCCCACTTCATGAACGACGACAACATCACCGTCAACTGCATCGCCCCCGGCCCGTTCGACTCGAAGATGATGTCCTATCTGCTCGACGATCCGAAGATTCGAGCCGGGATCGAAGCCACGGTGCCGATGCGACGGATCGGTCGCCCTGAGGACATGGCCGGCGCGGTGCTGTTCCTGGCCAGTCGGGCCGGTTCCTATCTGACCGGGGCGGTCATTCCCGTCGACGGCGGCGTCAGTACTCACGGCTGACCGCGACCCGGCAACCGACGTCCGGCTGCGACGAATTCCAGCCGACCGAGGTCGACGCGTAGTATCGGACTCGACACCGGGAATGGACACCACGGCGAGCCGACCAGGGGGCACGAGGATGCTGACAGGCGCAGAATACAAGGCGTCGCTCGACGACGGCCGGTTGACCTACTTCGAGGGCGAACGGGTCGACGATCTCGTGGGCCACGAGATCCTCGGCCAGGTCGCAGACACCACCGCCGCCGGCTACGACCGCTTCTATGATCCGGCCGACAGCGCGACCAGCCCGCTGATGACCGTGCCCGGGTCGGCCGATGATCTCCGGGAGATGATCCCCCTGCTCCACGAGGCGGGGATGATGGCCCACGTCACCTACACGTCGATCCAGACCCTGATGACCGCCGCCGGTCGGATGGCCGACGTGAAGCCGGCCTACATCGAGAACATGAAGGCCTACATCGAGCACGCCCAGCAGGCCGACGTGCGGATCACCCAGTGCATCACCGACGCCAAGGGTGACCGGTCGCGGCCCCCGGCCAAGCAGGATGACCCCGATGCCTACGTCCGAGTCGTCGATCGGCAACGGGACGGTGTGGTGATCAGGGGAGCCAAGCTCCACATCACCGGTGCGTCCTTCGGCCACGACCTGCTCACCATCCCCACCAAGTCGATGAAACCGGGGGAGGAGGAGTACTCCATCGGCTGCGTGATCCCGGTGAACGCCGAGGGGGTCAAGATCATCAACACCACCTACGCCCCCCGTCACGACGACGTCCGGGCGTTCCCGGTGTCCGGCGCCAGCCACTACCCGGAGGGATTCGTCATCTTCGACGACGTCTTCGTGCCGAACGAACGCATCTTCCTCGACGGTGAGACCGCCTACGCCGCCACGTTCGCCCACTCCCTCGGTCTCTGGGAGCGGCTCGGTGGTCTCAGCGCCTTCGTCGAGGAGGCCGATGAACTGGTTGGCCTCGCCCAGCTGGTCGCCGAGGCCAACGGCACCGCCGGCATCCCACACATCAAGGAGAAGATCTCCGAGATGATCATCCACGCAACGCTGATCCGCGCCTCGTTGGAGGCGGCGATCAGCAACTGCAACATCGGACCGGAAGGGGCGGCGTTCCCCAACGAGCTGTTCACCAACGCCGGGAAGTTCCACGCTGCAGCCAACTACAACCAGATCGTCCGCCACCTTCACGACATCGCAGGGGGCGCGGTGCTCACCGCCCCGGCTCCGGCCGACTTCGAGAACGCCGAGGTCGGACATCTGGCCCGCAAGTACATGGCGACATCGGAAAGCGTCGACGGCGAGTACCGCAGCCGCTTGATGCACACCATTCGTGACCTGACCGCCGATGCCTACGGTGGCTGGAAGTTCGTCACCAACCTCCAGGCCGGGGGAGGGTTGTACGCTCAGCGGATCGTGACCCGCAGGCACTACGACCTCGACGGTGCAAAGCAGAAGGCGATGGCGTTGACCGGACTCACCGAAGACGGACACCAGCGCCCCCATGGGCACTGATCGATCCGGTCGGCCGGTTGCCGGTTGGCCGGTGAGCACCGATCGTTCACGCCGGCGACGGCTGGTCCGGCGGTGGCTGGTCCGGCGGTGGCTGGGATGACGGTCGTCGACGACGATCTGCTGGCCATCTACGACTCGGCCACCTACCGGGTCGGTGCGCCCCACGCCGCCATCGACCGGTTGCGGGAGGCCGGGCCGGTGGTCCGGGTACCGGAGCCTGCGCTGCGGGGCTGGCCGGCTGGTCCCGGGTACTGGGCGGTACTGAGTCACGCCCACACCAAGGAGGTCCTGCGTGACGCCGATCGGTTCTCCAGCCACTTGGGTGGCACCCAGCTCCGGGATCCGGCACGGCCGGAAGACCTGGCGTTCGTGCGGCAGATGATGTTGAACCAGGATCCGCCGGCCCACACCCGCATCCGTGGTCTGCTCTCCAAAGCGTTCGTGCCCCGGGCCATCGCCGCCCTCGAACACGAGATCTCCGGTCGGGCCGCCGAACTGGTGGCCGCGGTGGCCGATCGTGACCGGTGCGACCTGGTGCGAGACGTCGTGAGCGACCTGCCGGTGGCGGTACTGGCTGCGGTGCTGGGGATGCCGGACCAGGACCGAGGCCTGCTCTACGACTGGGCCAATCGGGTGATCGGCTACCAGGATTCCGACTACGCCGGGTCCGATTCGTTCGACCCCGAGCAGGGGACCGACATGGCAAGGGCGGCGCTGGCTCTGCGGCCGCCGCCCGACGCCGATGCCCCTCCCGACCCCAGGACCAGGCAGGGCCTCGCCGATCTGTACGCCTACGCTCACTCCCTGGCCCGGTACCGCAGGGCGAATCCCGGTGACGATATCGTTTCCCTGCTGCTGCGGGCCGAGTACGAAGGCACGGTGCTCAGCGACGAGGAGTTCGAGACGCTGTTCTTCCTGTTCGCCGTCGCCGGCAACGAGACCCTGCGAAACGCCATCCCCGGCGCGGTGCTGACCCTCATGGAGCACCCCGACCAATACCAGTTGTTGCTGTCGAACCCCGAATTGCTGGCCGGAGCGGTCGAGGAATCGCTGCGGTACTGGCCGCCGGTGATCCACTTCCGACGAACCGCAACTGGTGACACCGAATTGGCCGGGCAAGCCATCGCCGCAGGCGACAAGGTCGTCGTCTACCACATCGCCGCCAACCGGGACCCGGCGGTCTTCGACGATCCTCACCGGTTCGACATCACCAGAGCCGACAACGACCATCTGTCGTTCGGGTTCGGCCCCCATTTCTGCATCGGCTCCCACCTCGCCCGGCAGCAGATGCGTTCGATGCTGTCGGAGCTCAACACGCAACTGGGCCGACTGGAGCCGGCAGGGGAACCGGTGCGACTGCAATCCAATTTCCAGCAGGGTCTCAAGTCGCTCCCGGTTCGATGGTCGACCCCATGACCGGCTCCGGTGGTCGGCCGACGCTGCTGTTGATCCACGGCCTTGGAGCGACCAGCGGCGTATGGGCCGACCTGCAATCGGCGGTCTCCTGGGAGGGCAGGGTCATCGCCCCCGATCTCCCCGGGCATGGTGGGGCCGCCTGGACCGGCGACTACACGGTCGGTGCCCTGGCCGCCTCGGTGTCGGCCGCATGCGAGAACGGGGAGCGGGTGATCGTCGCCGGCCATTCGCTGGGGGGCGGTGTCGGTCTGGCGCTGGCCTCGGGGTTGTTCCGGCCGGTGGTGGCCGGGGTGGTTGCCGTCGGGGTCAAGGTCGGTTGGACCGACCAAGATGTCGAGGCCTTCGCCGCCGTGGCGGCCAAGGGTGTGCGTTGGTTCGAGTCCCGGCATCAGGCCGTCGACCGCTTCCTCCGCCAATCCGGCCTGGCCGGGGTTGTGGATTCGACCCACCCGGCGACAGTGAATGCGGTGGTGGAGGAGGGCGGCCGGTGGCGGGTGGCCCAGGACCCGGCGACCTTCGCCCAGCGGGCTTTGGAAGTCCGGCGGCTGATCGCCGCCGCCCAGTGCCCGGTGATCATGGGCGCCGGTGATGGCGACGAGCTGGTGAGCGAGGCGGAGCTGGCCGAGCTGGTTGCCGAACCTCGGATCGCCGGCGGCCGGGGCCACAACGTGCACGTGGAGGATCCCGCCTGGGTGGCCGGCCTGATCGCCGAGCTGGCGAGATAGGTTCGGATGCCATGACGACGCCCTCCGTCCACCGGGCCGATGAGCCGCTGATCCCAGCCCCATTCGTCGGGCTCAAAACCGAGGTGAAACCGGAGTGGATCGACTTCAACGGCCATCTCAACGCCGGGTACTACTTCGTGATCTTCGATGACGGCGTCACCGACTTCATGGACTTCATCGGGCTCGGCCGGGCGGTCCGGGACAGGGACCGGGTCACCACCTTCTCGGTGGAGGGCCACATCACCTTCGAACGGGAGATGCGACTCGGTGACCCCATCGAGATCCGCTCCCAACTCCTCGGTTGGGACGCCAAGAAGGTCCACTACATCAACTTCATGCACCACGGCACCGAAGGCTGGTTGGCCGCCAGCAACGAGTTGCTGTCGATGCATATCTCGGAGGAGACCCGACGAAGCGCACCGATGGCACAGGAGGTCCAGGACCGGCTGGCGGCGATCGAGGC
>CAMYLA010000062.1 GCA_947259095.1 uncultured Acidimicrobiaceae bacterium | reverse complement strand
ACGCCTGCGTGCTGTCGACCGTCCGGTCGCTGCCAGCCAGTCGGCATCTACCCGCCGAGCACCCCCCAAACCAGGAACCCGATGAGTGCGATCGGGATGATCGACACGAGCAAGGGCAGCACCAACAACAGGCCCCGATCACCCTTGCGTACGGCGAGGAACAAGAAGATGGGGGCGCCGAACATCGTCCCGGTAGTGAACGGGAAGAAGACCAACATCGCGCAAAGCACTGCGACGCGTCCTTCAACAGTGGTCGGCAGCACCGAGCGACCCCACAACGTCCAGCGTGGGGTCTCATCCCGCCGAGATGGCAGGGACGAGACCAGCCGGCCGCCGCCGATCAGCGCCACGAGCCCGACGACCAACGAGGCCAAGCCGATGGGGAAGAGGCCGGAGAGCGTCGCAACCCCAAACCGGACATCGGCCGAAACCCCGGGCGAGCCGTCGGCGTTCATGATCACCAGAGCCCACTCCCCACTCTCGATCGTCCAGTCGAGAGTCTGTTCACCGCTGCCACTCACCGACGCCACCCAGAATCCCTCGGTCCCCGGAGCGGCAGGATCGGTGGCGCCCTCGTTCCTGGTGTACACCACCTCGGTGATGTCGTCCTGGAAGGAGTCCCAGTCGGTGATCTCATCACGGACGACGCCGTCGAGATACCCGGCAACCGCATCGGCGGGAGCGATGCCCATGAAGAGCGAGTCGGACCCCGCCGCAACACCCTCAACCCGGACGTCATCGGGCGGCGAGACGAACTCGGGCATGGTGTTCCAACCCAGCAGCTCGACGTCGTCGGTGACCACCGCACGAGACGACACCTCGATCGTCAACGGATCGCTCAAGTTGTACTCGCCAAAAAGGGGAGAGTGGAACAACGAAGTGAGACCGTAGTTGTAGACGAGGACCAGCCCTACCACCACCAGCCCGACTCCGAACCCGACCACCTTGGTCCTTCGCGTCACCGCATCCACTTCTCTCGTTTGCGTCACCGCAACCGCCTCTCTCGCTCGCCACCACCCGGGAAGTCGGATGCCTCTACCTTCTTCCTCCCACGCCTACATCGCCGCTACCAGGGTCGAACGACCATGTCTTCTTCGAAAGTCCGTGCCCACCACGCTGCCCTGGCCTCGGCTTGCGGCAAACTGGCCGCCCGATACCGAAGCACCACCGGAGCGCTCGATATCAACCAGCCGTCCGGCCCACTTGCTGGCAGCCCAGACGTACCCTGGGGGCGTGAGCCTCAACTGGGAACAAACGATCATCGAGGCGCTCGACCCACCCAAACTGGGCCGGTGGTGGCTCACGGTCCTGGGATGGAAGCTCCTCAACGACGACCCGAGAGAGTTCGAGATTCGGCCAGCGTTGGATCAGACCCCTGGCTTGCTCTTCGTCCCGACTGCCGTCCCCAAGAGCCAGAAGAACCGTCTTCATCTCGACTTCCGGCCCGACGACCAAGAACGAGAGGTCGAGCGTCTTCTGAAGCTGGGAGCGCAACCGGTCGACATCGGGCAGGGCGACGCATCGTGGCGGGTGCTCACCGACCCGGAGGGTAACGAGTTCTGCGTACTCAGCTCGGCCACCCGATAGCGGCACGTGTCGAGTGCATTGGTTCACCGGCGCGCCGGCCCCGCTCGCCACTGACGGTGGCAGTCAGCCTGATATTGGCAGGCTGAACCTCTGGATGGTTGCCGTCGGGTCGAATCCGTGCCGCCGCAGGTTGCGCTCTGAGGCGCGCCCTCTGGCTGCGGTGGTCACCGCGAGATCGCATCCGAGGCGACAGGCCTCGGTGAGTCGGTAGCGGATTAGCGCCGATTGAACGCCTTGCCGGCGCTCGGCAGGGATCGTGGACATCCCTCCGAGCATGGCGACCTTCTCTCGTACGGTCATGCTGGCGCAACCGAGCGGCCGGCCGTCGAGAGGGTCGAAGGCGACAACCATGTGTTCGTTGCGGAGAGCATGGGCCGCGGCGGCGAAGGCGTCCGATGCCCGGCGGGCGTCGGTGGTCGTGTGGCCCCAGCCCGTGGCGCTCGTTTCCTGCCAGAGGCGTAGATCTGCATCCGATTCGGTGGGCCGGATCACCACATTGTCCGGCGTGTCGATGGTCGTTGGCGTGACCGATCTCGTGAGGCAGGTGATGTCGGACATGGGGTCGTGCACGAATCCTCGCTCTCGGATCCGATGAACGCTCCGTGGGAGGGTGATCGATGTGACTTCGATCGTCGATGCCGCGCCGACCACCTTGCTCCGCTCGAGCAAGAGGTCCAGATGAGCTGAGGAGAGTTCGTCATCGATGCCGGCAGCCATCGCCTGATTGATGTACATCCCCGGACCCGCCAGCACGAGCCAGCCTCCGGCAAACGGATGGACCTCGCTGCCCCATGATGGATCGCTCATTGCGAGCGATCTCGTGTGATCGACGGCGTTGGCTGCTCGCACTCGTAGGGCCCGATGGCCGGAGTCATCCACCAGGACAGGATGGCGGGCCCGCAGCAGTCCCAGGCGCCGGCGGGGTGATAGGGCACACTCGCCCGACGAGCAGTCCGCGGGTAGTTCCAGCCCGAACTACCGTCCTGCTACGGCACTTTGTCAGTACTCGGTATCACCGCCATCGACGACGGCGAGGTGCTCGCCGTAGCGCCTCCGAGCGAGTTGGCCCGCACGTTCGTGACGATATCGGCGACGCTTGTTCGAGTTCCAGCCGTGAAGATTGGTACCTGGCTGGTACGGCGCTGCCAGCCCGGTCAGGCTGAGTGCCTCCGGCAAGAGTGGCGGAGACTCGAAACCGCAGTCTTTCAGCGGCCCTGGCCGGTGGGCGTTGCTGGTACCCCGTACGGGATTTGAACCCGTGCTACTGGCATGAGAAGCCAGCGTCCTAGGCCGCTAGACGAACGGGGCTAGCGAAAACGCAAGTCGCATCTTATCTACACCGCAGGCCATATCACGCCAATTTGCGCGACCGAGGTCGGCGAACCTCGGCCCGTGGCGGAAGCGAACGACGCTCGGGGAGGAGGACTTGAACCCCCAATGTCTGGACCAGAACCAGATGTGTTGCCAATTACACCATCCCCGATGGATGACGCCCTACGGGCGCCCGATAAGGCTACCGCCGCAGGGCCCCGATCGACCACCGATTTGGCCAACCGAATTCGGAGCGACGACGGTGCCGAACGTGGGCGATCGACCGCCACCACGATTCACCGCCGCACCGACCGCTTCAGCGGCTCGGCCCGCCGCCGACCGGTGGTCACACGTCGATGTAGGCGTCCAGCCGGCGAAAACTGATCAGCCGGCCGATGGCGGTGGCCCCGGACTCCTGGATCAGGCGGCCGAACGAGGTCGATGAGTCGGTTGGCGAGACGTTGGCCTCCAGTCCGACCTCCTCTGCGATCAGCTTCGACCGTTTCGCATGGTATGGGTCGGTCACCAGGATCACGTCCCGTATCCCTTCGCGGGCCAAGAAGCGCGATGCCGCGGCCAGCGAGAGGTAGGTCGAGGTGCCGTCGACCTCGAGCCGGAGGGCCTCGTCGGGAATCGAGGCCGTATCTCGCAGATAGTCGTAGCCGGTCTTGGCCTCGGTCGTGACATCTGCGGCCTGGCCGCCGCCGGTGACGACGATGAGCTCGACCCGATCGTCGTCATAGAGACCGGCGGCCCGATCCAGCCGCCCCTGAAGCGCGTCGGACGGCTCGCCGTTGTACTGGGCGGCCCCGAGCACGACCGCGGCGGTGGCGGTGCCGTCGTAGTCCGAGGCCGACGCGATCCAGACGTCGATGAAGTTGGCAACGACGTAGAAGGCGACGAGGGCGGCCGCGATCTTGGCGATCCGTTTCATCGGTGTGCCGACCTCGGCGTCGTCATCGTCGATCGGGTCGTCACTGTCGTCGGACCCGGTCGACGACACCGGCTGATCGCCCATGACCGCAAGCCACTCGATAACCCTCTCCTGCTCCGGCTCATCGTCACCATGCACCTCTCCCGGCCCCGCGGCGGGATGCTGATCCTCCGGATCGGCCGAAGGTTCAGAGGCGCTCACGGGCTTCTTTCAGCCGACGCACCACCTCGGCGCGGTCGAGCTCGGCCATCGGCTCGAACAACGGTAGCCCCGACCGACGGCCGGTCAGCGCCATCCGTACCGGCAGCTGCGATTTGACCCCCAGCTCCTCACCGACCCCCAGCACCGTTTCGGTCAGCGCCGCCGCTGTCCAGGGGGCGGTTGCCAGCCGTTCGATGACGACGTCGAGCACCTGGGGCACATGGTCCTTGCCCATGACCTTCCGCCAGTCCTTTTCCTCGGGTTGGGGTGCCGGGCCAACCACCCACTCGATCAGCGCCGGGATCTCGTCGTATCGCTTGATCCGCTCCTGGACCCATGGCGCCAGCGTGTCGTAGAGCTGGGGGTCGACGTCACCGGCGAACGACCGAGACTGCTCGACGAACGAGGCCGGATCGAGCTTGCGGATGTACTCGCCGTTGAAATGGTCGAGCTTGCGGATGTCGAAGAACGCCGGGGCTTTGTTGATGTCGGCCAGATCGAACCGCTCGACCAACTCCTCGATGGGCCTGATCTCGATGTTGTCCTTGGGGCCCCAGCCCAGGGTCAGCAGGTAGTTCCGCATCGCCTCGGACAGGTACCCGCGGGCGGTGTAGTCGCCGACCGAAACGTCGTCCCGTCGCTTGGACAGCTTCTTTCGCTGCTCGTTGACGATCAGTGGCAGGTGGGCGTAGGTCGGCTGATCGGCCGCCCCCAGCGCCCGGCGCAACAGCAGGACCCGGGGGGTGGTGTTGACCAGATCCTCGCCCCGGATCACGTGGGTGATGTTCATGTCGAGATCGTCGTAGGCGTTGGCCAGGTGGAACATGGGTACCCCCGACGACCGCACGATCACGAAGTCCTCCAGGGTTTCGTTTGCGAACTCGACCCGGCCCCGGACCAGGTCATCCCAGGTGGTGATGCCGTCATCGGGCGTCTTGAACCGAACCGCAACCCCGTCGCCCGGCGCAACGTTGCGATCCCGGCAGTGGCCGTCGTAGCCGGCGTTCTCCCCCACCCGGGCCTTGACCGCCTCCTGGGAGCAGTCGCATCGATAGGCCAGGCCCTTGGCCACGAAGTCGTCGGCCACCTCGATGTAACGATCGAAGCGATCGGACTGGCGGTACTCCTCGTCCCAGTCCACCCCCAACCACACCAGGCTGTCCCGGATGGCTTCGATCAGCTCCGGCCGGCTGCGATCGGCATCGGTGTCCTCGATCCGCAGGACGAAGGCGCCGCCGGTGCTCCTGGCGTACATCCAATTGAACAGCGCCGATCGGGCACTGCCGACGTGGAGATAGCCCGACGGGGCGGGAGAGAAGCGAACACGAACTGTCACAACCCGAAGACTAGTGGCAGATCGGCGCCGGTCTGTGCCGCTCGAGTGGTCGGGGGCGGCCTTCGGCCCGGGCCGGAGCGGCTCGAACCCCGGCCGTTAGTTGTGGGCAGACGAGAACAGTTCCCGCCAGTCCGCCTCGTACTGGGCGGCGATGGCGGTGTGGGGCTTCTTCAGCTGGTCCTCGACCACCCGATCGACCAGATGCCGCCGCTCGGTGTAGTGGTGGTTGCTCTTCACCTCGGCGAACAGGCCGGCTCGTTCCGCCGCCAGCTCTGCCGGTGGGTTCTGATCCAGGAAGCCGTAGATGGTGAACGCCGCGGTGAGGTCGTGGACCATCGGGGCCCGACCGAACAGCGCCGAGCGCTTCATGGCCAGGGCCACACAGCCGGCAACCGCATCGTCGCGATCGACACCACCGAGATGCAGCCGATCATCGAAAAGGTGGACCAGCCGAAAGGCGTAACCCTGGTCCGGACCCGCGGTGCCAAGCGACGCCCCCGTCGGCTGCCGCCCGGGAAGCTCTCCGGGGCGATCGGCAATCCAGGCGTCGGTCCGCCGCGGTGGCGATGCATAGGCTCTGACTCGCCGGGTCGGATCGGTGGGAACATGGTCGGGAGCAGCCACAGCGTGTAGGTTACTCCGGGATCAGAGAGAGGAGGCCCAGGCCATGGGAACGGGTTCGGTGATCTATCGCATCGTGCTACTACTGCACATCGGCGCGACCATCGTCGGCTTCGGCGGGCTGGTGGCCAACGGCATCAACAACGCAAAGGCGTTCAGGTCGCCGGTCGACCAGGCCACGACGCTGTTGCGGAGCAGCCAGGCGGTCTCCAGGATCGCCTACTACGCGCTCTATGCGCTGCTGGCCCTCGGCATCGTGCTGATCGCGATCAGCGACTCTGCATTCAGTTTCGGGGCTCCGTGGGTCTCGGCATCTTTCCTGGTCTGGTTCGTGCTCATCGGCGTGTCCCACGGCATGGTCCGTCCCGCGGTGGCGGGGCTGGTCGACCGGGCCCAATCGCTGGCATCGGCCGCACCCGGCCAGGCGGTGCCGATCCTGGAGTCCGATGACGCTGCCGGGGGCCTTGCCAGACGCCTGGCGATCGGTGAAGCCTTGGTTCAGCTGATGCTGGTGATCGCCCTGGTCCTCATGATCTGGCAACCGGGGAACTGACGGGCCGGCCCAGCCGCGGCGCCGGCTGCGCTACGACGTCTGGAGCAGGGCGAAGACGATCGAGTCCGAGAGGGCCTGCCACGACGCTTCGATGATGTTCTCGCTGACGCCGATGGTGCTCCAGCGTCGCTCACCATCGGTGGCGTCGATCAGGACCCGGGTCACCGCCCCGGTGCCTGGCCGATGCTGGAGGCCTTGGCCACCGGCGGAGCCGGGGTCGATGATCCTGACCTTGTAGTCGGTCAGCCGGACGTCGTGGAGGGCCGGGAAACGGTCACCCACGGCCTGGCGGAAGGCGGCGTCGAGGGCGTTGACCGGCCCATTGCCCTCTCCCGTGGCGACGATGCGGTCCACATCGGGTTCCCGCCCGAACCGGACCTTGATGGTGGCTTCGGTCTCCACACCGTCGAAGTGGCCGAGCGGGTTCTGGGCCAGCGCCGTCTTTTGCCCCGGCCGGTGCTCCACCATCACCCGGAACGACTCGAGGGTGAAGAACTCGTTTCGCCAACCGGCGGCACGGCGCATCAGCAGTTCCAACGAGGCGTCCGCCGCCTCGAAGTGATAGCCGGCGTATTCCAGTTGCTTGAGCTCGTCGAGCACCGCCCGCATCTGGGCCCCATCGAGTTCGAGGCCCAGTTCCTTGGCCTTCAGTTCGATGGTTGCCCGCCCGGACAGATCCGAGACCAGGAAGCGGGTGCCATTGCCGACCAGCGACGGCTCGACGTGCTCGTAGGCGTCCGGTCGGCGGGCGATGGCCGAGGTGTGGAGCCCGGCCTTGTGGGCGAAGGCCGACTTCCCGACATAGGGCTGCTGGGGCATCGGCGGCATGTTGGCGAGCTCCGCCACATGATGGCTGATGGCGGTCAGCTGGGACAGCCGGCCTTGGGGCAGCGTGGCGATGCCCATCTTCAGGCTGAGGTTCGGGACGAAGGTGGTGAGATCGCAGTTACCGGTCCGTTCGCCGTAGCCGTTGATCGTGCCCTGCACGTGGCGGGAACCGGCCCGAACCCCGGCCAAGGCGTTGGCCACCGCACAGCCGGTGTCGTTCTGGGTGTGCATGCCGACGATCAGCTCCGGGAACAGCGAGACGATCTCGGCGGTCGCCCGCTCCACCTCGTTCGGCAGCGAGCCGCCGTTGGTGTCGCACAACACCAGGGTGTCGGCCCCGGCCACCGCCGCCGCCTCCACCGCCCGGACGGTGAACTCGGGATTGGACTTGAAGCCGTCGAAGAAGTGCTCGAAGTCGACGAAGACCCGCCGTCCCTCACCGGCCAGGAAACGGACCGAATCGGTGATCATGGCGATGCCCTCATCAAGCGTGGTTCGCAGGGCCTCGGTCACGTGATAATCCCACGCCTTGGCCACGATGCACACCGTGGAGGTTTCGGCAGACAGCAGATCGGCCAGTGTCTTGTCGACGTCGACCTTCCCCTTCGGTCGACGGGTCGAGCCGAAGGCCACCAGCGTCGAGGTTGCCAGCGGCAGTTCGCCGGCCGCGGCCCGCCGGAAAAACTCGTCGTCGCGGGGGTTGGCGCCGGGCCAGCCGCCCTCGATGTAGTGAACACCGAGCGTGTCGAGCAGGGTGGCGATCCTGAGTTTGTCCTCGGCGGTGAGGGCGATCCCCTCGAACTGGGAGCCGTCGCGCAGCGTGGTGTCGAAGATCTCGACCGATGCCGGCCAGGCCGGGTCTCGTAGGCCGTCGGACACGGCTACAGCTTGGCGATCACGGCGTCGGCGATCGCAACGGTCGACCCCTCGGTGGAAACGCAGGCCTCACAGGCACGTTCGATCCGTTCGGCGGCATCACCTGCACCGAGGAAGTCGAGCATCATCGCCCCCGACATGATGGCGGCGATGGGATTGGCCTTGTTCTGGCCTGCGATGTCGGGAGCCGAACCGTGGACCGGTTCGAACATCGAGGGGCCGGTCCGTGCCGGGTTGAGGTTGGCAGACGCGGCCAGCCCGATCCCGCCGGACACCGCGCCGCCGAGGTCGGTGAGGATGTCGCCGAACAGATTGTCGGTGACGATGACGTCGTAGCGCTGCGGGTCCTGGACGAAGTAGATCGAGGCGGCATCGACGTGGTTGTATGCGGTCTCAACGCCGGGGTACTCCTCTGCCACCTCGTCGAAGGCCCGTTGCCACAGGTCGCCGGAGAAGGTCAACACGTTCGTCTTGTGGACCAGGGTCAGGTGGTTCCGGCGGCTGGTGGCCAGGTCGAAGGCGTACCGGATGCAGCGCTCGGCGCCCATCCTGGTGTTCACCGAGCCCTGGGTGGCGATCTCGTGGGCCGTACCCTTCCGGAGAAAGCCTCCCTCGCCGGCATAGGAGCCCTCGGTGTTCTCCCGGATCACCACGAAGTCGTGGCTGTCGGTGCGAAAAGGGCGCCGGTTGATGTAGAGGTCGAGCTCGAAGCGCATCTTCAACAGCAGTCCCCGCTCGATGACCCCCGGCGGGACGCCCGGCGTTCCGACCGCCCCCAGGTAGATGGCGTCGAATCCCCGCCACTCGTCGAGCACGGAGTCTGGCAGGATGGTTCCGTCGGCCAGATAGCGGCTGCCGCCCAGCTCGTAGCGCTCGGTCTCGAGTGTCACCCCGGCGGCGTCGATGACCCGCAGGCCCTGGTCGATCACCTCGGGGCCAATGCCGTCTCCACCGACGACGGCCACCCGCATCGTGGCCTGGCCCGCACCCTCACTGCCTGCTTGACTCAACGGTCTCTCCTCTGCGCTTGTCTTTCCACGAGCCCCGACTCTCCTGGCGGCCGACGTCGCCGGACTCGGTTCAGAGGCTATCCCGAGATTCGGTTGGCCGAGACCGGTGGCCCCGGGTCCAGGGCGGTGGACCGGCTCCCCGGTGCCGCCCAGCTGTTCTGCCGCGCCAACGCAACCGGGACCCGCCGATGCCGCCGATACCGCAGACCCGACCGACGCTCAAGTGTCGGACTCCGATGGCCGATGACCTGTGCAGGAGGCTCGACCAACGATGACCAGGACCGACCAATGAACCGCAGCTGGCGACCCCCCGTCGCGGCCACCCCCGAGGTCGACGCGGAATCGGAACCGCAGCCAACCGATCCCGATGGGCTCGATCTGTCGATGAACCGGGTGCCGAACGACTGGGTCCAGGCCCAGATGGTCTCCCCCCTTGGAACCGGCGACGCCAAGCCGCTGAGCGGCACCGCTCGCTTCTCCACCATCCCGACCACCTACGAGAGCCCGTTCATACCGAACGTGGCCGCACTGGGAGCGTCGTTGCTGGCCGGCACGGCCTGGTTCCTGATCGAGGTGTTCGGCGTGTCCCGAGGGCCCTGGATCGCCGTTGCGGTCGGTGCGTTCATCGGCTTTGCGGTCCGGCTGCCGGGCGTCGGCGACCGGTCCTACCGGGCGATGGTGTCGGTGGCCGCCTATCTCCTGACCGTCCTGGCGGTCCTGATCCTGGTGACACATCGCGATCTGTCGACGATCTACGGTTCGAGCTACGACTTCCAGGAATACGAGGACACGCTCATCCGGACCCGGTTCCGCAGCGGTATCCACCTGCTGGCCTACGCCGCCGGCGCCATGGTGGCGGCCAAGGTCGGCTCGCTTCCGAAATCCTCCCGCAGGTAGCCACCGGCCCGAGCCCCGACGCCGATCGGCCGGGAACGGTGTGGCCGCTCGCCGGGACACCCTCGGTAACATATAGCGGGTGTCCGATACCCATAAATTGTCCCGCGAGGCGTTTGACCGGCTGCAGGCCGAGCACGACGACCTCACCACCCGTGGCCGGATCGAGATCGCAAAGAAGATCGAGACGGCCAGAGAGCTGGGCGACCTCTCCGAGAACGGCGACTACCACGCCGCAAAGGAGGAGCAGGGAAAGATGGAGGGCCGGATCATGCATCTGGCCAACCTGGTGGAGAACGCCGAGATCGTCGACGTCTCGGCCGACGGTGACGAGCTGGCGGTCCAGGCCGGCTGTGTCGTGTCGATCCGCTACGAGGGAGACGACGATGTCGAGAAGTACCTGATCGGCTCCATCGAGGAGCGGCGGGAAGGGCTGACGGTGATGTCTCCCGGCTCCCCGCTCGGCCAGGCCCTCGTCGGCGCGGCCAAGGGCGACGTCGTCCCCTTCGAAGCGCCGAGCGGGCCACTGAACGTCACCGTCGTCGACGTCGAGATCTGAGCGGAGCCACCATGAGTGAACCATCACGATCATCGGCCTCGGCCAGGACGCTGGCCGACAAGGTCTGGGAGAGCCACCTGGTCGACGCCGGCACCAACGGCGACCCGGACCTGCTCTACATCGACCTCCACCTCGTCCACGAGGTCACCTCGCCCCAGGCCTTCGACGGTCTGCGGCTGGCCGGTCGCAAGGTCCGCCGACCCGACCTCACCGTTGCCACCGAGGACCACAACGTGCCGACCGAGAACATCGATCAGCCGATCGAGGATCCGATCAGCGCCCGCCAGATCGAGACGATGCGGGTGAACGCGGCCGAGTTCGGCATCGTGAACCACGAGATGGGCTCCCCCGGCCAGGGCATCGTGCACGTGATCGGACCGGAGCAGGGGCTGACCCAGCCGGGGATGACCGTGGTCTGCGGCGATTCCCACACCGCAACCCACGGCGCCTTCGGGGCCATCGCCTTCGGCATCGGTACCAGCGAGGTCGAGCACGTCCTGGCAACCCAGACCCTCCCCCAGGTCCGGCCGAAGACCATGGCCATCACCGTCGACGGCACCCTGCGGGACGGCGCCACGGCCAAGGACGTCATCCTGGCCATCATCGGCCGGATCGGCACCGGCGGCGGGATCGGCCACATCATCGAGTACCGGGGCGACGTCTTCCGGAACATGTCGATGGAGGGCCGGATGACCGTCTGCAACATGTCGATCGAGGCCGGGGCCAAGGCCGGGATGATCGCCCCCGACGACACCACCTTCGCCTACCTGGAGGGCCGGAAACACGCCCCGACCGGCGCCGCCTGGGAACAGGCCCTGGCTGCCTGGCGCCGACTGCCGAGCGACGAGGGCGCAACGTTCGACGCCGAGATCACCCTGGATGGCTCCAACATCAGGCCGCAGATGAGCTGGGGCACCAACCCAGGCCAGGTGGCACCGATCGGTTCGGTGGTGCCTGACCCCGACAACTTCACCACCCCCCAGGATCGAGACGCCGCGGCCAGGGCGTTGGAGTACATGGGCCTCGCCGCCGGCACGCCGCTCAAGGAGATCGGCGTCGACACCGTGTTCATCGGCTCGTGCACCAACAGCCGGATCGAGGATCTGCGGGCCGCAGCCGATGTTGCCAAGGGCCGCAAGGTCGCCGGTTCGGTCCGGACCCTGGTGGTGCCGGGGTCGTTTGCGGTCAAGCAGCAGGCCGAGGCCGAGGGCTTGCACACCATCTTCACCGATGCCGGCTTCGACTGGCGGGAACCCGGCTGCTCGATGTGTCTTGCGATGAACCCGGACAAGCTGTCGGTCGGTGAGCGCTCGGCGTCCACCAGCAACCGGAACTTCGAGGGCCGCCAGGGGCGAGGTGGCCGCACCCATCTGGTCTCGCCCGCCGTCGCCGCGGCCTCCGCCATCGCAGGCCACTTCGCCGAACCGACGGATCTGGACTGAGGGGAACACCTATGCGAGCAGTACAAGTCGTCACCGGCCAGGCCGTACCCCTGGATCGGTCCGATGTCGACACCGACCAGATCATCCCCTCCGATTGGCTGAAGCAGGTGGAGCGGACCGGGTTCGAGAAGGGCCTGTTCTCCGAGTGGCGTGACGACCCCAACTTCGTGATGAACGACGAGCGGTTCGCCGGAGCCAACATCATCATCGCCGGCCCCAATTTCGGTGTCGGCTCGTCACGGGAACATGCGGTGTGGGCCATCCAGCAGTCGGGGTTCGAAGCCGTCATCACCCCCCGCTTCGGCGACATCTTCCGCAACAACTCGACCAAGAACGGCCTGGTCCCGGTGGTCGTTTCGGCCCAGCTGGGGCAGCGACTCCTGGCCGAGGTGGAGCAGGACCCGACGCTCGAGTTCACCATCGACGTCGAGCGGGCGCTGTTGGAAGTGCCGGCCATCGGCATCTCCGAGCCGTTTCCCCTCGATGAGGCCACCAGGGAGCGGTTCCTCAAGGGCCTGGACGACATCGGCCTCAGCCTGAAGCACGCTGCGGCCATCGACTCGTTCGAAGCCGCAAGACCGTCCTGGATGCCTGCGACCTGACCCCCGGTCGCCGCCGTCGGGAGGGTCTGCGGGTTCCCCAGGGGTTCACATCGGGAGGCGGGGACGCATCTGCTCCACGACCTCGGCCTCGGGCATCATCTCCCCCGCCTCGGCCGGACCGAGGCCGTCTGCCGGTTCCATCATCGCCTCGAACCACGAGCCGTAACGGTCGGCGAACGGTACCGCGGTGAGCCCGTGGAGCACGATGCTGGCGAACACGGTCCAGGCCACGACATCGAGGATCGTCTCCGAGCCCGCCAGCTCGACCTCCTCGACCACGAACAGTCCGAACAGGATCGAGGCCAACCCTCGCGGTCCGAACCAACCGAGGTAGCCGATCGTCGGAGGTTCGAGCCGGACGCCGACCATGGCGACGGCCACCGGGACCATTCGAATGATGGTGAGGCTGGCCAGCGCATAGACGGCGATCCCAACGGTGAGATTCTCCAGTCGGGGCCCGAGCAGCAGTGCGCCGTAGAACAGGAAGGTCAGCAGCGCCAGGAGCTGGCCCTCGTCCTCGGTGAAGTCCGCCGCCGATTCACAGGCGTCACCGGCCAACAACCCGAACGCCAAACCGGCGACGAAAGCGGCAACGAACCCGTTGCCGCCGGCGGCGCTTGCGGCGGCGAAGGCGCCCACCGCAACCGCCAGGGTGGCGAGCTGGCGGAGGGCACCCTCGACCCACCCCCGGCCGACGCAGTAATCGAGGGCAACACCGCCGAGGCAGCCGACGATCAACCCGATCACCACGCCGTAGCCGACCTGCTCGGCCACGAATCGGGCCCAGTTGGTTGACGAGTCGAGCCCCTCTTCGGCGGCCGCAATGGCAACGAGAATGGTGATGGCCGGCAGCATCAGGCCATCGTTGAGACCACTCTCCACGTTCAAGGCCTGACGGATCCGAACCGGGACCCGAGGATTGCTCACCACCGCCTGGCCCAGCGCAGCGTCGGTCGGTGCCAGGATGGCCGCGACCAGCGCCGCCTCCCAGAAAGACAATTCGCCGAGCAAGGCCAGTGCCAGCGCCGTGCCGCCGATCACCGTCAAGGGCAGGCCGATCCCCAGCAGTCGAAGCGGCAGGGTGGTCTGGGCCCGGAGGACCCGGAGGTCGATCCGGGTCGCGTCGGCGAACAGGATGAGCACCAGCGTTGCCTCGGCCAGGATTTCCAGCCCGCCCTCATCGAATCGGCCGTCTACCAGATCGAGACCCCAGGGGCCGAAGACCACCCCGATGACGGCGAACACCAACGGCCCCGACACCGATCTCCTGGTCAACCAGGCCGAAACCATGCCGTAGCCGAACACGACGGCGGCAACGATCGCCACAGTCTGGGTCATTTCGACGTCCGTCGCTCAGCGGCCATCCACCGACAGTAATACCATGGCTCGCCGGCCGGCCCAGGTCGCAGAACCGTAATGTAGAAATCGACCGGTTCGGGGAACCAGCATCATCGAGCCGAGCGTCCTAGTTGCCGATACCCACCAACGCACCCGAAACCCATCGGTCCGACGATCTCGGTCCGAAGACACATCGCCCGATGAGAAGGATCCCTACCATGTCCTCGCTTCGTATCGCACCGGTTCTATTGGCCGTGTCGCTGGCCGCCGCGGCCTGCATCTCGCCGGACGACGACCAGACGACCACCCCGACCACCGATCTCAGTGGCAACGAGATCCTGCTCACCTCGGGGCTGGTCACGGTCGACAGCTGTGATGCGCTGCTGGAGCGGCTGAAGGACGAGGCCATGGAGCGGGTCGGGCCATACGGGTTCGGCGGCGGTTTCTACGGGCCGGTCGCATTCGACGAGGCGGAGGAGGCAATGTCGACCGACGATGCCGCATCGACCGATACCGGTGGTGCGCCGGCAACCACGACCCAGGCCGCCGGCGAGTCGGCGGGCCTCGATCGGGCGGCCGACGGGTCGTTCTCGGAAACCAACAACCAGGAGCAGGGCGTCGACGAGGCCGATCTGGTCAAGACCGACGGCCGGGTCCTGGTGACCGTCACCGGCAACCGGTTGCGGGTCATCGACGTCGCCGGCGCCGAGCCGGAGCTGGTCAACAGCATCGAGCTGCCGGAGGAGTTCTACGGCGGCGAGCTGTTCCTGAACGGCAACACCGCGCTGCTGATGACCAGCGGCTGGACCGCAGTGCCGTTCGTCGGCCCCGACATCGCCTCCGACTGGTACCCCGGCTCGCCGACGGGTCGGATCATCGAAATCGATCTCGATCGGGGTTCGATCGAACGGACCCTGGAGTTCGAGGGCGGCTACCTGTCGGCCCGGGAGATCGACGGCTCCATCCGGATCGTGATGTCGGCAGCCGAGAACCGGTTCAACTTCGTCTTCCCGTCGAACCCCGGCGCCGAGGAATCGGCCGAGCGAACGAACCGCCAGCTGATCGAGGACTCCACCATCGAGATGTGGATCCCGACCTACCGGATCACCGAAGGCGACCAGACCGTGGAGGAAGGCCCGATCGTCGACTGCGACCGGGTCCACCTGCCCCGAGACTTCGCCGGCTTCGGATCGCTGGTGGTGCTGACCGCCGACATCGACGACGGCCTGAACATCAGCGACGCACTGTCGGTGTTCACCGACGGCCAGACGGTCTACGCATCCGAGGATCGTCTGGCGGTGGCCACTCCCCGCTGGCCGGAGTACGACGGCAACGGTGAACCGATCGGTGACGAAGACTATCGAACCGCCATCCACACCTTCGACATCTCCGACCCCGCCACCTCCGAGTACAGCGCATCGGGGTCGGTTCGAGGCTTCCTGCTCAACCAGTACAGCCTCTCGGACTACGAGGGCCACCTCCGGGTCGCCACCACCGACGGCACCCCGTGGGACTCGTCCTCCAGCGAGAGTTTCCTGACCGTGCTCGGCGAGGACGGGGATCGACTGACCGAGGTCGGCCAGGTCGGCGGGCTTGGCGAGGGCGAACAGATCTTCGCCGTACGATTCCTGGGCCCAACGGCCTACGTCGTGACCTTCCGCCAGACCGATCCCCTCTATACGCTCGATCTCAGCGATCCGGGGAACCCCCGGGTGACCGGTGAGCTGAAGATCCCCGGCGTCTCCGACTACCTCCACCCCTACGGCGACTTCTTGATCGCCGTCGGCCGGGACGGCACCGAGGAGGGTCTGAGCGGCGGAGCGGTGGTGTCGCTGTTCGACGTGAGCGACCAGGAGAACCCGATGATGGTGGCCAAGGAGCCGCTGGGCCCCCGCTCGACCTCGGAGACCCGATTCATCGACAGCTACAGCCCGGTGGCGGGCGACGCCCGAGCGTTCACGATGTGGGGCGACACGGTCATCGTTCCGATCACCTGGTGGAGCTACGACGAGAGCCGGGAGTCATTCGAGGAGAACAGCGGCTCGGCTGCGGTGCTGGTCCAGGTCGACGATGACGACGGAACCCTGACGACGATCGGCCAGGTTGCCCATCCCGTGACCAGGGAATGCGAAGGCGGTGGCCTGGAGCCGCTCCAGGAGCCCGAGGTGTCGGTCGAGCGCACCGAGGCCGACGGTCCGGTCACCACCCTGGCCCCGACCGATGCCGAGGCCGACTTCGCTCGGCCGGACGAGGAGCCACCGGCCGAGGAGATCGTCCCCGCCCCCGGCGATCCCGAGCAGTACTGCTTCACCTACCAGCCCGAGATCCGGCGGTCGGTGATCATCGACGACAACCTGTACACGATCTCCGATGCCGGGGTTGCGGTCAACGAGTTCGATGGCCTGGCCACGGTGACCTGGATCCCCTTCGAGCGCTGAGGGCCAACCCGGCGGAGCCACCGATCAACTGAAAAGGTCCCGTCTCGGCTAGGTTCGCTAGTCGAGACGGGCCTTTTGAGGGAGTGATCAGCGAGTGACCGAGGCAACGCAGGGACCCCATCGGGTGGTCATCATCGGCGCCGGACTCGCCGGCTTGACCGCGGCGACCACGCTGGTGGCGGCTTCGACCGAGCGGGATCCGATCGACGTGCTGGTGGTCGACAAGGGCCGCAGCGTTGGCGGCCGCCTGGCCACCAGGCGGATCGGTGATGCCACCCTGGATCATGGCGCCCAGTTCTTCACCGTCCGGTCCGAGGCGTTCGCCATGGCGGTCGAGCGTTGGCTGGCCGAGGGTGTGGTCGAGGAGTGGTGCCGGGGGTTCGGTGAGGTCGACGGCTACCCCCGCTACCGGGTTTCCGGCGGTATGAACCGTCTGGCGAAATGGCTGGCCGAAGGTGTCCCGGTGGTCACCCGCCGCCGGGCCAACGCCATCATTCCCGGACCGGACCGGTGGGCGGTGGCCTACGAGGCGGCGGCAAGGGAACCGGACGAGGCCGACAGCATCATCGCAACCCCGCCGGTGCCCCAAACCCTGGAGCTGTTGCAGGCCGGCGCCACCGTCCTGGACGGGGACACCGCTCAGCGGCTGGCGGCGATGAGCTACCACAAGGTCATCGCCGTCTTGGCGGAGCTCGATCGCTCCCCCGAGCTCCCCCCACCGGGTGCGCTGCAGCGACCGGACCACCCGGTGTTCAGCTTCGTCTCCGACAACCAGGCCAAGGGCATCAGCGAGGTGCCGGCGGTGACGTTCCATCTCAGCCACGAGCTCTCGGCCCGGCTGTGGGACCACGACAACGAGGCGGTCAGGGCGGCCATCGCAGACGAGATGGCGACGACGCTGGGCCCGGCCAACATCGTCGAGATACAGATCCAGCGGTGGCGCTACGCCGGTCCGATTCGACCGGACGGGGAATCGTCGATCCTGGCCGCAACCCGACCGGGTCCGCTGGTCCTGGCCGGTGACGGCTTCGGCGGCTCGAAGGTCGAGGGGGCGTTCCTGTCCGGGCTTTCGGCCGCGGAACGGATTCTGGCCGCCGCAACCGGCCATGGCTCCGAGCACTAGTGTCGCCGTCGGCGTCGCCGTCAATCGTCCCGGCCGACCGAGGCCCAGAAACCCGAACCCGATCGGGCGGTGACCCCGGACCACGAACCCGGTAGGGCCTCGATCACATCGGCCGCAGGGAGATGGATGGGCGTACGATCGCCGAGCGTGTTGACCCACAGGAGTCGGCCGCCGGGCGCCAGGACCCGATCGATCTCGGCCGGGAACAGCAGCATGTTGACCAGCAGGATCCCGTCGAACAGGCAGCCGGCGAACGGCAGCCGGGAAGCATCGGCCCGAACCCTCGGGGCCAGATCACCGGGCGCATGGGCCAGCATCTCGGCCGACAGGTCGACTGCGGTGACCCGCGCCGCATCCCGGCGGAGAACTCTCGTTCCGGCACCGGTACCGGAGCCGAGCTCGAGCCAACGACCATCCGGATCGAAGCCGCCCCGCCGCAATCCGTCCGCCACCGGCGCCAAGCGGATCGGATCACCCCTGGTGGCGGCCCAGCCCTCGGCCAGGCCGTCGAACAACTCGGCCACCTTTTTGGCCCGACCCGACGACCAGCCGGTCTCGAAGGCGACCTCACGGGTGACCTTCCGCATCGGATGATCGGTGCCGGCATACTCCTCCGGTTCCACCAGACCGTGGTCGTCGGCCAGCCGCTCCAATGCCATGACCACGAAGCTAGCAGGGTGCCGAAAAACACATGCCGGGGGTGTCGGCGTTCCTCAGCATCCCGCCACCGTCTCGTCGGGTTGATCCGTTGCTGACTTCGGCGAGGGGTCGACGTTTGGCAAGGACCCATGAGCGAGTTGCGGCGCCAATGTGGTGGCCAGGAGTTCGGCGATTCGAGTTGCGGGGGAACCCTCTGGTTCGTCGGCGCGCAGTACTGCGACCCAGGGGAGCGAGAGTCCATCAGGTCCGCACCGAATCGGCACGACACGGCGGTTTTCGATCGCCGGAGTGAGCGCCCATCGGCTGAGGATGCTGACGCCGGCACCTGCGGCGACCATCTCGGTGATGGCGCTGGTCTGCGGCACCACGGTGACGATTCGTGGATAGGTTTCGCCGGGGCGGATGAAGCGGTCGTACTCGAACCCGGGTACCGGAGACGAGTTGTACGTGAGGTAGAACTCGTTGGCCAGATGGCGAGGAGTCAGCCAGGGCTTGCCGCACAGGCGATGCTCGGGGTGGACCAGGGCCACGAGCTCATCGTCGAAGAGGTGCCGGGACATGACGTTTCCCTCCGGTTCGCCAGGGGCGATGACGAGATCCGCCGCGCCCTCGGCCAGCGCGGAGCCTGGGCTGTCGCCGGCAATCACGAGCTCCACGTCTATGTCGGGATGAGCCGAGCGGGCCGTGGCCAGGAACCCCGGATACCAGTGAAAGCAGTCATAGGAACCGACGCCGATTCGCACGATGGCAATCACCCGGTGATCCTCTGCGAGCAGGAGCGCCTCGCTACGCTCGAGGTCGGCCAGCGCACGGCTCGCGGTCTGATGTACGACGAGACCGGCGCGGGTCGGTTTGAGCTTTCGCCCTGGCCCTCGATCGAAGAGCCGCACGCCGAGACGGCGCTCAGCCTCCGCCAGTCGATGGCTGAGCGCCGACTGCGTTGTCGAGAGTTGTTTGGCCGCTGCCGTCATCGTGCCCAGTTCGACGATGGAGACGACGGTCTCGTAGTGCCGAAGGTCGAGGATCAACGCCATCCGACGCACCTTATCCAGAATCTGGTCAGGCTATATGAAACATATTCATAAGAACTGCCTCCGGACATTCGTTGGACACATCTATCCCCAACTGACTTACTGAAAGCAGAGCAGCTGACGATCACAGGAGAACCGATGGAGACGACATGAGCGCAGTTCAGACCTTGGCCAACCCGGAGGGGGGGACGGTCGATGGGATCGTCGACATCGATCGGTATCCCATCGACCGTCCGGGAGGGGCTGCGTGGTCCGAACTGGTCGCTGAGGTCCGAGCCACGCTTCGAACCGATGGGCTGGTGACCCTGCCCGGGTTCCTGATGGGCGATGCACTGGCCGCTGCCGGCGCAGAGATTGCAGCCCTCGTTCCCCATGTGCCGATTCGCCGCCACCGTGCCACCGTGTACCATCGACCCTATCCGGAGCCGGCCTCGGCCGGGGACGCCCGCAACACCGAGTTGACGTGGTTCGCGGGACATGTCACCCGCGACATGATCCCCCCGTTCGCAGTTGCCCATCGCCTCTACGTGTCCACCTGGGTCAAACGTTTCATCGCTGCCTGTGTCGGCCACGACCAAATCTTCGAGTACGCCGATCCACTGGCCGGCCTGGTGGTGACCGTGCTGCCGCCCGAAGGTCAATACCCCTGGCATTACGACACGAACGAATTTGTCGTGACGATCATGACCCAGAAGCCGCAGGCCGGTGGCCTGTTCGAGTACTGCCAGGATCTCAGAACGCCCGGAGACGAGAACCTCGATGGCCTGGCCAATGTCCTGTGCGGAGACCCGTCGATGGAGATCGGGCGGGTCGAGACCTTTCCCGGCGACCTCCAGCTCTTCCTCGGCCGGTACTCGTTGCATCAGGTCACCCCCGTTTTCGGCAACGTTGCCAGGCATGTGATGGTGCTCTCCTACTCCGACCGGCCCGGTGTCATCGGACCGGTCGATCGCACCCGGTCGATCTATGGGCGGGTCACCGAGGCGCACCTGCTGGCCGAACAAGTCCGCATCGCCACGAGCGACGGCCTGATCCTGTGAGCGGCGCATCCCTCGACATCGGGCGACTGGCTCGACTTCGAGAGGCGATTGTCGATGCCGGTTGCGACGCTGGACTGTTCTACGACCCGATCAACATCCGCTACGCGACCGGCACGTCGAACATGCAGGTGTACTCGCTGCACAACCCCTGTCGATATGCCTACATACCGGCCGAGGGCCCGCTGACCCTCTTCGAGTTCAAGGGTTGCGCCCATCTCTCCGACGACCACCCGACCGTGGCCGAGGTCCGAACCGCGACCTCGTGGTACGACTTCGTCACCGGCTCCCGGACCAAAGAATTCGCACAGCGGTGGGCCGTCGAGATCGACCTCCTGCTCGGACCCGATCACCGCGACCTGGCGGTCGATCGCCTCGACCCCCTCGGCGCCGAATCACTGGCACGACACGGCATACGAATCCACGACGGACAGCGTGTTGCCAACCGTGCCCGGATGATCAAGACCGCAGACGAGGTCGCCGCCATCCGGACCGCAATCGTTGCCTGCGAAGGGGCCATCGACGACATGCGGGCCGCGCTCCGTCCCGGAATCAGCGAGCAGGAGCTCTGGGCGGAGCTCCACCGATCGAATATCGCAGCCGGCGGCGAATGGCTCGAAACCCGGCTCTTGACTTCGGGCCATCGGACCAATCCCTGGTACCAGGAATGCTCCGACAAGATCATCGAAGCGGGCGAACTGGTGGCCTTCGACACCGACCTCATCGGCATCGGCGGCTATGCCGTCGACATCTCCCGCACGTGGACGGTTGACCGGCCTCCGACAAGAGCACAGGAGCGCCTCTTCGACGCAGCGCACGAGCAGCTCCACCACAACACTGGACTCTTCAAACCCGGCGCGTCGTTCGCCGAGATCTCCCACCAAGCCCACCTACCGCCGGACGACATCCATTCCATCACAAACGCCGCGGTCGCCCACGGCATCGGGCTGTGCAACGAATACCCGCTCATTCTCAACCGAGACCACTTTGCCGATGGTGGCTATGACGGCGAAGTCCAGGAGGGAATGGTGATCTGCGTCGAGGCGCTGGCCGCACCCCGTGACGGCCATGAGGCGGTGAAGCTCGAGGAGCAGATACTCATCACGGCAGCCGGACCCGAGCCGCTCTCCACCTATCCGATCTCCCTCACAACCTAGTGTCTTGTCCTCGGTCACGGCGGGTCGAGGTTGTCCAGACATCGCCGCCGGTTGCGCTCCTGGGACCGGTCAATACAGGAGATAGCCGGCCCGCAGCGTGTCGAAACGAGCCAGATCATCGGACCATGAACCCACGATCTCCTCCGCCGGCCGTCCCTCGAGCAGCCCCTGCCTGATGTTGGCCGTACCGGCCAGCAAGTCGAAGAACGCCGGCCGATCGATCACCACCGGCCGCCCCGTTGCATCCGTCGACCCGACGACCGCGGCCTGGGCCAGCACCTCGGCCAGCAGGTGGACGCCAACCGCTGCCGGGTCGAACCGCCACGGGTCGGCCGGCTCCAGTCGAACGCCGGACAGCTCCGTCCCCTCGTATCGGGGGTCGGTGACGGGAGGACCGGCCCCCGGCGTGGCGCTTGGAGTGAAGGTGACGGCACGGAATCGGATCCCCGGCAGGTTCCTGGCGTTGAGCGCCCGAGCCAGCGCCTCGCCATCGAGCCAGGGCGCACCGATCTGACCGAAGGGGTGGTCGGTCCCTCGCCCGAAGCTGAGCGTGCTCGCCTCGAACAGCACGGTTGCGGGGTAGACCAAGGTGGTGGCCGCATTCGGCAGACCGGGGCTGGGCGGCACCCAGGCCAGCCCGGTGTCGGCCCACTGATCACCCCGGGTCCAGCCCGCCATCGGCACCACCCGGAGGTCCAGCCCTTCGAGGCCCTCGAGCCAGGCTTCGCCCCGGATGGCAAGGGCCAATTCCGCAGCCGTCATCCCGTGGACGGCCGGGATCGGGTATTGGCCGACGAACGAGCCGTGGTCCTCGTCGCGCACCGCACCGCCGATGGCGGTCCCACCGAGCGGGTTCGGGCGATCCATCACCACGAACGGAATGCCGGCCCCGGCGGCGGCCTGCATGGCCAGCCCCATCGTTGCGGTGTAGGTGTAGAAACGGGCGCCGACGTCCTGGAGGTCGAAGACCAGCACATCGACGTCGGCCAACATCTCGGCGGTCGGTGATCTCGTCGAACCGTAGAGGCTGTGGACCGGCAGGCCGGTGATCGGGTCCACCCCGTCCTCGATCACGGTGCCGGCATCACCGTCGGCCCGGATGCCGTGTTCGGCGGCGAACACCGAGACCAGGTCCACCGACTCCGATTCGGCGAGGAGGTCGATGACCGTGCGATCGCCGACCACCGACGCCCTGCTGGCGATCAAACCCACCCGTTGCCCGGAGAAATCGGAGAAACCCCTGGCTGCGGAAACCGCAGCCCCGAACATGGCCGCCGGCACCGGAGCCGGCTCGACCGAAGCGGTCGACCCGGTCGTTGCCGCAGGCGGATCGGGGGCCCGGTCCGATGGCAGCGTCCGGCCGCCACCGCTCGCCCCATGGCCGCCTTCGGAGGCCGCCGACGGGGTTTGCCCGGAGTCCGAGCCGCCGATGGTGATCGTCGAAACACCAGCGGCGTCGGTCGACCCACCGGAGGTTTCGGGGCTGCATCCGGCCGCTACCAGAGCGAAACCGACCACCAGCAGTGTTCCCAAAACAAGGACCCGTCGACCAGCAATCGGCACCGGTACCAGGCTAGAGGCCGTGACCGGGCGGTGGGCGGTCCTTTACCAAACCCTCGCCATTCACTATGTTCGCAGGGGTTGCGGGGCCCGACGCGGCTCCGAACCGACAAACCCTGGTACGCCGAAACCAAGTGGGCATGAAGTATGAAGACAATCGAACAGAGGCCGTGGACCAGATTCGGTCGACGGCAGCGCTCCGCCGAGCCCCGCAGCTGTTCGGTGAAAATCCGGAACCTCTCCTTCATCGACGATGACGGTGCCCGGCTGCTGAACGGGGCCGACCTCGATGCCGCTGCCGGCACCAAGACATGCATCGTCGGCTCGACCGGCAAGGACCAGGCGGCGCTGCTGGCGTTGGTCCTCGGCCTGTACCGGCCGGCGGGAGGCTCGATCACCATCGAAGGCGTCGAGGTGGCGTCATTGGCACCCGAGCTCGGCCGGGAATCGGTTGAGGCGGTGCTGCAGGATCCATGGCTGCCCGTCGGCACCGTTGCCGACAACATCGCCTTTGGCCATCATGGCGTGTCCAGAGCCGAGATCGAGGCCGTTGCCCATCAGCTCGGCATCGACAGCTTCGTCGCCGAGCTGCCGGACGGCCTCGACACGGTGGTGGGAACCGCCGATGGTCGACCGACCATCGAGTTGAGCACCGGTCAGCGGCGCCGGATCGCTCTGGCCAGAGCGCTCGTCCGCAACCCCGGTGTGCTGCTGCTGGAAGAGCCGACGACCGACCTGGGAATCGACGAGGAACGGCTCATGATCCGAGCCATCGACGTGGCCTCCCACGGGCGGACCACCCTGATCGCCACCCACCGCCTGAGCCTGGCCCGCCGATCCGACGCGGTCCTGGTGATCGAGGAAGGGCGGATCGTGCCCTACCGGGGCAGCGGGCCGAACGGCGACCACTCCCGCCTGTGGGATCTGCGGGTGCCGCCGGTCTTGACCCCGACGGCCAAGGCCCGATCCCACCTCCGCCTGGTCGGTCCCGATGACCGGCGGCCTCCACAACCGACGTCCGCACCCTGGGGCATCACCATCGGGGCCGAACTCGCCCCCGGCTACCTGGCGTCTGGTCTGTTGAGTCGCAACGCCAACACCGAGACCTGGGTTGCGTGGAGCATCGAGCGGGAGGAGCCGGTCCGGATCAAGCTCCCCAGAGAAAACCCGGTCACCTATCCCGCCTTCAACCAGCTGTTCCGGGAGTACAAGACCCTCAAGGCCCTCAATCACCCCGGCCTGGCAACGACCTACGGCGCCGACCTCGACGCCGAGATGCCGTATGCGGTGTTCGAGTACCTCGACTCCAACTCGCTGGCCAGGGTCGTCCGGCGCCGCAGCGAGGGTATGGAGCCGCTCGACATCCTCTGCACCGGCTTCGAGTTGGCCGGAGCGATCAACCACCTCCATCAGCGTGGCTTCGTTCACCTCAACCTCCGGTCGCACCACGTTCGCACCCGCGAGGACACGATCGTCATCACCGACTTCATGCACTGCCAGCCCATCGGAGCGCCGCTTCCCCCGCTCAGCAATCCCATCAAGGCCAGGCGACTGGAGCACCGGTACCTCGCTCCCGAGTCGCTCCCGGGGCGAGCAGCCGACCCGAAAATGGACGTGTACGCACTGGGGGCCCTGATCCACCGGGCCACCGCCGGCTCGGTGGTGACCCGGGTCACGAGCGCCGGCGTGGGGCTCGTCCCCTACCAGTCGCTGACCGACAACCCGCCGGGAGCGATGGCCGACATCGTCGACGGCATGCTGGCCAGGGATCCGGCCGATCGACCGGAGGTCGGCGAGGTGCTCTCGGAGTTCCGGCGGATCGTCCCGAGGTCGATGGTGCACCCGCCGGTATCGACCGTTGCCGCTCGTTGGCCCCGGCTGCGGCTGGTCGGCGTCGACAACTGAGACCGGTCCCCAACCGGGGACCAAGCAGCAGCGGGAACGGACCGCCGAGTCGAGCTCAGTGGGCGGCCATCCATTCGAGCACATCGGCGGCCAATCGGTCCGGGTCCTGCAGAGG
>CAMYLA010000061.1 GCA_947259095.1 uncultured Acidimicrobiaceae bacterium | reverse complement strand
ACCGATACCACCGAAGCACAGCCGGCCCCCGCAGCCGGCGCCGAGACACAGCCGGCCCCACCGGCCGGCGCCGAGACACAGCCGGCCCCACCGGCCGGCGCCGAGACACAGCCGGCCCCCGCAGCAGACCTCAGCCAAGCCCTCACACTCGCCTCGGTCGTCGAGGCCTTCGCCGATCAGCTCGACGGTGTCCGCCAGAAAGTCCGGGTCAGGTTCAAGGGAGGTCGGGTCCTCGGGGTCGATGGCGCCAAGGTGGTCTTCGGTGTGCCCACCGCCATCCACCGTGACCGATGCGCCGAGGTGAAGGAAGAGATCGAGCAGGCGTTCAGCGCCCACTTCGGGCGGCCGGTCATCCTCGAGGTCGAGGTCGATGACGCCGCCCCGCCCCCTACGATGGACCCGGCGAAGATCGAATCGAAGCCGGCCCGAGAAATCACACCGGATGAGGAGGTCGGCCCGGTCGAGGAGTTGGCCGACGCCACCGATCAATCGGCAAACGGGCTCGAGCGGTTGACCAAGGCCTTCCCCGGCTCGACGGTTGTCGAACCCCAACCCGAATAGAACTGGAGCAGCTCATGACCAATGACGGTGGTTTCGACCTGGGATCGCTTCTGGAGCAGGCCCAGGCCATGCAACAGCAGATGGCCGAGGCCCAGGAGCAGCAGGCGGCGCAGGTTCTGACCGGCTCGGCCGGAGGCGGCAAGGTCACGATCGAGGTGACCGGCGCCGGCGACTACCGCAAGGTGTCGATCAACCCCGATGCGGTCGACCCGACCGACGTCGAGCTGCTGGAGGAACTGGTCCTGGCCGCCCTTCGCGATGCGACGGCGCAGATCGTCGAGCTCCAGGAGCAGGCCATGGGCGGCATGGATCTGCCGGACCTCGGGAACCTCGGCGGCATGCTCGGCGACTCGTAACGCCCCGGCCCGCGGTTCATGAGCGTCTACGCCAAGCCCGTCGAGGTTCTCATCGACGAACTGGGGCGGCTGCCCGGTATCGGGCCCAAGTCGGCCCAGCGCATCGCCTTCCACATCCTCAAATCGGACCGGGTCGACGCCCGGCGCCTGGCCGACGCGCTGATCTCCATGAAGGACAACGTCTCGTTCTGCGAACGCTGTTTCAATGTGGCCGAGGGCCCCGAGTGCTCCATCTGCACCAATCCGGAGCGGGATCAGCAACTGCTGTGCGTGGTCGAGGAGCCGAAGGACATCTCGGCCATCGAGAAGACCGGTGCCTTCTCCGGGCTCTATCACGTGCTCCTCGGATCGATCAACCCTCTGGAGGGCATCGGGCCGGAGCAGCTCAAGATCAAGGAGCTTGCCCATCGGGTCGCCGGTGAGGACTTCACCGAAGTGATCCTGTGCACCAACCCGAACCTGGAGGGCGAGACCACCGCATCGTTCATCGCCACCAAGGTGCTGGCCCCGTTCGGGGTGAAGGTCAGCCGGTTGGCCAGCGGGTTGCCGGTGGGCGGTGACCTGGAATACGCCGACGAGCTCACCCTTGGGCGAGCCCTCGCGGGCCGCAACCAGGTCGGAAACTAGCTCCCGACCACGACAGCACGGCAGCACGGCCTCCGCGCCCCGACAACGCCGAACTCGGGTCAGTGAATCTCAACTTGCCGGCGTTTCGGGGGCCGAGTACTACGAAAGCATGACAGCCGGCGGGGGCGTCGACCGCTGCGTTGCTCGGGCCCCGGCGCCGGGGGCCTCCGAGCCGCTGTCGCCACGTGGGGCCACTGTTTTGGCCCTGGACGCGACGACCGGGTCGGCGGGGAGAGGGTACACCGACCCGGACGTGTCGTCGCTACGACGCCCCAGTGACCGTGGCGCGGGCGGTATGGGTAAACCGGCCACTGGAACGTCGTAACGATGTTGCCTTTAGGTTACAACAGATAACAGTCGGGTGACAAGAGATTTCTACATCTTCTGCGCGGATTTTTCCTTGCTGCCTGTTGAAGCGTGGTGTAGCAGAGGGTGACGCAGCCTGGTTTTGGGCCGCCAGAAAGACCGCTGACGGCCGCCGTGCACCGGCTCGCACTCACCTGACCGCCTTGACCACGAGCGCATCACCCTGGCCGCCTCCGCCGCACAGGCAGGCGATCCCGTAGCTGCTGTCACGTCGCTGCATCTCGTGGAGCAGGGTGAGGGCCAACCGGTTGCCGGACGCACCGATGGGGTGACCCATGGCAAGCCCACCGCCGTTCACGTTCACGATGTCCTCGCTGATGCCGAGATCGTCCATGCTGGCCAGCACCACGGCGGCGAAGGCCTCGTTTATCTCGAACAGGTCGATATCGGACACCGACAGCCCGGCACGGGCCAGGGCGGCCTTGGCCGCTTCTGCCGGCTTGCTGAGCAGCGACGTCGTGCCTGCGATCTCGCCATAGGAGACGATCTCGCCCAGCGGCGTGACGCCCAGCTCCTCGGCCTTGGCCCGGCTCATGACAACCGTGGCCGACGCCCCATCCGAGATCTGCGACGCATTCCCGGCGGTGACGGTGCCACCGTCGCTGAATGCCGGTCGCAGACCGGCCAGGGTCTCGACGGTGGTCCCTGGCCGGACCCCCTCGTCGGCCTCGAAGATGATCGGATCCCCCTTGCGCTGGGGCACCTCGACCGAAACGAGCTCATCGTCGAGTCGACCCTCCTTGTGGGCCGCCGCCGAGCGTTCGTGGGACAGCGCAGCCAGGCGGTCCTGGGCCAGGCGATCGATGGTGGTCGATGCGGTGTACCGCTCGGTGCCCTCCCCCATCGAGCAGGCGTCGAAGGCACAGTACAGCCCGTCGTGCATCATCGAATCGACAACGGTCTTGTCACCCGCCCGGTACCCGGCCCGGGCCCCCGGCAGCAGGTAGGGGGCGTTGGTCATCGATTCCATGCCCCCGGCCACCACGATGTCGGCCTGACCGGTGAGGATCATCATGTTCGCCAGTTGGATGGCGTTGAGGCCGGACAGGCAGACCTTGTTCACCGTGGTCGCCGGGGTGGTCATCGGAATCCCGGCCGCCACCGCAGCCTGGCGGGCGGTGATCTGGCCCGCACCGGCCTGCAAGACGTGGCCCATGAACACGAAGTCGACCTGATCCGGCTGCACCCCGGCCCTGGCCAGCGCGGCGGCGATGGCCTTGCCGCCCAATTCGGCGGCCGAGAACGATGCCAGGCCACCGGACAGCTTGCCGATCGGCGTGCGGGCGCCCGCCACGATGTATGACGATGGTCCGGCCATGATGATCTCTTTTCCGATTCGCTGGGGCCCTGACCCCGTCCGGGTCGGGCATTCGAGGGTTGTCTCGACCATTTTCCAGTGTCGCCAAGCGATCGACAAATCCCACCGGCTTCGTCCGGGACCCCGGCCGCCGAAGGCGAGGCAAAAACCGAGAGACCGGCGGATCGAATCCGCCGGTCTCCTCAGGTCTTGGTCGTGCCCGGCTCGGCGCCATGGAGGGCCGAGCTGCAGGACACTAGTTGGTCTCGTTGCCCCTGGCGCTCTCGACCGCCCGCTGCATGGCCTCGCGGACAAGGCGGGACAGCGCGTCCTCGTTCTGCGGCTCGATTGTCGGCTCCGAGAGCACTCGGTCGACGTCGCTCAGCTTCTGCTCCTCGGACGAGGCGTTGGCCGCCACCGACCCCGACATCGAACCCACCGGCTGGGCCTCCGCATCGAGATCGATGATCTCGGAATCGTCGGCGATGCCTTCGGCTTCGTCCAGATCGTCGAGGTCGCCGCCGGTGTTGAGCACCCGCTGGCGAGCCTCGGCGATCACCTGGTCGGGTGTGCCCTCGCCGAGCTCCTGCACCGGCTCGGAATCGAGGCGGCTGATGGCGCTGTTGAGTTCGCTCTGGGCGGCGATGATCCGCTCCCTGGAGGCCTGCTCGGTGATTCGCAGCCGGGCGATCCGCCGCTCGGCCTGATCGATGTGGGCCCGGACCTTCTCCCGTATCTTCTCTTCGGCCTCGAGCCGGATGAATTCGCTCTGGGCCTGGGCCTGCTGCAGCAGGTCGGCCACCTGGGCTCGGGCCTCGCCGATCTGGGCCAGGGCCTTGTCCCGCTCCCGCTCGGCCTCCTCGGCGTTCTTGTAGACCTCGCCTTGACGGGCGGCCACGTAATCGTCGGCCTCTTTGTGCTTGAGGGTGACGTAGGCGTCGGCCTCGGTGTGTTTCGTGGACAGGTAGCCGTCGCCCTCTTCGTGCTTCATCAGGACGTAGCTGTCGGCCTCGGAGTTGCGGGCCTTGATGGCCATCTCGGCCTCGGCCATCTGGTGCTCGCTGTCGGCCCTACCGGCGGCCCGGATCCGCTCGGCCTCGGCTGCGGCGTCGGTCTGGACGCGCTCGGCATCGAGGTTGGCGTTGGCCAGAACCTGCTCGGCCTGGGCCTGATGATCGGCCAGGGTGCGCTCGGCCTCGGCTCGCAGCGCCGCAGCCGACGCCTCGGCGTCTGCAACCTGCTGCTCGCACTCGTTCTTGGTGGTCTCCAGCAGCCTGGCGACCTCGGCCTCCACCGACTGGCGGTGTTCGGCCGCCTCCCGCTCGACGGTTTCCTTGTGCTCGTTGGCCTGGTTGACCGCGTTCTGCCGGATCTGCTCCGCCTCCTGGCGGCCGTCCTCCCGGAGCTTGAACGCCTCGGCCTCCGCCGAATTCCACAGTTCGTCGGCCCGGGTCTTGGAGTCCGACAACACGTTGTTCGCCTTGAGCCGCAGCTCGTTGGCCTCGGACTCGGCGGACGACAGCATCGATTCGGCTTCGTTGCGGGCCGCCGATCGGACCGCCTCGGCTTCGGTGGTGGCGGTCGACACGAGGCTTTCGGCGTCGGTCTCGGCGTTGGTCAGCCGGGTTTCGGCTTCCAACCTCGACTCGACCTCCAGCGCTTCGGCCTCGGTCTTGGCGCTCGTCAGCAGTTCCTCGGCCTCCTGCTGCGACGAGAGCATGTTGGCCTCGGCCTGTGAGGTCATCTGGTCCGACGCCGCCCTGGCGGCGTCAAGCGTTGCGTCGGCCTCCGCTTCGGCGGTGGACCGGATCTCCGCCCCAGACTCCTGGGCCAGCCGTAGCATTTCCGCCACCCGGCCACCGAGCGCTCCGAACTGGTCGGCCTCGATCGCTCCCGGAGACTGATTGGCCTTCTCCTCGGCCTTCTCGGCCCGCTGCAAGGCATCGCCGAGCTCGACTTCGAGCTGGCGGACCCTCCGGCCGATCTGCTGGAGGTAGCCACGAACTTCGTTGGTATCGAACCCGCGACGGGATCGAACGAAATCCTGGACTTCAATCTCTTCTGGCGTTAATCCCACCGGATCTCCTAGTCGACCGCTTCTCGGCCGGTCCCGCTCCCTGCCGTTCAGGCCCACATCTCCGGTGAACCAGACGGCGATCAGACGGATCCGGCCGCAATTCCGCTGCTCCAAGTTTGAAAGCCACGCCGCCCCCAATCAAGGGGCAGTGAACACACTATCCAAACTAGGCCACCAGCACTAGAGCACATACACAGGTTCTCCCACCGGGACCCGCGACCAGGTCAAGCGACTCGCCGGTGCCGGTTCGACGACCCGATGCATCCCCCGGTTCGACGGCCCGATGCGTTGCCGCCAATGGGACCGACCGGTGGTGATCGTGCTAGCAAGGAATCGCCGGAACCCTCTGGGACGGATCGGCGTCATGGCCGTGGCCGTGGCGGCCCGGCCCCGGGGAGCAGGACCGCAACCAGGACCGATACCCATGACCGAGAACCAGTCCGCTTCACGACCGGCCGAACCCCGGCTCCCACTGCTGTCGGACATCGACCCGGCGTCGGAGGCCGGCCAGGTGCTGGCAACGGCGATCGGCGGCGGCGAGCCGCTCAACATCTTCCGGGCCATGGCCAATCACCCCAAGTTGTTCAAACGTTTCAACCTGATGGGCGGCTACCTGCTCAACAAGGGCCTGCTCCCGGAACGGGAGCGGGAGATCGTGATCCTCCGGGTCGGCTGGCGGGCCAAGGCCGTCTACGAGTTCGGCCAGCACACCCTCATCGGTGGCCGCTGCGGGCTGACCGAGGCCGAGATCGCAGCGCTGGCCTCCGATGACAGCGCCCACCGGTGGAGCGACGACGACCGGGACCTGATCGCCATGGCCGACGAGTTGTGCCTCGACGACTGCGTCAGCGACGAGACCTTCGCCAGGCTCGACCAACGGTGGAGCGATGCCCAGCTCGTGGAACTGGTGATCTGCGCCGGCTTCTACCGGCTGGTCTCGGGGTTCCTGAACACCCTGGGTGTACCGCTCGATGACGGGGTGCCCGGCTGGCCGGACGGTGTCACCCCCTGATGGCCGCGGGCCGGTGTCCGGCCTACGGCTGCAGAGGTTCGTAGAGCCTGGCCTTGGTCCACAGTTCCAGCACCTCGTCCAGCGGTGCCGGGCGGGCCAGGCCGAAGCCCTGGGCGTAGCGGCACCCCAGTTCCTGCAGTGCGGTCAGCTGGTCCAGATCCTCGACACCCTCGGCAATCACCTGCAGCCCCAATGACTCGGCCAGGGCGATCGAGGCGTTGACGATGGCGGTGTCCTCCTTGGACGTGCCGAGCCCGGCCACGAACGACTTGTCGATCTTCAGGGCGTCGGCCATCGAGAACTGACGGATGTAGTCGAGGGTGGCGTGGCCGATGCCGAAATCGTCGATGGCGATGCGGCAGCCGAGCTCCGACAGCCGGCTGAGGTTGGTGCCGGCGGCGTCGAGGTCCCGAATCTCCATCGACTCGGTGATCTCGAACCCGACCCGGGCCGGATGCAGGCCGTTGCGCTGCAGGGCACTGACCACGGTGGGCACCAGGGTGTCGACCGCCAACTGCCGGGCCGCCAGGTTGATGGTGACCATGGGCGAGCGGCCGCTCGACTTCGGCCAGCGACCGAGGTCGCTGCAGACCTTGTCGATGATCCAGTTGCCCATCGCCAGGATCAGCTCCGACTCCTCGGCGATCTGGATGAACGACGGTGGGTGGAGCAGGCCATGGCCCGGCCGGTCCCAGCGAACCAGGGCCTCGGCCCCGACCATGAAGCCGGTCCTGATCTCCACCAGCGGCTGATAGTGGATGACCAGTTCCTCGTCGGTGATGGCCCGGTGGAGGGCCTGCTCGGTCTCGTGGCGGTCGAGCACATGTCGACGGAGGTCGGCCTCGTACATCGCCATCCGACCCCGACCACCGGCCGACGCCCGGGCCAGGGCCGACTCGGCGTTGCTGATGATGACCGCCGGCGACGGGCCCGGTTCGTCGACCACCACCACGCCGACCGAGGCGGTGATGTGGAGATCGTCGCCGTCCGCCACCTGGATCGGGTCCGAGAGTGATCGAAGGATCCGTCGACCGACCGCGGCGGCATCGAGTTCGCCGCTGGTGGCAACGCACATGATGAGGTACTGGTCGCTGCTGATGCGGCCGACGGTGTCGCCGAGGCGCACCGCGGCCAGCAGCCGGGCCGCCACCTCCAGCAGCACCTGGTCACCGACCTCCACCCCTCGGGTGTCGTTGACCGTCCGGAACCGATCGATGTCGACCAGCAGCACCGACAGGGCGATGCCGTCGCGCTCGAGTCGGGCCATGGCCTGTCCGAGACGATCGACGATCAGGGCCCGGTTCGGCAGATGGGTCAGCGGGTCGTGCAGGGTCTGGTGGGCCATGTCGGCCTCGGCGGTGGCGTGGGCCACCGCGGCGGCCATGACCGCGGCCAGATGGTCGAGGGATCGGGTGATGGTCCGGTCGGGGCGGTCCCTGGCGGTCGCCACCATCAGCGCCCCCTGGACGACGCCGGCCTCGCTGAGCATGGGCACATACCACAACGCCTTGACACCCTTGGCCCGAAGCAGCAACGACTGGGGCTCCGGCAGGCCCGCGACCGGCACCACCCGCTTTGCCGAATCGCTGCCCGAGTCGGCGACGATCCGCATGGTCTCGGCCACCTGATCGAACGGCAGCTCGCCGGAGATCACCGGTTCGAGCCGACCGTCGGCATTCACCACACCCAGCCAACACCGGGAGCCGTCGTCGAGGTCGGCTTCGAGTTCCTCGGCGACCTGGTGGCAGAGCCGCCCGAGCTCGTGACCCCGGCTGAGCGAGCCGATCACCGCCGCCTGGTCGGCCAGCAGCCGCTCGGCGGACGCCTTGCCGAGGTCGCGGAACTGCACGACCACGTAGGGGGCCACCGGGGTCATCGACGGCACGGTGGTGTAGACGCCCTGGACCAGCACCGGCTCGCCGTTGCGACGGCGAAGGGTCTGGGTGGTCGTATGTCGACGGGAGGCCGACACCGAGCTCGGGTCGACCCCGGCCGGGTCGACCGCCGGCCGGCCAGACGACTCGCCCACCGGGTCGGTCGGTCCGGGGCCCGGTCGGACGGTGTCGGCGCCGGGCGCTGCGGCGGCGAGCAGATCGGGGCGGCCGGTTGGCCGACCGGGAACGGTATCGGGGGTCGAGCCGACCTGGCCCCCGCCCCCGCCTCCGCCGCCGCCCGGTCCGGCCAGGCCGTCGGCGTTGAGGTCGATCTCCGGTGACCGCCGACGATCGCCGTTGCCCGAGCTGTGCCCGGGGAGATCGACCGCACCGAGGTCGATCGCCTGGGTCGGCTGCTCCGCCCCGATCCCCAGCGCCAGCCGAATCGCCTTCAGCTCCGCCTGGGCGTCCTCGGCGTTGAAGAGAACCCTGGGACTCTGACCGAGCAGTTCGTCAACGCCGCTGCCCAAGAGGTCGGCCAGGCCGTCGCTGGCAAACACCAGGTGGGGGCTCTGGGTGGTCGGGTCGAAGAAGATGACGGCGACACCATCGATCGCGGCCGACGTCGACAACTCGGACCCCGGGGTTCCGGGGCCCCGCAGCACCACATCGGGGGCCGGAGGGAGCTCATCCAACGAAAGCGCGGGGTCGGACGGGGCGATGGGGTCTGTCACTTCGTTCCTTAGGGTTCCGTCCGCCGACTTCGATTTTCAGTCCGCCGACCTCACCCGAGGCCACGCCAGCCTATCCGTTGCCGGGCCAAAGGTCCGACAACGGTCCGGCACCGGTCCGGCCGACCCGTCGATGCCGCACCCCCAGCGGTTAGCGTGAGGGTCATGTCGAGGGCCGGCCAGCAGATCATCGCCGACGATGAGATCGAAGAGACCGATGGGGCCGCCGGCGAGCTCGGAGATCGCCCGGTCGACGACACGTTCACGGTTGCCGAACTGTGCGGGGGCATCGAGCAACGGGTGAAGGCGGCCTTCCCGGACGAGATCTGGGTCAAGGGAGCGATCTCCGGCCTGACCAGGTCCAACAACGGACACGTCTATTTCGACCTGATCGACCCCAGCGACGAGATGGGGGCCAGCACCGGGGCGGTGCTGCCGGTGGCGCTGTTCGCATCGAACAGGATGCTGGTGAACCGGATCATGCGCAAGGCCGGCGGCATCCGGATGCACGATGGAATCGAGATCCGGATCCGGGGTCGGGTGGCCTACTACCCGCCCCAGGGCCGGGTCCAGCTGGTGATGTCGCTGATCGACCCCCGGTTCACCCTGGGCCAGATGGTCGAGGCCCGGGCCCTGCTGCTGGACAAGCTCCGGGAGAACGGGCTGTTGGAGCGGAACCGGCTGGTGGCGTTTCCCGAGCTCCCACTGCGGCTGGCGCTGATCACCAGCAACGACAGCGCCGCGTTCCACGACTTCGTGAACGAGATCCACGCCAGCGGCCGCCCGTTCCATGTGACCCTGCTCGACAGCCGGGTCCAGGGCCTCGAGGCCGTGCCGAGCCTGACCGCGGCCCTGGAGGCCGCCGATCGGCTCCCGGTCGACGTGGTGGTGTTGATCCGCGGTGGCGGCGCTCGGACCGACCTGGTGGCCTTCGACCACGAACGGGTGGCCATGGCGGTGGCCCGCTGCCGCCATCCGGTGATCGTCGGGGTCGGCCACGAGACCGACCGTTCGGTGGCCGACGAGGTGGCGAATGCATCGGCCAAGACCCCGACCGCCGTCGCTACGGTCCTCGTCGATGCGGTGGAACGGTGTGCCGCCAGGGTCGACTCGGCGGCCAACCGGTTGGGAGCCCTGACCTCGCTCCACCTTGGCGCGGCCAACGAGCGGTTGGTGGGATCGGGCGGCAGGCTCACCGTTTCGGCCCGGCGAGTCGTGGCCCACCAACGACTGGAACTGCGCCACGCCGCCCACCGGCTGACCCGGGAACCTGGCCACCAAACCGAGCGCGCCGACCATCGGCTGACTACGATCTCGGCCAGGCTCGCCGCACTCGACCCCGCAGCCACACTGCGACGTGGATGGACGATCACCCACACCGAGGATGGCGAACTGGTGCGTTCGGCCCGCCAGGTCGGTCCTGGAACCGAGCTCCGGACCACCACCATGAATGGAACGATCGCCAGCACAGTAACCGACTTCGATGGGTGAGACCGCCCGCAGCGAGCCGGCACCCCGCCGGGTCCCGGTGTCTGTCGCCGGTCGAGATCCCGAGCAGGTGCAACAACGGTGAGCAACATGGCCGAAGGTGAACAGCCACAACCGCAACAGGCCCCGACCGGTGACCCGGCGTCGGGCCTCGGCGGTGACACCCGGACCTACAACCAGGCGATGGCCGAGCTGGAGGAACTGCTCGACGAGCTGGAGGGAGCCGACATCGACGTCGACCGGCTGGCCGAGCGGGTGGCAAGGGGTGCCGAGCTGATCCGCTTCTGCCGGGCCAGGCTCGACGTGGTGACCACCGACGTCGACGCAGTGGTGGCCGACCTGATCTCGGTCGACGACCTGACCGAGGACACGGACTAGTGGACGGCACCGCCCCGCAACCGGCGACCCAGCCGGTCGGCCCAGGGTCGCAGGCTCGGTCCCTACAGCTGCCGCCACCGGAGCTGACCGACGTCGCCGCCAAGGTCGATGCCAGGCTGCAGGCGGTGCTCGACCAGCAGTCTGACCACTGGCGCTCGGTCGACCCCCGACTGGGTGAGGCGGTCGACGAGCTGGCCAGGATGGTGACCAGCGGGGGCAAGCGGCTCCGGGCCGCATTCTGCTACTGGGCCTGGCGGGGCAGCGGGGGTCCGGACCAGCAGGGGGCAGCGGCCGACGAGCTGGATCCCGAGGAGCTGATCATCAACATGGGGGCGGCATTCGAGTTCCTCCAGGTCTTCGCCCTCATCCACGATGACATCATGGACGACTCCGCAACCAGGCGAGGGGCGACCACAGTCCATGTCAACCACGGCGAGCGGCTGACCGAGCGGGGCTGGCGGGGCGAGCCCCGGCGCTACGGCGAAGGGGTGGCGATCCTGGTCGGCGACCTGGGCCACGTCTACGCCGACCAGCTCACCGCCGGGATCAGCGATCGGGCCAAGCAGCTGTGGGACGAGCTGCGCATCGAGCTCAACCTCGGCCAGTACCTCGACATGCGCTCGGCGGCGGCCGGCGCCCTCGACCTCCAAACCGCCCGACGGGTCGCAACCTTCAAATCCGCCCTCTACACGATCGTGCGGCCGTTGCAGGTCGGCAGCTGCCTCCATGGGCCCGGCGATGCGGCGCTGATGGAGCAGCTCGACCGGTTCGGTCGGCCCCTTGGCCGGGCCTTCCAGCTCCGCGACGACGCCCTCGGTGTGCTTGGCGATGAGTCGGAGGTCGGCAAGCCCGTCGGCGACGACCTCCGGGAGGGCAAGCCGACCGAGCTGGTGGCCCATGCGGTGGCCAATGCCGACGCCGCACAGGCCGAGAAGCTGTCGTCCATCGGCGCACCGGACCTGTCGGCCGGCCAGGTCGACGAGCTGGTGGAGGTGTTGCGACAAACCGGGGCGGTGGCACAGAACGAGGTCGAGATCAGCCGGCTGGTTGCCGAATCGACCGAGGTCCTCGCCGAGCTCCCGTTCACCGCCGAGGCCAAGGACGCATTGCAGGCGTTGGCCGACTACGTGGCGGTCCGCACCACCTAGACACTAGTCCACTGGCCATCGCCGCTCGGCTGGGGCTCGGCCGAGGCGACGGTGAGCCCGCACAGCCCAACACACAGCCCAACACACAGCCCGCCCCCACCGCCCGAACGCACGGCACGACCGTCGCTGCTAGCCTGAAGTCCGGTTTGACCCTCGTCGAATTTGTGCCGATGAGGAGAGTGGTGTCCGTAAAACAACGTTTCAGCGACGGCCTCCTGCGGCGGATCGGCGACACAGGACGTTCCTTCAGGCGCTCGGACGCGCCCGACAATCCCACGGTCGAACTCACCCCCAGGGACCTCCACCTCAGCCCCGGGGTGTCGGCCTCGCTGAGTGCCATCCTCAGCGCTCTCCGGTGGGGGGCGGTGATGATCGGGTTGGTGTTCGCCGCCCAGCAGGCGGCAACCGGGGAGCTCCGGATCGTAGCCACCGTGGCCATCGCCATCTTCCTGACCTCGTGGCGGACGGTGAGCCCGCTGCAGCTCGGCGACAGATCGATGTCGTCGATCGCCGCCGCCCTGGGGGACGTGGCCCTGCTTTCGTTCGCCATCGGCCTGCGGGAGGGATTCGCAAACCCACTGGTCGGGTGTCTGTTCGTTGCCGTCGCCATCGCCGCCTTCGGTTGGGGCCTCCCGGTCGGTTCGGCCGCCGCGTTCACCGCACTGGTGGTCACCACGGCGGTCTACTACATGGGCGGCGACAGCTTCGAGGCCCCGTCGGCCCTGGCCATCAGCACCCTGGCCGGTTCGGCCATCCTGCCCGGTGTGGCCCTCGATCGGCTGCTGGAGAGTGAGGGGCGGCGCAAGATCCTGGTCGACGAACACGACAAGCTGACCGAGACCAACCAGCTCCTGGGGGTGCTGAACGACCTGGCGCGGACCTTGCCGTCGTCGCTCGATCAGGCCGATGTGGTCCAGACCGCCCGCCATGAGCTGATCGAGACATTCGACACCAAGCGCATCGCCCTGATGGCCTACGAGGACAAGACGTTCTCCACGCTCGTCCAGGACGGCTTCAACCTGCCACCCGAGCTCGACGAGACCGAGCTCCCACCGGTGCTCCGCCAGGCGGCCCAAGCGCCGGGTCCGCTGCTGGTCGACGACCTCTCGACGCGGACCGACCGGGAAGGGTCTGGGCTCTACATCCGGCTCGTCGTCCGCAACGTCGACACCGGGCTGCTGGCCATCGAACACAGCGAGGCCGGGCGCTACACCGAACAGGACCGGCAGTTGCTGGCCGGCATGGCCGAGGTGCTGGCCCTGACCCTGGCCAACGCCCGCTCGTTCAACCAGCTCCGCTCCCTGGCCGCGGCGGAGGAACGGTCGAAGATCGCCCGCGACCTCCACGACCGGCTCGGTCAGTACCTGACCTACATCGCCTTGGAGCTTGAGCGGATCAACACCACGATGCCATCGGCCGACCTGAAGGAACTGCAGGAGGACGTGCAGGGGGCGGTATCGGAGTTCCGGGACACGCTGCTTGAATTGCGGGCCGCGGTGTCGGCCGAACGCCCGCTGAGCATGGTGCTGACCGAGGTCGTCGATCGCTTCACCAAGCGGAGCGAGGTCGAGGTCGCGCTGGTCACCACGGACCGGGCACAACGGCTGCCGTCCCGGGTGGAGAACGAGTTCCTCCGGATCGCCCAGGAGGCCTTGACCAACGTGGAGAAGCACGCCACCGCGACCAAGGTTCACATTCGCTGGTCGGTGACCGATGGACGAGGGGTGTTGGTCGTCCAAGACGACGGCCGAGGCTTCGACCCCACCCTGGGGATCCGAGGCAATGCGTACGGCCTGGTCGGCATGAGGGAACGAGCCGCATCGGTCGGCGCGATACTTGGCATTTCGAGTGAGCCGGGCCGGGGAACAACGATTACCGTACAGTCCAGTCAACATCCGAACAGGTGACCAAATGATCAAGATCTTGCTGGCAGACGACCACGCACTCCTGCGTGAAGGTTTGCGGAAGTCGTTCGAATCGGCCGGTGACAACGTGGTCGGTGAGGCGTCGTCCGGCGAGGAGGCGGTGGCCCTGGCCCGGGCGCTGCAACCTCAGGTCGTCCTGATGGACCTGTCGATGCCGGTGATGGACGGCATCGAGGCCACCCGGCGCATCCGTGAGGAGGCGCCGAGCGTTCGGATCGCGGTGCTGACCATGCACGACGACATCGAGAAGACCCGCGACGCAATCGCCGCCGGGGCCAGCGCCTATCTCAGCAAAGGCACCTCGTTCACCGAGGTCAGGGAGACGGTGCAACGGGTGGCCGAAGGCGACACCGTGCTCTCGCCGGCGTTGGCCGGTGCCATGCTGACCTCCGCCAGGGCCGAGGTGGCGGGCCAGGACCTGCTCTCGGATCGCCAGGTCGAGATCCTCCAGGCCATCGCCGACGGCATGAGTACCAAGCAGGCGGGCCGACACCTTGGCATCACCACCAAGACCGTCCACAACCATCTCAACGCCATCTACCGCAAGCTGGATGCCCAATCGCTGACCCATGCCGTGCTCAGCGCAGTCCGGATGGGCATCATCGACCTCAATCGGGACGAATCGCTCGAGGTCTGAGTCCGGGCTGTGCTGGCAACCCTTCGGGTTGCCGCTCACTCTGGAGATCGATCGATGCGGCCGGCTGCTGAGCCGTCGTTTCGGGCGGGGCAAAACATCGGTAGGTTGCTGACGTGGCCGACCCCCGTACCGAAGCTGCCAGGCGACGTACGTTCGCCATCATCTCCCATCCCGACGCGGGCAAGACCACGCTGACCGAGAAGTTCCTGCTCTACGGCGGTGCCCTTGGCAAGGAGGCGGGCAGCGTCAAGGCCAGGCAGGGTCGACGGTCGGCCACCTCGGACTGGATGGAGCTGGAGCAGCAGCGGGGCATCTCGATCACCTCGACCGTCCTGCAGTTCGAGTATCGGGACTGTGTAATCAACCTGCTCGACACACCCGGTCACCGCGACTTCTCCGAGGACACCTACCGGGTGCTGGTCGCGGCCGACGCCGCGATCATGGTGCTCGATGCGGCGAAGGGCATCGAGCCCCAGACCCTGAAACTGTTCGAGGTCTGCCGGGAGCGGGAGATCCCGTTCCTCACCTTCATCAACAAATGGGACCGTCCCGGCAAGGCGCCGCTGGAGCTGTTGGACGAGATCGAGGAAACCCTGGTCGTTGAGCCGACGCCGGTCACCTGGCCGGTCGGCATCCCCGGAGACTTCCGGGGGGTCATCCACCGGGGCACCGGGATCTACACCCGGTTCGAACGAACGGCTCGAGGATCCACCATCGCCCCCGAGGAGGAGGTCGAGGCCGCCGAGGCCGAGGCCAGCGACGGCGAGTGGTGGCTGGCGGCGAAGGAGGAGGTCGAGCTGCTCGACGAGGTGGGCCGGGGCGTCGATGTGAAGACCTTTCTGGCCGGCGAATCGACCCCGCTGTTCTTCGGCTCGGCGCTGACCAACTTCGGTGTCCGGTTCCTGCTGGACGGTGTGGTCGACCTGGTGCCACCACCGGCTCCCCGCCGGCTGGCCGACGGATCACGGCGGGCCCTGGACGCCCCGTTCTCCGGTCTGGTGTTCAAGGTCCAGGCCGGGATGGACAAGGCCCACCGGGATCGCATCGCCTTCGTCCGGGTCTGTTCCGGCCGGTTCGAGCGGGGCATCACCGCCGTCGCCGAGCGAACGAAACGGCAGTTCTCCACGAAGTACGCCCAGGCCATGTTCGGCCAGGACCGCGACACCGCAGATGAGGCCTACCCCGGTGACGTGCTCGGTCTGGTCAACGCCAACGACCTCCGGGTCGGCGATGCCGTCTACGTCGACGAGCCGGCCAGCTTCCCACCGCTGCCGGCCTTCGCCCCCGAACACTTCATGCGGGCCAGGGTCAAGGACACCTCCAAGTTCAAGCAGTTCCGCAAGGGGGTGGCCCAGCTCGATGAGGAAGGTGCGATCCAGGTGCTGCGGGAAGAGGACCTCGGCGACCAGGCCCCGGTCCTCGCTGCGGTCGGTCCGATGCAGTTCGAGGTTGCCACCTACCGGCTCGAGAACGAATTCGGGGCGCCGATCGAGCTGACCGCCACGCCCTATACGATCGCCCGCAAGACCGACAGCGAAAGCGCCTCCCGGCTCAACGCGATGCAGGGAGTTGCGGTGATGAGCCGCGACGACGGCACCCAGCTGGCCCTGTTCGAGAGCAAGTACTGGATGGATCGGGTTTTGGCAGACCATCCCGAGTTGACCCTTGACCGGATGATCGCCGAAGGCGGGCTCAACTAGGGTCCGGTCGAGCGGCCGGCCCGGTCGGCCCGGTCGGCCCGGTCGGCCGGACTATTTCGACATCCATGACCATGGGCAGAGACCGAAGACGGGCCAGACTTTGTCCGATGCCGAACGACGACCCAGCCGGGACTTCCCGGAACCCCGTCTTGTGGGTGGCGCTGGCCGCCCTCTGCGGTGTGGCACTGCTTGGCACAATCGGACTCGTCCTCAGTGGCGGTGACGGGGACGACGACTCGCCCCGGGTCGAAGCGGCCGACTCGACCCGAGCCCAGCCGCCGGAAGCGCCACGGATCGAGGCACCGGCGTCGACCGCAGCCGACGACGACGACCTCACCACCACGTCGGGTCCGGATCCGGACCCGACCATCGAGGGCGAGGGCGAGGGTGGCGATGGCGAGGGCGATGGCGAGGGCGAGGGCGATGGCGAGGGCGGCGGCGACGGCGGTGACACAGCCGAGCAGATCGACGTCCTTCCCAGCGACGGGGTGTGGATCAACCCCCGGTCGTCGACGCGGCCCTGGTCGGCCACCGGCGGGATCGAGGGCCTGTTGACATTCCGGGGCAACCCGACCCGCAGCTACCACGGTCGGGGCCCGATCCCCGAGCAACCGGAGATCCTGTGGGAGACCGTGATCGGCTGCTCGGACTCGTCGGTCGGAGGCGAGCCGAAGCAGTGGTGCGGCACCGGCTGGACCGGACAACCAGCGGTGTTTCCCGCCCCCGGGTCGACGGCCGACGCAGGCGACGACACCGCATGGTGGGTCGGCATCGGCGGCTACAACCGCAGTGTCAACTTCTTTGATCCCGACTCCGGCGATGTGGTGTTCCCGGCGTTCGCCACCGGCGACATCATCAAGGGTTCGATCACCATCGACCCCGACGGCTACCCACTCCTCTACACCGGCAGCAGGGACAACTTCTTCCATATCGTGGCCATCGACGGCGACCAGCCGATCGAGCTGTGGCGGCTGCCGGCGGCCGGCGACGAACCGACCCTGTGGAACAACGACTGGGACTCCTCGGCCCTGATCATCGACGATCACCTGTTCGTTGGCGGCGAGAACTCCCGGTTCTACATCGTGGCCCTCAACCGGAGCTTCGACGATCGAGGACGGGTCACCGTCGACCCCGAGGTGGTGCTGTCGGCTGCCGGCTGGGATGAGGAGTTGCTGGAGGCGATCGGTGATTCTCAGGTCTCGATCGAGAACTCGGTCGCCATCAGCGGCAACACGGTGTACTTCACCAATTCGGGGGGTCTGGTCCAGGGATGGGACATCTCGGGCCTCCAGGAGGGTCTGGTGCCGGAACGGGTCTTCCGCTACTGGACCGGCGACGACACCGACGCCTCGATCGTCATCGACGACGAGGGCATGCTCTACGTGGCGTCGGAGTTCGAGCGGGGCAACCAGCGTTCCCGGGACCTGGGTCAGGTTTTCAAACTGGACCCGTCCGACCCCGCCGACCCGTTGGTTTGGAGCGTGTCGGCCGAATCGGGACTGGACACCGGGGTCTGGGCCACGCCGGCCCTGTACGACGATCTGCTGATCGTGGCCACCGACGACGGCCGGGTGCTCGGCCTGGAGCGGTCGTCGGGCCGGGCCCGGTGGACGCTGGACCTGCCGGGGCCGCTGTGGTCGTCGCCGGTGGTGGTCGACGAGGTGCTGATCCAGGGTGACTGTGCCGGCGGCCTCAACGCCTTCGACCTCGATGTCGAAGGCCAGGATCCGCCGACCAGGCTGTGGCGGGTCGAGCTCGGTGGCTGCGTCGAGTCGACTCCGGCGGTGTGGGACGGCCAGATCTTCGTCGGTAGCCGCTCCGGGCAGTTCTACGCCGTCGGCGATCGCAACTGAGCCAGGTGTCGCAACGGCCCGATCGGGCCGTTGCCGTCAGTCGAACTCGACGGTGACGATCTGGTGGCCGATGACGGTCTGGCCCCGGCGGACGACCGCTTCTACGGTGGCGGGCCCCCTGTCGACTTGGCGACGAAGGGTGCTTCCCGGCCGCAGGATCCTCCGCCGGCCGGCAGCGCAGAACTCGCCGCTGCTGTTGTCGCCCTGACGCAGCGTCCAGCAGTACTCGGTTGCGGTTGGAACGGCCGTTGACCGCAACCGGAGGCGGTTCCCCAATGCGATCCTGTCACCGTTGCGTGGCCGTTCGATCACGTCGGTGGCGGTTGCCCGGAAGCGGGCAAGGGTGTTCTGGGACCCGACGGTGGCGTCGACCGGGCGTTGGATCAGGCTGTCCGGTTCAGGCGGTTCAGGCGGTTCGGGCGGTTCAGGCGATTCGAAGCCGAGGCCGGGGCCGGTGGTGGTCGTGGTCGTGGTGGTCGATACGGCGAGTTTGGTCGGTGGGACGTTGGTCATGGCCATGCCTGCGGTCGCCGACGGGCCGATGCCGGTTGCCGGCGTCGCCGCGGCCCGCAGCGACGACGCAGCCGGGGCGGAGGTGACGGGGACGGCGAGATTCACGAGGGTCGGGTCGGCGGCGGTATCGGCGGTCTGGCCGGTGATGAGGCCCGGGTCGGCGGCGGTGGGGGCAAGCGCCGGTGCGGCCAGGTCGAGAGCGTTGGTGGCGGCGTCGGCCGTGGCCGACCCGTCCGGCGGAGGCGAAGGGGGACCGGTCGTGTGCTTGGAGGAGATCGAGCCAACGGAACTGGGGCCGGTCGTTGGATCGGGCCCGGGGTCGGAGGGCATCGACCTCGCCCCGGTCGACGAGATCGGCCCGACCGCCGGGACGGCTTTGGTGGTCGCCGATCGGTCCGGCGCAGCCCGTCGGTTCGATTCTTCGACCGCAGCCCGTTGGAGTCCAGCCGGCCCGAGGTCGGTCGGATCGTTCGCCGAGGCCGGAGCTTCCGAGGACTCACCGGGCGCGCTCCGATACGAGCCGGATCGACTGTCGCCGCCACCGTCCAGGCCGGCCTGGCCGTTCGGTCCGGGGCCCGGTTCGATGGCCGTGGGATGGCCGACCCAGCTGCGATCCGGGCCGGCATCGAGGTCGGCCTCCACATCGAGATCGTGTGCCGGCCCGGCGACCGCGCTCACCAGGAGGAAGACCAGCGACCCTGCCAGAACCGCCGCTGCCACCACAAGCAGGACTTGCGCTCCCAGCCGAGCGGCCGACGAACGGACCAGCCCGAGCAGACCACCAGCGGCGCCGGATCGACCGCCGTCGACGACATCGGGCATCGTCGAAGCAGCCAGGTCCAGCTCGGTGGTTGTTCCTGGTTGGGTTGCTTCTGGGATCCGGCCCGTTGCGGCGCGGTGGTCGAGGATCACCAGGGCCGATGATACTGTCAGCGGGCCGACATGGGGCCCGGCAGGACGGTCCGGGAGGTCAACTCCGGCACTGCGTCAGGTTGTCCAAGCGGCGACCCGCAGCCGCTCAGGCCGGGGTCGGAGCCCCGGCCGGTGCGACCGTTGCTCCGGGTCTCCACCGAGCCTGGATGGCCGTGGTCGGGCCGGCCAGCACGATGAAGATGAACCCGATGAAGCTGGCCCCGGCGGCCACAAAAAACGCGGTGCGATAGTCGTAGGCGTCGCGCAGGAGGCCGAGGGCCAGCGGACCGCCGGCAACCCCGAGCGTTCCGAACAGCTGGTTGAAACTGTAGATCCGACCGTACTGGGCGACCCCGAAGGCCTCGGCAAGCAGCAGGGGCTGCAGCATCAGCAGGTTGCCGATACTGATCCCGAGAAAGGCCGAGGTCAGGATCAAGGTTGCGGGTGAATTGGCCCCGGCCAGCAGGATCAGGGCCACGGCCTGGAGAACGGCCAGCATGGCGGTGAACGATTTTGTCGGGACCCGCAGGACGGCGGCGCCGCCGGCCAGCCGGGCGACGACGCTGGTGAACGCCAGCACCGCGAGGGCGGTGCTGGCGGTTGTGTTGTCCGACCGTTCGACCACGAGCTTGAACAGCTGGGCGATGGCGCCGACCTGACCGAAGAAGATCACCGCATAGGCGACACAGAGTGCGATGAAGAACCTGGTCGATCGGGCCTCTGCGAACGACATGCCGGGGATCGCCGCCGGGGCCGAGGCGGCGTCGACACGGTTGTCGACCGACTGGTTTTTGGGCTGCGGCTGTGCCGAGGGGGCCGCCGCAGGCTGGGTCGATCGATCAGGGGCCGCCGTTGGCGACGGCGACTCGCCGTAGGGCAGCAGGCCCTTGTCGGACGGGTAGGACCGGACGAGCAGCAGGGCGATGGGGATGATGCCCAGCAGCCAGATCGCGGCCAGGTAGGGCGAGGCCCCGGAGAGGGTGCGCCGATCGATCAGCCAGGCCGAGATCGGGGTGACCACGATGCCGCCCATCGACAGCCCGGTCGAGGCGACCGACAGAGCGATCGACCGGCGACGATCGAACCAGCGGGTGACCAGGGTGGTGGCCGGTACCAGGCCGGCCAGACTGAACCCGATGCCGAACAAGCCGAAGAAGACGTAGAGTCCGCCGACCGAGGTGACCCACCGAAGCCCGATCAAGGCCGCAGCGCCGACGAGCCCGCCGGCAGCGAAGAACCACCGGATGTCGACGGTGTCCATGCGCTTGGCGAACAGGAAACCGGTCAGGCCGCTGATGGCGAAGAACAGGCCGGTTGCTCCGGACACCGACCCGACCGACGTGTCCAATTCCTCGGTTGCGGCGTTGAGGATCACCGAGGCGTTGTAGAAGCCAATGCCGGACGAGATGGCCAGAACGATGAACACTGCGCCCACCAGGATCCATCCATAGAAGATCCCTTCCGGCTTGCCATCGGTGCCGTCGGGCCGTCGGGCCGTGCTGCCTGCCGCCGAGCCCCGGTCCGGCGTGGGTGCAGCCGTCGTGGGCGCAGCCGTGGCGACCGGGGTTCCGCCATCCGCGGTTCCGGGCTGGGCCGGCATCCGGTCGGCCGGCATCGCCTCGCTGGCTGTGGCGGCCGCAACAGCAGCGCTCGCCGCCACGGCACCGGCGGCGGCGAACCCGGAAGGGGTGGCGGGATCGGCTCCCGGCCTCGGGGTCGGGGCCAGGGTCGGCCTCGGGGTCGGGGCCAGGGTCGGCCTCGGGGTCGGGGCCAGGGTCGGCCTCGGGGTCGGGGTCGGGGTCGGCTGTTGCACCGATCTGACATCCGGTACGAAGTCCGCACCGAGGTCCTCGGTGACCGTGCCCAGGATCGAATCCTCGTCCTCGGCGGCGACGGGCGAACCCTCCGGGGGTTGGCCGGCTGCCGGTGTGTGGGCATCCTCGCCGACGCCTTCGGCCTCATCGGCACCACCGAAGTCGCCTGCCGGCCCCGGCTCGGCGGCATGACCGGCGCTGGCGGAGTCATCGTCCCCGGCGCTCTGACCCGGCTCGCCGTTATCGTCGCCGTCGTCGGCTGTCGCCGAAGATGCAGGAACGGATGTCGGCGGGGCCGCCGGTGGGTCGGTGCCGGCGCTCGACGGGCTGGTCCCGCCGGTCCCGAATCGGGCGTCCGCAGTGGGTTCGGTGTCGTTCTCGTCCCCCGCCCCACCCCGGGATTCGTTTCGGCCAGACGGGCGAGAGGCTGCCCGCCGGGCCCGCCAGTCCGGGGCGATTGCGGTTCGGGTCTGGCCGGTGCCCCCTGGAAGCGGGCGAGCAGCCGTTGGGCCGCCATCGAACGCCTGGGGTCGGTTCCGGCGTGCTGCGTCGGTGGTCGACGGACCGCCGGCGATGCCGGCGCCACTCGGCGACCCGGGACGGCGCCACTGGGGAAAGGCGGTCTCGACGTGCGTTTCGCCGGCAACGCGCGAGCGGAGCAGGTATCGGCGAACCGCCGCCAGGCCGACCCCCGACACGATCGCCAGCAGCAGGAGCGTCGTCGGCCGCGACACACTCCTCTTTCCTTTGCCCGATCCGGTAACGACCGATCGAAGCATCCGACCTCCCATGGATGAGCTGCCGCAGCCTGGACACCGCGCAACCGCCAAGGGCTGGAACCTACCCCGTTCGCCGCCCGATACGCCAAACTTTCACAAACACCGACAGGGATGCGAGTTCGATCACCGGCCGACCACGAACGGTGGGCCGCCGTCTCCCAGATTACCTTGACTTTCAATATCCAGGATATCTAAAGTCCTTATTATGAGGATGAGTTCCGGAGTCGAGTGGTCGATCCATTGCTGTTCGATGCTGTCGTTCCTCGGCCCCGATCAAGCGCTGCCCGCAGCGAAGCTGGCCGAGTATCACGGGGTCCCCGCCCCCTATCTGACCAAGCACCTCCAGGCCATGGTGCAGGCCGGCGTGTGCGCATCGGTCGCCGGCCCGCGGGGCGGCTTTCGTCTCGCCCGACCGGCGAGCGACATCTCCCTGCTCGATATCACCCTCGCCGTCGACGGCGACTCATATGCCTTCGCCTGCAGTGAGATCCGCCGGCGCGGTCCGGCGGCGCTCGACGATCCGGCGTGCTACCGGGAGACCTGTGGGATCGCCGCCGCGATGTGGCGGGCTGAGGCCGCGTGGCGAACCGAGCTGTCGGCAACGTCGCTGGCCGACATCGCCGCATCGCTCGCCTCGGCGGTGCATCCCCAACAGTTGGAACGGGCCGCCGCCTGGCTCGACGATGCGCTCACCAACCGTGGGCGCACCCGATCGGGTGGTGCGTCGTCATGAAGTGCTTCGTCGCCGGCGGCACCGGGGTCATTGGGCGTCGCGTCGTCCCGCTGCTCCTGGCAGAAGGCCACGACGTCTCGGTCCTGTCACGTCACGCTGGACGTGACCGGTTGATCGAGGACATGGGTGGAGTCCCGAGGCGGGCCGACCTGTTCGATGCTGCCAGCCTGGTGGTGGCCACTGCAGGGCAAGACGTCGTCATCAACCTCGCAACCAGTATCCCGCCGCTTTCCCGGGCCGCCCGGCGGTCGGCATGGAACGACAACGACAGGATCCGCACCGAAGGGGTGACGAACCTGGTCGCCGCCACCGTCGGCAATGCCATCCCTCGCTACGTTCAGGAGTCCGTCACCTTCTTGTACGCCGACGGCGGAGACGACTGGATCGACGAGCACCATCCCCGGACCTTTTCCGGGATCGGGTTTGCGGTCGGCCAGGCCGAGCAGTGCGTCGCCGAGTTCGGTGCCGACGGTGGCGACGGTGTCGATGGTGTCGTGCTTCGGTTCGGCCAGTTCTACGACGTCGATTCCAATCACACCATCAGCCAGGCAAAGCTCCTGAAGCGAGGCATCAACCCGTTCCTCGGCAACCCAGACGGTCACCTGGCCGTCATCGGTGTCCCAGCTGCCGCCCGGGCCGTGGTGGCTGCGTTGACCATCGAGGGCGGCCTCTACAACGTCGTCGACGACGACCCACCGACCCGTCGACTGGCAGCGAACAGCGTGGCCGCCACCCTCGGGGCTCCACGACCACGAGCCATTCCTCCAGCGTTCATCCGTCGGGTCAATCCGTCGAGCGAGATTCTGATGCGATCCCAACGGGTCTCCAACTCGGCCCTGGTCGAGGCCGCAAAATGGCAGCCCGACCACGCCGGCTCGACCGGGCTCGCCAACACGATGAAGGAGGTCCTCGGATGAGGCGGACGTGGCGCGATGTGATCATGGTCGTGTTTGCGGTTCAGTTCGCTGCGATCGGCTTGTGGGCCGTGACCGCGCCCCGGTCGTTCTACGACTCGTTCCCCGGCGCAGGTCGCGCCTGGGTTGCCGTCGACGGTCCATTCAATGAGCACCTGGTGCGGGATGTCGGCGGTCTGCTGACCGCCATCGCTGCGGTGAACCTGTTGGCGCTCATCACCCGTTCGCCCGCTGCAGTGCGCGCTGCCGGGCTCGTTGTCGCGGTGTTCTCGCTCCCCCATACCATCTACCACGTCACCACTATCGATTTGTTGCCGGTCGCAGACGGGGTCGGCAATGTCGCATCGCTGACCCTCGGCCTGGTCGTCGCCATTGCGCTCGTGATCTCCCCCACGGCGAGCCCGGGCCACGGTCGGTCGGAACCGGGGCCCGCCGGGCGACGCCAGCAACAGCCCGTCACCTAAGCAGCCCTTGGCCTTGCGGGCGAGGGTCGATCAAGCGAGACAAGTCGGCGACTCGAGCATCACCCGATGCCTGGCAGCGGTCTCAGTCGACCGCCGTCGGCTCGTTGTCGGTCAGATCGATGCTGGCTTCGTTCCCCAACTTCAGCGTCCGCCAACCGGTGCCTAGGTGGAACACCGCAATGGCCAGGACACTGGCCGCCGAGAACATCGATCCCGGATCGACGATGGCGATGGTCGCGCCGATGACCCCCACCGTGCCGAGCCCGATGGTGAACGCCGTGAGGCGAGGTCCGAACGCCGGAGCGCTGCGCATGGCGATCCCGAACAGCACGATCCCGATCGGGACGAGCAGCACGCCGGTGGTGAGCATGGTGTCGAACACGCTCTGGGCGCCATACCAGGCGTACTCGATCGCCTGCTGGGCTTCGGGGGATGTGCCGGGGTCGTTGTACAGGTCGGCCAGCGGCGATGTCGAAACATGGAGCACGGACGAGGCCGCCATGATGAGGAGCCCGAAGGTGGCAGCGACCATACCGAACAGGGCAGCCGCCGGGTGAAACCTCTTGAGCAGCTGGTAGAGGACGGAAACATGAAGGGCGAACAGGACGACCGCGCCGAGATAGAGGAAGTGTTCGGCGATGCGACCCGACTCGATGTCGGCAAAATCCGTCAGGGTCTCGACGTCGGACGCATCCGGCAGCCCCAGGGAAACGACCACCGCAACCGAGCCGAGCAGGGAAACCACACCGGCCAGCCCGGCCACCCCACCCCATCGGCTCAGTTGGCCGACTTGACTACGTTGGTTATCCGTCGCCTGCGTCGATTGTGCCGACGGCCCGTCCCGCTCCGAGGCCGATCGCCTCGCCGTCGCATTGAAACGGGATGAGGTGGGCATGTGCTTCACTCCTTGGTGGCATCGAGCTGTAGTCGGATCCTCGGCCGGAAAGGCACGGCTGCAAGACCCTCCTGTTGACACTGCTCTCCGGCCATCCATTGCCATAGAGGCCAACGTCCTGTGCGCCGCAGGCCTGCCGCCGCTGCGTGGCGCCCCTGGCGATGACCCTCCTCCGGCGCGACAAGATGCCCGACCAGCTGGCGATCATGGTTGGCAACGGTGGCCGGCATCGTTGGTCGGCGTCGGTGATGAGCACGACCTTGCCGGTGCGTGCGGGCCAGGCGCATCCCTCCCAAACGAGGCACCGGGCGATGAGCCATCAGCTTGGGCGGCTGGCGGACCCCACGCTGTCGGCGCGCTCCCGGGTGGACTGTCCCCGCAAACAGACAAAGCGCGGCCCCTGTAAGTGGCACGCTGTATCCGGCGGTCGGAATCAGAGGTTGTTCGCCCCGGTCCGAGGTACGCTGGTTGGCCTCGGGGCTGTAGCTCAGTTGGCTAGAGCA
>CAMYLA010000060.1 GCA_947259095.1 uncultured Acidimicrobiaceae bacterium | reverse complement strand
GGACGACGACGTCCACTCCTCGCTCGGCCAGCGTCAGGGCAGCGGAGACACCGACGATTCCCGCTCCGATGACAACAACCTCCATGGAGCGAGACTACTCGCCATCCCCACGGCCGGCCCCACGTTCGACGTGACGACGATCGCCGCCGAGGCTGTCCGGTCGGGCCCGATCGAGGTCAATCCGGCCAGTCGGCCGTGCCCCTCTCGGCAAAAACCTTGCCACCCATCTTCCGGTCCTCGGAATTCATCACCCGGGTCTGGACCAGATTGGTCACGTGGTCGAGGGCGGCATAGTCGAGCGCCGCACCGCGGACCATCGACTCCTTCATGCCCTGGACCGCCCGGGGGCTGAGCTCGCAAAGGCGCTGGGCCACGCTGTCGGCCTCGGCCGCCAGCTCATCGGGCGAGACGATGCGATTGACCAGACCGACCTCTCGGGCCCGTTCGGCATCCACCCGTCCGGCCAGCAGCAGCAGCTCCGAGGCGATCGCCCACGGCATGATGCGGGGGAACCAGGCTGCGGGGATGGTGGCGATGCCCCACTGTGGCTCCGGGAGCCAGAACGAGGTGTCCGGGGTGGCGATCCTGATGTCGGCGTCCATGGCGATCCACATGCCATAGCCCACCACATGGCTGTGGAGGGCGGCCACGATCGGCTTGTACAGGCCCTGGGTTTGAGAGATGTCCGGGAAGTGGCCGGTGTAGACGTACTCCTCGGGTGCGCCGCCCGACAGATCGGCCCCGGCGCTGAAACAACGCCCGTTGCCGGACAGGATCGCGGCACGAATGGTCCGGTCGTCGCGAACGTCGGCCCAGATCTCGCCGAGCTCGGCGTGCATCTCGGCGTTCATGGCGTTGAGTTTCTCCGGTCGGTTGAGCCTGACCCGAGCGATCGGCCCGTCCTTTTCGTACTCGACCGTTGTCAGCTCCATGGCGTTCTCCGTCCTGGTGGGGCCGGAGGGGCCCCGCACATTGTCCTGGTGGGGCCGGAGGGGCCCCGCACATTGTCCTGGTGGGGGCCGGAGGGCCCGCACGTTGTCCTGGTGGGGGCCGGAGGGCCCCGTACAATGGCAGACGCTAGTTCGAGACGACCTCGGCCGGCCACCGGAGGTCGTGGGCCGAAGCAGCCCGGGCCCGGCCCGCTCAGCCCTTGGCGTGCGGCCGTTCCCGGGACGCCAGCAGCGTCAGATCGGCTCGCCTTTTGACCCCGGTCTTTCGCATGATGTTGCGGATGTGTGTTGCCGCGGTGGCGGTGGAGATCGTCAGCTCGTCGGCGATCTCGCGATCCGAGACGAGGCCGGACCCGACGACCTCGACCACTTCGACCTCCCGCTTGGTCAAACCGGCGGTCTCGGTTGTCACCCCTTTCGGCAGCCGACCGGCGAACCGGTCGGCGATCACCTCGGTGCGGGCGAACTCGCTGGTCAGTTGCCGGAGAATGATGAGGGCCGGGGCCAGCACGGCCAGCCCGAAGAGCACGATGATCGCCTGCAGGACCGAGACGAGGCGCCCGCCTGTGGAAAGCGGCAGCCAGCCGAGCCGGATGGCGTGCATGCCGATGTCCTGGATCGAGCGGACGAGACCGGCCCCACAGATCAGCACCACGATCATCGCCTGTTGCTTGGCGAATCTGGTGTTGATGGCGCCGAACAGCTTGTAGGCCTGGAGTGCGATGAGCATCAGTATCGCCCCGGTCACCAATGTGGCAACGAGGAGGAAACCGGCGACAATCATGGCCTCACCGTAGGCCCGAGCATCGAGATACCGGCAATCTGGTAGGCAAATACCGGCGTTTTACGATGGCCGGACCGGTCGACATCGGCCAGAGTGAACGGCTGGTCCTCTACCGTGGGCTCGAATCGAGAGTCGCCCCTCGATCGGCTCATTGGGGACCTCCCGTGGTGGCGGTCAACGGTTCGCCTTCGACCGTCACCACGACCCCAATCGATGGGTCGGTGCGGACAACGTGCACCTCTCCGTCCGAGTGGGTCCCGGTGACGGCGCCACGGTCAATCCCTCCGACCGTGGCGCCGTCACCGCACGTCCGTCAACCGGCCCGATCGGCCGAGGTCCCGGGGCGGCACGGCCGACCGCGGCGCCGGCGGCGATCGAGAACGGGCTCAGCGCCCGGGTTGCGCGGCGGCCTGGGGTTGGCCGGGTCGGCCGCCTCCGAGCACCGTGGTGGCATCCCGACGGTGATACCGGTCGAAAAGGGTCACGATCAAGGTGAGCAGCAGGATGAAGAAGATCGCCGCACCCTCGTTGACCGACGATTCCCCTCGTCGGATGATCACGATCCAGAGCACCGCTGCGCCGAAGTTGATGACCGCCATCGCCAGGAACTCGGTGAAGGCGCTGGCCCAGCTGCGGCCCCGCCTGGCCAGCCAGGTACTGGCAAACGAATTGGCGATGATCACGAACGCAATCGGCAGCACAACCCCGAGTGCCGACAGGTCGTTGTCCGGCAGGACCAGGGCGAAGATGGTGCTGACCATCGAGACCAGCGCGACCTTTTCGAACATGTACCAACTCAGGATGGGCTCCCAGCTCGGCTCGGGGGCCGGGGTGATCGTCGCCCGGTCGAGGTGCTTGTCGACATCGAAGCTCAGCGGCCAATCGGGGGCGGGGAGCCGCTGCTTCAGATAGCGAACGCCGAACGCCGCCAGTGCCACCACAACCGCCATCAGGGCCACGAACCACAGGTTTTGACCGATCGCATCTCCCCACGACGTCTCGACCGACACCCCGAAGACGTCCTCTTTCATGAAATCGGTGACGTCGAGCTGGGCGATGTGCAACCACCACTCCTGGGGGAGCTTGATGAAGATCCAGATCGCAGCGGCCATGGCGATGACCTGGCGCCTGCCGAGCCGGCTCGGCATCCACCAGAGCCGGATCGCCTCATAGGCGATGAAGAAGTACTCGAAGGTGTTGGGGAAGATGATCAGCAACGCCCGGGCCCCCGTGATCTCGAACAGCAGGACACCGGTGAGCCGGTAGTACCACAGGAACTGCGCCACCCGGAAGTCGAACGGCTCGGCCCAGTTGCGGATCGTGGAAAGGTAGGCAATGGTCAGGTAGTAGACGTCGAGCGCCTTGTCGTAGCCCTGGTAGCTGTCGAGGTTCAGGTCGGTGTAGGCCTGGAAGATCGTCTGGTCGGCGGCATCGATCACCAACGATGCAAGGATCGCCGGGAGGGGGAACCGGGGAATGAGCAGCGGGACCCCGAGGCGGGTCAGCAGCACGGCAACGAAGACAAGTTCATCGCCGCTCACTGGTACCTCCGTCGCTCGGTTGGCTGGCGCTTCTTGTGCTCAGCCGGGTTCTTGCCGGGATCGCCGTTATGAGGGCCAGGACGAACCTGGAAGCTTTGACTGAAAGCATGTCGGGGGTAAGCTAGCACGCTGGAAAAGCCGGGTATCGGATTTCGGAAATCGTGACGGGGTTGTCGTGCTGCCAGTTGAGGGCGAGGATGCGCCAACCGCCGAGCGCCGGCGGTGAACGACCGGGAGGTCCGCGTATCGAGCACGATGTCAGCACCGAGGGAACTGCGCTCGGGCAACCCCGCTCTGAGCGACGAGTTCGTCCGGACCAACCTGGTGTCGCCGCCACCGGCGGCCAGGACGATGAGCGTCGCCGGCGTCAGTTTGAAGACGCTGATACTGCTGGGGTTCGTCATCGGAGGCGCCGCCTGGGGCTGGGCCTCGGCCACCGAGGACGTTCCGGCGGAGCTCGGTTCCGGCTACGCCGACACCACGGTGACGATTCCCGGAGGCTTCTGGCTTGCCAGTTTCGGGGCGTTCCTGTTCGGGATCCTCATCGTGGTGGTGCCGGGTCGGGCCGCCGTCTTCGGGTTCCTGTACGCCCTGTGTCAGGGTTTCTGCCTCGGCGCCATCTCCGCTGCATTCAACGCCCAGACCGACGGCATCGTCGGTGCGGCCGTCCTGTCGACGGGCTGCGTGTTCATCGCATCGCTGTTCCTCTACTTGACGAGGATCATCCGACCCACCCAGAAGCTCGCGTTCGGCGTTGCCGCGGCAATGGGCGGCCTCGTCCTGCTCTACTTCTTCGTGTTCGTGCTCTCGATCTTCGATTGGGGCTGGCTCTACAGCGACAGCTTCGCACGATCGGCTTGATCGTGACCCTCATTGCCATCGTGCTGGCTGCTCTCAGCCTGGTCCTCGACTTCGGTGCCATCGAATCGGGTCGAGGCAGGTGCCCCCAAGGAGTTGGAGTGGTACATGGCCTTCTCCCTGATGGTGACGCTGATCTGGCTGTACCTCAACATCCTCAAGCTGCTGGCGGTGCTGTCCCGGAACCGGTAGGGACCTCGGCGGTGGCGCCGGATGAAAGCCAACGGGACGAGGTGTCGGCGGTGCCCGTTTGCCCCGGGCCGGCCTTGCCCCTTAGCCTTTTCGCATGGAACCCGTGCGATACGTCGACCTGCTCAACCAGCGCTATCGGGCCCAGGGCTTCCCGCCCTACGAGTGGACGGTCAACGAACCCGGTGAATTGACGCCACCGGCCAAACCACTCGACGAGTGCAGGGTGTCGATGCTGACGTCCGGTGGGGTGTCCCATTGCACGATGCCGGTCTGGGACGCCACCGCTCGAAACGACTTCCGGCTCGATGTTGTTGCCCCCGACGCCGGGGGAGCGGACTTCCAGGTCAGCGACAGCTACTACGACACCACCGACGCCGAGACCGATGTCAACACCGTGTTCCCGATCGACCGCCTCCGCGAACTCGAAGTCGAGGGGGTGATCGGGTCGGTTGCCCCTCGGCTGTGGAGCGGCTTCATGGGTCGCATCTACAAGCGGACCCACGTCAGCGAGGTGGCTGCGCCGGCGTTGGCCGAGGAGCTCCACGACGACGACGTCGACCTGTTCCTGCTCGTGCCTGCCTGACCACTCGACCACCAGACAGTTGGTCTGGTCGCACGAGCCATCGAAGCCGCCGGCATCCCCACCGTCCTGGTGTCGACCGGTCGGGATCTCACCGAGTTGGTCCGCCCGCCTCGGTCGCTGTTCGTCAACTTCCCGATGGGCAACCCGTTCGGGCCACCGAACGAGCCCGACCAGCAGCGGCGCATCCTGCGCACCGCCCTCGAGCTGGCGGCCGGGGCCGCCACGCCGGGAGAGATCGTGGACCTCGGAGAAACCTGGCCTGACGACTTCACCGAGAAGGTGACGACCAGCCTGTTGGCGATGACCTAGAGGACCGGGCTGAACCTCGGCTGTCAGCCGACCACGATGGGGATGGCCCGTGGCCCCCGGATCTGGCCCGTCGACCACTCGACCTGCGAATCCGGGGCCAACTCGAACTCGGGAATGCGGTTGAGGAAGGTGGCGATGGCCAGCTCCATCTCCAGCCGAGCCAGGTTCGACCCGAGGCAGCGATGGATCCCGACCCCGAATGCCACATGGCGATTCTGGGCCCGGTCGATGATGACCTCATCGGCGGCGTCGAAAACCTCGGGGTCCCGGCAGGCCACCGGAAACGTCATCATCACATGATCGCCGGCCGCCATCTCGACCCCGTGCACGGACACGGCCCGCGTGACCCGCCTGGTCACATTGACCGGTGCATAGGCCCGGAGGAACTCCTCGATCGCCGTTGGCTGGAGCTCCGGCTCCGCCACCAGGCGCCTGCGGTCGTCGGGGTGGGTCGCCAGATGCCACAACGCGGCCCCGATCGAGCTCCACGTGGTGTCGATCCCCGCCACCAGCTGGAGCACCAGGATGCGTTCGATCAGGTCGTCGTCCAGGGGCCGACCGTCGATCTCGGTGGTGACCAGGTGGCTGATGAGATCGGTGCCCGGATCGGCGCGTCTGGCCGCCATCTCCCTGGCCATGTACCGTCGGACCTCGCCGACCGCCCGCTGCATCACCTCGGCATCGTCGGCCCCGACCGAGATGATGTCCCGAATCCAACGTCGGAATTGATCGCCGTCGTCGGGATCGATGCCAAGGATCGTGGCGATGGCTCCGACCGGGATGTGCTGGGCGTACTCGACTGCGGCGTCACCCCGGCCCCGGTCGGCGATCACCTGGACCCGTTGCTCGCAGTCCTCCAGGATCTTGGCCCGCCACTGCTCGACCTGCTTGGGGTTGAAGAACGGCAGGATGGCCCGACGAATCGGTAGATGCTCCGGTGGATCATTGTTGATCGGCGGGAAGTAGCCGCGATCGGTTGTGCCGCCGCGGCGAATGCCGTGATGCACGTTGGAGAACGTGTCGGTGTCGTTTGCGATGTCGCTCACGGCCTGGTGGGTCAGAGGCAACCAGACGCCCTCGTTGAAACGATCGGTGTGGGCCATCGGGCATCGGCCCCGCAGCTCATTCCAGATCGGGTACGGGTCTTCGACCCAAGCCGGATCGTTGAAGTCCCAGTCCGTGGCGAAATCCTCAACCGGGACGATGGGTTCGCTCATGGTCAATCCTCCTGGCCGTGGTCAAGGGATCCACCGATCGTAAGTGGATGCCGCCCGGCCTGCGAGTCGTCAGAGCCGACGTTCTGGTTTGTAGACGAGGCGGACCGCACCGTTTGGGAACGGCACCGCCTGTTCCAATGTCATCGGGCCGTCGTAGGGATCGGTGAAGAGCGGTATCCCGCTGCCGATCGCCTCCGGCATGACGGTGATATCGAGGGTGTCGATCGCCCCGGCCCGGAGGCCGTCGGTGACCACCCTCCCGCCGCCGAAGACCCAGAGCCGCTTGGGGGTGGCCTCGGAGAAGGCTCGGATCGCCTCGCCGGTCGGGGTGTTGGCAAAGGTGATGTTGGCGCCGTCGGGGATGGCGAGGTCGGTTCGGCTCGTCAACACCATGGTCGGCCGGTCGCCCCAGGTCCAGCCCCAGTCCAGCAGCTGTTCGTAGCTGGTCCGACCCATGATGAGGCCGCCGACGCCGGCAACGAAACCGTCGAAGTCGAACTCCTCGATCGGATACTTCTCCAGGTAGTCGACGGTGCCGTCTGGTCGGGAGACGTAGCCGTCGAGCGTGACCGCCAGCATTGCCACCACGTCGTCTTCGGTCATCGGCTGCTCCTCATCGGCGGCGACCCGGGTCGGTGGTTGCTCGGTGGCGCTTCGGGGTTCATCACCACATGTTATTGGCCTCCATGGTCGCACTGGCCTCCGGCATCGCCACCGGGGAGGCAGTGGCCAACAACCTGGCGATGCCCACCGGGAACGGGGCAGTCCTGACCAGGGCCATCGACGGCCCCGCCCCACCCCGCCGAGCGGTGGTTCGGCCGAGCGCCGGTTCGGCTGAGCGCCGGTTCTCGACGATCCCTCCCGCATCGACCGGTTCGCCGTTCCCGATGGTTGGCCGGACGACGACGACCTCGAGCATCTGCTGCGATAGCGGAGCCTGGCCGAGGCCGATGGGGGCGCCAGCGCCTGGCGGGCCCGGGCGCTGGTGCTCGGCCGGACCTTGGTCGGACACGCCGGGTTCCACGGGCCGCCGGTTCCCATCAGCGAGGCACTCGACGATCCGACGTTCGAGGGTCGCATCGATCGCTGTCGAGGGGGTGTGGTGGAGATCGGCTACACCGTGCTCGCCCCGTTTCGGGGGAGCGGGCTTGCGGTCGACGCGACCGGTGCGCTGCTCGACTGGGCCCGATCGACCGGCGAGGTCGGAGCTGTCATCGCCTGTGTCCGGCCGGATAACGCAGCTTCGTTGGCCGTGCTGGAGCGGATCGGCGGTTCTCGAACGAATTGGATCATGCCGGGACGGCGATGCCGATGAGCTCGTCTTCCGCCACGATCTTGGGTGACGGCCTCGGGCGCCCGACGCCGCGTCTGCCCCTGTCCTGATCAGACAAGGGCCGGATACGTCGGCAGGAAGTCCGGCACATCCGGCCACCGGGCCCGCAACCGGTGCTCGAGCCGGCGGATCGTCTCTGTGAAGTCGGGCAGAAACTCGGCGCTCTCGAACTCGGCCAGGAGCGCCAGCATCCGCTGACGCCCACCGACCCGGCCCCACTGCCAATCCTCATCCAGGGCGTCCCAGTCGACGAGTCGTACGATTCGGTTGCAGAGCCATACCGCCCGGGCCCGGACCGCTTCACCCTCGCCGGGCCCGGTGACGCCTGACCGTTGAACCAGGGTGGTCCCGTGGGCGGCATCCATCCGGTCGAGCAGCTCGGCCGGTATGGCGCCCGCACAGCCACAGCAGGGAAAGCCCAACCGCCAGTGGGCCGCGTCCTTGAGGGGATGATCCTGCGCCGCCAGCTCGAAGTCGACCAGTTTCACGCCGTCTTCGGTCACGATGCAGTTGTCGGGACCGACATCGGCCTGGGTCAACGACCGGAGTGGGCCGACGACAAAATCGTCGAAGTCGGCCGCCACATCGAGGAGTCGGCACACGGATCGAAACGATGCCACTGCCGAGTCGGTCTCGGCCCCGTCTGAGAGGGCTGACTCCCCGGGCCTGGCGGCCACGGTTGCGCCGTGGACCGTTCCCAGTGCGGCCGCCAACTCGATCAGCGACCGCTCAACCGCCGGTACGCGTCGACCTCGACCTGGCCGGCGTCCTTCACAACGACGCTGCCACCGTCGAACCGGCATCGGATCACCCGATGCCTTCGACCGTCGGGGACCAACGGCTCGACCGCCATGATGTCGAGGTCGAGGACCTGCTCCGCCCGCTCGGCGAGCGCCTCGACGCCCAATGAAGATCCTGCATCGGCCATGTGGACAGAACCCGGCAGGTCGGGCGGCCCGGCGACGGCTGCCTCAGCCGCTCATCTCGGTGAGAATGCTGAGGAGATCGTCGGCGTGTTCCTCCTCGGCGGCCAGAATGTTCTCCAGGAGGCGGCGGGTCGTGGGATCCTTCGAACCGAGCCAGGTGATGATCTCGCTGTAGCTCTGGATGGCCACCCGCTCGGCGATGAGATCCTCGCGGACCATTTCCAGCAGATCGAGGCTGTCGTCGTATTCGGCGTGAGACCGGGTGCTCAAGCCCTGCGGATCGAAGTTCGGTTGGCCCTGGAGCTGGGTGATGCGGAGCGCCAACTGGTCGGCATGGAGCTGTTCCTCGTTGGCGTGTTGGAGGAATTCGGCGGCCACAGGCGCCGCATTCAGGCCGGTGGCGGTGTAGTAGTGGCGCTTGTAGCGCAGGATGCATACCAACTCGGTGGCCAAGGCCTCGTTCAACACGTCGATGACCCGACCCCGGTCGGCACCATAGGCCGAGGTGATCGGACCCTGCTCGATGTTGGCCCTCGCTCGCTGTCGTAGTGTCTCGACATCGGTCAGGAAGTCGGCCATCGGTGGATCCTCTCGTTCACGGAAGCGTCTGACGGTGGTCATCCTGGCAGCTCCGTCGCGTCCACACCATACTCGGCCCGCCGCACCCGGCAACGAACCGCAGTCCCGACTGGCGGGGGCCGCCCGTCGCCCCAGATCGCCCTCGGGCCAACGATTTCAGCGGTGGGGATCGGGTCATTATGCTCGGGCCATGGCTGCGAACGGACCAATCATCGTCACCGGCGCCTCGACCGGGATCGGCAACGCCACCACCAGGCGACTCATCGATGCCGGACGGGAGGTCATCAGCCTCGATGTCAAGGATCCACCGCCGGGGGTCTCCGCCCATCACCATTGTGATCTGTCGAACCCGACCGCCATCGACGAGGTGGTTGCCGGACTGGACGGTGACTACGCATCGCTGTTGAACATTGCCGGGGTGCCGGGCACGGTGCCATCGGAGATGGTGCTGGCGGTGAACACCTTGGGGCTGCGGCACCTGACCGAACGGCTCTGGGACCGGATCGCCGAGCGCGGCACGGTGGTCAATGTGTCCTCGATCGCCGGCAACCAATGGAAGAAGCGATTCGACAGGCACAGCGAGCTGCTCGCCACCGCCGATTTCGACGCCGGAGCGGCGTGGTGGGCCGCCAACGGCAAGACCTGCGGGACCGATCCCTACACCTTCTCAAAGGAGGCGGTCGTCGTGTACACCATGCTGCTGGCGGGCCGAGGTGTCGAGCGGGGTATCCAGGTCAACGATGTCGGGCCCGGCCCGGTGGAGACGCCGATCTACCCCGATTTCACCGAGCAGGTCGGCGAGGCCCAGATGGCGTGGACCAATCAACAGGTCGGCCGGCCGGCGCAGCCCGATGACATCGCCCAGGTGCTGACCTGGCTGGCGATCGGCGAACACGACTGGCTCAACGGGCAACATGTGGTGGTCGACGGCGGCTTCACGGCCGGGATCAGCGCCCACTGGATCGATCGGACCACCAGCCCCCGATAGCAGGCCGCCAACGCCGCCCACCGGGCGGGGCCGCCCATTCGGGGCGGCCCGGGGATCGAAGGTCGGCTCAGTCCCGGAGATGATGGAGCAGGAAGGCGTAGACGTCGGCCGCTTCCTCGATGACCTTGGCCGTCGGCTTGCCGAGACCATGCCCGGCCCTGGTCTCGACCCGGAGCAGGAGCGGCCGATCCGAGCGGCCGCCCGCCGCATGCTGGATCTCGGCCACGAACTTGTGGGAATGCATCGGCACCACCCGGTCGTCGGACTCGGCGGTGGTCACCAGCAGCGGAGGATAGGTGGTCGGGTCGCCGATGTTGTGCAGTGGCGAGTACGCCAGCAGCCATCGGAACGCCTCGGGATCGGCGGCGTCGCCGTACTCGACGGTCCAGAACCGTCCGGCGGTGAAGTGCTGGTACCGGAGCATGTCGGTGACCGGGACCTGGGACACGACCGCCCCGAAGAGATCGGGTCGTTGGATCATCACCGCCGCGGTGAGCAGGCCGCCGTTCGAGCCGCCCCGGATGCCGAGCCGGCCCGGGGTGGTGATGCCGTCGTCGATCAGCTGCTGGGCACAGGCGATGAAATCGTCGAACACCTGCTGCTTGTCGGCCAGCATGCCCTGCCGGTGCCAGTCCTCGCCGAGCTCGGTTCCCCCTCGGAGATTGGCGACGACCACGATGCCGCCCGCTTCCATGAACGCCAGCCGGGCCGGGCTGTACACCGGGGTCAGGTTGATCGAGAAGCCGCCGTAGCCATAGAGCTCCACCGGGCCCGGTGCTTCGCTGCCTTTGAGCCGGATGACGAACATCCCCACCGGCCGACCGTCGGTCGAGGTTGCGTACCGCCGCTCGACCAGGAAGCGTTCGGGGTCGATGGCCGGGGACGGCCCGGCGAACAGCGAGGTCTCGCCTGCCTGCCATCGCAGGGCCATCGGCGGGTCGACGAACGACTGGTAGCCGATGAACACCTCGGGGTCGGCGAACCGGCCCGACAGCCCCGACACCGAACCGGGGCCCGGCAGCTCGATCGCACCCAACCGGGTGCCATCGGTCGAGTGGCGGTCGATCGTGTGGGAGGCGTCGTCCAGCCGCAACACCAGGAGCTCACCTGCCACCGGGGCCACGGCTTCGATCGCGGTCGGAGCCTCGGGTATCAGCTCCCGGATCGGCGAACCGTCGAGCGCCATGATCACCACCGATCCGTTCGGCCCGGTGCGGTCGGTGTGGACGACGAACCCCTCGTCGGTGTTGATGAGGAAGCCGTGAAGGTGCTCACCGTGGTCGACCAGCCGAGCCCACCGCTCACCTTCGACCTCACCCTCCGCCGGGTCGAAGGTGGCGAGGTCGAGATAGAGAAGACCGGTCTTGTGTGAGGTGCCGACGAATTCGGTCAGGACCAGGTAGCGGTCGTCGTTGCTGACCGTCGGATCGTAGCTGGGCTCCGGATCCTCGGCGTTGCGGAAGACCAGCACGTCGTCGGCCTGGCGATCGCCGATCCGATGGTAGTGAACCGACGGGTCGCGCACCGGCGCCGTTGAATCCGGTTCTGTTTCGGGCCAGCGGGTATAGAAGAACCCGTCGCCGAACCAGGCGACGGAGGTGAAACGAAGGTGGTCGAGCCGGTCGGCCAGATCACCGCCAGTCTCGGTGGATCGGATCGACAGTCGCTGGCGGTCACTGCCCGCTTCCGACACGGTGTACGCAAAATGGCGTCCGTCTGGTGAGAGCGAGCCGATCACGATCGCCACCGCCCCGTCTTCGGACAGGGTGTTTGGGTCGATGAACACCTGCGGAGGCTCGCCGGGTCGGCGGAGGTGATACATCGGCTGGTCCTGCAGCCCGTCGTTGTGGGTCCAGACCGCAACGCCCGAGCGCACCACCGGCGGATCGGTCCTGGGGTGGTCCCACAGGTCGGTCATCCGCGCCTCCAGCGCGTCCCGGTCGGCCAGCCCGGCCAGGAATCCCAGGGTCAGGGCATTCTGGGCCGCGACGAACGCCCGGGTCTCGGGGGAGTCCGCGTCTTCCAGCCAGCGGTACGGGTCGGCGATCGTGTGGCCGTGGTGGTCGTCGGTGACCGAGGAACGACGGGCGGCCGGGTAATGGAACATCATGGTGCCCACAGGCTCAGGAGACGATGGCGGGGTCGATGACGTCGCGGTCGGCGATCGACCACCTGACCAGGACGTCGAGATGGGGCCGAGGGTCCGCAACCGGCCAGTCGACCTCACCCAGTTGGTCCATCGAACGTCGACCCATCGAGATCCGACCGAACTCGAAGGTCGACAGCGCGATGGTGCCGGCCTCGGGACCGTCGCCGACGTCGAATGACCGACCGTCGACGTCGACGGTCAAGCGGGGCAATCCCCGGGAACGTGGGTCCTCGGACATGATCCGCCCGAAGTCCTCGAGATGGTGATCGAACGTCGTGGTGTCCGGCTCGGCTGCAGCCCGGTTTCCCAACGCCGCCCGGACGTCCCACTCGTGGGTCCACTGGTCGACGAACAACTCCAGCGGGAACCCCTCGCCAACGGTTTCGACGAGCTCACTGACCTGGCCGCCGGCTGCGGTCCATTCCTCGACCACCTCGGCCAACGAGCGGTCGGCCCGGTCGGCCACGTGACCATCGGCCCAACCCGGCGTCGCCGCCTCCGAGGTGTTGCCGGCGAGGATGTCGGTGGCGATCCCGGCCAGGTGGGCGTAGATGTCCTTGACCGTCCACTCGGGGCAGGCCGTCGACCGGGTTGCCGCCTCGGCATCGTTCAGGTCCTCGGCCAAGCGGAGCAGCCGCAGGCGGCCTTCGGCGTACGTTTCGGCCAGTGGGTGTCGCATCGGGTTACGCTACCAACCAGGTGGCGACCACCCCGAACCGGTCAGTGAGGCTTCCAGATCAGGATCCCGGCCGTTTCCAGCTCGGCTATTCGTTTCGTGTCATAGCCCAACAGCCCGCCCAGGATGTCGGCGTTGTCCTGGCCGAGCGCCGGGGTTCGCAGCTCGGGCTCGGGGGGTGCGTCGGAGAACTTGATCGGGAAGCCCGGGATGTTGATCGTCCCGGCCAGTGGGTCATCGACCTGGCGGATGGCGCCCCGCTCGACGAAGAAAGCATGGTCCGCCACCTCGGTCGGGTCGAGGACCGGGCCGCAGGGGACCCGATTGGCCTCCAGCTCGGCCAGCACCTCCCGGTCGTCGGGGAACGACGCCATCCACGACTCGATCTCGTTTGTCAGGGCCTGCCGGTTGGTGATCCGATCGCGGGGGTGCCCGAACCGGGGATCCTCGGCGTACTCCGGGCGACCCATGGCCTGCCACAAGCCGTCGATCTGAGCCTGGGTGCAGAGGATCACGATCCAGCCCTGCGGTGCTCTGAACACCCCGGCCGGCGAAAGCGGCCCGTAGTGCGGTCCGTGGCGGCCGGCGTGGTAGTCGGGGTCCATCGAGGCGGCGTGGACGGTGTGCTCCTGCATGTGGAACAAGGCCTCCACCATCGAGATGTCGATGTGGCAGCCGAGGCCGGTCCGGGTCCGCCGGTACAGGGCGTAGCCAAGACCGGCGAAGGCGTGGAACCCGGCGTTGTTGTCGGCCAGGGCCACGCCGGTCGGCATTGGCGGACCGTCCGGTTCGCCGGTCATGTGCATGAACCCGGCATAGGCCTGGGCGATGTAGTCGAAGGCGGTCTTGTGGGTCAGCGGACCGGTCTGACCGAAACCGGAGATCGACGCCATGATGACCCCGGGGTTGATGGCGGCGAGGTCGGTGTAGCCGAGACCTCGTCGATCCATGACCCCGGCACTGTAGTTCTCGACCACCACATCGACCTTTGGCACCAGTTCCTTGACCAGGGTGATGCCGGCCGGGCGGCTCAGGTCAACGCCGAGGCTGCGCTTGCCCCGATTCTGTTGGACGAAGCCGCCGGCCCGCTTGTTGCGACGGGGGACGCCGGCCCGTTGGGGGTCGCCCCAGGGTGCCATCTCGACTTTGATGACATCGGCCCCCATCTCGGCCAGCCACTTGGTGCACGACGGCCCGGCCAGATACTGGGTGAAGTCGAGCACCGTGATGCCGTCGAGGTAGGGATCGTCGGCCGGGTCCGGCTCCATCGGCCAAAACTAGCGTTTGACAGCCACGACCACCAGGTCGGTAGGCGACTGGTGCTCGGCCTCCGGCAGCGGGGTCACCAGCCGTCGCCGCCCGACGACCTGGACCAGTTGCATGACCCCGTCGGAATCCCGGACCACGGCCTTTGCCCGCAGGACACCGTCGCCGAGGCCGTCCAGGAGCGTCTGCAGCTCGCCCGGCTCGATCGGATCCGGCACCGGTACAACGGAGGTGACGTGGGGATCGAACAGGGTCGGCGGGGGAAGGTCGGCCACCCCGCCGGGGCTCCTGGTGCCGGTGTTGAGAAATGCGGCACCGGCCATCGGGCTGTCGGAGCGAAGCACCGGGATGTCGGGCCGGAGCTCGGCCAATCGTTCGATGACCTGTTCGATGATGGTGGATGGGGCCAGGTCGGTCTTGGTGAGGACATACAGATCGGCGGCCGAGAGCTGGGCCAGCACCGTCGGGCCGACCATCGGGTCATCCAGCCGATCGAGGAACTGGTCGGCGTCGACCATGACGATCACGCCGTCGAGGCGGAACCCGGCCGACCAGGTCCACGGCAGGACCGGGCGTGGATCGGCGACACCGCTGAGTTCCAGAACCACATGGTCGGGGGCGACCGGTCGACGTCGCAGCCGGTCGAACGCCTCGGCCAGCCCGCTGTCGATACTGCAGCAGACACAGCCGTCTGTCAGCTCGATCGTGTCGCCGTGGTGGCGGGCGATGAGTGCCGCATCGATGTTGATCGCGCCGACGTCGTTGACCAGGACGGCGATCGGTCGATCGGTTCGGGCCAACAGCTCGTTGACGGCGGTGGTCTTGCCGGCGCCGAGGTAGCCGCCGAGCAGGGTGACCGGCACCCGACGACCGTCCCACGGGGCGAAGCCATCGATCAGATCGGAGCCAACGACCTCTCCCATGGCTGCGAGGGTACCAGCGGCAACGACACTCGTCGGCAGGGGGGCCGGTCGGGCCGGGAGATCGACCCCCGGCCCGACCGGCCTTGTGGCCCATGGCCGGCCGACCACGGTCAGCCGGCGTTGACGACATCGGTCATGACCATGGCCAGGCCACAGGCCACGAGCAAGACCGATGCGAAACCACCGATCATGGCGCTACCCCCGGCCAGCACCGCAAGGCCGATCAGGAGCTGACCGAAGACGGTGGCCACCAGGCCGAACACCTTGGCCGTGACCTTGGGGCCGCCCCGACCGAGGTTGCTGCCATCGTCTTGCCCCGGGTTCCGGGCATCCAGCTTCAACGCCGGCACGCCGTCCCCGCAGTCGAGGTCCTTGGCCAGCTTGGCGGCCGCATTCTGGAGTTGATTCTCATTCTGGGCTTCTTCTGCAACCATTGCTCTCGCCTCCCTCATGGGCCTTTTCTTGTAGGTTCTCGGTTGGGATATACGCCAAATACGGGCGGCGGCAGCACGAAGTAGACGGATCAAAGCCGATGATCCGTACATTGGATTTCGCCATCAATGAAGTGGCGGAAGACGCCGGTCGACCGACCGGGACGAAGGACCGAGGGCGGTCTCCGGGGTTGCTGGAGTGCCCTGAGGCGGTATCGCCGAGCTTGCGTGGGGGCAGAATCCAGCCTGCTGAAGCCGATCCGAACCGCTCGGGGCGGTTACCGGGGAATCACATCCAGCGGAGGTGGCCGTAGCCGGTTGAGGCTGGGCGGAGCCCTGGTGCGGACTGAATCTTTTCGAATGGCACTGACTGCCTGTTCATTCCTGCACTCCTCTCAACTCTCGACTGCGATGGACTTCGATTCTTGCATGGGGAGACGGGTCTTTCAAGGGATATTCCTTCAACTGATCATGCCGCAGTGTCCGAGTCGACCATCGACTGGCCTTTTCGGTCGGTTCCGGCCCGGTCTGATCAGCCGTCGTCGTCGGCGCCCCCTAAACTGCCAACCGGAGGAGGGGAAGCCGGCACCAATGACCTACCACGAGACCGTCTACGCCGACTGGACTGCGCTTCGAACCGCCGTACCGGTGACGCTGGGACTGATCGTGCTCGCAACTGCGGGATTCGTCGGCTTCCGAATGCTGCGGTCGGAGCCCGAGCTGGCTTCGCAGCCGATCGGGGCCGAGATCGAGGTCGAACCGATCGAGCAGGCGGCCACCCTGGATCCCCAGCAGGCCGCCCAGTTGGTGGCGGACGACTTCATCGATCGACTGCCCCGGGCCGATTTCAGCGGCCTGACGTTCGCCTTTTCCGATCCAGATCAGGTGCTGGCCGACTTCACCGAGATCACCGTCCGGCTCGGGCCGTTCCAGCTGGCGGCGGCGGTCGAACCCGTCCAGCTGGTCGACCAGGCCAACGCCACGGCACCGGTTCGTCTCGACTGGGAGCTTGGCGACGGCACGGTGTTCGACACCACCGGGGAGCTCGACCTGGTCCTCGTCGGCACCGAGTGGCAGGTCGACTGGGAGTCATCGATCATCGAGACCAGCCTGGATCCCGGCGATGCCCTGGTCAGCGAGCGTGTCGTCGCACCCCGGGCCCCCATTTTCGGCCGGGACGGCTTCCCGCTGATCGACAATCGCCCGGTTGTCGACGTGGGTGTGCTGCCACGCCAGGTCACCGACGTCGCCGCCCTCAGCCAGTCGCTGGGACAGCTCACCGGGTTGGATCCGGCCGAGATTCAGGCCAAGATCGGCCCGTCGCCGTCGGACACGGTGGTGACGATCACCAGCCGCCGGGCTGAGGATCTGGCGCCGATCGAAGCCCAGCTGGCGTCGCTGCCCGGTGTGGTACTCGAGCCGTCCACCTTTCCACTGCCGCCGGACGACCGTTTCGCCCGGGCCCTCCTCGGCCGGTCGGCCGAAGTGACGGCCGAGATCATCGATGAGGCACCGGAGCTGTTCATCGCCGGCGACATCGCCGGACGATCCGGCCTGCAGCGTGAGTACAACACCCGGCTGGCCGGCCGGCCGGGGTTCCAGGTCCGGGTCAAGCGCCGTTTTCCGACCGCACCGAACGCCCCGCCGCCCACTGCAACGCCGTCCACGGTGGAGCCGGGAACCGAGACCACCATCCCCGGGGGCGAGGGATCGCAGACCACCACCGCCGACGGTGCCACGCCGCCCGGCTCGAGCCCGGACCCCGCCTTCGATCCCACCCTGAACCCTGACATCGTGTACATCGAGCCGCCGGTCGAGGGGACACCGCTGAACCTGACGATCGATCAGCGGGTGCAGACCGCAGCGGAGAACGCCCTGGCCGGCACCGAGTTGGTCAGCGCCCTGGTGGCCGTCGAGGTCTCGACCGGCCACATTCTGGCCGCGGCGAACGGCCCGGGTGCGGCGGCCAACAACTTTGCGCTCCTCGGGCAGTATGCGCCGGGGTCGATCTTCAAGACCGTGACCGCCTACGCGGTGATGGAGAGGGGCTACGGGCTCAACGACCCGGTCGACTGCCCGTTCGCCCTCGACGTCAACGGACGGCAGTTCACCAACGCCGAGGGCGAGGTGCTGGGAATCGTGCCGATGCAGGTGGCATACGTGCTGTCCTGCAACACGGCGTTCATCAACCTGTCGTCGGTGCTCGAGCCGTCGGATTTCCCAAACAGCGCAGCCCGTTTCGGCATCGGTGTCGACTACTCCCTCGGCACGGCGGCGTTCTCCGGCAGCGTTCCCACCCCGGGAGGCCCGGTACGGAAGGCGGCCACCTCGTTCGGGCAATCCCAGGTACTGGTCAGCCCCCTCAGTGCGGCGGTCATGGCGGCCACCGCAGCCGGGGGCGCCTACCGGCCGCCGACGCTGGTACTCGAGCCCGATCGCCAGCCCGCGCCGGACCAGCCCCTCGACCCGAACCTGGCCGCCAACCTCCAGCAGCTCATGCGGGCCGTGGTGACCAACGGGACCGGTCGAGCGGTCGCCGGCGTCGCCGGTGGGCCGGTCTCCGGGAAGACCGGAACGGCCGAGTTCGGCGATGCCGACCCGCCCCAGGCCCACGCCTGGTTCATCGGCTTCCAGGGCGACATCGCCTTTGCGGTCTTCGTCGAGGGAGGGGAGTTCGGCGGGGCGACCGCGGCACCGATCGCCGGGGCGTTCCTCAACCAGCTGGCGGGCCAGGGATAGTGCCCGATCGGCCTCCGGACCCGGCGGCATTACCGGGTCCGCCCGGCGAGACATTACAACGGCCGCCGACCTACGATCGGGGTCGTGGAGAAACCGTCCGATTATCCGAAACACTGGGAGACCCACGCAGTTCTGAAGGACGGCTCCACGGTTGAGATCCGCCCCATCAGATCCTCGGATCGGGCCGCCCTGGAGGCATTCCATGGCCGCCAGTCACGGGAGAGCATCTACTTCCGGTACTTCCGCTATCGCCCGGAGCTGACCGACAACGAGCTCGACTACTTCACCCAGGTCGACTACCAGAACCGCATGGCGTTCGTGGCGCTGCTGGGCGGCGAGATGGTGACGGTGGCCCGCTACGAGACCTGGGACGATCGGCCGGAGGCCGAGGTCGCCTTCTTCGTCGATGACGATCATCAGGGCAAAGGCCTCGGCACCCTCATGCTGGAGTACCTGGCGGCCGCCGGTCGCGACCAGGGCCTGTCCGGCTTCACCGCAACGGTACTGCCGGAGAACTACCGCATGTTGGGGGTGTTCCGCCGGGCCGGCTTCGACGTGCAGACCCGGTTCGCCGACGGTGTCATCGAGGTGGATCTCGGTATCGAGCTCACCGCGGAAACGAGCTCGATGATCGCCGACCGGCAGCGGGCCTCCACCGCCCGCTCGGTGGCCAGGATTCTCGAGGCATCCACGGTGGCGGTTATCGGAGCGAGCCGTCAGCCGGGCTCGGTCGGCCACGAGCTGGTCAGGAATCTCCTGCGGCCCGCAGGCCCGGACCGGTCGGGAGACGGCGGGGACAGGCCGTCGGTGCCGAGGGTGTTCCCGGTCAACCCCTCGGCCGCGGAAATCCTGGGGGTCGAGGCCCATCCGACCATCGCCGAGGCCACCCGGGCCCTGCGGGCCGAGTCGGGCGAAGCCGGCCAGGACGGGGCCGACGCCCTTCCCGTCATCGATCTGGCGGTGGTTGCGGTCCGGGCCGATCTGGTCGAGGAGGTGGTTGGCCAGTGTGCGGATGCCGGTGTCCGGGGGCTGATGGTGATCTCGACCGGCTACTCCGAACTGGACGCCGACGGTGCCGAGCGGGAGCGGCGGCTCGTCGAATTGGCCAGGAGCAACGGCATGCGGCTGATCGGGCCCAATGCCTTCGGGTTGATCAACACCGATCCCGCCATGAGGCTTGCCGCGGTGTTCCACCGGATCCCCGTGGTGCCGGGGCCGGTGGCGCTGGCCTCGCAGTCCGGACCGCTCGGGGCCGCGGTGCTGGAGCGAATCCGCAGCGCCGGCATCGGCGTGTCGTCGTTCGTCGGGGTGGGGAACCGGTCCGACGTCTCGGTCAATGATCTGCTCGACTACTGGGATCTCGACCAGCGGACCGAGGTGATCATGCTCTACGTCGAGAACTTCGGCAATCTGCAGAACTTCTCCAAGGTGGCTCGTCGGACGTCGATCGACAAACCGATCATCACCATCCGGCCGTCGTCGCCCGACCTCGCCGAACTGCTCCATCAGGCCGGCGTGATCCTGGTCGACGAGGTGTCCCAACTGACCGAGCAGGCCCTGCTGGCGGCCACCCAGCCGCCGGCCAGGGGGAATCGGGTGGCCATCGTGAGCAACACCGCCTCGCTGGCCAGGCTGGCCGCTGCGGCATGCCGTCGCAGCGGGCTCGAGGTCGTCGTTCCGGCCAGCGTCGGTGACCCCGGTGGGTCGGAGTCGGTTCTCATCGGCGATCTCGACAACGTGTCGTACATGCCGTCCGGTGATCCAGACGAGTACGAGCGGTTCATGGTGGCGGCCGCAGTGTCCGAGGACGTCGATCTGGTGTTGATGGCCATCGCCCCGACCGCCTACCTGCCGGCCAGGAAACTGCGCTCGTTGCTCGATCGGGTCAACCGCTCGATCCACAAGCCGATGGCCGCCATCGGCCTTGTCGACGCCGAGCAACTCCGGGTCGAGAACCTGCCGACCTTCACCTTTCCCGAGGAGGCGGCCCAGGTGCTTGGCCGGCACGCCGGCTGGGGGCAATGGCGCTCGGCCAGACGGCCATCGATGCCCCCGCTCGATCGGGAGCCGAGGAAACCGCCAACGGTCGTTGGCCAGCTCCTGGCCGGGCGGAGCCAGGCCAGGCTGACCCTGGCCAGCCCCGATCTGGCCCTGCTGCTCGACGAACTCGACATCCCCCTGGCCCCGTTCGGGATCGCCCACGATGTGGACGAGGCGGTGGCCGCCGCGGAGCGGATCGGCTATCCGGTGGTGGTCAAGGCGGCGAATCTCCGCAACCGGTCGGTCGGGGAGTCGGGCGGCGCAGCCATCGACCTTCACGACCAGGCCGCATTGGTGGCGGCCTACCGGCGGATGTCCGAGCAGTTCGAGCTGGCCATGAAGACCGCAGTGGTCCAGCGGATGGTCACCGCAACGGGCATCGTGCGACTGGAGTTGTTGCAGGAGCCGCCGTTCGGTTCGATGGTCTCCATCGGGCCAGGCGGGTCGGTGTTCGATGGCGCGGCCCCACTGGCTCGCCGGTTCCTCCCCCTTGACCGCCAGGTGGCGGGGGAGCTGGTCGACAGCCTGATCACCGGCCGAGCCCTGCCGGCCATCGAGGACGCCTCCCGAGAGGCACTGGTCGAGCTCGTCATCAAACTCGGCGATGCGGCGGCGGCCACCGACGATCTGGCCAGGATCTCGCTCAACCCCGTCCTGCTGTCCGGTGCCGACACCGTTGCCACCGACGCCGAGGTGCTGTTGAAACGGCGCCAGGCCGACGTGTTGGCCGGCGTCCGCCACATCTGAGCGGCCGCCACATCCGGCTCCCCGTCGGTTTTTTGGCCATGGGCCGAACGACTCACATCGCCGCCATCCTCGCCGATATGAGTTCATGACCGAATCGCTACGAGCCGCCGCCGCCCTGGCCGACAAGCTGGGTGGAGATTTCGAGAACTTGCTACCACCGACCGAGCCGGTGATCGACTGCGATGCCCTGGCCGCCGATCGAATGGAACTGCGCCAGATCGCCGGTGTCAGCGCCGGGGGCTCGCTCGAGCTGTACCCCGGCAACTACGACTTCGGCCCGGTCAGCCGGGGACCTGGTCGGCTCGGTGACGGCCAGCCGGACAGTGTCGGCTTCACCCTCCAGCTGGACGGTGATCTCTCGGCCGTGGTCGGTCCCGGCGAGGCACCCCTGCGACTCGACGATCAGCCGGTCAACGAGCCGACCGATCTGCGAGGTCGGGTCATCAATGCCGGCTCGGCCCGATTCGTCGTCGCCCGGCCCCGCCCTCCCCGCAAGCGCGATGGCACCGTCACCGACCTCCGCCTGCTCGATGCCGATCCCTGGGTCCTGGAGCCGATTCCCGGCCCGATCAGAGCCGCCGGCTACCGCCAGTCGCTGGTCGATCAGCGTCGCCGACTCCACCATGGTCCGGATGAGGTTCGTCACCGGATCGATGCCGGACCGCCCACCCTGTGGGACCGGGGCCCGTCACACCCCTTGTTCGGCACCGCGGTGGTGGCCATGGCCGACGTACCGGTTCGAGGGTCCGGGCTGGAGTTGACGGTGACGGTGCCGGTTGCGGTCGATCTCCTCGGCTCGCCGACGATGGTCGTCGGCTCCCGGCGGCTGCAACTGGCCGTCGTCCGTCACGCACTGCTGTCGCTGGCTGCCGCCACCGATCCTCGGCAGCTGGCCGTGGTCGTGCTGTCTGACCGCGCCGCGCTGGACTTCGCCCGCCGGTTGCCCCACGCCACGAATGGCGACGGCACGCTCGAAGACGCCGTCGAGGGCACCCGGGGTCGGCGCACGCTGGTGATCGTGGACGAGCCGGCCCGCCATGCCCGCTGGATCGACGGCCATTGGAACGGCGATGCATGGGTCGACGGCCGCTGGACGGTGCCGGGATTCGACGCCCCTCGGACCTCGATGCTGACCATCGCCGACGACGGCGACGCTCTGGCGCCCGACGCCGACATCGTGACCCTGGTCGACGAGGCCACGGTGTCGGTTCTCGGCTGTCGAGGAGAGACACCGATCGATGGGGCGACCCCGGTCGGTTTCGCAGAGTCGATGGCCCTCGACCTGGTCGGCGGTCTTGGCCGCTGGCGGTAGTTCCAGCCCGTCGATCGACGATCGGGACCGGCCGGCACCGGTTGCCGCTACGTTGGAGCGATGCGTGCTGTGGTGTTGGAGACGTACGGTGACCCTGAGGTCCTGACCATCCGAGAGGTCCCGGATCCGGTGCCGGGCCCTGAGGAGATCGCGGTCGCCATCACGGCCACCGCGCTGAACAGGGCCGACCTGCTGCAACGCATGGGCCTGTACCCCGGCCCCAAGATGACGCACGAGATCCCCGGCATGGAGTTCTCCGGCACCGTTGCGGCCGCGGGTTCGGCCGTCGATCGGTGGCAGGTCGGCGACGAGGTGATGGGGATCGTCGGGGGCGGGGCCTATGCCGAGCGGCTGGTGATCCACCAGCGGCAGGCCATGCCGGTGCCCGCTTCGATCACCGTCGCCGATGCCGCTGCGATCCCCGAAGTGTTCCTGACCGCATTCGATGCACTGGTGGTCCAGGGAGGCCTGACGTCGGGGCGATGGGCACTGGTTCACGCCGGAGCGTCGGGGGTCGGCACCGCGGCGATCCAGATCGCCAAGGGCATCGGTGCCAGGATCGTGGTCACCGCATCGGCGGGGAAGCTGGACCGCTGCCGCCGGCTCGGTGCGGACCTGGCCATCGACTACCGGACCGAGAACTTCGCCGAGGCGGTGGCCGAGGTCACCGGCGGCCGGGGGGTCGATGTGGTCCTCGACGTGATCGGCGGCGAGTACACGGTCGACAACATCAAGGCCCTCAAGATCACGGGCCGGCTCGTTCAGGTCGGGGTCATGGGATCCCAAACCGTGGAGCTGCCGTTGGGGATGTTGCTCCCGAAGCGGGCGTCGATCATCGGCACCGTGCTTCGAGCCCGGCCGCTGGAGGAGAAGATCGCACTGACCCAACGGGTCGAGTCGGAACTGTTGCCGCTGTTCGACACCGGGACCCTCGCCCCGGTCATCGACAGCCGCTACCGGTTGGACGACATCGCCGACGCCCACCGGTACATGGCGAGCAACGCCAACGTCGGCAAGATCCTCATCGACGTCGCCTAGCGTCACAGCCCCTCGTCGCTGAAACGCGCAAGTTTCCGCCATGGGCGGAAACTTGGTCAGCGAGGCCGAAGGCCGAGCGGCCTCAGCGCTCGCCGATGGCCACGTAGTCCCGCTCGACAGGACCGGTGTAGATCTGTCGAGGCCGGCTGATCCGGTTGTTCTGCTCGATCGACTCGTTCCAGTGGGCGAGCCAGCCCGGCATGCGCCCGATGGCGAACAGCACGGTGAACATGTCCATCGGGAACCCCATGGCCTGATAGATCAGCCCGGTGTAGAAGTCGACGTTGGGATACAGGTTCCGGCTCATGAAGTACTCGTCGCTGAGGGCGATCTCCTCCAGCTTGAGCGCAATGTCGAGCAGCGGGTTCCGGCCGGTGACCTTGAACACCTCGTCGGCATGGTTCTTGACGATCCTGGCCCGGGGGTCATAGGCCTTGTAGACCCGGTGACCGAAGCCCCACAGCAGCCCTTCGCCGGCCTTCACCGACTCGACGAATGCCGGGATGTTCTCGTAGCTCCCGATGCCGTTGAGCATGTTGATGACCGCCTCGTTGGCCCCACCGTGGCGGGGGCCGTACAGCCCGGCGGTGGCTCCTGCGGCGGCGCTGAACGGGTCGGCGTGGGAGGAGCCGATGACCCGCATGGCGGTGGTGGAGCAGTTCTGCTCGTGGTCGGCGTGCAGCATGAACAGCACGTCCATGGCTCGTGACAGCACCGGATCGGGCTCGTAGTTCGGTTCCGCAACACGCCACATCATCGACAGGAAGTTCTCGGCGTAGTTGAGATCGTTGCTGGGGTACACGAACGGCATACCGATGCTCTTGCGGTACGCCATGGCGGCCAGTGTGGGGACCTTGGAGATGAGGCGGTTGATCTGCCGGAAACGATTGTCGGGATCTTCGATGTTCTTTGCTTCAGGGTAGAAGGTCGACAGGGCGGCGATGGCCGACATCAGCATGCCCATCGGGTGGGCGTCGTAATGGAAGCCCTCGTAGAACCGCTTCCGCATGTTCTCGTGGATGAAGGTGTGGAAGGTGATGTCGTGGACCCACTGGTCGTACTGGGCCTTGTCCGGCAGCTCGCCGTTCAGCAGCAGGTAGCAGACCTCCAGGAACGTGGAGTTCTCCGCCAGCTGCTCGATCGGGTAGCCCCGGTAGCGCAGGATGCCGTTCCCACCGTCCAATTCGGTGATGGCGCTCTCGGCCGACGCGGTTGCCCCGAAGCCGGGGTCGAGGAACCAGATGCCGGGCAGTAGCTTGTTCCAGGCGCTGGCGTCGACGCCGCCGTTCACGATTGGCACTTCAACCGACTCACCGGAGCGGTTGTCAGTGATGGTTACGGAATCTGGCACAACGAATCCTCTCTTGGCCTACTGTGATGACGATCTCCGGTACTGCGCTGTACCGCTTGGATCGCCTTGACATCTTGCTTCCTTGTCGGCTGAACAGCCCCTGTTCTGATGGGCGGTCCGAATCTCGACCAAGTGCTTCTGAGCAACCCCGAATCTAGCGTCTGGGGCCGATGCCGTCATACCGACAGCCGAGTTTGTTCAATGGCCCACACAAATGGCGACCGGTGGTTGCGCTCGCAGTTGCAGTGGTGGTCCCGGGCCTGGTCTTGGCGGTTCGGATGAGCGCTCGACCGGCGCCCGGGCCTAGAGCGGGCCGTTGTCGTGGCTGCGGGCTCGCAGCCGTTCCTTCTTCGAGCACAGCATGTCGAGACCCGACGCCAGCTTGGCCCGGGTGTCGGCGGGGTCGATCACCGCGGTGATGGAGAGCCGCTCCGCCGCCGGGTATGGGGTCAGGTACTGGGCTTCGTATTGCTCCTCGAGCTGCAACCGTTCCTCGGGCGATCGGTTGCGATGGAGGATCTCGACCGCCCCCTTGGCCCCCATGACCGCAACCTCGGCCGACGGCCACGCCAACATCAGGTCGTTGCCCATGTTGGTCGAGTCCATCACGATGTAGGCTCCACCATAGGACTTCCGCAGGATGAGGCCGATCCGCGGCACGGTGGCTCTGGCGTAGGCGAAGGCCATCTGGGCTCCGTGGCGGATCATGCCACGCCACTCCAGGTCCTTGCCGGGGAGAAAGCCGGAGGTGTCGACCATGGTGATGATCGGCAGGCCGAAGGCGTCGCACATGGCGACGAACCGGGCCCCCTTCTGCGACGCCGGGATGTCGAGACTGCCGGCCAGGGCCTGGGTCTGGTTGGCCACGATCCCCACCGGATGGCCCCCGATGGCGGCGAACCCGGTGACCAGGTTCGGGGCCCAGGCCCCGCGAAGCTCGACGAATTCGGCGTCGTCGACCACGATCCGGATCAGTTCCCTGACGTCGTAGGAACCGGCCGCGGTTGACGGCAGGAGGTCACCGGCCTCCGGGGTCGGCCGGTCGGAGGGGTCGCCGGTGGC
>CAMYLA010000059.1 GCA_947259095.1 uncultured Acidimicrobiaceae bacterium | reverse complement strand
GAACCGGCTGCCGAGACCGGCGGCCATGATCACCAGCAGGGGCTTTGTGGACTCAGGAGATGCAATCACCGGGCCATCGTGACCGAATCCGAGCCACATCTCAACGTTCCCAACCGGGTTTTCTCGGACCGGACCGGCCGACCCGGATCGCCGTGGCCACTCCGGCGTCGGGGCTAGTTTGGCACGGTGTCACCGCCCCGGGCCGACCGCTCATCCATGCTCCTGCTGGTGGTCGCAGTGCTGGCGGTGTCGTCGTCGGCGGTACTGGTCCGGTGGGCCGATGCGTCGCCGGTGGCCCTGGCGTTCTGGAGGACGCTCGGTGGGGCCTTGATCCTGGCTCCGGCGGCCGGGCGAGCCACCACAAAACCGGATCGGCGACAGTGGCGGCTCATCGCCGCCGCCGGGGTCGCCCTCGGCGTGCACTTCGCCACCTGGCTGGCATCCCTCGAGCTGACCTCGGTGGCGGCCTCGGTCACGTTGGTGTCGACGGCACCGATCATCATCGCGGTGGTGCAGGTGGTGCGCGGTCACCGGCCCCCGGCCCGAACCTGGTTTGCCATCGCCACCGCCGTCGTCGGCACCATCATCATCGCCGGCTCCGATGCCGCCGCCGGTGGTCTCGGCGGAGCAGCGGCGGACCGTTCGGCGCTGCTCGGCGACGGCCTGGCCCTGATCGGGGCGGCCACCATGGCCGCCTACCTGCTGGCCGGTGACCGGCTGCGGTCCAGCCTGTCGACCGCCGGCTACGCCAGTCGGGCCTACGCCGCAGCCGCCGCCACCAGCCTGGTGGTGGCGATCGGATCCGGGGTCGAGCTCACCGGCTACGACCGCCGGACCTGGCTCGCCATCGCCGCCATGATCGCCGGGCCACAGCTGCTCGGCCATACCGTACTCAATCACCTCCTGGCCAAGCTGGGTTCGCTCACCGTGGCGGTGGCGTTGCTGCTGGAACCCCTGGGGGCCGCAGTGCTCGTCCTCATGATTTTTGGTGAGGTGCCGCCGGCGGGGGCGATGATCGGCGCCCCCCTGATCATCGCTGCGGTTGCACTCCAGGTGGTGGGTGGCGGCGACGACTATCGGTGAAGGCCGGGGTCGAGCTGTGTCGCCCGGCTGCGAACGGTGAACACGCTCTGGCCAGACAGCACCCCGCCCCGACCGAACAACCGGCCGAACTGCCAGTTCGAGAGGCCCAGTTCCGGCGTGTTGAGCGCGTACTGACCGTCGACCCACCGGGTGAAGCCGTCCCCGACGAACGGGGCGTCGATGGTGGCCCAGAACCGGTCGTGCTCATCGCGATCCTCGCTGATCAGGCTGGCGACGAACCGGGGCGACCAGGTGTTGAACAGCTCGACGGCCTCGGCCACCGAATCGACCACCTCGACGGTGATCTCGGGTGAGCTCTCCCATTCCCATTCCCGGCCGAGCTGGTCCGAGGCGATCGGTTCGGCCTTCGGTTCGCCGGCCGGGCCGTCGGCCCGGTGGATGGTGACGGTCTCATCGAACCAGGCCCGATCGACGAACCGTTCGGCTCGGGAGGTGACGTGGAGTTTCGGCGCAACGCCGGCCGCCTCGGCCGCCGCGGTGAGCCCGGACAGGATGCGAGGAAGCAGCACCTCGGCCGACGACGCCGGCACGCAGCAGGTGTTCACGGTGTTGCACACCTTGCGGTCCAACGACGCCGCGACCACCGCCTCGAGCCGGTCCGGGTCGCACTGCTCGCCTGCCACGATCCACGCACCGCCGGTGCCGTGCAGGCTCACCGGCGTGCCGACCTGGCGGGCCACCGCACCGAGCTGGGCCACCGCAGCCCCGCTCCCCCTGGCCACGGCCAGGCTGAGGCGGGGATCGCTGAACAGGGCCCAGCCTGCGGCGTGGGCCGAGCTGTCGACCAGGCTGGCGGTTCCCGGCGGCAGCCCTGCCGCCTCGAGCGCCGGGTCGAGGGCCAGGGCCACGATTGCCCTGGCGGTGCCGAGGGCGTCGGAGCCGATCCGGAAGGTGACGGCGTTCCCACTTCGGATCACGCCGCAGGCATCGGCGAACACGTTCGGCCGACCCTCGAACACGAAGCCCACCACACCGAGACCGGCCCTGCGCTGTTCCAGCCGCCAGCCGTCGTGGTGGAGCACGTCGAGGGTGGTGTCGCGGCCCGAGTCGGCGTCGCGCCACAGGCGGAGACCGTCGATCATGTCCGATCGCATCTTGTCCGACAGCGCCAGCCGGGTCGTCGATCGACCCCGGGCCTCGGCCTGGTGGATGTCGGCGGCGTTGGCTGCGGCGATGCCGGCGAATCGATCGTCGTCGGCCAGCGCATCGGCGAACCGGTCGAAGAAGTCCGTGACGGCCGAGTCCGGAACCGACCCCAGGGCCAGGAACGCCTTGTGGGCCGCCCCCACCGCCTCGGTGGCGATCCGCCATTCGGCCTGTGGGATGTGGAGCAGGTCACCGGTCTGGTCGACGACGAGGAGCCGGTCGCCGGGCCGGAACGCCGCCGCCAGCTCCGCTGACACCCGGGCGATGCTGTTGCCTCCGTGGATGATGGGCTGGTCCGGCTCGAGCGAGCGCAGTTCATCGGTCACCGCGTCAAGGATACGGCCGGTCGGTTGTTGTGTGCCGTCTCGGCGTGGCCGCTCGGTTTGGCCAATCCGCTGCAGCTACGGTCGTGACCATCTAGCCTCGAAGGAGTCCGCCACGCCGCAGGCCGGCGGGGCCATCTCGGATGAGGAGTGAGGCAGCTGTATTTCCGGATTGTTTTGTCCTGGACCCCGAGGATGGTGGTTTCGCCTCGATGGCGGTAGGCCGATTCGCCCCCAGTCCCACCGGGAGGCTCCATCTTGGCAACCTTCGTACCGCCCTGGTGGCCTGGCTGGCCGCCCGGGCACCACAGCGAGGGCACCGGCAGGGTCCGACCACAACCAATACGTTTCTGCTCCGTTTCGAAGATCTTGACACCGCCGCGGTCCGCCCCGAGCACTATCACAGCCAGCGCCACGATCTGTCGGCCATCGGACTCGACTGGGACGGGACGGTGATTCGCCAGTCGGATCGCCTGGCCGACTACGACCGGGCCGTCGCCAGGCTGACCGACGCAGACCTGCTGTACCCCTGCTTCTGCTCCAGGAAGGAGATCCGGGAGGCGGCCAGCGCCCCGAACCTGGCCCACGCCGGCCACCACTACCCCGGTACCTGCCGGGAGCTCTCCTCGGCCCAGCGATCGCAGCGGGGGCGGACCAGGGATCCGGCCCTGCGGCTCCGGGCCGGTGCCGCGGTCCGGACCTTCGACGATCTGGTGATGGGCCGGCATCGGTTCGAGATCGACGACTTCGTCATCAAGCGCAACGACGGCACCCCGGCCTACCACCTGGCGGTGGTGATCGACGACGCGGCCCAGGGGGTGGACCTGGTGGTCAGGGCCGATGATCTCCTGGAGTCGACCAGCCGGCAGCTGTTGCTCTACGAGCTGTTCGACCTCCCACCACCCCGATACGGCCACGTGCCGCTGGTTTTGGCATCGAACGGGGATCGGCTGGCGAAACGACATGGTGCTGTCACCCTCGAAGACCGGGCGGACCGAGGCGAGTCGCCGGCCCAGGTGATCACCTTCCTGGCGTCGACACTGGGGCTGTTCCCGGCGGAGGCTGCGGCGGCCGGCGAGACGACCAGCCCGACCAAGCTGCTCGACCGGTTCGAGTTCCAGCAGCTCCCCCGCCAGCCGCTGACCCTCCCCGCCCACTACCTCACCGGGTCCGGCCGCTGACCGGTCGGGACCGGACGGCGGTCAACCCACCAGCAGCTCCGACACGGTGTAGATCAGCAGTCCGGCCAGCCCGCCCACCAGCGTGCCGTTGATCCTGATGAACTGGAGGTCCCGACCGACCTGGAGCTCGATGCGGTCGGCGGTCTCGTCGGTGTCCCAGCTCTGCACGGTGGCGGCGATCAGTCCCGAGACCTCGCCCCGGAACTGCTCGGCGACGTAGCCGGCGGCGTTTATGAGCCACTCGTCGATCTTGGCCCGCAGCCGAGGATCGGCCTCCAACGATCGACCGGCGTCGACCAGTGCCTGCTCGAGGCGGATACGGAGCTCGGACTGGGGATCCTCGGTGGCCTCGATCAACCCGGCCTTCATCGACAGCCAAAGGTTGTTGGACCAGGCCCGGACCTCGGGGTGGGCCAGGAACTCCATCTTGAGCTCCTCGCCTCGCTCGATCATGGCCGGCGAGGTCCGCAGGTCCTGCGCCAGCTTTGCCGATCGCTGATCGATGGCCCGCCGCAGCTCGTGGTACTCGTCGTCGCTGACCTCGGTCAGGAACCGTCGCACTGCGTTGTAGATCCTCTCGAACACCACATCGTCGATCGTCTCGGGAACCCACCACGGCGACTCCTGGGTCAGTCGGTTGCGGAACGACATGGCGTTGTCGTCGAGGAACCGGTCGATGGCAACCAGGACCCCGTCGACCAGGCTCTGATGGTGGCCACCCTCCACCGCAACCTCGATCACCCGTCCCACCAGCGGCGCCACTTTGACCTGTCGAGCCCGCTCGGTGATCACCGACTCCAGACCGCTCTGAACCACGTCGTCCTGGAGGACTTCGGTGACGCCGCGAACCACCGCCGCGCTCTGGGCCCCGATCGTTCTGGCATTGTCCGGCTGCGACAGCCAGTGGCCGAGCCGACCGGCGAGACCGGCTGCGGCCAGCCGCTCGGTGACCAACGATCGGGTCAGGAAGTTCTGCTCGACGAACCCGCCGAGGCTGGCGCCGATCTCGTCTTTTCGTTTCTTGATGATGGCGGTGTGGGGAATCGGGATCCCCAGCGGGTGGCGGAACAGGGCCGTCACCGCGAACCAGTCGGCAAGGGCACCGACCATGGCCGCTTCGGCCGTGGCCCTGACGTAGCCCAACCAGGCCTGCTCGTCCTCGAAGGCCCTGGCCAACACAAAGATCACCGCAGCCAGGACGAACAGCGCGGTGGCAACGACCTTCATCCGCCGCAGGTCCCGTTGCCGGGCCTGCTCGGTCATCAGCGCGTGCTCAGCCACCGGCTCCAAGCTACCGCCGCCGTCCTGGTCGGCTGCGGGCGGTAGGATGGTCGACATGAGCACCGGGTCGCAGACAAACCGCCGAGCGGAATGGGATCGGCTCAAGGCCGACCACCTCGAGGATCCGTCCAACCGTCCACCGTCATCGGCCAGGGGAGTCCACCATGTCGCTCTCCTCTCCCGCGACGTGGAGACAACGATCCGCTTCTACCAGGATCTGCTGGAGTTCCCGCTCACCGAACTGTTCGAGAATCGGGACTACGAGGGTTCCACCCACTTCTTCTTCGACATCGGCAACGGCAACGCCCTGGCCTTCTTCGATTTCCCCGGTCTGGATCTCGGCCAGTACGCCGAGGTGCTCGGCGGGCTGCATCACATCGCCATCTCGGTCACCGCCGAGAAGTTCCAGCACCTCCGGTCGAAGCTCATCGAGGCCGGGGTCGAGATCTTCCTCGAGTTCGAAACCTCGATCTACTTCTTCGGCCCCGACGGCGAGCGGTTGGAGCTCATCGCCGACCCGCTTGGCGAGATGTACGGGGCGGAGGTTCTCTAGCCCCACCCCGGCGTCGACCCGACCGACCGCGGTGACGAGTCAACGATCACCGGACCGGTCCGTGGTTCGTGACGGCCTGGCAGAACCCCGGGTCAGGGCCATCATCGGCCTGGCCGTGGTGGTGGCGGTGTTCGTCTGGGCGCTCCCGCAGTTCGCCGACTACCGCCAGGTCTGGGATCGGCTGGCCGATGTCGATCGCACCCTGCTGCCGTTGCTGGCGGTGGTCGGTGCGGCCAACCTCGTTGCGCCGTCGACGTCACAGGTTGCGGCGCTGCCGGGGCTGCGACTGCGCCAGGCGGTGGTCACCGACTGGGCCACCACCACCGTGACCAACCTGGTGCCCGGTGGCAGTGCGGTTGCCATCGCCCTGACCTGGTCGATGTACCGCTCGTTCGGCCTGGCCGGCGATGCCATCGCCCGTTCGATCATTGTGACCGGCGTCTGGGACACCTGCATCAAACTCGGCACACCACTCATCGCCGTTGCCTGGCTGGCAACCCAGCGGCCGGTCGGCCCGGCGCTGGTCCAGGCGGCGATCCTGGGGGCGGTGCTGTTCGGGATCGCCTCCGGCCTGTTGGCGGTCGTCCTGGCCGGCCCGGGGACGGCCCGCCGGCTGGGCCGGCTGGTCGACCGGCTCCCGGCGACAGGGACCGGCTGGCCGGCCAGGCTCGACGAGCTCCGGGCCGGCACCGTGTCGTTGCTGTCCGGCCGATGGCGGGCCCTGACATTCTGGACGGTGGCCGGCCACGTCAACCTCTACCTGCTGCTGGTGATCTGCCTGCGGGCGGTGGGGGTGGACCGGTCGGTCCTGGGCTGGGCCCCGATCCTGGCCGCCTTGGCCTTCGGCAGGTTGGTCACTGCGGTCCCGCTCACCCCAGGGGGGCTCGGGGTCATGGAGTTGGGCCTGGTCGGGGCCTTGAGTGCGGTCGGGCCGGCCCCGGAGGATTCGGTGGTGGCCGGGGTGCTGCTGTTCCGATTCCTGACCTTTGCGTTGCCGATCCCACTCGGTGCGCTGAGCTGGTTGTGGTGGTCGGTCAATCGGCGGCGGCCAGCGCCAACATCGTGTGCAGCAGCACGTTCGCCCCGGCCTCGAGATCGGCCGGGTCGGTGTGTTCGGCCGGATTGTGGCTGATGCCGTTTTCGCTGGGGGTGAACACCATGGCGGTGGGACAGACTCTGGCCAGCATCTGGGCATCGTGGCCTGCCCCCGACGGCAGCCGCATCGTCGTGATCCCCAGGCGATGGGCCGTGGCCTCCACCAGATCGACGACCTCGGGGTCGAAGACGACCGGATCGAATCGGGTCAAGGTCCTGGTGGTGATGCTCACGCCCTCGCGGTCGGCCACGGCGTCGAGTTCTCGGGCCAGTTGTCGTTCGGCTTCCAGCAGCCGATCGTTGTCGGTGTTGCGGAGATCGACGGTCAGCTTCGCCGTCGCCGCCACCACGTTGATCAGGTTGGGGTGGAGGTCGATCGCCCCCACCGTCGCCACCTGGGGGTGGCCGAACTCCAGCGCCAACCGGCGGACAAAGGTGGTGATCTCCGCCGCCACGTAGCCGGCGTCGCGGCGAAGCCCCATGGGGGTGGTCCCGGCATGGTTCGACTGGCCCTCGACGACGACCTCGGTCCAGGAGATGCCCTGGACCCCCTCGACCACGCCCAGCCCGACCCCGGCCTCCTCCAGCACCGGCCCCTGCTCGATGTGCAACTCGACGAAGCGGTGGGGGGCGGGGCCGGGGCACGGCGACGGGCCCCGGCCGCCGATCCGGGCCAGCTCGGCGCCGACGGTGGCACCGTCGATCCCCTCGACCGCATGGGCCTCCTCGAGGGCCATACCTCCGACGTAGACCAACGAGCCCATCATGTCGGGCTGGAATCGTGACCCCTCCTCGTTGGAGAAGAAGGCGACGGCCAGCGGCCTGGCCGGGGTGACCCCCTCGGCGGCCAGCGTCTCGATCACCTCGAGGCCGGCCAACACCCCGAGGTTGCCGTCATAGCGGCCGCCGGTACCGACGGTGTCGATGTGGCTGCCGGTCATCACCGGAGGCGCAGCCGGGTCGATACCGGGCGGCAGCCACAGGCCGACCACATTGCCGATGCCGTCGACCGACAACTGCAGGCCGAGGTCTTCCATCCAACCCGTCACCAGCCGGCGGCCGGCCCGATCGGCGTCGGTGAAGGCCAGCCGGGACGAACCGGTGGTACCGGCGATCCCCCCGACCCGGCTCAGTGCGCTCAGCCGGTCGAGCAGCCGTTGGCCATCGATCCGCAGGCGGCCGGTTTCGACGATGGAGGTCAGCTGCTCTTCTTCCTTGCTTCCTTGATGGCCTCGTAGCCCTGCTCGACATCCCACAGGTGGTGGCTGACATCGTGCAGGGTGTACACGGCAAAGGCACCGATGGTGAAGGCGGCACCGTCGGACCGCATCCCGGTTCGCTGCCAGCCGTCCCCCCGGACCTTGTCCAGCAGGTCGGCCACCTTGCCGGCATTGATCGCCAGCTCGTAGCTGACCTTGTCGGCGTCGGCCGAGTCGTACCTGCCCTTGACCGCGGCCTCGTTCTGATCCCAGTCCGGGAACGTGGGGGCGGTCTTCTTCATCATCCTGGTGAGCCGCTCGGCGGTGAGCTTGTGAACATCGCGCACATGGGCCCCGTATTCCAGGGCAGACCACTTGGGGGGCGCCCCGGCCGGCACCGGCGGCCGTTCGGACACGATGTCACCCCGCTGCAGCGCAGCCCGGAAGCCGGCGGCGTTGGCCCGGACGGCGGCGGCGACCTCGCTCGGCTCGACCGCCGAAGCGTCGAAGCCACATTGGGGACAGGGCCGCTCCAGGACCCAGGTCCAGTTCTTGGTGTCGGGCGGTGGCTGATCCATGACGCGACGATACCAAGCCACCGGAGATCCCGCCGAGCCCCTACCATCGAAGCCAATGGCAGACCACCGATTGCGGCCCGGAGGCCACCCCTCCCCCGATGACCTCCCAGGCGACGGTACGACGCTGGTCCTGCTCGGTCTGGTGTGGGGCGACGACCGATGCCTGGTGAGGCTCCGGATCCCCGAGCCGGGAACCGACGGCACGGTCGAGCCGTCGCAGCTGGTCCCGGTGGTGGGACTCGAGCTCAACTACCGGGTGGCCCCGGACGGGCGCCGTCATTGCCTCGGTCACAGCTCGCCGCAGCGGAACAACGGCGCCTACGTCGACTGCCCCAACCCACCCCAGCCGAACGAGAAGACGTGCGTCGGCTGTGCGGTGGCCGACGCCGAGTTCGCATCGAACCTCCACCACGCCCACACCAGGGAGCGGGACACACTCGAGCGGTCGGTTGTCGATCACCTGGAGCAGACAAACGAGCTGTACGTGGCGGCCTTTCGCGATGGCTCGCTGAAGATCGGCACCAGCACGGCGCATCGAACCTCGAAGCGGTTGGCCGAGCAGGGCGCCTGGCGGGCGGTTCGGGTCGCCTCGGTGGCCGACGGGTTCCTGGTCCGCCGGCTCGAGGATCTGGTGACCGAGAAGCTCGGGCTGACCCAGTCGGTGGCTGTCAAACGGAAACTGCAGGGTATGGCCCGGCCGCTCAGCGATCCGATGCTGGCCGAACGGCTCGATCCGATGGTCGACGAGGTCCACCGGCTGATCGGCTCGTTGGATCGTCTGCCGGGGTCGGCGGAGCCCGATGGCATCGACGACGAGGTCGAACTGACCGACCGGCGGTGGGCCTTCCCCGAGTCGGACTCGCCGATCTGGGACCGGCTGCACCCGTACCCGGCCCGGCTCGATGCCGGAACCCACCACGTCGAGGTGGTGGCCATGTGTGGTCGGCTGGCGGTGCTGCGCCGGCCGGGAACCGATGGGCCGGATCGGGCCGACGATCGTTTCGTCGCAGACCTGGGACGGCTGTTCGGGGTCGAGCTTGACATCGGCCGCTACGAACCGGACCGGTTGGCGGTCCAGGACTCGCTCTTCTGACCCGTTGTGCTTGGTCGTCGTCGGCTTTGGGCGCCCGGCCACCGGCGTCTGTACAGTGCGGGCATGATCACAGGTGAGTACGAACCGAGCAAGTGGGATTGGGTGGCGCAACAGATCGCCGACTACGAGGCGTCCGGCGGCAAGGAGGCGGCGACCCTCCGGGACACCGGGATCCCGGTCGTGATCGTCACGATGAATGGCCACAAGTCCGGCAAGGTCCGCAAGATCGCCCTGATGCGGGTGGAACACGAGGGCGAGTATGCGCTGGTCGCCTCAAAGGGTGGCGCCCCGGAGGATCCCGGCTGGTACCACAACATCGTGGCCGATCCCGAGATCATGGTGCAGGACGGCCCGGAGCCGTTCCCCACCACCGCCCGGCTGGTCACCGGCGAGGAGCGGGCCGCATGGTGGGAGCGGGCGGTTGCGGTCTTCGCCCCCTACGCCGAATACCAGGAGAAGACCGACCGGGAGATCCCGGTGTTCATCACCAGCCCGGCCGCCTAGCCGTTCAACGCCGTCGGCTGGGGCAAGTCGTCGCCGTCGTCGAGGGGGCGAGGATCGCCGCTAACCTGCCGGGATGACGCTTCGCAAGATCCTCCCACTCCTTCTCGCCGCCGCCCTGCTCGCCGCGGCATGCGGCGACGACGAGTCCACCGACGAGACCACCGATGCCGGTTCCGACGGCGAGGCCGCGTCGTGCGAAAACCTGCCGACCAAGGTCGACGGCACCCTCACCGTGGCAACCGGTGAGCCGGTGTTCGAGCCGTGGATGGTCGATGACGACCCGGCGAACGGGGAGGGCTTCGAAAGCGCGCTCGTGTACTCCCTGGCCGCTGAGCTCGGCGTCGAGACCGTCGAGTGGACCAGGACCGGCTTCGACGAGGCGGTGGCGCCGGGGGCCAAGGACTTCGACTTCAACATCCAGCAGTACTCGATCACCGCCGCCCGGGACGAGGTGGTCGACTTCTCCGAGGGCTACTACCAGGTCGAGCAGGCCATCATCGGGGCCACCGATTCGCCCGCCGCCTCCGCCGGATCGATCGACGACCTGAAGGAGCTCCGCCTCGGCGCAGCCATAGGCACCACCAGCCTCGACTACATCGAGACCACCATCGAGCCGTCGAACGAGGCTGCGGTCTACGACGACAACGTGGCCGCCAAGTCGGCGTTCGACGCCGGCCAGGTCGACGGGATCGTCATGGACCTGCCGACGGCCTACTTCATCACCGCGGTGGAGATCCCCGATGCCTCGATCATCGGGGTGCTGCCAAGGGCCTCCGACAGCCCTGAGGAGCTCGGCATGCTGTTCGAGGACGGCAGCCCGCTGGTGGCCTGCGTCAACGAGGCGTTGGGCGCCCTGCGGGACGGCGGCACTCTCGATGCCCTGGAGGATGAGTGGCTGAACCAGGGCGGCTCGATCCCGACCTTGTCGAGCTAGCGGCGCCACGGTGAGCCGGGCCGGGGGCGGTCGGATCCTCGACCAGGAGGGGGCGAAGGGGGCGGCGATCGCAACCCTGTCGACCGTCGTGTTCCTCGGGTTGGCGATCACCTTGATCGTCTTCAGCCCCAATTGGCCTCGGGTCCAGGAACAGTTCTTCAACGGCGACGATTTCGCCAGATCGTGGCCGCAGGTGCTGTCCGGATTCTGGCTGAACATCCAGTTGTTCCTGGCGGCGATGGTCACCATCCCGGTCGTGGCGCTGGTGGTGGCGGTCATGCGCAGCCTGCGGGGTCCCGGTTTCTTTCCCATCCGGATGCTGGCGGTGGTCTACACCGACATCTTCAGGGGCATCCCACTGGTCCTGCTGATCCTGCTGCTCGGATTCGGGCTGCCGGCGTTGGACATCTCAGGTCTGCCGCGATCGGCCATCTTCTGGGGGCTGGTGGCGCTGACGCTGTCCTATGCGGCCTACACCGCCGAGATCTACCGATCCGGGATCGATGCGGTCCCGGAGAGCCAGCGGGCGTCGGCCCGGGCGTTGGGGCTGACCCAGGCCCAGACCCTACGATTCGCGATCCTGCCCCAGGCCATCCGCAATGTGGTGCCGGCGCTGATGAACACGGTCGTCAGCCTCCAAAAGGATGTGGCCCTGCTGTCGATCCTCGGCATCCGGGAGGCGGTACGGGAGGCGGAGATCTACACCGCCAGGACGTTCAACTACACGTCATACGTCGTCGCCACGCTGCTGTTCCTGGCCGTCAGCGTGCCGCTGACGAGACTGGTCGACTGGTACACCGCCCGTGACCGGACGCTGCGATCGCAGACGGCGACATGAGCGACTCGGTGAACCAGAACCCCGTCGACGATCCCCTCGACGCCGGCCCGACACCGAAGCTCGACCTCCGCTCGGTCGAGAAGTCGTTCGGGGCCAAGCGGGTGCTCAACGGGCTCGATCTGACCGTGGACGACCACGACGTCGTGTGCCTGATCGGGCCCAGTGGCTGTGGCAAGTCGACGATCCTGCGATGCATCGATCTGCTCGACCCGATCGACGCCGGTTCCATCCTGCTGGACGGGGTGGAGATCGCCGGACCCGGTTCCCGAGGAACGGGCGTCGGGGCCAACGAGGTCCGTCGCAGGATCGGCATCGTGTTCCAATCGTTCAACCTGTTCCCCCATATGAACGTCTTGCAGAACGTGACCCTCGGTCCTCGTCGGGCCCACGGTGTCAGCCGGTCCGAGGCCGAGTCCCGGGCCCGGGAACTGCTGGATCAATTCGGTCTTGGCGACAAGGAGCAGGAATACCCCAACAAGCTCAGCGGAGGCCAGAACCAGCGGGCGGCGATCGTCAGGGCGCTCATGGTCCGACCCGAGGTGCTCCTGCTGGACGAGGTCACGTCGGCCCTCGATCCCGAGCTGGTCGGCGAGGTGCTGGGCGTGATCCGAGACCTCAGCGACCAGGGCCTGACCATGGTTCTCGCCACCCACGAGATGGGCTTCGCCCGAGAGGTGGCGACCCGGGTGGCGTTCCTCCATGAGGGGTGGGTGTTGGAGTCCGCAGCCCCGGCGCAGTTCTTCGCCGACCCGGTGGAGGCACGGACCAAGCAGTTCCTCCACCGGGTGAGCCAGGCCGGCCGGCTCTGAGCCGCCGTTTCGAAGAGGAGCGCTTCCGGAGCCGCCAGTAGGCTCGGCCCATGCGCCTGACCAATCGCACCTTGCAGTTGACGGCCTCCCCGATCGCCGAGGCCCACGCCTGGCTGGCCCACCGGACCGGTGACCGGGAGCTGCTCGATCTGTCCCAGGCCGCACCCGGCTACCCGACCGCCCCGGAGATTGCGGCCCGCATCGCCGAGGTGGCGGCAGAGGCCGACGGTGGCCGCTACGCTCCCCCGCCCGGCCTGCCCGCCCTCAACGATGCGGTGGCCGCCGAGCTCAGCGCCGACTACCGGGCGCCGGTGCCAGCCAGTCGAATCCTGCCAACCGGCGGCTGCAACCAGGCGTTCTGCGTGACCGTGTCGGCCTTGACCGAGCCGGGCGACGAGGTGATCTTGCCGGTCCCCTTCTACTTCAACCACGACATGTGGCTCAAGCTGGACGGCGTTCGCCCCCGCTACCTCGAGCCGGTGGACGCGACGCTGCTACCCGATCCGTCACGTGCCGCCGAGCTGATCAGCGAGCGGACCAGGGCCATCGTGCTGGTGACACCGGCCAACCCCACGGGGGTGACCGTGCCTCCCGAGACCATCAAGTCGTTCTACGAGTTGGCCGCGGCGCACGACATCGCTCTGATCGTCGACGAGACCTACCGGAACTTCCGGCTCACCGACGACCCACCCCACAACCTCTTTGCCGAACCACGTTGGGAGGACACCCTGATCAGCCTCCACAGCTTCTCCAAGGATCTGGCCATTCCCGGCTACCGGGTGGGGGCGGTGGTCGCCGGCGAGGCCGTGATCTACGAGATCATGAAGCTGGTCGACTGTGTGCAGATCAGCGCCCCCCGGATCGGCCAGGAAGCGGCGCTGGCCGGGCTGCGCAACGCCAGGGCATGGCGGAGCGAGCAGGCGGCCAGGATCAATCGGGCCCTGGTCCGGTTCCGAGAGGTCATGGAACCTGAACCGGGGGGCTTCACCCTGGCCACCGCCGGGGCCTTCTTCGGTTGGGTCCGCCATCCCTTCTGCGACATGGCGACCGACGAGGTCATCAAGCGGCTGGTGCTCGACCACGACGTGCTGGCCATTCCCGGCACCGCCTTCACCCCGACCGACGACCGCTGGGTCCGGTTCAGCTATGCAAACCTCGACCTCGAACAACTCGATGAACTGGCGGTCAGGCTCAACGAGATGACCCCGTGAGCAGGCTCCGGCGCCGGGAATGGCTTGAGCTTGCCAAGGACCAACATATACTGCGAGCCTAAGGAGCCGAGCCGACAGGAGCACCACCACGATGGCCAAGGTCACGATCTACCACAACCCTCATTGAGGCTCTTCGAAGAACGCCTTGGCGGTCGCCGAGGAGCTGGGTGTCGAGCACGACGTCGTTCTCTATATGAAGGAACCACCGAACCGGGCTGCCTTGGAAAAGATCGTGGCCGGGCTGGAGGATCCGGTCGAGGATCTTGTCCGCAAGGACTCGAAGTTCAAGAAGATGGGTCTCGATCCCGACGACTACGTCGGAAATCCGGACGCCGTGATCGACCTGCTCTCGGACCAGAAGGCGTTGCTGCAACGGCCGATCGTGGTCAAGGGTCGCAAGGCCATCATCGGTCGACCGAAGACCCGAATCGCCGAGTTCCTCGGCTGATCGGCCACAAGCTTCTTTGAGCGATTACACCGAAACCCAGAACAACTGGCTGTCGGACGACGATCTCGAAACCACACGCGGCAGGCTGCCGATCGTCTACGTCAATGCCATCCCGGTCCGGACCGACAGCCTCGGTGTGGTGACCCACATCGGCCTGCTCCTGCGGATCGGCCCCGACGGTGGGGCCAACCGCGAGATCGTGGCCGGCAGGGTGCTGTACGGCGAGCGGGTCCGCGATGCGGTGCTCCGACATCTCGAAAAGGATCTCGGGCCGCTGGCCATGCCCCGGATCCCCACCTCACCCCAGCCCTTCACCGTCATCGAGTACTTCCCCAATCCCGACATCTCCGGGTTCCACGATCCGCGACAACATGCGGTCGGCCTGGCCTACGTGGTGCCGATCGAGGGGGACTGCGAACCGTCGCAGGATGCGCTGGACCTGGTGTGGCTGCAACCGGACGAGGTGATGAGCCCCACGGTGGCGGCCGAGCTCTCACCGGGTCATCTCAAGGTGGTTCGTCGGGCGCTGGCCCATGTCGGCTGTTTGCCGTAGAACCTGAACGGTTTTCTCTTTTACGTCTTTGTGTCTAAATGTTTTCGACTTGATGGCCGAGAACACCTTCCATGGACGAAGCCTCGGTCAACGTGGCTCACCTCTTCCGTCGGGCCGGCTTTGGGGGCCTCCGTGAAGAGGTCGAGCTGTTCAAGCACTGGCCCTGGGAGGATGTGGTCGATCTGGTACTCGATCACACCAACCGTGCGCCGGCTCCCGGACCGCTGCCCAACCTCTCGGAGGGTCTGAGCTACTACGGGCGGTGGATCGACATGGTCCACTACTGGCTCGATCGAGCCCGCAGACCGGTCGACCAGGCGCCGATCGTCGAGAAGATGGTGTTGTTCTGGCACGGCCTGCTGTGCAGCTCCATGGACAAGCTCCACGACCACCAGCAGCTGATGGACCAGAACCACCTGTTCCGAGTCCACGGCATGAGTGACTACCACAACCTGTTGCACCGGGTGTCGGTTGGACCGGCCATGCTCCGGTACCTGGACAACGACCTCAACGTGGCCGGCAAACCGAACGAGAACTTCTCGCGGGAGCTGATGGAGCTGTTCGTGACCGGCGTCGGACACTACAGCGAGGACGACGTCAAGGAGTCGGCCAGGGCCTGGACCGGCCACGGCGTCGACGACAACGGCAACTACCGGTTCGACGGCTCGGCCCACGACTGGAACAACAAGACGTTCATGGGCCGGACCGGCAACTTCGATGGGCCGGACATCATCAACATCCTGCTCGACGTGAAGCGGACCGAACATGCCAGGTTCATGTGCCACCGGCTGTGGTCGTTCTTCGCCTACCCGGTGTCACCGGGTGACCAGGTCGTGACCGACATCATGTCCACCTACCGGCCGGGACTGAACATCACCGAGACGATTCGGGCCATTTTCCGACACTCCCAGTTCCGCTCGGAACGAGCCAGGACCGGCCTGATCCGCAGCCCCATCGAATACGTGGTGGCGGCGATGCGCCACACCAGCAGCAGCTGTTCGGTTGCCAACCCGGAATGGTTCCTCCCCGGGATGGGCCAGCGCCCGTTCTACCCACCGAACGTGAGCGGTTGGCGGCAGAACGAGTACTGGGTCACCGCCGCGGCCGCCTGGTCGAAGATCCATTTGGCCGGTCACCTCCGGTGGATGGCCTATGAGCGCGACGACATCAAGGACGCAAACGAGGTCGTCGAGTACTGGCCGCAGGTCACCTTCAAGTACACACCGGAGCAGGCGGTCGACAAGGCGCTCTGGAACTACAAGCTGCCGGCGGTCAACGACCATTCGAGGCAACAGCTCATCGACTACGTCAACACCGAACGCAATTCCGACCACCGCTGGACCGAACGAGCCGGGCTGCTGATGCTGCCCCTCCTCCTACCCGAAATGCAGATGGCGTGATGACAAGACTCGAACCGTCGACCGCAGAGGTCGTGGCGGCGCTCTCGACACCGGTCGAACCGAAGCTGCTGGCCGGCCCCGATCTCTCACGACGGCGCTTCCTCCAGGCCGCGGGGGCCGCGGCCACCGTTTCGCTGCTCCCGGCCTGGCTGGCCGAGCAGGCTGCGGCCGCCGCCCCACTGGGTGGAGACCAGGGCGTGTTGGTGTTCCTGACGATGTCCGGGGGCAACGACGGGCTGAGCACCTTCGCCCCCATCGCCGACGGCGCCTACCACGACGCCCGAGGGGGGCTGGCGCTCCGGCCGTCGAACACCCTGGCGATGACCGACATCAGAGGGCTGAACCCCAACCTGCCGTTCATGAAATCCCTGTGGGACCAGGGACGGCTGGCGGTGGTGGAAGGGGTTGGCCACGACGGGTCCAACCTGAGTCACTTCGTCTCCATGGCCCAGGTCATGGCGGCCAACGCCAACGGTCAGCCCGGCAGCTCCGGCTGGCTGGGTCGGATCCTCGACGGGCTCCCCGCCGCACCACTGACCGGCGTGTCACTCGGGTCGTCTGTGCCGCTGGTGGTCCAGGGAAAGCGGAACCGGGCGGTGGCCATTCCCGAGCACGGCAACGACATCCGCAAGCTCGACCACAGCGATCCAAATCAGGCCAACCAGTACGCAACGCTGCAGGGCCTCGGGCTCGGCCCGACCGGGCTGGGCTCGCTCGGCCAGCAGGTCGGTGCCAGCTTCGGCGAGGCGATCGAGCTGTCAGACACCCTGCGGCCACTGATCAGCGAGAGCAGCGACGAGGTCGCCCTCATCACCAAGCTCCGGCTGGCGGCAAGGCTGATAAACGCCAATCTCGGGATCCGGGTCATCTCCATCGTCTTCGGCGATTTCGACAGCCACGCCAACCAGCAGTCGATGCACCGGGACCGGATGAGCGAGCTCAACGCCGGCTTGGCCGCGTTCTATGGTGAGCTCCACAACGACTTCGCCAACCGCACCCTGATCGTCGGCGCATCGGAGTTCGGCCGCCGTTTCCGGGCCAACGGCCGAGGCGGCGGGAGCGGCACCGACCACGGAACGGCCAACAGCCTGTTCGCCATCGGCAACCGGGTCAATGGCGGTTTCCACGGACAGATGCCATCGTTGACCGCCCTCGACCGTTACGGCAATCTGCACCCGACGGTCGATTACCGTCAGTTCTACGCCAACATCGCCGCCACCTGGCTGGGAGCCGACACCGGCGAGGTGCTCGGTCGGAACAACGACGACCTCGGCTTCCTGAACTCGCCGGGCGGGTCGGGAGGTTCTCAGCCGCAATCGACGCCGATCGACGTTGCGTCGCCTCGGACCCGGCGGGCCGAGGTTGCCAGACTGTATCTGGCCTACTTCCTCCGCCAGCCGGATGAGGCGGGCTACGAGTACTGGGTCGGTGTCCGCCGATCCGGGCGCTCACTGGCCCAGATCTCGGCCGAGTTCGTCGCCTCCGACGAGTTCCGGATGCGCTACGGCTCGCTGTCGAACCGGCAGTTCGTCGAGCTGATCTACCGAAACGTGCTCGGCCGGGCGGCAGATGGCGAGGGTTCCAACCACTGGACCAGCGCCCTCGATCGGGGGGTGTCACGGGGCGATGTGATGATCGGGTTCTCGGAGTCGACCGAGTTCAAGAACCGGACCGCACCCGAGCTGACGTCGATCGAGCACAACGGACCGGTTGGCCGGCTCTACATGGCCTACTTCCTGCGACGACCGGACGAGCAGGGCCTCGACTACTGGATCAACACCGGCCTCCCCACCGGTGCGGTGAGCGAGCAGTTCGCCCGATCGCCGGAGTTCACCCGACGCTACGGCCAGCTCGACCATCCGGCCTTCGTCGACCTGACATACCGCAACGTCCTTGGTCGGGCTCCCGACGGCGCCGGCCTTGCTCACTGGGTCGAGCTGCTGAACCGGGGCACCGGCCGGGGTGCGGTGATGCAGGGTTTCAGTGACTCACCGGAGTTCATCCGCCGGGTCAGACAGCTGTAGCCAGTCCGGCCAGCACTCGGGCCGGCGTCAGGGGGAAGCGGTCGAACCAGACGCCGGTGGCGTCGAACAGGGCTGCGGTGACGGCCGGCGCATATGGGAGGAAGGGCATCTCGGCCATGCCCCGGACCCCGAAAGGCCCCCGAGGGTCGGGGACTTCGAGGCACACCGTGCGGACCCGCTCCGGGATGTCGCCGATCCCGGGGATCAGGTAGCCGCTGAAGCGGGGATTCAGGACACGACCCCCCTCGACCTGCAGGTGTTCCGACAGCGCATAACCATGAGCCTGGACCACGGCCCCCTCGACCTGACCCTCGATCAGTTGGGGGTTGATGGCTCGACCGACGTCGACGGCACAGACCACGTCGTGGACGACGATGTGGCCGGTGGCCGTGTCGACCGACAGGTCGACCGCCTCGGCAACATACCCGTAGGAAAAGTTGGGGGTGGTGGGCGCCCCATCGGGATCGAGGGCCTCGGTCGGCGGCGGCACGTAGCGGAAGAACCCGTCCGCCGGGCGCTCCCCCTCCCGCCACCGCTTCTCGGCCTCCTCGGCCGCACCAAGGATGGCGTTGCCGGTCATGAACGACAGCCGCGACGCGGAGGCCGAACCGGAATCGCCGGACGATCCGGTGTCGGAGAAGTGTCCGGTGATGCGCTCGGGCTCCAGCCCCGTGGCCTCGGCCGCCATCTGGATGAAGGCGGTATGGGCCCCCTGGCCGACGTCGGCACCGGCGAGGTACAGCTCGGCCGCCGCCGGTCGCTCGGCCGGATCGGCGCCACCACCGGTTGCTGGATCCTCCCGGTCGCCACGAAGCACGATCCGGGCCTCGCTCCGCTCCGGAAAACCGAAGGAGAACCCGACGTTCTTGTAGGCACAGGCGAAGCCCCGACCCCGCCGGAGCCCGGCCGTGGTCGCAGGCAACGAGGCGAAGACCGCCACCGGCTTCGGCGGGCCGAGGGGCTCGGTCCAGTTGGCGGCCGATGCACAGGCCTCGATCACCTCCGGCAGGCTGACGCCTGGCGGCAGTTCGGTGCCGGTGATGCCGATCGAACCTTCGGTCACCATATTGCGGCGCCGGATCTCCACCGGGTCGAGACCGCAGGCGACCGCCAGCTTGTTCATCTGGGATTCGGCGACGAAACAACCCTGAGGACCGCCGAATCCCCGAAACGCCCCGCCGGGCACGGCGTTGGTGTAGACCGCCCAACTGTCGATCCTGGCGTTCGGCACCCGGTAGGGTCCGGCAACGGTGAGATGGAGGTTGCCAAGCACCTTGTTCGAGGTGTAATTGTAGGCGCCGGCATCGAGCTGACCGGTGGCTTCCACCGCCACCAGCCTGCCGTCGGCGGTGGCCCCCCACCGGGTGGTAACCCGGCCACGATGCCGTTTGTGATGACCGACGATCGACTCCTCCCGGCTCCACTGGCAGCGCACCGGCCGCTCAATGCCCATGGCGTGGAGCTTGCGGACCGCCAGGGCCAGCACGATCTGCAGGCTCATGTCCTCCTTGCCGCCGAACGCCCCGCCGATGGCCCGGTACACGATACGGACCCGGTCGACCGGCAGGTTCAGGGCGTGGGCCACCTGCTCCTGGTCCTCGTGGGCCCACTGCCCTCCGGTCTCCACCGTGACCCGACCCCGCTCGTCGATGTAGGCCAGGGCGGCCTCGGGCTGGAGGAAGGCGTGTTCCTGGTACGGCAATTCGTAACTGCCCTCGATGATCACATCGGCTGCGGCCATGGCGGCGGTGGTGTCCCCATGGCGGATCACGTAGCGGTGGTAGGCGTTGGACCCGGGGTTGGTGGCGTTCGGGTTGGCCTCGCCGTGGAGGATCGGCGCCCCCTCGGCCAGGGCGGCGTCGATGTCGGCCACGATCGCCAGCTCCTCCCAGACCGGGGCCAGCAACATGGCCGCCGCTTCGGCCTGGCGTTCGGTCTCGGCCACCACCACCGCCAGGTGGTCGGCCTCCCAGCGCGACACCTCCGGGCGAACCCGCCGGTGCGGGCCGGACCCCGGGGCGACCTGGTCTGGCCGATCGGCCTGGTCGAGTTGGTCGGCCGGGGCGATCAGCACCGGTTGATCGAACATCGTCAGCCCGTACTCGTTCACCGGCACATCGGCGGCGGTCACCACCGCCACCACACCCGGGGCCTCGGCACAGGCCGAGGTGTCGAGATGCAGCAATCTGGCGTGGGGTTGATCGGTGAAGACCACCTTGGCGTGGAGCACGTTCGACGGTTGCAGGTCGCCGGCGTAGACGGCGGCGCCGGTGGTCTTCGGCTCGGCGTCGACTCTGGTCGTCTGGCGGCCGAGGCTCATGGCCGGCCCTCGCCGCCGAGGGCGACCCGGACCGCATCCTCGATCTTGTAGTACCCGGTGCAGCGGCACAGGTTGCCGGACAGCCCGGCCTTGATCTGTTCCTCGGTGGGGTTCGGGTACTCCGCCAACAGCTTCGCCCCCGACATCAGGAACCCGGGAATGCAGAACCCGCATTGGACGGCCCCGGTGGCAACGAACGCCTGCTGCAGTGGATGGAGCCCTGGCTGTTCCGGGACCGGAGCGGCGGTGGCGGCCAACCCTTCGATGGTGACCACCTTGGAGCCGGCGGCCCGGGTGGCGGGCACCAGGCAACCCAGGACCGCCATCCCGTCGAGATCGACGGTGCAGGAGCCGCACTCGCCCTCGGCACAACCCTCCTTGACGCCGGTCAACCCGTTGGCCCGGAGCCAGTCGAGCAACGAGCCCCCGACCCCGGGGGCTGCAACGGCGGCACCGTTCACCTCGGCGGAGATGATGGCATCGCCCCGGTGTTCGGTGGCATGATCGAGGCCGGTCCGATGGAGACCAGACGACGTGCCCCAGAGCAACGCCGGGTCATCGGGCAGGACCGAGTCCGACACCCGGACGGCGGCCAAACCCCGGGTCACCATTTTGGCCACCATGTCGGTCCGGTATCGGGCCGGGGCCCGGAGATCGTCGATCGGCTCCACCGACTCGGCCGCGGCGGTTGCTGCGGCGGCGATGTCGGCATCGGCCAGTGACCCACCGAGTAGCATCGACTCGGCCTCGGCGGCTCGGACGATGGTCGGGGCCACACTGCCGAGGGCGATCCGGATCTCCTCGACCGTCGACGGACCGGGCTGGGCGGGGGTGCCGGACTCGGGAGCGGTCAGACGGGCCACGATGGCCAGGTGCACCACCGAGATGGCCTGGGCCCGGCGGAGACCGAGCTTGAGGTAGATCGAGCGGTGGTCCGGCCCAAGCGCAGGGAACGAGATGGCGGTCAGCAACTCGCCGGGCTCCAAGGCGGTGTGTCGGACGCCGAGATGGAAGTCGGTGAGCGGGAGCCGGCGAGCTCCCGCGGTGGACGAGAGTGTCAGCTCGGCGTCGAGCGCCACCAGCGCACTGAGGGTGTCGTTGGCCGGGCTGGCGGTGACGATGTTGCCGGCGACGGTGGCACGATTCCGGAGCTGGGGCGAACCGACCTCCCACGACGCCTGGACCAGCGGTGCCGCCACAGAGCGGAGCAGTTCGCTGGCCACGCACTGGTTGTGGGTCACCAGGGGGCCGATGGTGATCGTGTCCCCCGAACGCTCGATGCGGTCCAGGCCGGCGATCCTGGTGAGATCGACCAGCGTTGCCAGCTCCCGGTGTTCGCCCCGATCGAGCTCCACCATGAGGTCGGTGCCGCCGGCGATGGGTTTTGTGTTGGGCCTGGCCAGCCAGGTCAAGGCCTCGTCGAGTGATCCGGCGGTGACCACATGGTCGATCACCGTCGACGGCCGCTGGACGTGATGGGTCATCGGCGCACCCGGCCGTCATCCATTGTAGATCTCGCCTCCCGTTCGCAGGTAGTGCTGCAACAGCTCGGTGGCCCGGGCCCGGCCGACATCGCGGATGACCTCGATGCCGCGGGCCGCCAGCAGCCGCTCCCAGCCATCGGGCTTGTCGCCCTCGTCGAACCCGACCGCCCTGGCGTCGGCATCTCGGGCCCCGGTGACGAGGCTCGTCGCCCCGGACCACGGCACCGCCCCGAGACACATGGCGCAGGGCTCGGCCGAGGTCACCAGTTGATGGGCTCCCCGGCCGGCCAGGTTCCAGGTTCCCAGCCGTTGCCCGGCGGCGGCGATGGCCACGATCTCGGCATGGGCGATCGACGCCGAGGCCGGCACCACCCGGTTCACCCCGGGGGCGACGAGCCGACCGTCGGCGTCGAACACCGCAGCGGCGAACGGCCCTCCCCCATCCTCGATGTTGTGGGCCACCAGCTCCAGCACCAGGGCCATGCGATCCTCGACCGTTGGACGAGGGTCGAACAGCCCGTCGACGGCCGGTAGCCACGGCGGCAGGGAGATCGAGATGGCGTCCAGCGGTTTCACTGCCAACGAGCCTGCCCGAGCCCGCGGCGAATATCAACGCATTGGCCCATCAACGGTGCGAGTTCACCGACCACTGGTAGCGTGCCCCCGTGCCAACGGTGCGCTCGACATCGCAGACGCGATCGGCTACCGCGCTGCTCTTGGGGTGGAGCCGGCTGCTGCCGGCGGCGATGGCCGCACTCCTGCTGGGAGCCGCCTGCGGGTCGTCGGCGGAACCGACAGACCCAACGGCGAGCGGAACCGGTCCCCGGGTGGCCGACGCCCGGTTCGAAGGCGATTTCTTCCTTGACGGTGTGACAATGGACGGGCGACTGGTGCCCTTGGAAACGGTGGCGACGATCAAGTTCGAAACGGTCTTCGGTGGACTGCAGGTCAAGCCGGGCTGCAATACCTACTTCGGTTCCTTCACCCTGGCCGAGGACGGCACGGCCTCGATCACCGTGCCCGGCGGCACCAACCAGGACTGCGGCGGCCTCGGCTTCCAGGAGGAGGCGATCCTGACCGCACTGGCCGGGGTGACGTCGTGGGCCGAGACCGCTGACGGCTTCCGGCTCGATGGTCCGTCTGGCACGTCGGTCGCTCTGACCCGTTGAACGAGCCGACCGTATCGACGAGCCGCCCCGACCCGACCCGCTGAACAACGGACCTGCCATCAATCGATGTTCGCCATCTCCCTGACCCGCTCGGCTGCCGCCCGATCACCGTCGATCGATGCCATCGACAGGTCCTCCCGACGCCACAGCCAGAGGTCGATCTCCGATGCCGGCCCGCGAATCACCGAGTCCGGTTCGAGCCCACCGCCGTCGTCCAGCATCTCGAGCGCCGAGGAGTCCTGGGGGCCGTACTCGGGGTCGTCGCCGGTCAGCCGACCCAGCCGCACCAACCAGGACCGGCCCGGGACCTCGATGCCGACGGTGCGGCCATCCGGTTCGAAGCGGGCCCATTCTGGCCGCTCCGACACGTCGAGCATGACCCCCAGCATCTCGTCCACCCCATCGGCCGCCAGTTCCTCGTCGATTGCCGACCGGCCGCTGCCGGCCACCGCCTGCAGCGCCAACTCGGCGTCGATCCGGTGGATCAGCGCCTCGTGGGCCTGGCGCCGTCGAACCCAGCCAACGGTGTTGCCCCGGGGGTACCAGCTCCAGCACGGCTCCCATGCCGCATGCCTCGCCAGCTGATCGACGAGGCGGGCGGCCTGGGCGCCCGCCAAGGCCGCCAACTCCCCGTCCACCGGTCTGACCAGCTCATCGACCGCACTGGGATGGGCCAGGTTGCCCTCGACGATCGAGGCCCAGAAGTACTGGACCTCTGCCAGGTGCCAGGTCAGATCGGCAGCGGTCCAACCGGGACAGGACGGTACCTCGACCGTGGTCAGTGCGTGGTCGCCGCCGATGGCGACGATGGCCTCGATGGCCTGTCGAAAGTGTTGGGACTCGGCGGCGACACACTCGACAAAGTCGGTCATGGAACTCGACGCTAGGTTCTCCGACCCCGAATGTCATCAGATTCGTGGCGACCCCGAGACCCGCTCGGCGGCCACCGGCACCCGGCCGCGGTCACCGAGCCGCCGGACCGGTTGCGGAGCCGGCTGCGGTGTCCGACCCCTGTGAGGACGCCACCCCGGTTTCCACCTCGGCGCCGTCGGCAATCGGCGGGCGTTGGAACACCTCCACCGCGAGGCCACCGTGGCGGAAGCGGGCTGCGGAGCGAAGCCGATCGTCGGCCGCCCTGGCCAGCTTGGCGTCGGAGGTCAACACGGTCAGGCCAAAGCCCGGCAGGCGCTGGCGGGTCACCGCCCCCAGCCGACCGTAGAGACCCGACAGCTCCCGGCGGCCGAGACGTTTGCCGTAGGGGGGATTGGTGATGACCATGCCCGGCCCGGCCGATCCCTTGAGGTGCGACACCACCCTGGCATCGAACTCGATCCGGTCGGCCACGCCGGCCCGCTCGGCATTGCGCTCGGCCATCGCCACCACCTCCCGATCCCGATCGGAGAGCCGGATGAGCCTCGTCGGGCCGGCACCGGGATCGCCACCGGCTCGCTCCGCGGCGGCCTCGATACCGCCGATCACGCTGGCCCACGACCCGGGTTCGAACACCGGCCAACGGTGGAAGGCGAACTCCCGCTCGCCGCCGGGCGGCATCCGGCCGGCGAGCAACGCGGCCTCGATGCCGACCACCCCCGAGCCGCAGAACGGGTCGACAAGTGGCGTCTCGGTGTCCCATCCCGACAGCAGCACCACGGCCGCGGCCATGGTGGTTCGCAGTGGCGCCTCCCCCAATTCGGTCCGCCACGGCCGCTTGTGGAGCGCCGGGCCGGAGGAATCGACCGAGATGGTGACGGTGTTGCGTTCGATGCGGACGATGAACAGTTGTTCCGGTTCCCCGATCGACGGTGGCAGCCCGATCTGGTGCAACCGTTGGGCGATGGCCTTGGTGTGATAGAGCTTCGAGTTGTTGCTCGAGATCCTGAACCGTGGCGCGTACCCCTCGGGGACCCACTGCTTCCAGTCGACCTTGGCCCCATGTTCCTGGAGGTGGGCGAAGTCGGTGGCTCGAAAGGTGGCGATGCGGACGATGACCCTGCTCGCAGTCCTCAACCAGACGTTGGCGCTGTAGAGCTGCCGAGCGGTGGCACCGAACTCCAGCAACCCCGGCCCGGCCCGTTTCGGCCTGCACCCCAGCGCTCGCAGTTCGTCGGCACAAACCGGCTCCAGCCCGGGCGTGCAGACCGCCGCCGCTCGAAATCGATGTGCTGCCCGACCGGGCCTCGACGATGCCATCTCGCCTTCGAGACTAGCGCACCGCAGAGGCGGCGGCGTGACGGCGCAGGGCCCGATCCAGCAGGGTGGCGTCGCCGAGGCGGCGCCGCAACTCCCGCTCCAGACCGGCGATCGGATACAGGTTCTGGGGTGAGCGGGCGTCCTTGTGGGCCTCGCTGGCGAACCGGGGCAGGGCGGCGGTGATCTCGTCGGCCCGGATCGCGGCCGAGGCGACGTCGGCCAGGCCGGGCAGCTCGACGCGGACCACCCCGCTCATCGAGTGGCTGACAGGCCCCGGCAACCGCATGTACCACGACCAGTTCGGCAACTCGCCGCCGATGTGGAACAGCGGGGTCCGGTGGCCGGGTTCCAGCCGGGCGATGACCGCCTGCTGGGCCTCATCCTCCAGGTACTGCACATGCTGAGATTTGATGTAGCCGGCGGCGTTGACCCCGTTTCTCACGCCGAGCGGCCCGTCGAACACGACCAGACCCGGCTCGTCCAGTTCGTCAGACAGCTCTTCCTCGATCTTGGACATATGATTGTGGACCGCCAGGTACAGGGCCTCGTCGGTGGCCACCGGTAGCGGCCGCAGCTGGTAGCGACCGGTCGTCCCGAGGTCCAGAGCCTCGGCGTTCTGGGCCGAGGTGAACAGCGCCCGCTCGACGACGACTACTTCGATCGAGGCCGAACCCCGTGAGCAGCGGACCGCACCGGCGGCCACGCTGGCACACACGCCCGGCTGGTCGGCCGAACCGGCGCCGCCGATCCAGATCCGGGCATCGATGCGGCGAACTCCGTCGACGAAGGTGATGGTGTCGGGGGCGGTGGTCGTCCGGTCGGGTTGGATCGGCTGCCACTCGTCGGCGGGGACGCGACGCCTCCCGAAGCTGCTGCTCCCGGCTCGTTCCGTAATCCGGGGCCCAGGTGTCGACCGCATAGCGCATGGTCATGCCTCAACCAGCTCGACCGTCGACGTCGACGGGCCTTTTGTGATCTCGAACCGGGCCGGCATCCGCTCCGCCAGATCGTTGACGTGGGTGACGATGCCGATCATCCGGCCGGTCGACGCCAATTCCTCGATGGCCCCCGCCACCACGTCGAGGGTGCCGGGATCGAGGGTGCCGAACCCTTCGTCGAGAAACATCGACTCGAGGCGGGGAGCGTCGACCGGCGCCAACTCGGCGATCGAATCGGCCAGCGCCAGGGCCAGGGCCAGCGACGCCAGGAAGGTCTCGCCGCCGGAGAGGGTCCGCACGTCGCGGCTCTCATTGGCGTTGTTGTGATCGATGATGGCGAAGTGCCTGTCGCCGGCGAGAAGCGAGTACTGGTTGTTCGACAGCTGGAGCAACCAGACCGTGGCCTTGGCCACGATGTTGTCCAGTGCCTCGGTGAGCAGCCAGCTGCCGAACCCGCCGGACCGCAGATGTCGACCCAGGGCCTCGTTGAGGATCCGCTCCGCCTCGAGCTCGGCGATCCGGGCCTCGGTCCGCTCGTGGTCGGTGCGACGCTGCTCGGCGGTGGCCCTGGCCGCTTTGGCGTCGGCCAGGGCCTCGGTTGCGGTGGTGGCCAGCTCCAGCGGCTCGCCACCGAGACGGTTGCTCTCGGCCAGCCGGTTGAGCTCGGCCAGCAGGTCACCACGTTTGTTTGCCACCTGCTTGCCCTCCTCGGCAAGGCCGGTCCGCGTCTCGCCCAGGACCGTTGCCCGCTCCTCGGCCCATCGGGCCAGCAGGCCAAAAACGTCCGACAGCGACCGGTGGCCGAGGGCCGGGGGTTCGAGGTCGGCCACCGAGTCCCGCAGCACCGACAGGTCGGTCTGGATCGTCCGCAGTGCCGCCCGGAGCCCGGATTCGATGTCGACCGCCTCCTGGAGGCGGGTCTCGAGTGCACCGACCGCCGCCGCCGCCGAGCGGTACAACCCCTCGGCGGCGTCGACCGCATCGAGTTGGCCGGCCAGGGTGTCCGGGTCGGTCGGGCCGTCATGGGTCGACAACGCCAGTTGCAGCAGATCGATCCGCTCGGTCTGCCGCTCGATCTCCTCGGCCGCCGACTGGGCGGTGGCGCTCGCCTTGGCCAGCCGGCTGGCCACCGACCGGGACTCCCGGCCCAGCCGATCGTGGGCTTCGGCCGCCGCTTCCATTTCCTTGGCCGCATCGTGGTCGGGGATCGCCTCGACCCGGCGGTGGCAGACCGGGCACGGCTCGCCGGTGACCAGGGCTGCGGTCCAGTCGGCGGCATCGGCGGCCAGCCGTGCGGTGCGGAGGGCGGCCTCGGCCTCCCGCAGGGCGGTGTCGAGCGCATCCTGCTCGACGGCCAGGCGGCGGGCCAGTTCCTCGGCGTCGGTGGCGAGCTTGCGCTGGTCGTCGAGCCTTTCGGCCGCCTCGGCCAGCTGCTCACGGAGCGACTGGGCACGGACCAGCGCTCCCTTGTCCGGCAGGGCGTCCCGGGCCGCCATCGCATCGTCTCTGGCCGCCCTGGCCGCGACCAGCTCGCCCTCCACGGCCTGGCGAGCCCGATCGGCGTCGGTGAGCTCACGATCGAGCTCGGCCAGGTCGTCTGGGATCTCGATCGAAGCCAACCGGGCCACCGCCTGATCGATGGCCTGCACCTCCCGGCGCAGCGGGTCGAGCCTGGCGTCGAGTGCGGCCAGCTCGGCCAGGCTCGCCTCGATGTCCGATCGGAGGTGTTCCAATGTCTCGACCCGGTCCACCAGCCGCTCGAACTCCTCATCCGACAGCGGCTTCAACTGTTGCTGGTGCTGGATCAGGGCTTCGGCCTGGTTGGCCGACTTCTTGGCCTGGCTCCTCGCCAGCTGGCCCATGCGCTCGTAGATCCCGATGTCGAGCAGCCGCTGCAGCAGCTTGTCGCGGTTCGACGGCTCGTCACGGAGGAAGGCGGCGAAGTCGCCCTGGGGAAGCACGATCGTCCTGGTGAACTGGCGGAAGTCCAGCCCCAGGATCTCCTCGACGGCGGTGTTGAGGCTCTTCACGTCGCCGGCCAGCACGGTGGTCTCGGCCGCGGGATCGACCGGGTCGACCAGCTCCAACCGGGCCTCCCTGGTCGATGCGGCATCACCATCGCCGCCCTTGCTGTTGATGCGACGGACCACCCGGGTGGCGATGTAGGTGCGCCCGCCGGCTTCGAAGTCGAGCCGGACCCTGGCCTGGTTCGAGAGCTGGTGGATGACCGGGGCCACCCGGTTGGCATTGTCGTAGCGGGCCACCGAACCGTAGAGGGCAAAGGTGATGGCGTCGATCAGGGTCGACTTGCCAGCACCGGTGGCGCCGGTGAAGGCCACCAGATCCAGGCCGTCGAAGTCGAGGCGGGTCCGCTGTCGGAACGTCGAGAACCCCTCGATCTCCAGACTGCGGGGCCTCATCGGGCCCCTGTGAATCTGCGGGGCCTCATCGGGCCCCTGTGAATCTGCGGGGCCTCATCGGGCCCCTGTGAATCTGCGAAGCCTCATCGGGCCCCTGTCGTCCCGTCGACCGGATCATCGGCGGGGCGGCCTGCGTCCTCGTACAGCTCGGCGAAGCGGGCCTCCAACCGGGCATCGCCGACCCCGACCTCCGACAGGTACTCCACGAACAGCTGACGAGGGCTGCGACCCTCCCGCCGCGACCGCGGCCGGGCGACGTGCTGCTGTTCGACCCGGACATCCACGACGCCGGGGCCGAGCAGGCTCCGGACCTCCTCGGCCAGCCCGGCCCGACCCGGCTCGGTGACCCGGACCCTGAGCCAGTCGTCGCCGAACGGGCGTTCCTCGTCGGTCGATCTCGTCCCCTCCGAGCCGAGGGCGTGGCCATCGGCATCACCATCGGCATCGCCATCGAATGCACGACCGGGCCCATCATCGGCTCCGGCCGGACCTTCCTCGGCGATGGCCGCCAACTCGGCCACGGTGCCGGTCACGGTTCGCAACCGACGACCGGACCGCAGCCGAACCGGCTGGACCTTGGCCGGCAAGCCCGGTTCGACATCGACAACGTTGACCTGTTTTGCCTGTTCCTGCTCGCCGAAGTCGAGCTGAAGTGGCGACCCGCAGTAGTGGATGGCGGTCGCCCCCAACATCTGCTGCGGGCGGTGGAGGTGACCGAGGGCGACATAGGACGCGGTGGCCGGGAAATCGACCGCCGACAGGGCGTACTCGTCGACGAGATGGGCCGGGCGCTCTCCCCCACCGAGGCTGCCACCGTGGACGAAGGCGTGGGCGACGACCAGGTTGACGTGGTCGGCGTCGAAGCCGGCGCAGAGGGCGGCGATGACCCGCTGCAGACGATCGGCGTAGCTCTGGGCATTCTCGAAGCCGGCGTTGGCCATCAGCTCATCGGCCCTGACGATCGAGCGCTGGGAGACGAAGGGCAACATGGCAACCCGAACCGGGGTGCCGCTCCCGGTGGTGATGGTCGGCGCACCACCGTCGGCCGGGGGCCGGGGCTCGGCCACCATGGTGATCCGACCCAGCGACATCAGCGGCTCGACCGCAGCGAGCCTTCGGGGGTTGTCGTGGTTGCCGGCGATGGCCATCACCGGGGCGATCTCGGCCAGGCCGAGCAGGGCCTGGTGGACGATCAGTTCACTCTCGGGGGTGGGGGCCGCGGTTTCGTAGAGATCACCGGCGACCACGATCAGGTCGACCGATTCCTCGGCCGCCACCGAGACGATCTCGGCCAGCACCGCCCGATGCTCGTCGGCCCGGCTGTGACCGCGGATGCGTTTGCCGACGTGCCAATCCGAGGTGTGGAGCAGCCTCATGGCGCCCGTTTCGAGCTGTCCGGCCGGGTCTTCACGAGGTCAGCCCGGCGAATGGATCATCGGCGGCGGCGCCGTGATCGGCCCCCGGCGCGTCGGGATCCTCGCTGTCGTCCTCTCCCTGGCTCGCACCTCGGCCGGGACGCCGGGCTTCGGCCGGCCTGGTTGCCCACGCCGGGAAGGGGAACTCGACCAGCAGCGGCACCGGCAGCCGGGGCTGGGCCACATACATCGACCCCGGTTTCAGGATCGTGGAGCGCTGCCGGGCCACGGCGGGCAAAAAGCCGTACTCGTCGCGACGGGCCTCGGCCGGATCCAGCCTGCCGACCACCCGGATGGCGGAGTTGGCAACCACCCGCCGCTCCACCTCGCTGGCCGTCTGCTGGGCCCCGATCAAGATGATGCCCAACGACCGCCCTCGCTCGGCAACGTCGAGCAGGATCTCCTTGATCGGGCTCGACGAATCCCGGGGGGCGTACTTGTTGAGCTCGTCCAGCACCACGAACTGGAGCGGTTTTGCCAAACCGCTGGCCTCCTTGGCGTCGAAGGCCTGGCGGAGCACCACACCGACGACGAAGCGTTTCGCCCGATCGTGCAGCCCGTGAATGTCGACGACGGTGACCTGATGTTGATCGAGGTTGAGGGCGTGGCGCTGGGCATCGGCGATATCGGCCCTGACCAGGTGCTCGACGTGGCGGCGGGCCGAGGCCAGCCGGCGGATGAAGGCGTTGATGGTGCCACTGCCGACGGCCCGGCCGGTCCACCGTTGGTCTGCCGGCTCGTCGGGGTCGGTGGGGCTGAGCTTCTCCTCCAGCGCGTCGACCAGGGCGGCGAAGGTCCGGATCAGCTTGCCGTCGAGCCGCACCGCGCCCTCCGACGTTCCCTCCAACGAGGCCAGCTGGGCGGTGACCGACTGCACAACGATCGTGTACTGCTGGCGCTCGTCTTCGGCGTCGGCGAACAGGAATGGCAGCAGCCGCTGGTGGCAGAAGTCGGCGATGGTCCAGAAGAACGGCGACACCCCCTGTTTGCGGGACCCGGTGGCCGGGGTGGCGTTGCTGTCGCCACGGCGGGGAGGGGCCAGGATCCCGACGTCGCGGAACGGGGCCGGGGTGAGTCCCAGCGACTTGTATCGCCGGGCCTGCTCCTCGTCGAGTGACCGGTTGCCGTGGTCGAGGAACAGCAGATCCTCACCCTTGACGTTGAAGATCAGCGCCTTGGTGTTTGCCGCCTCGGCCCCGAGCGTGCCGGAGTTGAACATCGAGTACAGCAGGAACGTGGCGTAGCTGGTCTTGGTCGCAACCCCGGAGATGCCGGAGATGTTGATGTGGGCACCCTTGGTGCCATCGATGAAGTCGAGGTCGAGGAAGACCGGCTCGTCGCTGCGGGACAGCCCGGCCGGCAGCCGCCGCTCCACGTTGTCGAACGACAGCGCGGTGTCGCGCTCGTGTTCGGTGGCCAACCGGACCTCGGTACCGGGCAACGGTGGCAGCAGTACCTCGGGCTCGAACCGGGTCGGCTGTATCAGCGCCGCTTCGCTGACCTGGCCGGGCAGGATGCCTTCGGTGATGAGGAAGACGTCGCTCTGGAAGCTGGCCCCCTCATGGCGGGCCCGGACCTGGCTGACCACGCCGTAGATCCGCAGCGTCACGCCGTCCGGCAGGCGCCGTTCCATGGCAACGACGTCGTCCAGTTGGAGGGTGTGGCCGGGGGCCACCGCAACCCAGAATTCGAGCGGCGTGGCGTCGTCGACGCCGATGACCTGGCCCACTGCGGGCGCGGCTTCGTTGCTTGGCCGATGGTCCGCCGACGCTCGACGGTCAGATGATTCGGGAGACACGCCAGCCATAGTGTAAACCTAGACCGTGGCGGCCATGGCGGTGTCGATACCCGGCATCCTGTCGCCGGGGGCCGGTGGTTTCAGGAACCGTTCACCGCTGGACCGACGGCGGCGGCCAGACCCCTGGGACCTCACCGGATTCGGTGAGGTGCCGGCCCAGCTCGCCGAGCAGCTCGTTGAGCCGGGATGCCCGGGCCACACCGAGGTTCCGGGCCGGGGCGATGCTCAACTCGTCGGTGGTGCGCTCAAGCCCGGACCGGAAGGCCCTGCCGTTTTCGGTGAACCGACCGTCGCCGTCGACGATGCCCCGCCGGTCCAGCCGGGCCACCGCGCCGTGCCATTCGGCGGCGTTCCAACCCCGGATGGCGCTGATCGTCTCCTGGTTGCCGTGGCCGTGGGCTGCCATCAGCACATGGCTGGCGGCGCCGTCGATCTGCGCCGCGGCCAAGGCGATGTTGTGGCTGTCTCCCCGGTATTCCCGCCAGATGGTACAGGCGTGCCACAGCCGCATCGCCGGCGTGGCCGGCCACGGTCGATCGCTCAAGGCCGCGGCCAGGACCCGGGCCCCGGGATCGAGCTCGCCAACCGCAACCTGGGCCAGATCGGCCGCCTCGGCGATCGTCTCCCGCTGGCGACCATCGGCGAAGATCCGCGCCAGCGCCTCGGCCACCAGCTCGTCACGACGGGCCAACACCTCGGCCGGTGACATGATCTCCCACACCCCGGGCACCGCCCGGGCCACCATCCGAGGGGCGAAGTTGTAGAACGCCGCCGTCACCACCGATGGCCCGACCGGGCCCATCGGCGCCGGACGGTACGCCAGGTAGGCGTGCCACCAACCCCGGAACCCATCGTCGACCAGGCGGTTGATCTCCGGGGCGTAGTAGTTGACCCCGTGCACCAGTTCCACCACCCTGGCCAGCCGCCTGGTGAGGCCGACCAGATCCTCGGTTGTGTCCATCCGATCGACGCTACCGGCCGCTGCGTCCCCGAACCTAGCGGGTGATGTCCCGACCGTGGGACCATGCTCATCACACGCCAACGGCCGGAGGTGTCATGGAGGAAAACCTGTGGGAGTTCTGGATCGACCGCGGTGGCACCTTCACCGATGTGGTGGCCAGGTCTCCGTCCGGGCGGACCATGACCCACAAGCTGCTGTCGGACAATCCCCGCCGCTACGACGACGCCGCGGTCCAGGGAATCGGCGACCTGCTGGGGGTCGGGCCGGGCCAGCGGCTGCCGACCGAGCGGATCGGCGCAGTCAAGATGGGCACCACCGTTGCCACCAATGCCCTGCTCGAGCGCCGGGGCGAACCGACCGTGCTGGTGACGACCAGGGGTTTCGCCGACGCGGTGCGGATCGGCTACCAGGCCAGGCCCCGGTTGTTCGCCCTCGACATCGTGTTGCCGGACATGCTCTACAGCGAGGTGCTGGAGGTCGACGAACGCATGAGCGCGGCCGGCGAGACGCTGGTGCCGCTCGACCTCGACCAGGTGGCGGCCGGGCTGCGTGCGGTCAGGGACGCCGGCTTCGACTCGGTTGCGATCTCGTTCATGCACGGCTACCGCCACAGCGAACACGAGCAGCAGGCGGCGCACATCGCCCGCGAGATCGGTTTCGGTCAGGTGTCGGTTGGCCACGAGGTGAGTCCGTTGATGAAGCTGGTGGCCCGAGGCGACACCACCCTGGTCGACGCCTACCTCTCGCCGGTGCTGCGACGCTACGTCGACAAGGTGGCGGGATCGATGACGGGAGCCGCCGAGCCGGATCGGGCCGCAACCTCGACCCCTCGGCTGCTGTTCATGCAGTCCAACGGCGGGTTGACCGATGCCACCGCCTTCCGGGGCAAGGACTCACTGCTGTCGGGCCCGGCCGGCGGTGTGGTTGGGATGGTGGCCACCGCCGAGGCCGCAGGGTTCCACCGACTGATCGGCTTCGACATGGGTGGCACCTCGACCGACGTCTCCCACTACGCCGGCGAGCTGGAACGGACCTACGAAACCGAGGTGGCCGGGGTCAGGGTTCGGGCCCCGATGATCCACATCCACACCGTGGCCGCCGGCGGCGGTTCGATCCTCGAATTCGACGGCAGCCGGATGCGGGTCGGGCCCGATTCGGCCGGGGCCGACCCCGGCCCGGTCTGCTACGGCAACGGCGGGCCACTGGCCATCACCGACTGCAATGTGGTACTCGGCAAGCTCCGGCCGGAATACTTCCCGGCGATCTTCGGGCCCGACGCCGACCAGCCGCTGGCGCTGCATCGGGTCTGGCAGCGGTTCGAGGCGCTGGCCGGCGAGGTGTCGTCGGCGAGCGGGGCCGACCGCAGCGTCGAGTCGTTGGCCGAGGGCTTCCTGAAAATTGCCTGTGACAGCATGGCCAACGCCATCAAGAAGATCTCGGTCCAGCGGGGCTACGACGTCTCGGACTACACCCTGGTGTGTTTCGGCGGGGCCGGCGGGCAACATGCCTGCCTGGTGGCCGACAACCTGGGCATCGAACGGATCCACATCCACCCCCAAGCCGGGGTGCTGTCGGCGGTGGGGATCGGCCTGGCCGATGTGCGCAAGGTCCATTCCCAGACGGTGGAGGCGACACTGGACCACGCCGGCTTCGGGCAGCTGAGCGGGCTGTGGGAGTCCTTGGCCGGCCGGGGACGGCGGGAACTGGGCGACCAGGGCGTTCGGGCCGCCGACATCTCGATCAACCGCCGGCTGTCGCTGCGCTACGCCGGGAGCGACACCTCGTTCTTCATCGACGGCCCACCGGAGACCGGCGACCCGCTCGACCGGGCCCGCCGGGACCTCGAGGCCATACACCGGGCCCGCCGGGACTTCGAGGCCATACACCGGGGCCGATTCGGCTTCGTGTCGCCGGGGGCCGAGCTCATCATCGAGGCCGCCCAGGTCGAGGCGGTCGGCCGGACCGACACCTCGCTCAACGGCAACGACGGGATCAATGCCGCCGACGGGATCGACGAGGGCGACGGCGGCGACGGGCTGCGAACGGCGATCGACAACCCGGTCGGTCGTCACCGGGTGTGGCTGGCCGGGGCGTTCCACGACACCCCGTTCCTCGACCGTCGAGGTCTGCGGCCATCGGAACCGATCACCGGTCCGGCGATCGTCGTGGAGTCCACCGGCACCACCGTGATCGAGCCGGGCTGGACCGCCACCGTGACCGACCGGGGCGACCTGGTCCTGGAGCGGGTGGCCCCCCGACCGGGCGGACGGGCCGACGCCGACCAGGCCGAACCAGCTGGCGCCGATCCGATAAAGCTGGAGATCTTCAACAACTTGTTCATGAACATCGCCGAGCAGATGGGGGTGGTGCTCGAGAACACCGCGGTCTCGGTCAACATCAAGGAGCGGCTCGACTTCTCCTGCGCGGTCTTCGACCCTGGAGGCGATCTGGTGGCCAACGCCCCCCATATGCCGGTCCATCTCGGCTCCATGAGCGAGTCGGTCAAGTCGACCATCGCCCGCAACCCCGATATGAAGCAGGGCGACGTGATCGTGATGAACGCGCCGTACGAGGGCGGTACCCACCTGCCAGACATCACCGTGATCAAGCCGGTGTTCGACCACCGGGCAGGCGACGACCCCACCGTCGGCCGGCCGATCGACGAAGACGGCCCGATCTTCTACGTTGCGGCCCGGGGCCACCATGCCGACATCGGCGGCTCGGTGCCCGGTTCGGCCCCCTGCGACTCGACCACCATCGACGAGGAGGGTGTGCTGCTCGACAATCTCCTGCTGGTGGAGCACGATCGGTTCCGGGAAAACGAGATCCGGGCCGCCCTGGCCGGCGGCCGCTACCCGGCCCGCAACCCCGACCACAATGTCGCCGACCTCAAGGCCCAGGTTGCGGCCTGCGAGAAGGGGGCGGCGGAGCTCCGCCGGGTCATCGACCACTACGGGCTCGAGGTGGTCCATGCCTACATGGACCATGTCAAAGACAACGCCGAGGAGTCGGTCCGGCGGGTCATCGGTGCGCTCAGCGACTCGTCGTTCACCTACCGGATGGACGACGGCTCCCAGGTGTCGGTGGCCATCACGGTGGACCGAGCCGACCGCTCGGCGGTGGTCGACTTCACCGGCACCAGCCCAACCCACCCCGGCAATTTCAACGCCCCACCTGCGGTGGCCTTCGCCGCCGTGCTCTACGTCTTCCGCTGCCTGGTGGAGGACAACATCCCCCTCAACGCCGGCTGCATGAAACCGCTGCGGTTGGTCTTGCCGCCGGACTCGATGATCAACCCGTCGTACCCGGCGGCGGTGATCGCCGGCAACGTGGAGACCAGCCAGGTCATCGTCGACACCCTGTTCGGTGCGTTGGAAGTGATGGGTGCGGCCCAGGGCACCATGAACAACGTGATCTGGGGCAACGAAACGCACCAGTACTACGAAACGATCTGCGGCGGGGCCGGGGCCACCGCCCGGGCCCCGGGCTGCGATGCGGTTCACACCCATATGACCAACTCCCGGCTGACCGACCCCGAAGTGCTGGAGTGGCGCTACCCGGTGGTGCTCGAGTCGTTCGAGATCCGCCGGGGCTCCGGCGGCCATGGCCGACACCGTGGTGGCGACGGTACGAGACGCCGGGTCCGCTTCGGTGAGGCAATGGAGCTCAACGTGATCTCCGGCCACCGGCGGGTCCGACCATACGGTCTGGCCGGCGGTGGACCGGGGGCGGCCGGGATCAACCGGGTCGTCCGTGCCGACGGGTCGGTGGTGGACCTGGCGGGCAGCGACAAGCTCGATGTTGCTGCCGGCGACGTGTTCGAGATCCACACCCCGGGAGGCGGCGGCTACGGTGTGGCCGGCGAGTCGGCCGAGCAGGGAGAACCGATCGATGACTGATGTGGTGCTGATCACCGGCGGCAGCCGGGGTATCGGGGCGGCCACCGCCCGGCGGCTGGCCCGGGACCGCCCCGAGGTGGCACAGGTCCTGACCTATGTCAACAATGCCGAGGCGGCCACTGCGGTGGCCGACGAGATCCGGGCTGCGGGGGTCACGGTCGAGACCGTCCGGGGTGACGTCGCCACCGAGGCCGACGTGCTGGCCATGTTCGATGCCGCCGATCGGCTGGGCCCACTGACCGGCCTTGTCAACAACGCCGGTGTGGTCTCCCCCATCGGCCGACTGGACCAGTTCGAGGCGGAGCGGATCGAGCGGACCATGGCGGTCAACGTCACCGGCAGCATGGTCTGTGCCCGGGAGGCGGTGCGGCGGATGTCTACCGTGTACGGCGGCGGCGGTGGGTCGATCGTGAACGTATCATCCCGGGCCGCCTCGTTCGGCAGCCCAAACGACTTCATCGACTATGCCGCCTCGAAGGGGGCGATCGACACGATGACCATCGGCCTGGCCACGGAGGTGGCGGCCGAGGGGGTCCGGGTCAACGCGGTGCGACCGGGCCTGATCGACACCGACATCCACGCCAGCGCCGGGCTGCCGGACCGGGTGGCGCTACTGGCCGACCGGGTGCCGATGGGTCGGGGCGGGACCGCGGAGGAGGTGGCGGCATCGATCGTGTGGCTGCTGTCCGACGACGCCTCCTATGTGACCGGCGCCCTGCTCGACGTCGGCGGCGGCCGCTGACCGAAGCGGCGGCGGCCGACGTCAGACCGACGACAGCTCAACCGTGCCGGTCACCATCGTCATCACCTCACCACCGACCCAGACCGCGCCACCGTCATCGGTGGTGATGTGGATCCGCCCCGCTCGGCCCAGGGCCGTTCCCTGCGTTGCCAGGTAGGGGGCGGTGGCCCGACCGGTGGCCAACAGCCACTGGGCGGCCGAGGCGTTGAGGCTGCCGGTGACCGGATCCTCGGCCGTCGAGCCGTCCTTGGGGAAGAACGCCCGGAGTTCGAACGCAGCCTCGGAGCCGGCGGGGTGGGGGCCGATCAGGCCGATGTCCATCGTGACCACCCCCGGCGCGACGGCCAGGACCGAGGCCGCGTCTGCCAGCAGCAAACCGAGCCAGCCCGGTCCGTTGTCGATCCAGGCCGAATCGATCACGTCGGCCGCCTCGATCCCCACCTCGGCCACCGCAGTGGCCAGCGTCTCGGGATCGAGCGGGCCGGAGCGACGAAGGGGAGGGGCCCGGAAGGCCAATCGATCATGGTCGGCAACGATCGGAATCAGACCGGCCTCACACTCCTGGACGATCCGGTCGGCCACCTTCGGCCGACCGCCGAGGTCCAACCAGACCTGGCAGCTGCCGAGGGTCGGATGGCCGGCGAACGGCAGCTCCGACACCGGGGTGAAGATCCGGACCAGGTAGTCGGCGTCGGCTGCCGTCGGCGGCAACAGGAACGTGGTCTCCGAGAGGTTGGTCCAGGCTGCGAACCGCTGCATCCACTCGGTGGTCAGGCCCCGACCGTCGGCCACCACCGCCAACGGATTGCCGGCCAGTGGCGCCTCGGCGAAGACATCGACCTGGCGGAACGCCCGCCCCATCTACTCCGACTCCTGGGACGGCTCGACCACAGCGGGCGCCGCCCCGGGGTGGCCGACCAGGCCGGTGTCGAGCGAGTCCGGATCAAAATGCCAGTACTGGCGGATCTCGGCGATGAGATCGCCGTCGAATGCGTAGTGCTCGGACCCTCGGAACACGAACCGTCCCCGATCGGTGAGACCGGACATGTTCCATTCGATCGCCGCTGCATCACCCTCGGCCACGACGCTGTCGACCTGCCACACCGCACCCTGCCACTGGGTCCGGATCTTGTCCCAGAACCGCCCGATGCCGGCTGCGGTACGGACCGGGGCGTGGTTGGTGTCGTAGATCACCGCCTGCTCGGTGAAGTGGGCGGCGATCTCCTCCGCGGTCCCGGTGTTGCAGGAGTCGAAGTAGGCCAGGATACGGGCGGCCCGGCCGCCGGGGTCCGGCCCGGTCATGGCTGCGACGGTGGTCGACCGGTCATCGGGTCTGCCCCACCACCGAGGCCGGGGTGAAACGCACGATCAGCCGACCCTCGGCCACCATCGCCGCCCGGTACTCATCCCAATCGGGATGTGGTTTGCCGGCAACGGCCTCGTAGTAGGCAACCAGGGCGTCTGCGGTGGCATCGCCCGGCTCGGTCGCCGGATCGGTCAGTTCGACGGTGCCGTCGAACGACAGATAGGACCACGAGCTCGGCTCGGTGATATGGAACACCACTCGAGGATCCCGCCGCATGTTGGCGGTCTTGGCCCGGTCGGCGGTGACCGAGATCTCGAACACCTCGCCGTTGAGGCGGTAGCTGATGTCGGACGACTGGGGCCGCCCGTCAGCCCGGATGGTGATCAGCACCGCATTGGATCGATCGGCGGCCCACGACCGCGCTTGGCTCAGTTCCATGGCCGCAGCCTACCGGTTGCCGAAATCCCCGGGCCGGACCGGACCTTCGGACCTGCTGGCACTGCGATCCCCACTGATCAACGGCGGTGGCGACACCGACCACCGGCGGCCACAACCCCGATCCCGATGGTCGACAACGGTAGAGTCGCAGCATGAGACTCGGCGTGTCGATCAGTTCCACCCACCGCCAGGACGGGGCCCACCTGATGATCGAGCGGACCGCCGAGGCCTACCGGGCCGGCTTCGGCTCGCTCAGCATCGGTGACCATCACAACATGGCGGTCCCCTACGCCCAGAACACCCCGATGCTCGGGCGGCTCCTGGCCGAGTGGCCGGACCGCCCCGCCGGCTGCCTGTTCCTGATGCCGCTGTGGCATCCGCTGCTGCTGGCCGAACAGGTCGGCACCCTGGCCGCCATCCACGGCGACCGGTTCATCGTCCAGACCGGTATCGGCTCCGGCGAAGCGCAGTTCCAGGCCTTCGGTGCCGAGCTGTCGACCAGGGGTCGGGTGCTCGAGGAATCGATCCGGGTGGTCAAGGCGCTCCTGGCAGGTGAGGTCGTCGACAGCGAGCCACTCGGCCTGGTCGGTGGTCGGGTGGGCCTGCTGCCATCACAGCCGGTGGAATGGTGGATCTCCGGCGGCGCCGATGTGGCCCTGCGGCGGGCGGCGGCGATGGGCGACGCCTGGTACGCCGCCCCCGGCGTCGCCCCGGCAGCCGGTGCGGCAATGGTCGAGACCTACCGCAGCGCCGGCGGCGAGCGGGCCATCCTCCGCAAGGACGCGCTGGTGCTGGACGACGGTGACGAGGCCCGTCGGGTGGCCGGCGAACTGGTCGCCGCCGGGTACCGGGGCATGCCGCTGGACGTCCTGCTGGTCGGCGACGTCGACGATGCGGCCGAGCAACTGGCGGCCTACGAGCAGGCCGGTTTCGACGAGGTGATCATCCGCTGCATGTCGGTGCCCCAGGACCTGGCGCTCGAAACCCTGGCCGAGCTTGGCGCACTCGCCGACCGGACCTGAACAGCGAACAAAGGCGGGTTCGAGACCCGGAACAAAGTTACGAATAGTCGGTGCCGCCGGAGCGGTCCACGACTGTCGACTACGGTTTCTTGATGGGTCGGGTTGAGGGATCTGGGCATCTGCATCGTTCGCTGACCCTGCGACATGTCTTCGCTTTGAGCAGCGGGGCCATGATCTCGTCCGGGCTGTTTCTGCTGCCCGGCTTGGCGGTTGCCAAGGCAGGCCCGTCGGCCATCCTGGCCTACGGGTTGGCCGGGCTGCTGGCGGTTCCGGCCATGCTCAGCGTTGCCGAGTTGGCCACCGCCATGCCGAAGGCCGGCGGGGCCTACTACTTCCTCGAGCGAGCGCTCGGTCCGGCGGTGGGCACCGTGGCCGGCATGAGCACCTGGCTGTCGCTGGTCCTGAAGGACGCGTTCGCCCTGATCGGGATGAGCGCCTATCTGAACCTGGTGGTCGACATCCCACCGAAACCGTTGGCTCTGATCCTGATCGCCGCCTTCACCGTGCTCAATATCGCCGGCTCCAAGACCAGCGCCTCGGTCCAGCTCGGTCTGGTGGCCTTGGTCCTGGCCGCCATGACGGTGTTCCTCATGGCCGGTCTGGCTGATGCCTTCGGCGATTCGACCGGTTCCGGCCGGTCCGCCCGAGAGGCCCTCAACCCGTTCTTCACCTCTGGGTTCACCGGCCTGGTGTCGGTCATCGGTCTGGTCTTCGTGTCCTACGGGGGGTTGACCAAGGTGGCCAGCGTGGCCGAGGAGATCGAGGACCCCTCCCGCAACATCCCACTGGGGATGGCACTGTCGCTGCTGGTCAGCACCGCCCTCTACACATCGGTGGTTCTGGTGGCGGTGACCGAGGTGCCTCTCGACCGCCTGACCAACGATCTGGCCCCGATCCACAGTGCGGCCGAGGAGGTACTGCCACGGGCTGGAGTGATTCTGGTGGTGATCGCCGCGCTGGCGGCGTTCTCCTCGACGGTCAATGCCGGGATCCTGGCCGCCGGGAGGTATCCGTTGGCAATGAGCCGCGACGGGCTTCTGGGGCCGCAGTTCCAGCGGGTCAGCAGCCGCAACACACCGGTGGCGGGGATCGTGGTCACCGGGGCGGCGATAGCGGTGGTGGTCGCCGCGCTCGATGTCGGTGCCATCGCCAAACTGGCGAGCGCCTTCGTGTTGGCCACCCTCGGTCTGGTGAACCTGGCGGTGCTCGTGTTGCGGGCGTCCCACATCCGATCGTACGCGCCAGGGTTCACGGCGCCGTTCTTTCCGTACCTCCAGTTCACCGGCATTGCGATCGCGTTGTTCTTGATCGTCGAGCTCGGGGCGCTGGCGTTGGCGATGGTGGCGGCGGCGGTGGCCATCGCCCTTGGTTGGTACGGGCTCTACGGCCGATCGAGAGCCACCGGCACCGGGGCGATCTACCACGTCTTCGAACGGTGGGGGCGGCGGGTCGATGAGACACTGGAGCGGGAGATCTCGGCTGCCATGCAGAGCCACGGGCTGCGAGCCCAGGACGAATACCCGGGGTTGATCGCCAGCGCGGCGGTGATCAGCCTTGCCGAAGGGGAATCGTTCGGTGAGGCGGTTCGACGGTCGTCCGAAGTGTTGGGACGCCGGCTGTCCATGGACCCCGATGACGTCACCGAGAAGTTCCTCGACACCGGTTCGCTGTGGATCCAGCCGTCGGACCGGCATCCAACCGCGACCCCGATCGCCTTCTTCGGGGCGGACGAGGAACACCTGGTCATCGCCCGCTCGGAGACCGGGATCAGTATCCCGGCCCACTGGGGTGGCCACGACGAGACGGTGAACGCCCTGTTCTTTCTCGCCGGCTGCGACGACCACGCCGGTCGTGGCCTTCGACTGGCGGGAGAACTGGCGGCCTATGTCCACAGCGACACCGGCCTCAGCATGGTCGAGGCCACCCATGAGGGCGAGGTCAAGAGCGCGTTGCTGCCGGAGCTGGACATCGCCCAGTACACCCTGCTGGCCGAGGTCCCGGCCGGGCAGTTGATCGGTCGCCGCATCGGTGATCTGGTTCCACCGCGCGAAGTTCACCTCGAAGCGGTCCGCCGGGACGGCCGGGTGCTGCGAACCAGCGCCGATCTGGTCCTGGAGGCCGACGACCAACTGACGGTCATCGGCCCTCCGCACGGACTGCCGGACGCCGACGAGCTGCCCCGTATCCTCAGCCCGATCTGATCATCGGCATCGACCGGACGGGTCGAATGACCAGCGGCCACCCGACCAACGCCAACGGTCACAATTCGCAGCTGCGGTTGTCCTCGCCGTTGACGCAGGTGTCGGTGCCGAACGAGCCCCAAAGCCGATCGACATCGGGTCCGCCGTCGAGGACGTCGTCCCCGAAACCACCTCGCAGCTGATCGTCGCCGGCACCGCCGTCCAACTCGTCACGGCCGGCGTTGCCGTTCAACCGGTCATCGCCTTCCCCGCCGTCGAGTCGGTCGTCGCCGAAATTGCCGTTGATCCGGTCGTTGCCTCCCTGGCCGAACACGGCGTCGGCGCCGAGGCCACCGATGATCACATCGCCGCCGTCGCCGCCACAGATGACGTCGTCGCCACCCCGACCGTTGACGAAGTCGTTGCCGCCGAGGGCAATGATCACATCGTCGCCCCGGGTGCCGGTCAGTCGGTCGCGACCATCGGTGCCGATGATGGTGGCCGCCAGCCCGTTGCACAGGGTGGCCGGATCGACGAGGTCGAGGCCGACGATCACCGGGTCGTGGTCCGATGACCGGTACTGGTCCGGGTGATAGATGTCGAGTGCGCTGGACTCCCGTTCGAACGAGGCCTCGTTGGCGTCGCGGAGGTCGTCGTTGTAGTCGAGCAGGCTGATCTCGTCGGCGTTGATGTTCCAGGTGGTCACGCCGTTGACCTGGGACAGCATGGCGTCGTTGGCCAGGGCATGGTCGAGGTAACCGAGTTGGCCGTCGAACACGAAGCTGTAGGCGTCGGCGCCGACGAACTGCTCCAGCAGAGATGGCGGCTGCGGTGCTGGTGCCGTTGCAGTTGGCCTGACCATCGTTGAGGTCGGGGTCGCCGACATCGTCACACGGCGAGCCCTTCGACTTGAGGTGATTGACCGCAACGGTGAACCGCTCGCCCGATGCCACCTCCTCGAAGGTCTGGATGAGGACCGGCCGGTTCTTGGTGTCGATGAAGGCCGGATCGATCGAGCTGTCGAGTATGGCGAAGCCGCCCACTGCGCTGACCGAACCCGGCTTGTAGATCATCGCAACCTTGATGGCGTCGGTGCCGATGCTGCCGGTGTCGACGTAGTCGTAGCTGCCGGCGCCGGCCACCGCATTGAGTGCGGTGACCAGGTCGGCCGCTGCGGTGCCGCCGTCGTTCTCGATCTCGATCAGCCCCACCACGTCGGCGTCCAGGGCGGCCAAAGCGGCAACGATCTTGTCCCGCTGGCGGGCCAGTTCGGCGGCCGAGTTGGCGCCCCGGCAGTCGAGATCACCGCTCGGTCCGCAGACCCCGGGCCCGTCGTCGAGCGTCGTGAAGTAGTTCAAAACGTTGAAGCTGGCGATCTGCAGCGATCCACCGATCTTGCCCGGTGCCTTGGTCCGGGGATTTTCGGCATCGAAGCGGTACTCGACGCCGTCGATGGGGCGGATCCGCCAGGCGTCGGTGCCGGACTGACCGGCGAACGACCAGTGCAGCACACCGACCAGGCCGGTGATCGAATCGCCGCCCCGGAAGAAGTTGGAGGTCGACAGTCCCGGCGTCGGGTAGGCGTAGGGCTCGTTGTCGTCCGGGAGGCTGGTGCGGTCGTTCTGGTCGTTGTTGTTGTCGTCGAGGATGATCCGCCGGGTTGCCAGGTCGGCCAGGAAGTCGGCATAGCCGGCCACGTCCGGTGCATTGGCATCGGTGAACTGCTCCGGCCGCTCATCGACGGTCAGGACCAGCTCGCCGTAACGGGCCAGCTGGAAGTATTCGCTGACCACCAGCTTGTGTTTGAAGCCGACCACCATGCCCTCCACCGGCTCAAAGGTGGTTCGCCGTTGGTCGGGCCATCGGCCGGCAGGGTGACCGCGGTGGCGGCCGGCAGGGCGTTCCCGTTGGAGTCGACCACGATCGAACCGTTCTCGGCGTCGATCTGGGTCATCTGGAAGAACTCCGCGACCACACCGGTGACGGTCACCAGATCACCGACCGCCAGCCCGACAGGGCAATTGCCACGGCAGAAGACGAACAGGCCCTCGGAGGTGGCCGGATCGCCGTCGCTATCGGCGTCCTCCTCCTGAAGGAAGAAGCCGTCGAGGGCGTCGTTGTCCTCGAACAGCGAGGTGACGACGGCCTGGACTTCCACCGTGTCGCCCAGCAGTGCGGCGACCGGCCCGCTGCCCTGGACCTCGTGGATCTTGGCCTCGATGGTCGGCGGGCCGGGGACCGTGAATCCGACCTCGTCGATTCGCCAGGTCGCGGCCCGGAGCCCTCGGGCGAGAAGTTGATGCCGGTCAGGGCCGTCCAGTTGGCCGTCGACGGGTCGCCGGCCCCGTCGTAGTCGGCGGCGTACAGCACCTCCAGCTGCGGGTAGTCCGCATCGGTGAAGTCGGTGTAGTTCCGGAAGTCGAGCGTCTCGCCGGTCTGGGCCTCCATGTTGAGGGCGGGGGTGATCAGCCACTCGTCGGCCGGGGCCGAGTCGCCGAAGCCGTTGGCGTCTGCGTTGCTGAACGTGGAGCTACACGACCAGGTGTTGGCCTGATCGGTGTCGACGCTGACCACCTGCCAGCCGGTGTCGGTGCAATCGTCGATGTCGAAGCCTTCTTCGAGGGGGAAAGGCCGACCGATAGGCGCGGCCGTTGAGTCGGCCGTAGCATCGACGCAGCGGCACCGCCGCCGAGGTTCGACTCGATTCCGGAGTGCCAATGGACAACCAACTGCCGAGCCGGCTCTTCGGCCCGTCGACCACCGAGATCGGCCGGCTCCCGATGTCTCCGCCGCTGCGGGCCATCGCCGGTCGCTCGACCACCTCACTGGACGGGCGGTGGCAGTTCAAACTGGTGCCGACGGTCGAAGACGTCGACCCGTCGTGGTTCGACCAGACCGACGGCTGGGGGGAGATCACCGTGCCCGGCTGCTGGACCCGCCAGAACACAGGCGATCTCCCCCAGTACACCAACGTCTTGATGCCCTGGGACTGCCAGCCCCCCCGTGTGCCGCAGCAGAACCCAACCGGCCTCTACCGCACCACCTTCACCCGGCCTGACGACGAGCGGCTCATCGTCCGCTTCGGCGGGGCCGAGAGCATGGTCGTGGTGTGGTGCAACGGCCGGTTCGTCGGCATGGGTAAGGACTCCCGCCTCGCTTCGGACTTCGATCTGACCGACTTCGCGGTCGAGGGCGAGAACACGCTGGCGGCCATGGTCTGCCGGTGGAGCGATGGGACCTGGCTCGAGGACCAGGATCACTGGTACCACGCCGGGCTGCACCGATCGGTGACCCTGATCGGCACTGCGGCCACCAGAATCGACGACCTGGTGATCACCGCCGACTTCGATCCGGAACGCCGGCGGGGTTCGATGGGGGTGACGGTGGACGTCGGATCGTTCGACCGGTTGCGGGAGGGATGGTCGATCACCGGCGAACTGGTCGACCCCAACCCCAACCCCGATGGCTCGGGCCCGGTCGACCCCGACCCGACCGGAGACGGCGGAGCCGGGTTGTCGCAGACCGCCGCTGACCCGTCAGCAAGCCGCTGGGTCGGGGCTGCGCCGGTGGCGGCTTCCCCTCCCTTCCTCGGCGGGGAGGCCACAGCCTCGGCCTACACCTTCCACGGCCAGCGGGCGACCTTCGACGTCGACGACCTGGCGATCCTGCCATGGTCGGCCGAACAGCCGAAGCTCTATTTGTTGACCATCTCATTGCGGGACCCGGACGGCCGCCGGATGGAGACGATCCGGCAACCGGTGGGCTTCCGACGGGTGGAGATCTCGGAGCGAAAACTGCTGATAAACGGCAGGGCGGTACTGATCGCCGGGGTCAACCGCCATGATCATCACCCCGACACCGCCAAGACGATGACCGAAGCCGACATCCGGGCCGACCTGGTGTCGATGAAGCAGCACAACATCAACGCGGTGCGCACCGCCCACTACCCGAACGATCCGGCCCTGGTGCGCCTCTGTGACGAACTGGGCCTGTACGTGATCGCCGAGGCCAACATGGAGAGCCACGCCCGGCACGACTCGCTGGCCGCCTCGGGCCTGTTCGACGAAGCCATCCTGGCCCGGGTTCGGCGGCTGGTGCTCCGCGACCGGTCCCACCCCTGCGTCATCGGCTGGTCGCTCGGCAACGAGTCGGGACGCGGTGCGATCCTCGATGCCGCCGCGGCCTGGATCCGCCATCTCGACCCGTCCCGCCTCGTCCAGTACGAGGGTGCCATGCACAGCCGTTGGACGCCGAGCAGCCCCAACGCCGATCGGGAGCGACCACCCGATCGCCGCGACCGGCTGGTGTCCGACGTCGTCTGCCCGATGTACGCCTCGGTCGACCAGGTTCGGGACTGGGCCCGCTGGGCCGAGCGGACCGGAGAGGACGACCGTCCGCTCATCCTGTGCGAGTACAGCCACGCCATGGGCAACTCCAACGGCGGGCTCGCCGACTACTGGGAGGCGTTCCGGTCCGAACCGGCACTGGGTGGGGGGTTCGTGTGGGACTGGAAGGACCAGGGCCTGCGGGAGACCACCGACGACGGCACACCGTGGTGGGCCTACGGCGGCCACTACGGCGACGAACCGAACGACGCCAATTTCTGTATCAACGGCCTCACCGGTCCCGACGGTCTCCCCCACCCTCAGCTGGCAGAACTGGCCTGGCTGGCCCGGCCGATCGTCGTCACCTTCGCCGAAGGCGAGGCCACCGTCGAGAACCGGATGGCCCATGCCACGCTGACCGCCGACCATCTCACCGTTCGGTGGCAGCTGCTGATCGACGGCAAGCTCAGCGACGGGGGCGACCTCGCCGTGGCCCCGCTGGCCCCTGGCCGGACCGTGTCGGTGGCGGTGCCGCTGGCCAGGCCGGTCGACGGGCTGATCGCCGGTTCGTGCCGCGATGCGATCACGGTCGACTTCTTCGTCGAACTGGCCCAGGACACCGCCTGGGCCCCGGCCGGTCACCGCGTCGGCCACGATCAGACCGTCCTGGCCATCGGCGACGGTCCGACCGCCGTCGATGCCATCAGGTCCCCCGAACCCACCGAGGGCGACCTGGGCCGCCAGCGTCGGCTGCTGGCCCAGGTTGCGCCGACGGTGTGGCGGGCGCCGACCGACAACGACGGGGTGGCCCAGGGCTGGACCGCTCCGTTCACCGGCATCCGACCCCAGTGGCTCCGCTGGGGTCTCGACCGGTTGGCATCCCGGATCGACGAATCCGAGGAGCGCCCGGGCCCGTCCGGCGAGACCGAGTTGGTGACCGTGCGATCGCTCGGTCCTGTCCGGCACCGGTCGGTGGCCACCGTCCATCCCGACGGCCGGATCCGGGTGGCGGAGGAGATCACCGTGCCGGAAGACTGGCACGATCTGCCAAGGGTCGGGGTGGTGTTCCCGGTCGAGGCCGAGCTCCACCAGCTCCGCTGGTTCGGGCCGGGGCCGTTGGAGACCTACCCCGACCGGCGGAGCGCAGCCAGGCTCGGCCTGTGGCAACGCTCGGTCGAGGACCAGTACCACCCTTTCGTGGTGCCTCAAGAGCACGGTTGCCACGTCGACTGCCGATGGTTCGAACTCGTCGACGACACCGGCCGGGGGATCCGCATCACCGGTGAACCGACGATCACCTTCTCGGCCCGGTTCCATGGCGACCGGGCCCTGACCGAGGCGACCACGCTGGCCGAGCTGTCCACGCTCGACCACATCGAGGTCCATGTCGACGCCGCGGTCCGTGGGCTGGGAACTGCGGCCTGCGGCCCGGACACCGATCGGCTGGTGGCCGGCGGGGTCCACCGCTGGGTGTGGTGGCTACAGCCCGTCGTTCCCTGAGCATCGAGCCGTCCCGCCGCAACGGCGGAGCGAATGGCCGAGCATCAGCCGGCCCGACCGGCGGTTGGCCGCCCCGGGCTCGACCCCATGGCCGGTCGGGGGTCGCCCGGGGCCGGAACCGTGGAGCCCGGGGCCGCACCGTTGACCTCGGCCAATCGGTCGACGAAGCGTTTGCGGTGGCGGGCGTCGAACTCGGCGATCGTGTGGTGGTGGCGGCGGTGGATCCACAACACGGTGTTGGCGATCGAGCAGCGGCCCCAGCGGCCGCTGAGCGGGCCCAGCGGCATCCTCGGCATCGTGCCGAGGAGGTGGGTACATCGCGGTGACCAGCGGGCCTTGCGCATCACCTGGATGCCGTTGGGGGTAACCGCCACCACCCGCACCGCGCCGGCCTGCCAGTAGGCAACGGCGGCGTTGAACGCCAGGGCCACGGCCCCGGCTGCGAACGGCCACCAGGACGGAAGGTCGATCAGCAGATGGGCGAAGACTGCGGTCAGCAGTCCGATACTGATGATGGAGAGCAGCGTCGGGTGGGGCCCAACGACGCCGCCCCAGGTGTAGCCGGCCTCGTCGACCTGCGGAGCGCGCCGATCGGCGGTGGCGGTTTCGGGTCTCAACGGGCTGATGCCTCCGATTGCTGCGGCGGTGGACCCCGGCCTGCCGTTCGTCGTTCTCAGCTGGTCTAGACACAAGGTGCCTGACAGAGATTGTTCGGCGATACGTCCGGTCGACTCGGGTTCCGCCGAGATTATCCGAATCGACATGGACGGTGGTGAACGCTCACTGCCAGGCACCAGAACTGACTGACCCTGGTTAGTCGCAGCCATGGGAGCAAAAGTTCCTGGATTCCGGAAAAGATCCCGACTGCCGGGCCGGTCAGCGCCGTGGCGTCCACCGGAACCTGGTCAGGGCCACCACCCCGGCCGCCGCGCCCCAGGCAGCGATCACCAGCCAATGGTTCCAGGGCAACGGCATACCCTCGGCGAAGGGGTCGAAGCTCTCCTGCAGCGCATGGGTGAGATGGCGGATCGGGAACAGGTTGCCAACGGTCTGGACCCAGTCCGGAACCTGTTCGCCGGTGATGAACACGTCGCTCACGAAGTACAACGGCAGCATGATGGCGTTGGTGATGGCGGGCGCAGCATCCTCCGACGGGATGATGGTGGTCAGCGCCAGGCCGATCATGGCGAACGAGGCCGCCCCCACCAGCACCGAGATCAGCAGCGCCGGCACCCCGGCGGCCTGCAACGAGACGCCGAACAGGATCCGCCCGACCACGATGATGACCACCGTCATCACCGCCGAGATGGCGAACCCGGCTGTGGCCTGGGCCGCAACGAAGACCCATGGCGGTATCGGCGTGCCCCGGACCCGTTTGAGGACCCCCCGTTCTCTGCGGGCGGTCATGGTGATGGCCAGGTTCACCGCAGTGGCCGAGATGATGGCCAGCGCCAGGATGCCGGGCACGTAGAGGGTGGCAGCCTTGGCTCCGTTCGACATCGTCTCGTTGCCGAATATCGAGGTGAAGATCACCAGAAAGATCAGGGGCAGCACCACGGTGAAGAACGTCGCCGCCGGGTTCCGGCGGAAGATCAACAGATCGAACCCGACCTGATGGCGGAGCCGGGCTGCGCTGGTGGGGGCGGTCATCCCGGCACCTGACCCGGCCTGGACGGCGAGGCAGGCCCGGTATCGGTTTCCCCAACTTCGCTGCGCCCGCTGGTCAGCGTGAGGTAGACGTCTTCCAGGGTCGGCCGGGCCACCTGCAGATCAGCCAGGTCGGTCCCCGAGCCCATGGCCCAACCGGTGAGTTCGGCCAGCGTCGGTACCACCGAATCGGTCTCGATCACCGCCAGCTCGCCCTGCCGTGACACGCCGAGCCCGGCCGGGACGTCGGCCGAGCCCGTCGGGCGCCAGGAGATCCTGGTGACGGCGCCGACCTGGCGGGCCAGATCGTCGGCGGTGCCCCTGGCCACGATCACCCCGGCGGCGATCACCACGATGCGATCGGCCAGGTACTCGGCCTCGTCCATGTAGTGGGTGGTCAAGAGCACGGTGCTGCCGAGCCGGCGCAAGGCGTCGATCATCTGCCACGACTCCCGCCGGGCCGACGGGTCGAAACCGGTCGTTGGTTCGTCGAGGAACACCAGGTCGGGGTTGCCGACCAGGGCCAGGGCGAGGTCGAGCCGCCGTTTCTGGCCCCCGGACAACTTTCGGGTCCGCTGATCGGCGCTGTCGGCCAGGCCGACGATGCCGAGGACCTCGGCCGGGTCCCGTGGGTTGGCGTAGTAGGCGGCCTGCATGGTGAGCGACTCCGAGGCGGTCAACTCCGGAACCGGTTCGGACTCCTGCAACACGATGCCGATCCGCTCCCGCCAGCTGAGCGGCGCAGTGGCCGGATCCTCCCCCAGCACCGATACCCGGCCCCCGTCCCGTGGCCGGTATCCCTCCAGGATCTCGATGGTGGTGGTCTTGCCTGCACCATTCGGGCCGAGGAAGGCCAGGATCTCCCCCTCCTCGACGTCGAGGTCGATCCCGTCGACGGCGGTGAAATCGCCGTAGGTCTTGCGCAGGTCCCGGACCTCGATCGCTGTACCCATGGCGTCAATCTACCGGCCGGGCCACGGCCGTCGACGGGCTCAGCCGGCGAACGCGGTGCCCGCCAGCTCGATGAAGAGCATCACGTCGTCCGGACGGGCCCTGACGTCGAGCTCCCACTCGGCGTCGCTGTCGAGATCGACGATCACCAGCGCCCCTCCGGTTCGATCGGCGAACCAGCGCCCGTCGGATGAGACCGACGCCGGACCCCCGGGGGAGAACGTCTGGAAACGACCCATCTCCCGTACGGTCCGGCCGGTTTCGAGGTCCGCCAGGGTGGCAACCCCGGTCCGCCAATCCACGTGCAACACCCATCGATCATCGCCGATCACCTGGGTTTGGGACTGGGCCGACAATGTCGGTATCGGGTGGTCCAGCTCGGCCCAGGTTACGATGTTGCGCCACGATGCCCGGCAGCGCAGCCGGTCGTCGCACTCCTCGATCAACACCAGCCGCTCACCGGAGGCCCGGATCCGGCCGGTGGACAGCCGCTGGTAGGCGGAACCGGTACGACGGTAGATGCCACCGGCGGAACCCTCCACCAACTCGTCGCCGGCCGGGCGGACCGGGCCGTACCACGGGAACCCGAACGGCACGTCCGCCAGGTCGATCTCCTCGACCTGCTCACCTTCGACCGACAACCCGATCATGACGTACTCGTCCGGGGTGTCGGAGATCGTCCAGATCGTGTCCCCGTCGACCTGGACGAAGTCGGTCCACTGGTCCTCGAACTCGATCAGGGTCACCGGATCGGGGACGTCGGTGGACAGATCGACGGCCGCCAGTTCACCCCATCGGGCGGTGATCAGCGTGGTGTCGACCATGCCGACGGGGCGCCCGGTGGTTCCCGCCAGGTCGAACACCTCGCCGCTGTCGAGCGCAACGACCTTGAGGACCCCACCGGAATCGTAGGGCCCGATGACAACGCCGAGCCCCGTCTCCTCGCCGACCACCGGCCCGACCGGCTGGTCTTCGGCAGCCGCACCGAACCCATCATCGGCACCGACTGCGGTTTGTCCGTCGGCGAACAACCGGCCCGATGCGGCTG
>CAMYLA010000058.1:7039-41889 GCA_947259095.1 uncultured Acidimicrobiaceae bacterium | reverse complement strand
ACCGACCTGGAGGAGATCGATCGGGGCCTGCTGCGAACCGCACCGTGCCGGGACGTGGCGGCCCCGGTGGCCCAGCTCCGATGGGATCCGGTGCCGATCGACGGGGCCACCCCGACCACCTGGCTGCAGGGGCTGGCGACCGTGGCCACCAACGGCGACGCCCACCTCCAGCGGGGTGGGGCCACCCACCTCTACCTGGCAACCGAGTCGATGGTCGACGAGGTGTTTGTCGACGCCGACGGGGAGCTGCTGATCGTGCCCCAGGACGGGGTGATCCGGTTGGTGACCGAGATGGGGCTACTGACCGCAGCCCCGACCGAGATCGCGGTGATCCCCCGAGGCGTGAAGTTCCGGGTGGAGCTGGTCGACGGCCCGGCCCGGGGCTACGTCTGCGAGAACTACGGGGCGCCCTTCGCCCTGCCGGAGCCGGGCCTGATCGGGCTGGACGCCATGGCCATGCCCCGTGACTTCCTCTACCCGGTGGCGGCCTACGAGCCCGAGGATCGGCCGACCCGGCTGGTGTTCAAATACGACGGCCGGCTGCTGGAAACCCATCTCGAGCACAGCCCGCTCGACGTGGTGGCGTGGCACGGCAACCTCGCCCCGTACAAATACGACCTCCGCAACTACTGTCCCATCGGCCCGGTGCTGTTCGATCATCCCGCCCCGTCGCTCTGGACACTGCTGACCTCGGTGTCGGACACCCCGGGGATGGCCAACGTGGACTTCGTGCTGTTCCGGGAGCGGTGGCTGGTCCAGGAGGACACCTTCCGCCCACCGTGGTTCCACAGCAACATCATGAGCGAGTTCATGGGCCTCATCGAGGGGGTCTACGACGCAAAGCTGCACGGGTTCGTCCCCGGTGGCATCAGCATCCACAACGCCTTCCTGCCCCACGGCCCGGACAACGAGGCGTTCGAGCGGGCCTCCACCACCGAGCTGGAGCCGACCCGCATGGATCCGCTGCTGGCCTTCATGTTCGAGTCCCGCTATGCCTGGATCCCCACCCGTTGGGCCGTCGACCTGCCGCAACGCCAAACCGACTACGCCGAGCACTGGCGCCCCCTCGGCCGCAAGACCGACCTCTGACAACCGATCTGCCTCCGGCACCGGGCCGGTGGCCGACCCCGGAACGGAAGGGTCGACGAAAGGGACATTCGGCCCTTCCGTTCCGGGGTCGACGAAACCCAGGGTGAGCACATGAATCAGCAATCGAAGTCACCAGCACCGACCGAAAAACCAGCGTCGCACCCCGCGGTTCGCTGGTTCGACGAGGTGACGATCGATGATGTCGGCGATGTCGGCGGCAAGAACGCCTCATTGGGGGAGATGTACCAGGCCCTGAGCCAGAGTGGCGTCCGGGTGCCGAACGGGTACGCCACCACCTCCGCCGCGTTCCGTCGTTTCCTGGAGGAGAATCGCCTGCCGGAGACCATCGCAACGATTCTCGGCGGCTGGGACGGATCCGATGTCGACGACCTGGCGGCCAGGACCCGCAGCATCCGGGCCATGATCATGGCCGCCGACCTCACCGATGAGCTGACCGAGGGCATCGTCGAGGGTTACCGCCGGCTGTCGACCGAAGCCGGCGTCGACGAGGTGGAGGTGGCGGTCCGTTCCAGCGCAACCGCCGAGGATCTGCCGGAGGCGTCGTTCGCCGGCCAGCAGGAGTCGTTCCTGATGGTCCACGGCGAGGGCGCGGTCCTCGATTCGGTCAAGCGGTGTTTCGCCAGCCTGTACAACGCCAGGGCCGTCAGCTACCGGCGGGACTTCGACATCGACGAGACCGACATCGCCCTGTCGGCCGGCATCCAGCGAATGGTCCGGGCCGACAAGGCCGCCAGCGGGGTGATCTTCACCCTCGACACCGAATCGGGCTGCCGCGACGTGGTATACATCACCGCCGCCTATGGGCTTGGGGAGAACATCGTCCAGGGCCGGATCGTGCCGGACGCGTTCCATGTGCACAAACAACTCCTCAAGGACGGCTACAGCCCCCTGGTCGGCAAGAAGGTCGGAGCCAAGGAACTGCGGATGTACTTCGACGTTGCCGGCGATCGGGTGGCAAACGAGCGGACGACCGAACAGGAGCGTTCGGTCCTGTGCATCACCGACGCCGAGGTGTTGGAGTTGGCCCGGTGGGCGGTGGCCATCGAGGATCACTACTCGCAGGTTCGCGGGATCGACACGCCGATGGACATCGAGTGGGCCAAGGACGGCCGCAGCGGTGAGCTGTTCATCGTCCAGGCCCGCCCGGAGACGGTCCACAGTCAGCGGGAAAAGTCGAACGTCATGGAGATCCACCGGATGGAGGAGCGCGGTGAGGTGCTGTGCCAGGGGTTCGCCATCGGTGATCGCATCGCCACCGGCACCACCCGGGTGGTGGCCGACCCGAAGGACATGAACGCCCTCCAGCCCGGCGACGTGCTGGTCACCGAGATCACCGATCCGGACTGGGAGCCGATCCTCAAACGAGCCTCGGCCCTGATCACCGAGCGCGGCGGTCGGACCTCCCATGCCGCCATCGTGTCCCGGGAGTTGGGCATCCCGGCCATCGTCGGGGTCGAGAACGCCCGATCGCTGCTCGGATCGGGCCGGGAGGTCACGGTGAACTGCGCCGAGGGCGAGACCGGCTTGGTCTATGACGGGGCCCTGGCCCATGCGGTCGACGAGGTCAACATGGAGGAGGTCCCGACCATCAAGACCGAGGTCATGGTCAACCTCGGTGATCCGGACGCCGCCTACCGAACCTCGATGCTGCCGACCGCCGGCATTGGTTTGGCCAGGATGGAGTTCATCTTCGCCAGCCATGTCGGCATCCACCCCATGGCCCTGATCCGGCCCGAGGCGCTCTCCCCGGAGGACAGAGCGGAGGTGGCGAGGGCCACCGTCGGCTACGACGAGCCGACGACCTTCCTGGTCGATCGGGTGTCGCTGGGGGTCGGCACGCTGGCCGCGGCGTTCTGGCCCCGTCCGGTGATCGTGCGGTTCAGCGACTTCAAGACCAACGAGTACGCCGGGCTGCTGGGCGGTGAGGCCTTCGAGCCGAGCGAGGAGAACCCGATGATCGGCTGGCGGGGGGCCAGCCGCTACTACCACCCCGAGTACCGGCGTGGTTTCGAGTTGGAGCTGGCCGCCATTCGCCGGGTCCGCCAGGAGTTCGGGCTGACCAACCTCAAGGTGATGGTGCCGTTCTGTCGAACACCTGACGAGGGCCGCAAGGTGATCGAGGTCATGGAGTCCAACGGCCTGGTCCAGGGTCGGGACGGGCTGGAGGTCTTCGTCATGGCGGAGATCCCGGCCAACGTGCTGCGGGCCGACGAGTTCGCCGAGGTGTTCGACGGCTTCTCGATCGGGTCAAACGATCTGACCCAGCTGACCCTCGGGATCGACCGGGACTCGGACCGGGTGGCGGCACTGTTCGACGAACGGGACCCCGCAGTGGAGCGCTCCTGTGCCATGGTGATCGAATCGGCCCGCCAGCACGGCCGCAAGATCGGCATCTGCGGCCAGGCCCCATCCGACTACCCGGAGTTCACCGAGTTCCTCGTCGAGCAGGGCATCGACTCGATCAGCGTCACCCCCGACGTGGTCATCAAGACGATCGGCGTCGTCGCCGAGGCCGAGCGCTCCATGGCCGCCGGCTACGCCACCGGCTACCGAGGCTCGGTACAGCGCCTGGTCGAGGCGTTGGACAACCACGACGGAGACGAAGACGTCGCCGAGCTGCGTCGAGCGGCGCTGGCGGAGCTGCAGGCGCATCCCGATGCCATGGATCATCGTCGCGGCCTTGGGATCAAGGACTCGCTGCGTCGATTCGAGACCGACCATCCGGTCCTGACCAGCGCGGTCAACGACGTCAGCAACTACCTCAGCGCCATGGGCATCTGAGCTCGGTCGGCCGGCTCCTCGGTCGGCCGGCCGGGATCGGGCCCGGATCGGGCCCGGAGCGCTCAGCCTGTTGCAGGAACCACGACGACCGCGGTGGCCGGCTGATGGACCAGTGCGGTGGTGACCGATCCCAGCAGGAGGTGGGCCAGGCCACCCCGGCCCCGTCTCCCCAGGATCAACAGGTCGCAGTCGGTCTCGGACTCGTGCAGAACCGTCCGGGGGTCGCCATACTCCAGGCGCGTGACGATCTCTGCTCGGGCCCGGCCCGGGTCGGCGGCCTCCACCGCATCGACCGCCGCCGCCACCGTGTCGTCGAGGACCCGTTTTGCGGCCAGCTCGTAGTCGTCGTAACTCATGACCGCCAGGTCGGGCATGGCGCTGGCCGGGTAGACCCAGCTGTGCACCGCCTCGATCGTCGCCTCCGGCGACGCGTTGGTGAGCGCCCATTCCATGGCGGCCACGGCGTTTGCCGAACCATCGACGCCGACGACGAAACGACGTTGCGGCCCGTCGACCGGGGTCGATGGCGGGATCACCGCCACCGGGGACTCGGCGTGGGCCACAACATAGGAGCTGACCGAGCCGAGCAGGGCGTCCTCCATACCGCTACGACCCCTGGTCCCGACCACGGTCAGGGCGTGGTCGGCGCCGGTCTCGACAATCGTCTGCCCCGGTCGGCCCCGGCAGACGATCGGCGGCAGGTACCGGTCGGGTTGGATCTGTTGCAGCGCCGCCTCCACGTCCCTCCTGGCCTGCTGCTCGAACTCGTTTTCGGCCAGCGGAACCGGGCCGGTATAGGCCCACCACGGATACTGCCAGGTGATCAGCGGTTGGATCGGCCCGAATTGAACGGTTCGGCCGACCGCCCAGTGAAGGGCGTGGCGGGAGCCGGCCGAACCGTCGAGCCCGACCAGGAGCCCGGACCCGGTCCGGGGCGAATCGCTGCCGACCGACGAGTCTTCTCCCGCGCCGTCCTGGTCGTTGCCGTTCGCAGTCTTGCTGGTCATACCCCGATTGTCGGGGCCCGATCATCGGGTTGCAAGAGTCGAACGTCCTCGCCGGCCGGTGGCCGGTCTCAGGATCGGGGCGTCAGTCCCGATCGCCGCGGTTGACGGCGATCGATTTCGGCGCTCGGGTCGAACCGTTGTCGACCGGAATCCGGACCTCGAGGATGCCGTCGACGTAGGTCGCTTCGATGTCGTCCTCGTCCACCGCCTGGGGCAACGGCAACACCCGGACGAACGATCCGTAGCGGAACTCCGACCGGTAGCCGTTGTCGTCATCGGTCTCGGTCTTCGACTGTCGCTCGGCCCGGATCGTCAGCTGGTCGTTGTCGATCGTGAGGTCGATGTCCTCCGGATCGACGCCGGGGATCTCGCCCCGGACCACCATGGTGTCACCGTCGAGGAACCGCTCGACCTTGATGCCCTCGAAGTCGCTGAACGGTCGGTCCGGCCAATGGCGGCCGAACCACGCCGGCCACTGCATCAGGTCCCCGAGCCCGAACCGTTCGAACGGATCGAGCACGTTGGTGGACCCGGCCGGAACCGGGGTTGCCGACTCGGTCGACGACTTCTCGGCCGACTTTTTGGCTGTCGGCTTCTTCGCTGTCGGCTTCTTCGCCGCCTTCTTTGCTTTGCTCATCGACGCCTACCTCCTCGAGGTCTTGATGGTGTGATGGGCGCTCGATGCGCCCGTGGTTGCAGTGTCGATCCGGTGACCCGGTTCTGGTAGAGGCCTACGTCCTGGGGTCGACCGGCTCGCAGAGGATCCGCGCATAGGATTCTTGTATGGCCTACGACCACGACCTCGCCGATCGGCTCCGGTGGCTGGTCGCCGATGAGTCGGAAGTGGTCGAGAAGAAGATGTTCGGCGGGCTCGCCTTCCTCCTGGCCGGCAACATGGCCTTCGCCGCCAGTGGGCAGGGCGGACTGCTGGTCCGGGTCGCTCCCGCGGAATCGGAAACGATCATGGCCGGTACCGGAGCCGTGCCGATGGAGATGCGTGGTCGCCCGATGAAGGGCTGGTTGCTGATCGGGGCGGAACATCTCGAAACCGAACAGCAGCTGGCCGACTGGGTCGAGCGGGCCATGGCCCACGTTCGGACGCTGCCACTGAAATGAGCCCAACCGGCAGGGGACGCCCGGAACACGACATGTGCGAAGCTGCCCCCATAGGCCCGCCTCGCACTTCGCCTCGCATCGAACCCGTTCCCGCGTCCCGGGCGGTCGATTGCGGCCGTGGAACCGGTGGCCTCGTAGGAACCAAGTCGTAACTGGTACGTTTGTGGCTGCCGGTGATCGGTGACCGGCGACACCGCCCGAGCCCGGCCGTCGGGCCCGGGAACGGGAGGTGAACCGTTGAAGCTGTTCTCCCACCGGCAACGTCCGGTCCATCTCGGGCCCTATCCCCTGGAGCGGCTTCCCCGGCTGTCGGACCCGGCGGCGGCGCCGATCGGGGTGCGGGCAGCCTCGGTGGCGAACCACCGCCGACCGGACGAGGCGGCATCCGGCGGTCCCCGGTCGGCCGGCCACGCCTACCGGCCCTACCTCGACATGTTCGACGGTCAGCGGCGAGGCGAGGTGGCACCGGCGGCGCCGATCCCGGACGATGTCGTGGCCCGCTCGGAGAACCTGAAGGCGGGGCTGTACTTCCTCGATGCCGACATGGCCGGCTGCGCCCATGTGCCGGACCACGCCTGGCTCGCCAGACCCGAGCCGCAACCGTTCGCCGTCGTCATCCTCGTCGCCCACTCCCGGACCGTCCGGGGCAACCATCCCGGAGACGACTGGATCGACGGGACTAGGCAGGTCAACGCCGACCTCCGGGCGGCCGAGCTGGCGGTGATCACCGCCTCCTACATCCGGAACCTGGGTTTCGATGCGGTGGCCCACACCCCGACCGCCGCCGACGTCGACGCCGAGCTCCTCGGGCTCCAGGCCGGCCTGCTCGAGATCCGCGGCAAACGGCTGCGGGCCCCGTACCTCCGCTGCGGTTACGCCCTGGCCGTGGTCACCACCTCGATGGCGTTGGCCCCCGATCGACCGCTGGCCCGCCGGGGAATCGTCGGCCGGTTGCGGTCCACCGCCGGCCCCGGCTGGCTCCTCGGTCGGGCCGGTACCCGGGCTCGGATCGGCCGCCTCAACGGCGATCATCGCCCACTGCACCTTGGCCGCTATCCGATGGAACGCATCCGCCGGGTCGACGAGCCGACGACGCTCATCATCGACGACGAGGTGGAGCGGGTGCCGGTGCGGGCCGGAGGCTTCCCCCGGGCGGCCAACGGCGACATGGGGCCCAAGTTCGAAAAGGACGTGCGGGTCTTCGCCTTCAAGACTCCATCGGCCCAGGCCTACATCAAACAGATCGGGGTCATGGTCCCCCATCAGGACGGGCCGGTCGCCCGGGAGCCGGCGGGGGGAACCGACGACCCGGACGGCAACGCCGCCGCCCTCAAGGCGCTGGCCCACCACCTCGGCGGTGACATGGTGGGGGTGTGCCGGATCCCGAGCTACGCCTGGTACAGCCACCGGGGCGACGGCGCCCCGATCGAGCCGTACCACCGCAACGCCGTTGTCATCCTGCTCGACCAGGGGTACGAGACGATGGAGGGGGCCAGCGGCGACGACTGGATCTCCGGTGCCCAGTCGATGCGGGCCTACATGCGGGGGGCGCAGATCGCCGGGATCATGGGTGAGCACGTGCGGTCGCTCGGCTACGGGGCCCGCAGCCAGACCAACCGGGACTCCGACGTGCTCCACATCCCGCTGGTCCTGCAGGCCGGGCTGGGGGAGATGAGTCGGATCGGTGAGCTGGTGTTGAACCCGTTCGTCGGGCCTCGCTTCAAGTCGGTGGTGCTGACCACCGACATGCCGCTGACGCCGGACCGCCCCATCGACTTCGGTCTCCAGGACTTCTGCGGCAAGTGCACCAAGTGCGCCAGGGAATGCCCCTGTGCAGCCATCCCCTTCGGCGACAAGGTGATGTTCAACGGCTACGAGACCTGGAAACCCGATGTCGAGAAGTGCACCAAGTATCGACTCGGCAACCAGAAGGGCTCGGCCTGCGGTCGCTGCATGAAGACCTGCCCCTACAACATCGAAGGGGTGCTGTCGGAGCGGCTGTTCCTGTGGTCCGCCATCAAGCTGCCGTTCACCCGCCGCTGGATCGCCCGGCTCGACGACCGGGCCGGCAACGGTTCGATCAACCCGATCAAGAAGTGGTGGTGGGATCTGGAGTTCGTCGACGGTCGCACCGTCGAGCCCCGCAAGGGAACCAACGCCCGCGAGCTCGACCTCGACGGTGGCCGGGTGGCCGCCACCCAGAAGATCGCCCACTACACCCCCGACATGCTGCCCCCCGGTGACGCCATCGGGGTGCCGGTCAAGCTCATCCGCAAGGAGGCGCTGGAACGGGGCGCCGCCGGGCGGTTCAGGCTCGGGCCATCCGACGGCGCCCGGACCACAGCGACACCAGGCCCCGGCCACGTGACAGCCTGGTCATCACCAGCAGCACGGCGGCGTACATGATCGGCTCCCAGATCGAACGGCCGGACCGGGTCAGGATCTCCGGCAGGGCGACGAGGATGACCGCCGCGGGGACCGACGTCCACAGGTGCGACGCCCCGATTGCCAGCATCAGGGCGAACATGGCCACCGAGAGCGAGAACGGGTACTGATCACCGGAGACGAACGGTGTGGCGTACAGCGACAGCCCGCCGGCCGCCCCGGCCAAACCGGCGCTGAGGGCGACGCCGGTCAAGTGGGTCCGGCGAACGTCGACACCGAAGGCGGCGGCGGCCGTCGGTTCGTCGCGAACCGCCAGCATGGCCCTGGTGAACCGGCCCCGGGTGGCCCGTTGGACCGCCACCATGATCACGGTTCCCCCGATCAGCACCAGCAGGTACTGCCAGGCGTCGTCGTGTCCGGCCGGGATCCCCGTCCAGCCCGGGGCCTGGATGTCACCGTCGACCCGGTAGCCGAGCGGACCGTCGATCCAGCGCAGGGTGATGGGCAGCACCATGGCCACCGCCAAGGTCAACAACGCCAGGTAGGTCCCCGGCAACCGCAGGCTCGGCACGCCGATTGCCAGGCCGATCGCCGCCGCCCCGGCCCCGCCGACGAGGGGTGCCAGGAGGTAGGGGATCGACAGATCGTCGCATCGAACAGGCGCTGCAGGAAGAGGGTCACGTCGGCCTGGATTGGGCGATCAGGCCCGCCCCGCTTCGGTCTCGTCCCGGCGGTTGCGGCCGGCCAGCCGGATCAGTTCCTCGTGCAGCTCGAACCACACCGTGTGATAGCTGTCGAGCAGGGGATGGGCCACGTAGCGGTGATCGCCCTCGTCGAGCTTTTCCAGGGCGCCGGCCAGCCGGTCGCCGTAGCGGCCGAGGCGTGGCACCATGCCCGCCACCTCGTCGATCAGCGGCGTGGCCTGTGGGTGGATCTCGGTCCGCAGCCGATCGAGGACCGACTGGTCGTATGCCGGGTCCTCGTGGTCGTTCGGGGTCTCGGCGCCGTCGACGGTCCGGACCTGCCACGCCGTCACGACCTCCTTGAGCCCCATGTTCGGACCGTGGAAACGGTCGAGGACCGATGAGAAGGCGTCGGTCAGCCCCTGCTGCTCCTCGGCCCACAGCGCCTCGGCCCTTGCGGTTGCCTCCGGCGACGGCCGGACCCGGCCACCGGGCATTTCCAGCACGATCCCCTCGTCGGTCAGTCCGGTCAGGATCTCGCCGACCGCAGCCTCGTCGACCCCCAGCGCACCGGCGATGGCCTCGGCCGAGCCCATGCCCTTGAGGGCGATCACCCGCAGGCAGTCGTCGGCCGAGACCGCATCCGGCCCGGCCTCGCCGACCGAGGGATCGTCGCCGACCGATGGCTTGTCGCCGTCGCCGGGCAGGCCTGCGTCGACGGTCCGTTCCCATCGCCGGATCGTGTCCACCTCGGGCATGACCTGGCCGGCCGAGGTCCGATCGCCGAGCAGCAGCCGACCGTTGTCGCCGTCGACGGTCACCAGCTCGCCGGGGGTGACCACATGATCGCCGCTGGTCAGCGCCCGATCGGACAGCTCCATGCCCTGGGCCCCCACCACCCCCGCCAGGCCCCAGGCCCTGGCCACCACCGCGGCGTGGCTGACCATGCCGCCCAGCGTGGTGACCAGGCCCACTGCGGCGCCGATGCCGTGGACATCGGCCGGCGACGTCTCCTCCCTGACCAGGATGACCCGGTCGCCGGTCTCGGAGCGGGCCAGCGCATCGTCGGGGTCGAGCGACAGCACCCCGCTGACCAGGCCGGGCGAGGCGGCCAATCCGGTGGCCAACACGATCTCTGTGCCCTGGGGCCCGCGGCCGGCGGAACCATCGGCGCCGGTCCGGTCATCGCCGGGGCCGGTGGTCGGGTTGCGGACCACCGGCGGGTTGTCGAGGTATGGCAGGCAACGACGGACCGCCTCGGCCCGATCGACCGGGAAGCCCGGGTCCTCGGCCATGGCGATGGCGGTCCGGAACACCGCGGCCGGGCTTCGCTTGGCCCGCCGCCATTGCAGCAACCAGAGCTTGCCGTCCTCGACCGTGAACTCGATGTCGACCATGTCTGCCGAGTGGTGTTCCAGCCGGTCGGAGAGCTCAGCCAGCTCATCCCACAGGGCAGGCCAGCGGGCGGCCATCTCGGCCAACGACATGGTGGCGTGGGTGCCGGCCACCACATCCTCGCCTTGGGCGTTGACCAGGAAGTCGCCCATCAGGGCCCGCTCGCCGGTGGATGGATTGCGGCTGAACGCCACCCCGGTGCCGGATCGATCGCCCATGTTGCCGAACACCATGGCCTGGACCGTCGCCGCGGTGCCTGACTCGTGGTCGATGCCCTCGAGCTCCCGGTAGGTTCGGGCCCGATCGGATCGCCAGGACCGGAACACTGCCTCCACCGCGGCAACGACCTGCTCCAGGGGCTCGGCCGGGATCGTCCAGCCCGAGGCGGCGACGGAGGCGGCAAAGGCCAGGGCTCCGGCCTCGCCCGGCTCGGCGGCATCGGCCGACAGCGCCGCCAGCTCGTTCCCGCCGGCACCGTCGACCACCTGGGCGAAGCTGATCACCGCCCGCCGGAAGGTGTTCCAGGCGAAGCGTTGGTCGCCGGTCAGCACCGCCAGGGCCCGAGCCACGTCGACGGTCATGCCGACGTTGAGCACGGTGTCCATCATGCCCGGCATCGAGACCGCGGCCCCCGATCGCACGCTGAGCAGCAACGGCGCCGAAGGGTCGCCGAGGCGACGGTCGACGGCCCGCTCGATGCCGGCCACACCATCGGCAACCACCCCGGACAGGTCGTCACCGCTACCTCGCAGGTAGGCCATGCACTCGGTTGTGGGGATGGTGAACCCGGGCGGCACCGGCAGACCCAGCGCCGTCATCGTGGCCAGGCCGGCCCCCTTGCCTCCCAGCAGGGCGGTGAGTTCTGGCGCCGCCATGCCCTCGGTCGGGTCGGCCCGGTCGTCGAAGGGGAACGAGCGCTGCACCACGGACTCTCACCTCACCAGTTGTGTCGGCATCGATCGAATTGGCGGCCAGAGTACCGCCACCGGCCGGGGGTGCGCCATCGGCTGCGGCCGGGGTCGGCTTCAGCCCGAGTGGTTCTGCGGCGATGCCCGACGTCGGCCGGAGGAGGCCGGCATGGGTCAGTCCGCCCGGTCCTGGGTGCTGTCCCGGATCGCCCGCCACACCTTCTCCGGCGTGAGCGGTGTCTCCAGATGGTGGATCCCGAGGTGGGACACCGCATCGATCACTGCGTTGTAGGCGGCCGGGATGGAACCGATGGTCCCCGATTCGCCGACACCCTTGGCCCCCAGCTCGTTGACCCAGGTCGGGGTCTCGATGTGGGCCACCTCGAACGACGGCAGTTCGGCGGCCGAGATCACCGGGTAGTCCATGAAGTTGCCGGTCAACAGGTTGCCGTCCTGGTCGTAGACGATCTCCTCCAGCAATGCCTGGGCCACACCCTGGGCCACCCCGCCGTGGACCTGACCCTCGGCCAGCAGTGGATTGAGCAGCCGGCCGGCGTCGTCGGCGGCCACCAGCCTGAGCAGGGTGGTGGCCCCGGTGTCGCGATCGACCTCGACCACCGCAACATGGGCGCCGCTGGGGTAGGTGGGCATCTCGGCCGCAAAGTCGTTGAACTCGTAGAGCGGCTCCCCGCCCGATGAGGCGACCTTCGACCAGTCGACGCTGACCGCCGGGCTGCCAACCACGTGGAAGCCGCCGGTCTCGGCGTCGAGCACGATGTCGTTGACCGCCGCCTCCAACAGGTCGGCCGCCTTGTCCCGGGCCGCGTCGACCAGTTGGGTGGTGGCGGCGGCGATGGCAGAACCTCCGAGCTGCACCGATCGACTCCCGACGGTGAGCCCGCCCCTGGCCACCAGATCGGTGTCGCCGTGGACGACGTCGATCCGGTCGAGGGGGATGCCGGTGCGATCGGCGACGATCATGGCCCAGGTCGTCTCGTGACCCTGACCGTACGGTGTGGCCCCGCTCACCACCCGAACCCGACCGTCCGGTTGCAGTTCGACCGAGCCGAACTCGCTGCCGGCGGCACCGGCGGTGACCTCGACGTAGCAGCTGATGCCGATGCCGAGCAGTTGCCGGTCGCCACGGGACCGGCGGGCGGCCTGCTCGGCCAGGAGCTCGTCGTAACCTGCGGCCGCCAGCGCCCGCTCCAGCGCCTCGGGATAGTCACCGACGTCGTAGACCGTGCCGATACCGGTGGTGTAGGGCTCGAGGAACTTCGGCACCAGGTTTCGACGGCGCACCTCGGCCGGGTCGAGCGCGATCTCGTCGGCGAAGCGATCGACCATGCGCTCGATGGCCACCGTGGCCTCGGGCCGACCCGCCCCCCGGTAGGCGGTCGTCGACACGGTGTTGGTCACCGCGGTGGTGGCGTTGAAGCCGACGTTGCGGATCTCGTAGGTCCCGGTGAGCATCCGCTGGGTCAGGTTGGCCAGCACCGCCCCGATCATCGGATAGGCCCCGGCATCCTGGAACACGTCGACCTGGTAGGCGGTGATCGTGCCGTCCCTGGTGCCGCCGATGGTGGCGTACTGGACCTGGCTGCGGCCATGGGGCATGGCCATCAGGTTCTCGGAGCGGGTCTCGGTCCAACGGACCGGCCGGCCCAGCGCCCTGGCGTACCAGCCGAGGGCCAGTTCCTCGGGATAGGTCCGGGACTTGGCCCCGAACCCGCCGCCGACGTCGGGCACCACCACCCGGACCCGGTCGGTGTCGAGGCCGTAGATCGTGGCCAGCAGATCCCGTGCCGGATGGGCCCCCTGGCAGGCCGAGTAGTGGACCAGCCTGCCGTCATCGGTCCACCATGCCGCCCCGGCCCTGGGTTCGATCGGCGCCGCGGTGAGGCGCTGGTTGACGATCCGCTCCGAGACCACCACCTCGCAGGCCGAGAAGTCGGCCTGGGAGTCCGACGACACCCGGCTCAACACGTTGCTGCCGACGTCGGGGAAAAGCACCACCTCGTCGGTGGCGGCCCGCTCGACGTCGACCACCACCGGCAGTTGCTCGTAGTCGACCACCACCAGCTCTGCCGCATCGGTGGCCTGCTCCCTGGTTTCGGCCAGGACGGCCACGATCGGCTGGCCGACGTAGCGGACCACCCCGTCGGCCACGAACGGCCGCCGCATCTCCTCCGGGAACATCGGCAACACGTTGGGGGCGGTGCCAAGGTCGGCCATGTCGGTGGCGGTGTAGACCCCGAGCACACCCGGGGCCGAGCGGGCCTCGTCGGTGTCGATGGCGGTGATCAGGCCGTGGGCCATGATCGAACGGACGTAGACCAGCTGGGCTGCGCCGTCGATGGTCAGGTCGTCGACGTAGTTGCCGCCGACGGTCAGGAATGCCGGATCCTCCCGGCGGACGACGTTGTTTCCGAGAATGCTCACGAGAGGATCATGGCCGCGGTCTGCGGCCGGTTCAACCGAAGTCGCTCACGTAGTCGGTCGAGTCCGGCAGGTGCTCGTCGTCGGGGAGCACGACTGCGTAGTTGAGGGCACCGTCGATGTCATGGCGCCACACCTCCTCGGGCAGGTCGTACAGGACCTCGACGCCGTAACCGTTCGGGTCGTTGATGTAGACGCTGTGGGTCATCCCGTGGTCGATCCGCACGTTGATCTTCACGCCGTTGTCCTTGAGGAACTCAACCTGTTCCATCCACGACTCCCGGTCGGGATAGGTGACGGCGATGTGGTTGACCGCCGACGACCCTTTGAACATGCTCCACTGCTCCGGCGGTTCCGCCAGGCCCTCCCGCTCCACCAGCGCGATGTCGTGATGGCTGACCTCGTCGACCACCCCGCTGTAGAACTGCATGTTGATCGGCGTGTCGTTCGGTCCCGGTTTGAGCTTGCCAACCATCTCGAAGCCGAGCAGCTCCGACCAGAAATGGTGCGACTCCTCCATGTCCCGAACGTTCAGCACGAGGTGGTTGAGCCCCCGTGGCGTGACGGCGGTGGTCCGCTTGCGCTGGGTGTCGGACATGTCGGTGCCCCCTTGGTCGGATTCGGCGGCGTGTTGGCAACCCCATCGTAGAGCCAGGGTCGACGGGCCGGGAATCGGGCCGAGGTTCGCAGGCCGATGACCGGGCCGGATCGACGCTCAGTCCGGCCGGTTGGCCAGCCAGGCCTCGAACTCGGGGCGACGCTCCTTGGCGATCGGGAACACCCCGATGCTGGATTCCCCGTCGGCCACCCGCTCGATGGCCCACTCCTCTTGCAGCTCCTGGGCGTGGGCGTCGTTCGCCACCTCCTCGGCCAGCAGGGCCGGGATCACCACCGCCCCTTCACCGTCGCCGACGATGATGTCACCGGGGAACACCGTCACCCCGGCGCAGACGATGGGGATCTGGTGATCCAGCGGGGTGTGGAGCCGACCCAGCGTGGCGGCGTGCGATGACAGGTGGTACACCGGCACGTCGATCTCGGCGATGGCCGGCGTGTCGCGCAGTGCACCGTCGGTGATGAAGCCGGTGCCGCCTCGTTTGAGCAACCGCATGGTGAAGATGTCGCCGATCGTCCCCGCATCCGGTTCGCCCCGGGCCTCCACGATGAGGACCTCCTCCGGCTCGATCGATTCCACCGCCCGGCGTTGGGCGTTCGGTCCCGAGCTGCGCTTCTCGAAGTCCTCCCGCCGGGGCACGTAGCGCAGGGTGTGGGCGTAGCCAAGCAGGCGCTGGCCCGACTTGAGTGGTTTGAGCCCGTTGAGGAATGAGTTCCGCATACCGCGGCGTTGCATCTGACCGGCCAGGGTGGCGGTGGAGACGGCGTTGAACTTCCGCCGGATCTCGTCGGTCAGCTCGAACGGTCGGGTGCTTTCGTCGGCCATGGCCGGGTGCTCGCTTTCTGTTGTGGAAGTCCCTTGTGGTGCGTCGGAGCCCGGACCGGCTCGGTCGGTTCTACTCGACGACGCCGAAACTGATCTGACCCAGGTCGCCGTAGTCGGCAACGAAGGAATCGCCGACCGCCATCGGGTGGGCCCGGATGAACGAGCCGGACAGCACGGTGTGCCCGGCCTGCATCTCGACCCCGAACTCGTCGAGCTTGCGGGCCAGCCAGGCCACCGAGTTGACCGGGTTGCCCATCACCGCCGCTGCGGTCCCGGATTCCTCCACCTCACCGTTCTTGTAGAGGGCGCCGGCCACGTACCGGGGGTCGATGTCTGCCAGGCTCCGGGGGTTGCCACCGACCATGATGAAACCGCACGATGCGGCGTCGGCAATGCTGTCGACCACCCCCGCCTTGCCCGATTTCGAGAATCGGCTGTCGACCACCTCGATGGCCGGGAGCACGTAGTCGGTGGCGTTCAGCACGTCGACCGCGTTGACATCGGGTCCGCCGAGGTTGCTGCCGAGCACGAACACCAGCTCGATCTCCACCAGGGGCCGGTTCATCGTGCTCATCGACACCCTGGTGCCCTCATCGAGGAACCAGTTGTCGAACAGGGTGCCGTAGTCCGGCTCGGTGGCGCCGGTGGTCGACCGCATCGCCTTGGAGGTCAGGCCGACCTTGTGGCCCTTGACCACCCGGCCTGCCGCCACCTTGGCCTCGGTCACGTACTGGCCGATGGCATAGGCGTCGGCGATGTCGGCGCCGTCATAGCTCAGGGTGATCGGTTCGATCCATCGCCTGGTCAGTTCGGCCTCGAAAAGGTCTGCGGCGGCTTGGCGACGTTGCTCCTCGGTCATCGGCACCGGTCGAGCATGCCATAGAACGGCCGTCGCTTCACAGGTGGCGGTACAGTCTGGCCCCCGGTCGGCCGGCGGCAGTACAGTCTGGCCCCCGGTTGGCCGGTGGCGGTACTCGATGATGGTGGCGCCGGTCGGCCCTGGCCGGTAGGTTCACCCGGGCCGACCCTGCGCCGTGGCTGCGGGCCGAGCCCGCTGGACCGCCATGGCCGACCGGTGCGGGGGACCTTGGCCTCTGGCCGTCGGCTGAGGCACTGTTTTGGATGAACGATGGGGCCGGGACCCGGCTGCGACGAAGGAGAGTGCACGATGGAGCAGGAACCGACGGTGGCCGCCCCCTCATTCCGGCCCGGCCGGCCCCTGGAGCGACTGGTGCTGCCGGTCGGTCCAGGTTCGTACCACGACCGGGCGATGCCACTGGTGGTGTGGCTGGCCGAGCGGTGGAGCCTTCCGGTCCATGTCATCCACGTGGCCACCGGGGCCGACACCTCCACCGGATCGCAGGACGCACCGGGCGGCGCCGCTGAGCCGGGCGACGTGGCGGCCGGCCTCCCCCATGCCGTCGTTGCCGACATGAGCTCGCGGTACCCGTCGCTGGCCGTGACCGGCGAGATCCTGCACGGCGATCGCCCCGGCGCGGTCATCGCCGGCCACCTCGATCCCCGATCGCTGGCGGTGCTGTCCACCGACAACGCCGACGCCTGGAGCTTCAAGAACTCGGTGGCCGAGGAATTGGTCCACCTGGCCGAGGTGCCGGTGCTGCTGCTCGGACCGAATGTGGTGAGACGCAAGCCGGAGGGTGAGATCGTGGTCGGGTTCGACGGCTCGGCCTCGTCCCGAATCGCCCTCGACTCGGCGGTGAGCCTGGCCCGGGCCTCCGGCCACCGGCTGTGGATCGTCCGGGTGGTCCCCGAACCCCTTGCCGGCGACGACCTCCACCAGAACACCACCGGAGTCCTCCAGGAGCTGGCAGAACAGCTCGACCGCGAGATCGGCGCCCGCTGGGAGGTGGTGCAGAGCAACAGCCCGGTCGACGCCATCTCCTCCTTCGCCGACCGGCACCACGCCGGCTTCATCGTGGTCGGCAGCCGCAGCCGGACCGACACCAGCCGCCGATCGATGAGCAGCATCGCCATGGGCCTGGTGTCCCGTGCCGAGCAGCCGGTCCTGGTCACCGGGGTCACATGACGCCGCTGGAGGTCATCGTCACCAAGCGTGATGGTGGGTCGCTCACCGCGGAACAGATCGACTGGTTCATCTCCCGCTACGCCGCCGGCGACGCCGTGGCCGACGAGCAGGCCGCGGCCCTGGCCATGGCCATCTTCTTCAACGGCATGACCCCCGACGAGCTGTCCCGGTGGACCTCGGCCATGATCGACTCCGGCACCCGACTCGACCTGTCCGGGCTGGACCGACCGGCGGTTGACAAGCACTCGACCGGTGGCGTCGGCGACAAGATCTCGCTCATCCTGGTGCCGCTGGTCGCAGCCTGCGGCGCCGCCGTGCCCCAACTCTCGGGCCGGGGCCTCGGCCACACCGGTGGCACGCTCGACAAGCTGGAGGCGATCCCCGGCTGGCGGGCGGAGCTCAGCCCGGAGCAGATGATCGATCAGCTCAACACCATCGGCGGTGTGATCGCCGGCGCCTCGGCCGACCTGGCCCCGGCCGATCGAAAGCTCTACGCCCTCCGTGACATCACCGGCACGATCGAGTCGATCCCGCTGATCGCCAGCTCGATCATGTCGAAGAAGATCGCCGAGGGCACCGGATCGCTGGTTCTGGACGTGAAGGTCGGGTCCGGGGCGTTCATGGCATCGAAGGCCGACGCCGTGATGCTGGCCGAGACGATGGTCGGCCTCGGCCGTGACCACGGTGTCACGACGTCGGCTCTGATCACCGGCATGGATGATGTGCTGGGTCGAGCGGCCGGCAACGCCCTCGAGGTGGCCGAGGCGCTCGAGGTGCTGGCCGGTGGTGGCCCGCCAGACGTCGTCGAACTGACCCTGGCGCTGGCCGAAGAGATGCTTCGCCTGGTGGGGATCGACGCCGACCCGGCCGCGATGCTCGGCTCCGGTGAGGCATCGGAGGTGTTCCACCGCATGATCACCGCCCAGGGCGGCGACCTGTCCGCCGGGCTGCCCCAGGCATCCCATCGGCGGCGGATCACGGCCACGGTCGACGGCCACCTCCAGGGCATCGAGGCCCGGGCGGTCGGCGTTGCGGCCTGGCGGCTGGGGGCGGGGCGGACCCGCAAGACCGATGACGTGAGCCCGACCGCCGGGGTGTTGTGCCTGGCCGCCATCGGCGACCGGGTGTCGGCCGGGCAACCGCTGTTCGAACTGCACACCGAGGACCAGGCCCGATTCGAGTCGGCGGCCGAGGCCCTGGCCGGTGCGGCCCGGATCGGGCCGGACCCGATCGAACGACCGCCCCGGGTCGAGCTGACGGTTGGCCCGTGATCCCGGGTCGAACCGCCCCCCGGTGCAGCCAGTAGCCTTCGGAGGATGAGTGTTCCCCGAGGCCCCCGGCCCGTGTCCGAATTGGTCGACGAGCTCGTCGGCGGCCTGGAAACGGACGCCGACATCGTGGTACCCATCGCCAACGGTGAGCCGGTCGAACTGCTCGACGAGCTGGAGGCCAACGCCGAGCGACTCACCGGCGTGCGGGTTCACCAGATGCACGCCCTGCGTGACCGGCCCTATCTCCATGGTGCCTATCGGGGCCGGCTCGATCACGTCTCGTGGTTCCTGTCCCATGTGACCAGGCCGGCGTTCCATGCCGGGGGCTGCCATTTCGCCCCGGCCAACTTCAGTGAGATCCCCCAGTTCCTCCTGGCCAAGAACCCGGCGGTGGTGCTGGCGGCGGCCAGCGCGCCGGACTCACTTGGCTACTTCAGCCTCGGGGTCAGCGCCGACTATGTGGCGGCGATGATCGGCCGGGTGCCGTTCCTGCTCGAGGTCAACGCCAGGATGCCCCGGACCCACGGGGCCAACCGGATCCACGTCAGTGAGGTGGCCGGCTGGTGTGAGGTGGACTACGACCTGATCGAGACCGAACCCCCGAAGGTGCGGCCCGAGGACCGGGCCATCGCCGAGTTGGTGGCCGAGCGGGTGGTCGACGGGGCCACCATCCAGCTCGGCATCGGCTCGATCCCCTCCGAGGTGGCCCGGCTGCTCGAGGACCATCGGGATCTCGGGGTCCACACCGAGCTGCTCTCCGACCCGGTCATCGACCTGGTGGAGGCCGGCGTGGTGACCGGGATCCGAAAGGCGGCAAACCGGGGTCGCATCGTCACCACCTTCGCCCTCGGCTCCCGCCGGCTGTACGACTTCTGCGATCACAACGATGCGGTGCAGTTCCTCCCGGTCGACGAGGTCAACGATCCCCGCAACATCGGCCTGGAACCGAACTTCGTGTCGATCAACGCCACGCTGGAGGTCGACCTGTTCGGCCAGTGCGCCTCGGAGACACTGGGCACCACGTACTGGTCTGGCAGCGGGGGACAGGCCGACTTCGCCAGAGGAGCCCAGTACTCCGACGGCGGCGACGCCTTCGTCGTGCTCCGCTCCACCACCGGGGGCGGCCGGTTCAGCCGGATCGCCCCGACCCTGCGAACCGGGGCGGTGGTGACCACGATGAAGAACACCGTCGACAACGTGGTCACCGAGCACGGTGTCGCCGAGCTGCAGGGGCGAACCCTCGACGAGCGGGCCGAGGCGCTGATCGCCGTCGCCGCCCCCCATCACCGTGACTGGCTGACCCGGGAGGCCGGCCGGATGGGGCTGCTCGGCCGCTGAGGTTACGGGCCTTGTCGCCCCGGCCGTTCGAGCTCGCCAGGTTCCACCGGGTCAGTCGGCGTCGATCGGCACCGGCTCCACGTCGGCCGGGTAGGGGAACCAGCGCAGACCCTCGAAGTCGTCACCCTCGTCCGGTGGGTCGAGGGGGATCGGCCGTTCCCGGGCCAGCTGCTCCAGCCACTCCCCGGCCCAGGCCAGGTACCGGGGCAGCGATGGTGCGGTGGGCGCCGCCTCCTCCAGGGCCTCGTGGACCATCACCCCGGCCACATAGCGAACGTTCTCCAGCGAGAACGGTGGCTGGACGGCGCCGTCGCGGTGGGTCCACAGCCCGGTCGACGGCTCGAATCGGTAGTAGGGCAGCACGGCCAGACCGAGCTTGGCCACCAGCTCGACCGCGCCGATGATGTAGTCGGCGGTCTCGTCGTCGATGAAGTAGTTGAAGTTGACCCGTACCCAGCCGGGCTTGATGCCCTCGCAGCCCCGGCCGACGGCCTCCTGGAATCGGTGGGATCGCTCGATGTCGATCCCCAGCAGGCGATGGCCGTACGGCCCGGCGCACGAGCAGCCGCCGCGGGCCTGTATCCCGAACACGTCGTTGAGCACCGCCACAACGAAGTTGTGGTGGAGGAATCGCCTCGGCCCGGTTGCGGCCCCACCATTATGTTCCTCTGGGTCGCCAGGGTCGCCGATGACGAACGAGAGGATCGAGAGCCGGTCGGCGTCGAGGTTGCCCAGGATGTCGATGTTGGGGACCGCCCGCCACGACTGGATGGCTCGGCGCAGCAACCGCGTCTCCCGCCGCTCGATCTCGTCGGACCCGACCGCGCCCTTGAGCTGGAACACCAGGCCGGCCCTGATCGAGCCGATGATGTCGGGGGTGCCGCCCTCCTCCCTGATCTCGACGTCGGTGGCGTAGTCGTGCTGGTCCGGGTTCACGTAGGTGACCGTGCCACCTCCCGGCACCGCCGGGACCCGGTTGGTGAACAACTCCCGCCTGGCAACCAGGAGACCCGGGGTGCCGGGGCCGCCGATGAACTTGTGGGGCGACACGAAGATGGCGTCGAGGTGGTCCTCACCCTCCTCCGAGCTGCCCATGTTGATCTCGACGTAGGGCCCCGCCGCCGCATAGTCCCAAAAGGAAAGGGCACCGTATCGATGGAGCAACGACGAGACCGCACCGGTGTCGGTCAGGATCCCGGTCACGTTCGATGCGGCCGAGAACGAGCCGATCAGGAGCGGTCGTTCGGCGAACCGCTGCAGGTTGGCCTCGAGGTCACCAAGGTCGATGTGTCCGTCGGCGTCCTCGCCGATGGCGACGACGTCGGCGATCGACTCCCGCCACGGCAGTTCGTTCGAGTGGTGTTCGAACGGCCCGACGAAGACCACCGGCCGCTCGTCGGCCGGGATGTGGCGTGCCAGCTGGTGGCGGTCCTCCAGGTTGGAGGGCAGCCGCAGGCCGAGCACCGCCACCAGCTTGGCGATGGCCCCGGTGGCGCCCGTACCGCAGAACAGCACCGCGTGCTCGTCGCCGGCCCCGACACTGCGGGCGATGATGGCCCGAGCCTCCTCCCGCAACCGCGACGTCTGGAGGCCGGTCCCCGACGACTCGGTATGGGTGTTGGCGTACAGCGGGAGCACCACCTCGGAGATGTAGTCCTCGACGAACGACAGCGCCCGCCCGGAGGCGGTGTAGTCGGCATAGATGACCGGCTTCGGTCCGAAGGGGCCGACCACGGCTTGATCCCGCCCGATGATGGACGACCGGATGGTGTCGACCAGCGTTGATTCGCTCATGGAGCCAACCTACGCCCCGACACCGTTGGTCTGGCAAAAAAGTTGCCGCTCACCTCTGGCGCCGCCCCGCCCGATCTGGGATGTTGGTGTTCATGGTCGGCGTCCGTCCGCCGAACCCGCCGAATACCAGGCCTGAGTTGTGAACAGGGGTAACACCGTGGCTGACGACAATCGATCGGATGCACTACGAGCGGCGGCTCAGAAACGGATCGAGCTCAAGCAGGCGATTTCCGAGGTCGAAAACGCAACTGCGTCCGCTTCGGCCCAGCCGGCTTGGCGGCCGCGCCTGGCCGCCGCGCTCGGCGACCTCAATCAGGCCCTGCTGCGCCATGTCGAGGAGGTCGAGGGGAGCGACGGGCTGCTGGCCGAACTGACCAGGGAGGCACCTCGGCTGTCGCGCCGGATCGAGGAGGTCCGGGACGAGCATCCCAAGCTCTGCCACCAGGCCACGAAGGTCATGGAGTCGCTCGACCAGGATGTGACGGTCGGTGCGATCCGGATCGACGTGTTGGACCTGCTGTCGGCCATCGCCCGCCATCGCCAGGCCGGGGCCGACCTCGTCTACGAGGGCTACGAGGTGGATCTCGGCGGCGGCTGACCCCTGACGAGGCGGCGGATCGCAACCTGGCGGCCGCGGCCCGGATCGGGCAGAACCTGGCTTGAAATCAGCGGTTCTGCGGGCCCCGGCCTGGCCGGCGCCCGCCCCCAATTTCTCAATATCCCGGCTCACCGGACCGATGGCGGAGTACGCCTCGTCTGGAGGGTCACGTCGTATGAGGGTGCCGCAAGAGCCTGGGGAGAGGCCACGTGGTGTGCGGCCGCGCCCCACAACGGTGGCCGTGGTTGCCCTGTTGCTCGGCTTCTTGTACCTGCTGTGGCGAACCACGACCCTGGGCGACGGCCACCGACTCTGGTTGTCGGTGCCGCTGTACGCAGCAGAACTGTGGTCCTTTGCCCAGCTCGGCCTGTTCGGTTTCCAGGCGTGGCGGACCTCCGATCTGGCCCCCCGCCCGACGGGTCGCTGCGGCCCCCCGACGACGCTGCCACCGGTCGACGTCATCATCAACGCCGATCGGGCAGACCCGGCGGTGATCGAGCGCTCGCTGGTCGGCGCGGTGGCGCTGGTCGGTCGAGGCGATATCCGGGTGATCGACAGCGCCGCTCGCCGGGAGCTCAGGCCGCTGACGCAGACCTTCGGCGCCGACTACGTGATCGACGAGGCGGTCCGGGCCAGCCCGGCCGCAGCGGTTCATCGGCACGGCCGCTCTCCGTACTATCTGTGGCTCGAGGCCGGCCAGGTGCCGATGCCGACCCTGCTCGAGCAGGCCTCGACCCGTTTCGACGAGCCGAACCTCGCCGTCTGCCAGTGCGCGGTCGGTCTGCTCAACCCCGATTCGCTGGTCCACCTGCGGGCCGGCCGGGATGAGGAGGCGCTGCTTCGTGAGGTGGTTGGCCCCGGCCTGAACCGGCTCGGTGCCGCTCCCTGGTTTGGTCCGGCCTCGATCGTCAGACGGGACGCCGTCGAGTCGATCGGAGGCTTCGTCGAGGCCGACCCGGCCGCGGTCGAGCGGGCCCAGGTACTGCTCCACGGTGCCGGCTGGACCAGCGCCTTCGAGGCCAGGCCGCTGGTGCGTGGCGTCGCCCCGGACACGCTCGACGAGTACCTCGAACAGCGCCGCCGGCGGGTCATCAGAGCCCTCCGGGTGTTCCGAACGCCCCAGAATCCGCTGACGATCGAAGGCCCTGGCCGGCGCAAGGCGTTGGTGTCGGTTGCCCGTGCGATGGCGTTCGGCACCGGGGTCCGCCAGCTGGTGGCGGCGACCGTGCTGGTGGTCACGCTGGCGACCGGGCACCTCCCGTTCGACGCCCCGCTCGGGCCGCTGGTCGCCTTCTGGGCGCTGAGCGCCGGCAGTGCCGTTGCCGCCAGGTGGGCGCTGAGCCGGGGCACGATGGCCGTCGGCGACTGGACTCGCCACGGCTGGCGGACCCTCGGCGTCGACGTCGGCGCGGCCTGGGCCGTGGCCAGAGGCCGCTGCGGCGACATGCCATCGGGTCGGGCGAACCGGACCTCGGGGGTTCGGGCTCTTGGCCGACTGCGGCTGCTGACCGCAACGGTGATCGCCCTCGACGTGGCATTGCTGGTGCGGGCGGTCACGCTGTTCGACCGCGATCTGCTCCCTGCGTTCTCAACCGGCGAGCGGGTGCTGGTGATGGCCATCGGGGTCGGGCTGTTGATCCCCATGGTCGACGTGCTTCAGGTCGTCGTCTTCCGCCGGCAACGTCGTCGGCAGTTCCGGCTGGAGGTTGCCCTCGACATCGAGGTCGCCTCGACCGCGGCCACGACCCTCGATCTGGCCCCGGCCGGCGTCGGGCTGCTCATGGGCCAGGCGCCCCCCATCGGCACCATTGTCCCGGTTCGGCTCCGGTTGCCGCTGCCCGGCGGCGACCACCGTTGGATCGAGGGTTCGGCCATCGCCCGCAGCGCCGGGCTCCATCACGACGGCCTCGTTCGGGTCGGGCTCGAATTCCGGGATCTCAACGACTCGTCCCGCATCGCGCTGATCAGCTACTGCCTGATCGGACACGCGGCCGCCGGTGCCGGTGGCGCGGCAGATGTCGATGGCGGCGGCCCCGATCAGGCCGTGGCCCATCCCCATGAGCTCGAGGTCGACCGTCATCGCCATCACCACCGACCCTTGCAGGTCCTGACCGGCACCGCCGCCATGTCGGCGGTGGTGACCCTGCTGCTCGGTCCGGCTGCCGTCGCCGCCTCGGCCAACGAGGTTCAGACCCTCGACCAGGTCTGTGTTGTCACCTCGGCCGGGGAGCCGGTGGTCGGGGCAACCGTGAAGACCGGTTCCGGCGAAGCCGGCCGAGCGCTTGGAGACACCGAACCCGGTGGCTGCGTTCTGGTCGACGGCCTCCCGGTCACCGCCGAGTTGTCGGCCGCCCACCAGTCCGTCGGCACCGACGACCGTCCGACCATCGACGAAGGCCGGGCGGTCTTCACCATGCGCACGTTCCACGTACAACTCGTCGACACCGCCGGCCGGGCGGTGCCAGGAGCCGGCGTTCGCCACTTCACCGACCGCTGGTACCGGACCGGCCTGACCGACGAGTGGGGCCGGGCCGGGTTCGAGGCACTCGGCCCCGGCGTGACGATCGAGCTGACGTGGCAGGGTCGCCGATCGGTTCATCGGCCAAACGGTGCCGCCACGACGGTCATCATGGGCCGGATCGATGCCGGTGACCCCGGCGCTGCCGGCGATGTCGAGGACCGGCTGGCGACCGACATCGATCTCGGCGGTGGCTGGCAGCCATTCGTCGACGGCATCGAGCTGCTCCCGGGCCGCTTCGCCCTCCGTCTGGCCGATGGCACCACGGTCAAGGCCGAGATCCTACCTGGCCAGGTGTTCGACGTGGCCACCGGTCGGCTGACCGACCTCGGGGTGATCGCCACCACCGCCGATCCCTTGCCCACCAACGATCTCTTGCCCACCGCCGATCAACCGTCGCCGACCGCATCGTCTTCGAGCGAACCGTCATCGACCACCACCGCCGCCTCGACAACCTCGGTTCCGACGATCGAGACATCGCCGACGGCGCCCTCGGCCGAGACGCAACCAATCGAGATCCCGGCAACCGAGGCGACGACCCAGGTCCCGTCGACCGGCGACACGCCGTCGACCGCTGCGCCATGATCGAACGTCGACGATCACTGATCCAGCTGGCGGCGGGGCTGGTGGTCCTGTTGTCGGCCGGGGTGCTGGTCGTCAACGCCATCGTGACCAGCTCGGCCAGGGTCAGTGCCAGCACCGAGGGGACAACGTTCTTCTCCGCCGGTGTCGTCGACCTGGCTCAGCCTGGAACCGCGGTGGAGCTCCTGTTCGACGATGACCAGCTCTATCCGGGCCGGGAGCTGACCGGCTGTCTGGAGGTCGAGTACCGCGGCTCCATCCCGGCCGTGGTCCGCCTCCACGGCTCGTTGCTCGGCGGGACCGGTCTCGAGGCGTTCACCACCCTCACGGTCTCGGTGGCCGACGTCGAGAGCTGCGCAGACGTCTCGGCCGGAAACGCCGGCCGGCTGTTCGCCGGGGGTCTCGACGGCTTTGCAGCCTCCCACCGGGACTTCGCCACCGGCCTCGTCCTGGCCCCCCGGATGGTGGGCGGCGACCGGGTGATCGTGGTGGCCTCGGCGTCACTGCGCGACGACAACGGTGCCCAAGGCCTGACCACCGAGTTCAGCTTCGTCGTCGAGGCCAGACCATGACGGCCACGATCTCGTCCCGGTGGACCAAGCTGCAGGCGGCCATGCGCCCCGCGGTCGGTCTCGTGGCCTGGATCCACGTCTACCTGCTGGGGCTGCTCGGCGTCTGGGTTGTGGTGGTGATGGTCACCACCGGCTGGCAGCCGGTGGTGGTCACCAGCGGCTCGATGTCGCCGACGCTGCGTCCTGGCGATGTGTTGATGCTGGAGGAGCACCCGACGGAACTGGTCGGGCAGCGCTCGGTCATCACCTTCAACAGCTCCCGTGACGACGGAACGGGGGAACAGTCGGAGCTGATCACCCATCGGGTCTTCGAGGTGCTGGTCGACTCGAACGAGTACGTGACCAAGGGCGACGCCAATCCCGGTGTCGACGTCGATCGGGTGCCCCGGGATCAGGTGGTGGGCCTCGGCCGCCTCGTCGTGCCGCTCATCGGCCTGCCGGTGGTATGGGTCCAACAGCAGAACTACATTGCCCTGGTCGCCACCGCGGTGTTGTCATTGGCCTCGTTCGCCATCGCCGCCAGCGGCCTCCGCAAAGGTGCCCGGAAACGTGACGCCGGATCCGACGGACTGACCGGGATGGCCGACCGGGCCATCCGACGGGTCCGCCTCCTGGCCGGGCTGATGATCTGCGGCCAGTTCTTCCTGGCCGACAACCGGTTCGACGTCGAGGTCGTGGGACTGGCCAAGGTCCAGTTGTTGGGCCTGGCCATCGTCTCGTTGGCGTTGGTCAACGGTGTGTCGATCAACGCCGCCAAACGGTTCCGCGGTGGGCTTCCGACCCGGTATGCGATCTTCGAACTGACCGGCGACACGCTGATCGTGGTCATGATGACCACCGCCACCGGAGGATCGGGAATCGGCTGGGTGCTGATTGCGCTGCCGATCGTCGAAGCGGCGGTTCGTTTCCGCCTGGCAGGGGCGCTGGTCCACTGGATGGCGATGACCGGGATCATCCTCACCACCCGGCTGTGGGTGCTGAACCGGTCCGATGCCGCCGTGTCTGGCATGATCGATGAACTGGAACAGCTGCTCGACCAGCTCGGTGTCCTGTTGCTGGTGGTGATCCCGGGCGCCTACCTTGCCGAACAGTTGCTGGCCGATGTGGTACTCCAGCAGCAGGCCACCGAGGAGGCCCATCGGCGGGGCGAGCTGCTGGAGCATGTTGCCGCCATCGGCTATCAGGTCAACACGCTCAGTGGGGAGTTGTTCGAGATCCTCACCTCGTCGACCTTGACCCTGGGATTCGATGCGGCCGACATCTGTGTCCGGCTGAGCGGCACCGAGTGGCGTCTGCCGGCGTCGGCCACCAACAGGGAGGGGCTGGCCCTGCCCCCGCCCGGCGAGCCCGGCAGCGCCCTCGGCGACTTCGACCTCGATGAACCGGAAGTGGTGGTCGACCACCTCGATCCCGACCCGGCGCAGTACCAGGCGTTGTCGGACCGGGGGCTGATGCTGCTGGTCCGGTTCACGATCACCGAGGTCGACGGCACCACGATCGTCTTGCGGGCGGCCAAGGATCTTTCGGCGCCGCCGCCGATCGGTGGCGTGGACGCCCTCAGGCTGCTGTGCGCCCAGGCCACGGTGGCCTTACAGAACCGCCAGCTGATAACCGAGCTGCGCGATGTCCACATCGAACTGCAGCATCAGGCCCACCACGACCCGCTGACCGGGCTGCCGAACCGGGCCCAGTTCCTACGACGGCTCGGCGCAGGCCTGGCCGCCGCCACCGACCCGTCGCGCCGCCATGCGGTGCTGTTCCTCGATCTCAACGGCTTCAAAGGGGTCAACGACACCCTCGGCCACGAGGCCGGCGACGCCCTGCTGCAGACCGTCGGCACCAGACTCAGCGGGGCGGTGGGCCACGCCGGCTTCGTCGCCCGCCTCGGGGGAGACGAGTTCACCGTGCTGCTCGAACCGGTGGCAAGCCCGAAGGAGGCCGTCGAGCTGGCCAGCAGCGTCCACCGGGCCCTGCTGGAGCCGCTGAAGTTGGAGAACGGCACGGTCAAGATCGGTGCCAGCATCGGCATCGCATTCGCCGAGACCGGCTTGAGCGACAGCGAGATCCTGCGCAGGGCCGACGCGGCGATGTATGCCGCAAAACAGTCGACAGACTCGGTGCGAGTTGCGTTGTACCACCCCGGTCTCGATGAGGCGGAGCGTCGGCGTGGCCGGCTCGCCGCCGAGTTCAAGAAGGCACTCGATCAGGAGGAGTTGACGCTCCACTTCCAACCCCTGGTCTCGGCCAGGACCGGACGGATCGAGGGCGTCGAAGCGCTGCTGCGGTGGACCCACCGCGAACTGGGGCCGGTCAACACCGCAGACATTCTGGACCTCGCCGAGGTCAGCAACCGGGTCGACGACCTCAACGCCTGGATCTTCCGAACCGCGTTGCAGTCGGTGGCCGGCTGCAACATCCGGCCCGACGCCAGGTTCTCCGTTGCGGTGAACGTCTCGCCGGTCGAGCTCGACTCGGACGCCCTGATCGGCAACGTGAGCGATGCGCTCCTGCTGACCGGGGTGCCCGCCGCCCGGCTGATCATCGAACTGAGTGAGCGGATCGTCGCCACCAAGGGCGAGGCCATCCCCAATGTGCAGCGGCTGATCGACATAGGTGTCATGCTGGCCCTCGACGACTTCGGCGAAGGCCGGACCTCCCTGGCCCATCTGCGGGGTCTGCCGATCAGCCAGCTCAAGCTCGATCGAGTCCTGGTCCAGCAGGCCTGCAGCGACGAGGCCGACCGGATCATTCTCGAATCGGTCGTGACCCTGGCCCACGACCTGCGGTTCACGGTGGTGGCCGAAGGCGTCGAGAACGAGCGGCACCGCACCGCGGTCACCGCCGCCGGTGCCGACCTCCTCCAGGGGTACGCCATCAACCGGCCGATGCCGATCGAACGGCTGCGGCCGCTGTTGATGCGGGACGGGCTCACCACAACGGCGACCAGGCCGTCGATCAACCCGGCCCCTGCGTACCAGGAGTCGACAAGCTGATGCCACGCCCACTCGTCGAACTCCATGATGTCGACACCCACGAACCGGCTCAGCGACAGGAGAACAGCCTGGCCAGGAACGCGGCCAGGGCCTTCGCCGCCGCACTGTCGGTACTGCTGATCGCCACGCTGGTCATCAACCGTTCGAGCGACGCCCTGACCGCCGAAGGCGCCTCCGCCCCCAGTGCGGTCTCGTCCGGCACGATCTCACTCAGCGATGACGACACCGGACGAGCGCTGTTCGACCTGTCGGACATGGCGCCGGGACGGCCGGTGTCGCGCTGCATCGAGGTGGTCTACGACGGCACGATCCTGCCGGTCGACCTGGCCATGACCTCCGAGACCAACGGCCCGCTCGGCCGCTTCCTCGACGTTGTGATCGAGGAAGGCGCCGGCGGTGGCTTCGAAAGCTGCCGAGCCTTCACGCTCGACAGCCCGCTCTACCGGGGCACCCTGGCCGAGTTCACCGGTTCCGGATGGCTCGATCTGGGTCGCATCGTCAACACCGGCACCACCCGGACCTTCCGCATCACGGTCGAGCTCCGTGACGAACAGGACGCCCTCGGCCTCACCGCCACCGCCGACTTCCTGTGGGAGGTCACCCCGTCATGACCTACGCCGATACAACGGCCCAGCGGTCGGCCCGGACCGGGACGACCGGACCGGGGTCCGACCCCGGGTCAGGGCACCATGGCGCAGGAGACGACGGGCGACGGATCCGGCCCGGCCCGTTTGCGGTCCTGCTGTTCGTCGCCGCCGGGGTGATCGCATTGCCGCTGTGGCTCTGGTGGTCGGCGGGACGAACCTCGGCCGCCTTCGGCGACAGCGAAGTCCTGGACAACAACCGGCTGGGTGCGGCCACCCTCGATGTTGAGGTCGGCCGCCGGACCGCCGCCTTCCGGGCCGAGAACCTCGCTCCCGGGGATCGCGCCTCCGGTCAGCTCGAACTGGTCAACGCCGGTACGCTGCCGCTGCGATTCCAGATCGGGGCGTTCACCGATGGGGACCCGCTGGCCCGCTGGCTCCTGTTCGATGTCTGGACCACCACCGACATCTGCCGGCCCGGGGCGGCCGACCCGTCGCTGGCCTCCGGGGTCACCCTGTCCGCCACCCCGACGGTGCTGGCCGGCATCGTGACCGGCGCCGCCATCGATCCGGCGGCCGGGCCGGACGGCCAACTCAGCCTGGCCCCCGGCGATGCCACCATCATCTGCCTCGGCGCCGGCCTGGCGCTGGAGGCGCCGAACGACGTGCAGGGCCGACGGCTCGACGTGGAGCTGGTGGTCGAGGCCGAACACGATCTTGGCACCGACCAATGACATCATCACCCCAAGAACCGGCCCCCGGGACACCGGCAACACCCCCGCCGACACCGGTACCGGCGAGGAGGAGCGGGCGGCCGGTTCGTCGGCTGGCCGAGTTCTGGTCGTCCCGGGTGCTCCCGGTGCTGGCCATCGTGGCCATCGCCGCGGTCGGTGTGGTCCTGGCCGGGCTGGCCGTCGGCTACCGGCCGGTCGTGATCCAGACCGGCAGCATGGGCGACACCGCACCTCCCCGGTCGCTGATCATCGCCGCGCCCACCGACGCCGAGGCCATCATCACCGGCGACATCGTGGTGATGCGGCGGCCCGGTGCAACCCCGGTGACCCATCGGGTGATCGAGATCGAGACCAACGGGTCTGCGAGGTTCGCCATCACCCAGGGCGACGCCAACGAGGCGCCGGATGCCGCCCCTTACCCGCTGCAGGGGCGACAGCTTGTCAGCCGCTGGATCGTGCCCGGGCTCGGTGGCCTGCTCCAATCGATCTTCCAGCCGGGGATCGTGCTCATCATCCTGGCCATGGCCACGGTGTCGGTGGTGGTCCAGACGCTGCGACGGATCTGGGCCAACGACGAGGAGGCGGTTGCGGCCGAGGCGGTGCCGGCTGACGAGCCGTCGCCCTCGGCCGGCATGACCCGTCGTCGGCGGCGGCTGGTGCTCATCGCCGCACCCCTTGCCGGCGTCCTGACGGCCGGGGTGGCGGCGGCCCTCTACCGCTCCACCGAAGCGGTGGCCACCAACGACTTCTCCACCGCCGACTGCTTCGACCCCCAGCTGACCTCGGTGCAGTCGGGAGAGACGATCCACGCCGTCGACGGCACGGTGGCGGTCCCGATCACCGCCGTCGACCCGACCGGGGCCTTCGTGTTCGCCTCGGCGCGCAGCTCGTCGAACGAGCCGGCCGACAGCACCGTTCGAACCGCACTGACCGGTGGGGGGACCTCACTCGAACTGGTCCGGGCCACCGATGGCGGCGTCCCGGGACCGGTCACCGTTGCCTGGTCGATCGTCGAATACGGCTGTGGGGTCGACGTGCAGCGGGGCACGGTCAACGGCAACGGCACCGACCAAGTGGACGTCACCATTGCCGCGGTCGACCCTTCCGCCGCCTTCGTTGTGGTCAGCTCTGCGGCGCAGGCCTCGGCCACCGATTTCGGCGGCGACGACCTGTTCATCGCCGAACTGACATCGCCGACCACGCTGACGGTTCGAACCGCGGGAGGTGTGTTCTCCCCCCAGCGATCCTTCGCCTGGCAGATCGTGTCGTTCACCGATCCCGGCGACATCGACGTCCAGACGGTGTCCGGCACGCTCGGCTCCGGGGTGGTCTCCGACAACCTGTCCCTGGCCACCCCGGCCGACCCGGCAACGACCTTTCTCATCACCACCGTGGCCTCGGCCGGCGCCGGGCCCGACATCGGCGAGCGGCTGGTCAGGACCCACCTGGTCGATGCCGACACCGTGGCCGTCGGGCGGGCCGTCGGCGGCGACGCAATCGATGTCCAGATCCAGGTCGTGACCCTCAGGGACGGCTCGACGGTGCGTCACGGCACCATCGATTTCGCATCGACCCAGGCCGCACGGACCGTGACGATCGAGCCGGTCGAAGTTTCCCGATCCACCGCCATGGCCACGGTGGCCGTTCCCGGGCTGTCGGCCGGCGGGTGGACCGACCATGTGGCCGACGACGTGGTGGGCGAGGCCAGCGCCACCTTCGACCTCACCGATAACGAGACCCTCAGCATCCAGCGGGAGGCGGTTGCCTCAAACGCCTCGTTCGGCTGGCAGGTGATCGAATGGGCGGGGCCCCAATGGTGGAACCCCGACTACGGTTTCCGGCAGCGGATCGACGTGGACACCACCACCGCGGCGGCCCCCGGAGGCTATACGGTGCCCCTCACCTTCGATCACGCCTCGCTGGTGGCCTCGGGGTTATCGGCGGCCAACGGTGCCGACATACGCATCGTGCGGTGGGACGGTTCGGCCTGGACCGAACTCGATCGGGTCCTGGACGATGTCGGGTCGTGGAACGACAGCGCAACCACCATCTGGTTCCGAACCGTCACGCCCATCGCCGCCGACAGCACCAGCACCTACTGGCTGTACTTCGGCAACGATTCGCCTGCACCGGCGGCCGATGATCCGGAAGCCGTCTACCTCCTGACCGAGGACTTCGAGTCCGGCACCCTTGGCGACTTCGAGGACCGAACCGCAGGCACCGGCTGGTACGGGGCTGCGCCGTGGACCAGACGACTGCCGATCACCGTGCCGGCCGCCACCGTGGCCGCCGACCTCGGCGATTTTCCGCTGCTGGTGTCGCTCAGCAATGCCGACCTCGGAGCCAACGCCCAACCAGACGGTTCCGACATCCGCTTCACCGCCGCCGACGGCATCACCCGGTTGGTGCACGAGATTGAGAGCTGGAATCCCGGCACCGGCACGCTGGTGGCCTGGGTCCGGATTCCAACCCTGGCCGCATCGTCCGGCACCACGATCCACCTCTACTACGGTGCCGCCGACGCGCCGGCCCACGAGGACATCGACGCAACGTGGCCGGATGCGGTCGAGGCGGTGTGGCATCTCGATCGTGACCCGGCCGGTACCGCACCCCAGGTCGACGACGCTTCGGCCCGCAACCACGATGGGCTGAGCGGCGGTGGCATGGTGAACGGCGATCTGGTGCCCGGTTTGATCGGCGGAGCGATCGACTTCGACGGTGTCGACGATCGGTTCCAGGTCGACTCGTTCGACCTGGCCGGAGCCACGGCGCTGACCCTGTCCGGCTGGGTCAACCTCGATGGCTACACCAACGACGCCCGGATCCTGACCAAGGCCGACGACACCTTGAACCGGATCTTCGAGCTGGCGGTCCGCAACGACGGCGCCGCTCGTGCCCGGCTGTCGTTGAGCGGGTCGACCGTCGAGTTGGAGGCGGGGGCCGGGGCGGTCACCCTCGGCGCCTGGCACCACGTGGCCGCCACCTGGGACGGAGCGCTTGTCCGTATCTTCGTCGATGGTGTCGAACGGGGATCGTCGGCCGCCTCCGGGATCATCGACGCCGACCCGTCGATGCCGGTCACGATCGGCAACCTGATCACGCTGGACCGCCCGGTCGACGGCCGCCTCGACGAGGTCAGGATCGAACGGGTTGCCAGGTCGGCGGCCTGGCTGGCGGCGGTGGAGGCGAACCAGCGAACGCCGACCGGCTTCGTGTCGGTGGGCGGCGTCCAGACCGGAAGCTGGTTCGCCCAGGGGACCTGGGCCGCCCGCAAACCGCTGACCGTCGACGCCGATCAGGTCCCGGCCGACCTGACCGACTTCCCGCTGCTGGTGCAGTTCACCGACCCAGAGCTGCAGGCCGGCGCATCCCCGGACGGGGCCGATCTGGTGTTCACCGCGGCCGACGGCACGACCAGGCTGGACCACGTCATCGAAACCTACAACAGTGCGAGCGGCTCGCTGAGCGCCTGGGTCTCGGTGCCAAGCCTGTCCTCGATCGGCGACACCAACCTCTACCTGTACTACGCAAACCCTTCGGCGGTTGACCAGCAGGATCCGGTTGCGGTGTTCGGGCCCGACGCCGACCTGGCGCTGCTCGGTACGTCCTGAGCCCCGCCGGCGATGGCCGGTGGTGCTTGGTTCGGGTCCCCTGGGCCGGATGGCCCGTTCGGCTCGAACCGGGGCCAATTCGTTCAGCTTGGTTGCCGTTGCTGTCGATACAAGGCCGGAAGACTGCGGACCGGTATGCGCCGACCGCATCCCAGAAGTGAGGACGCCATCGCCATGACCGCATCAACGGAACCGGTTCGAACCCGGAAGAGTCGCAACAGCGGGACCAAGCTGCTGGCCACGGCCGCCGTGCTGGCCCTGGCCGGCGGGCTGTTCACCATTGCGTCGCTGGCGCTGTTCACCGACCAGGAGAACGTGAGCGGGAACGCCTTCTCCACCGGCACGATCGACCTCACGGCCACCCCGGCCAGCGCGGTTGTGACCATGCCGGCCATGGCCCCGGGTGATCAGGTGACCGCACCTCTCACCGTCGACAACGCCGGGACCCTGGAGTTTCGTTACTCGATGGTCTCCACCACCACCGAGGACGTTCTGGCCGGCCAGCTCGATCTCACCATCAAGTCCGGGGTGACCACCTGCGACAATGCCAACTGGACCGCCGACGGCACCGTTCTCTACACCGGGCTCATCGGCTCGACCGCGACCACTGCGGTCCTCGGTTCCAACGTCCAGGGCGCCCAGGCCGGTGACCGGGTGCTTGCCGCCGGGGCGAACGAGGTGCTGTGCTTCAACGTGGCTCTGCCCTTGGCGGCGAACAACACCTCCCAGGGCATGTCCACCGCTGCGACCTTCACCTTCGACGCCGAGCAGACCGCCAACAATCCGTAGGCCGTTGGCAGAGACCTGGTGAAACCGTCGTCCACCGACGTCCGCACCACGACCGTCGCCGCATTCGCGGTGGCGGTCGTTTTCGCGCTCGTGGCGTCGTTGACGGTCGGCGCGCCGGGTCGGGCCACGCCGCTGCGAACGGTGACCGACGTCG
>CAMYLA010000058.1:0-6997 GCA_947259095.1 uncultured Acidimicrobiaceae bacterium | reverse complement strand
GCCGGAGATCAGGGTGACCGGCCAAGGCTCGGCCGAGGTCGGCAAGAGGTACAAGATCGACGTTTCGGTGGAGGGCATCCCCACCAACCGCATCGCCGGCTGGACGGTGAACTGGGGCGACGGCACCGTCGATCGGCGGCGAGGCAGGCCGGGCCCGGTCGGCCACGTCTACGGGGTGGCGGGGTTGAGCCACGGGATCACCGTCAGCGTCAGTGATGGCCGGCGGACCTGGACCACTGCCGAGGTGGTGGTGCCGTCGTTCGACGATCCAGAGCGTATCGGCCGCTTCGACGCCGATGGTGGCGACCTGGTGGCCGATCTGGGTCCCACCGGCGGCTCACCACTCTCGGCCACCGCCGCAGTGGTGGGCCCCGACGGTCGGCTGTACGTCGCCGGCGGCGCTTCGAACACCATCGAGCGATTCGACCCCGAGACCGATCGCCATGTCGACACGTTCGTCCCCGCCGGCCGGGGTGGGCTGGACCGTCCGCAGGACCTGGCCTTCGGCCCCGACGGCCATCTCTATGTTGTCGGCTCCGAGACCGGTCAGGTACTGCGATTCGACGGCACCACCGGGGACTTTCTCGACATCTTCGTCGACGGCCCGGGCTCGGTCGCCGGCCCCGAGGCGACGTCGGTCGAGGTGGCGAGCGATGCGGAGGCGGGGAGCCTGGTCACGCCGGTGGCGCTCGGCTTCGGACCCGACGGTTATCTCCACGTCGTCGACCGCGACGATGACGACATCGAGCGCTATGACACCACGACCGGGAAGCACCTCGACACCTTCGTCACCTTCGACGCCGGTTCCCGGCCGACCGGTTTGGCCTGGGGTCCAGACGGTGTCATGTTCGTCACCCTGGCCGGTGCGGGCCGGGTCGAGGTGGTCGTCCCGGTCGATGATGGGCCCGGCATGATCGCCGGCTCGTTCGGCGCCGACGACCTCGACGTCCCGACCGCGCTGGCCCTCGGCCCCGACGGCACCGTCTGGGTGGCCGACTACTGGACCGACCGCCTCGTGCGGTTCGACCCGGGGAGCGGCTCACCGGTCGGCGGCGGGATCGAGCTCGACGGTTCGTTCGGTCCGTCCCGGTTCACCTTCACCGATGAGCATCGGGTCACCGTCGCCGGTGAAGTTGCCGGTGCAACGAACGAGAAGCTTGATGCCGATGCCTGGCTGGATCGGGCCGCCTCCGCCGGGGACGTGACCGAGCTGCGGTTCGAGGCCAATCAGGGTACGGCCGACGGTGAGCTCGACTTCATGGCCGGGGGCCGGGACTACGACACGGTGCTGACCGGCGGCGACGTCATCGTGGCCCTCGACGGAACCACCACCAATGCCATCCGCATGGATCTGGTCGGTGCCGCCGCCGACCCGGTGATCGATGACGACGCCGAAGTGGGGGTCACCTACCAGGATGTCTACACCGGCATCGACGTGCTCTACAGCTCGAACGGCCCGGAACTGGAGTATTCCCTCATCGTCGATCCCGGGGTCGACCCGGCGGTCGTCGTCCTCGACTTCGACGGGGCGACCGACGTGGATCTGCGGGACGACGGCTCGGTCAGGTTCGTCGCCACCTCCGGCGACGGGCTGGTCATGACTGCCCCGGTGGCCTACCAGGAGTCCGGCGGCACCAGGATCCCGGTCGACAGCGCCTTCGATCTGCGGCCGGACGGAACCATCGGGTTCACGGTCGGCGACTACGACGCCGGTCTGCCGCTGATCATCGATCCGATCTTCAAGGCGTCACAGTCCGGCGCCAGTGGCGGGGGCAACGCCGTCACCGTCAACCGGCCGGCCGGTGTGGTCTCGGGCGACGTGATGCTGGCATCGATCGGCCAGGCCCAGGACGAGGCGGTCACCCCGCCCACGGGCTGGACCCTGATCCGCTCCGATGCGCAGGGTGGCGCCGTCCGCCAGGACCTGTTCTACAAGGTGGCCGGCGGCTCCGAGCCGGCCTCGTATGTGTTCACCCTGGCCCAGAGTGGCGACGCGGCCGGGGCCATCGTGGCCTACAGCGGGGTCGACCCGGCCAGCCCGATCGACGCCCACGGCGGCCAGGGCAACTCGGCGTCCAGCAGCTATGTCGCACCGTCGATCACCGCCACGGGTGCCGATGTCACCCTGGTCGGGTTCTTCGCCAGCACGGGGGGCAGCGCCACCGCACCCCCGGCCGGCATGACCGAGCGAGTCGATCAGACGTCGGGTGCGGCCTCGGCCGAGATCGCCGATGAGACGCTGGGTGCCCCGGGGGCGACCGGGACCCGCACCGCGACCGGCTCATCAAGCCTCAATATCGGCCAGCTGGTGGCCCTGACGCCCGATCCTGGCGCAGTGACCGTCAACAGCACAGATGACGACGCCGACGCCAGCGCCGGCGACGGCAGCTGCGACACCGGCGCAACCAACAGCGAGGGCGACCCGGAGTGCACCCTGCGGGCCGCCATCGAGGAGGCCAACGCCTCGGCCGTCATCGACACCATCCACTTCGCCATGCCGGCCACCGAGTCCGGCCACTCCGGCGGCGTCTGGACGACCGCCCCCGGCTCGGCGTTCCCCTCCCTGACCGCGACGGTGACCATCGACGGCTCGACCCAGGCCGGTTGGTCCTCGACCCCGGTCGTCGAGCTCAACGGCAACTCGGCCGGCGGAACGACCGATGGCCTGCGCATCGTCGCCGACGCAGTGACCATCCACAGCCTGGCCATCAACCGTTTCGGGGCCGACGGCATCGAGGTGGTGTCCGGCGCAGCCGACGCCACGATCGTCGGCAACCACATCGGCCTGGACGCCAGCGGGCTGGTCGATCGGGGCAACGGGGCCAGGGGCATCGACCTCGGCAGCGGGTCGGGGCCGACGACGGTCGGCGGGACCGCCGCCTCCGATCGAAACGTGATCTCCGGCAACGCTGGCGATGGCATCGTCGTCTGGAATTCGAACGACAACGTCATCATCGGCAACTACCTCGGCACCGACGTCACCGGCAATGCCAGCGGCACCGGGATCGGGAACGGCGCCGACGGCATTGCCATGGGCAGCGCCAGCGCCGGCAACACCATCGGCCAACCGGGGGCGGGCAACGTGCTGTCGGGCAACGGCGACGACGGCTTCGAGAACGACGCCACCGGACCGAACAACACCGTGCAGGCCAACACGATCGGCCTCGGTGTCGACGGTTGGACGCCGGTGGCCAACGGCCGCTACGGGGTCGTCATTTACAACGGGGCCAACAACACCCTGGTCGGCGGGGCCGGAGCGGGCGAGGGCAACGTGATCTCGAGCAACGGGAGCTCGGGTCTCATCATCGATGGCAACAGCAACGCGGCGACGACGGCGAACACCATCGCCGGCAACCTGATCGGCGTCGACGCCACCGGCTCGGTCGATCTCGGCAACGCATCCAACGGTGTCACGATCCAGGCGGGTGCCAACGGCAACACGATCGGAGGAACTGCGGCCGGTGCCGGAAACGTCATCTCCGAGAACGGGGGCTACGGCATCGACATCACCGGCAGCGGCACCGACTCGAACACCGTGGTCGGCAACCATATCGGTACCGACACCGCAGGAACGAGCGACCTGGGGAACAACTCCGATGGCATCGCCATCCGCAACGGCGCCGCCAACAACACCATCGGTGGGACAACGACCGCAGATCGGAACATCGTCGCCGGCAACGACAACGACGGCATCTGGATCACCGACGTCGGCAGCGACGACAACACCGTCCAGGGCAACTGGATCGGTGTCGCCTCCGATGGCAGCCCACTGGGCAACTCCTTCCACGGTGTGGCCATCGAGTTCAACGCAAGCGACAACCTCGTTGGCGGCACCGCGGCCGGTGCCGCCAACCGGATCGAGAACAATGGCTGGGACGGGATCGCCGTCAACGGAGGAACCGGTACCGGCAACGCCCTGATCGGGAACTCGATCGTGTCGAACACCGGCCTCGGCATCGACATCGACAACGACGGCGTGACCACGAACGACGCCGGCGACGGCGACACCGGCGACAACGATCTGCTCAACTTCCCGGTCGTCACCTCGGCCACCGAGTCGGGTGGCACGGTGACCGTGGACTTCGACCTCGACGTCCCGAACGGGAATTATCGGATCGAGTTCTTCGAGAGCACGGTCGCCGACCCCTCCGGGAACGGTGAAGGCGAGACGTGGATATCGTCGGTTGACGTTTCGGTGACCGGTGGCGTCCCGACACCCGCTTCCCACGCCTTCGCTGGATCACCAGGCGACATCCTCACCGCCACAGCCACAGAAGGAACGGCCGCACCGTTCGGATCAACCTCAGAGTTCTCGGCGAATGCCACCGCGTTCCCAACATCCTTCGTCGTCAATTCCACCGCCGACGTCGTGGACCAGAGCATCGGTGACGGTTCGTGTGACACCGGCAACCTGGTCGGTCCCGACCCCGAGTGCACGCTACGGGCGGCCATTCAGGAGGCGAACGCTTCAGCCATCGACGAGATCACCCTGCCTGCTGGGACGTACACCTTGAGCATCGCCGGTGCTGATGACACGGCTGCCGCCGGGGACCTCGATCTGGATTCCGACCTCACGATCACGGGAGCGGGCGCCTCCACGACAACCATCAACGCAGCTGGCATTGATCGAGCCTTCCACCTCGTCTCGGGAACTGCCACCGTGGCTGGCGTAACCGTGACCGGTGGGTCGGTCACCGGGGACGGCGGTGCATTCATGGTGGAGTGGGGTTTGACCCTCAACATCGCACAGTCGATCCTCGTGGGCAACAACGCCACCAGCGACGGCGGCGCTGTCCACAACCAAGGATTCTTGACGCTCACCGATTCAGAGGTCTCATCCAACGGCGCACTCAGCGGAGGCGGCATCCGGAGCAACAACACCGCCACCCTCATGCGGACGTTGTTCACGTTGAACACGGCTTCGCTTGGCGGCGGCGTGCTCAACACCGGCGACCTGACCGTCGTCAACTCCACGCTCACGGGCAACACGGCCACAACTCAGGGCGGCGGCATACGCAACGGTGGGGATGTCTGGCTCACAAATGTGACGATCACGGCCAATGACGCTACCGCCGAGGGCGGTGGCGTGTTCGAGGCGAGCGGTCCGACCAAGACCTACCCGGTGAATTCGATCATCGCTGGCAACACTTCAGCGAGTGGCCCCGATGCGTCAGGGGCGATCGAGAGCCTGGGATACAACATCATCGGTGATATCAGCGACTCCTCAGGGTGGGTCGGCACCGACCAACAAGGAGTCGATCCGCTGCTCCAGGCTCTGGCCGACAACGGCGGCCCTACCCAGACTCATGCCTTGCCTGCTGCCAGCCCGGCCATCGACGCCGGCGACGACACGGTCTGCGTCAGCCCCGACAACGACACCGACCAGCGGGGATCGGTTCGCCCGGTTGACTTCGAGGGCGACGCGACTGGACCCTTCTGTGATATCGGCGCCTACGAGGCGGCGGCGCTGACCTCGTTCACAGTCAACTCCAACGCCGACGTCGTCGACAGCAACATCGGTGACGGGTCGTGCGACACCGGCAACATGGTCGGCCCGGATCCGGAGTGCACGTTGCGGGCCGCCATCCAGGAGGCCAACGCTTCGGCTATCGACGAGATCGCGCTCCCGGCCGACGACTACGTCTTCTCGATCCCTGGGGCTGGGGAAGACAGCGCTGCCACCGGAGACCTCGATGTAACTAACGATCTCACGATTTCCGGTGCGGGTGCTGAGTCCACCACCATCGACGCAAACTCACTGGATCGCAGCTTCGAGGTTCACGGCACCGCGTCTTTGACCCTGAGCGACGCGACCCTCACGGGTGGCGTCTCAACTGGAGATGGTGGTGCCGTTCGGATCAACTCGGGTGCTGCGGCGACGCTCACCAGCATGGTCATCTCGGGCAATGACGCTTCCGCGGCAGGTCTCAGCGGAGGAGCGATCTCCAACAATCTCGGCGACCTGACGATGGACCGGGTCCGGGTCACTGGGAACACCGCAGACAACCGGGCAGCGCTCCACAACCTGGGCACCGCCACGATCACCAATTCGCTGTTCGACAACAACACGGCCGGTAACGGAGGGGCGATCTTCACCGGTGGGGCCGGCTCGAGCTTGACGATGGTGAACGTCACACTGTCCGGAAACTCGGCCAGCTTCGGTGGCGGCCTGTACAACAACAAGCTCGCCACGCTGCAAAACGTCACGATCACCGACAACACCGCCACTGGTGCGGGCGGCGGCGTCTACCGAGTCGGTGGCGCAACCACCAACCTCAACAACACGATCATCGCGGGCAACACCGGGCCCTCCCCCGATGTCGGCGGCCCCATCGACAGTGCGGGGTACAACGTCATTGGCGACACCACTGGCAGCAGTGGCTGGATCGGCAGCGACCAACTCGACGTCGATCCGCTGCTCCAGGCTCTGGCCCACAACGGTGGCCCTACCCAGACCCATGCCTTGCCGCCCGGCAGTCCGGCAATCGATGCCGGCGACGACACCGCGTGTGTCGGCCCCGACAACACCATCGACCAGCGTGGCCAACCCCGACCGGTCGACTACGAGGAGGACGCCACCGGACCCTTCTGCGACATCGGCGCGTTCGAGGCCCAGGTTCTCCTCGACTCCGACGGCGACGGCCTGTGGGATGTCGAGGAGGACGCCAACACCGACCTCGACAGCGACCCCGCCACCACTCCGGGCCCCGACACCGATGGCGACCTGCTCCCCAACTACCTCGACGCCGACGACGATGACGACGGCACGCTGACCAGCGCCGAGAACGCCGACCCCAACGGCGACGGCGATCCCCGCGACGCCATCGACAGCGACCGCGATGGCCAACCCGACTACCTCGACGATCCGAGGGGCCCCTCGTACGGAGCGGTCGGTGCCGAACAGAAGATCTCCAATCTCGTCGGCGGACTGGGCGCGACCCTCGCCGACGGCGACTCCCTCGGCGCCTCGGTTGCCGGCATCGGCGACCTGGACGGC
>CAMYLA010000057.1 GCA_947259095.1 uncultured Acidimicrobiaceae bacterium | reverse complement strand
AGCAGGTCCCAAGGGTTGGGCTGTTCGCCCATTAAAGCGGTACGCGAGCTGGGTTTAGAACGTCGTGAGACAGTTCGGTCCCTATCCTCTGCAGCCGAAAGAGATTTGAGGAAGGCTGTCCCTAGTACGAGAGGACCGGGATGGACGTAGCTCTGGTGTGCCAGTTGTTCCGCCAGGAGCATGGCTGGTTGGCTACCTACGGAAAGGATAACCGCTGAAGGCATCTAAGTGGGAAGCCCGTTCCAAGATGAGATCTCTCACCGCGCAAGCGGGTAAGGCCCCTAGTAGGTGACTAGGTTGATAGGCCAGATGTGTAAGCACAGCAATGTGTTCAGCTGACTGGTACTAATAGGCCGAGGGCTTGTGTTTTACTTTGTCATTGTGTCGAGCTTCGTCTCGGCACCGAGTTCGGCCTTGCCGAGCTCGACTGCGCAAGATCGTAATGAAGTGCAACGTGACGGTTGCCGGTCGTGAATTCGACGTAGTCGAATTTGACGGCCGAAAGTCCGTCTCGGCCCGTGCTCGCTGTTCAGTTCTCAAGGGAGGGCTCCCTCGAGGAGCCCAAGGACGACATAGCAGTCCGTCGGTTACAGTCCGGCCGGTTGCGATGCATATTTTCGGTGGCCATTGCGGAGGGGTCACACCCGTTCCCATCCCGAACACGGAAGTTAAGCCCTCCTGCGCCGATGGTACTTGGTCGGAGACGGCCTGGGAGAGTAGGACGCCGCCGGATTTCTTTTGCAGACTTGTTCTGCCCGAGGACCCAGCTCCAGAGCTGGGTCCTCCTTCGTTTTGGCTTGAGACGTTCCCTGGCTGCCGTCGGACGACAAGTCGCAGGACCATACCGTGACCGGTGATTCCGGGGCCGGGTGCGCCGAAACTCCGTGTCGAAGCTAGGTTTGAACCTCCTATGACCGAGCGCCCCAACCGACGACGTCAACCGGCCAAGCCCGGTCGGCGACAAAAAGGACCGCCGAATGCCGAACGCGGTCAGGGTACGACGTCCCGTTCGGCTGGGGTGCGAAGGAGCGGGGGCTCCGCCGGCAAACGCATCCCACCTCCACCAAAGGATGGCCCTGGTACGGACCAGCGGCCGGGGCGTCCCCGCCCGGAGGAGGACGCCGAGATCGTTGTGGAGCGGGTCGATCATTCCCAAAAGGCCAAACGGGCAAAGCCCACGAAGAAGCGTGGGGTCGATGTCAGCCATGTGGAGATAGCGGGTGTCGGGGCCGCAACCGCGGCAAAGCTGCAGCGCCGGCTCGGTGAAGCGGCGAAGGCGTTCGAGGCCGAACGGTTCGGCGAGGCCGAAAAGATGCTGGAGTCGATCCAGCGCCTGGCGCCCGGCGTCCCGGAGGTCCATGAGCTGTCAGCACTCACGTACTACCGGATGGGTCGGTGGGTCAAAGCCATCAAGGAGCTCGAACGATTCCACGACATGACCAACTCGGTGGAGCAGCACCCGGTCTGGGCCGACTGCTGTCGAGCTTTGAAACGCTGGTCGAAGGCCGAGGAGCTCTGGCACGAGTTGGGGCAGGCGTCGCCCAGTCCGGAGTTGATCGAGGAGGGCCGCATCGTCCAGGCCGGGGTCCTTGCCGACCGTGGTCGCCTTGACGATGCCATTCGTTTCATGGAGCGGGCGCCGAAAGTGAAGGGCAAGCCCGGGCTCCATCATCTGCGCCGGTGGTATGTGATGGGCGATCTCTACGAACGGGCCGGCGATCAACCCCACGCTCGGCGATTGTTCTCCGACATCGCACGGGCCGAGCCCGGCTTCGGCGATGCAGCCGAGCGGGCGGCATCGCTGTAGCGGCGACCGCCCGAAACGCTGTCCATACTTCGCCTGACCACGTGTTCGCCACAACCCGCGCCGTGTCATGCGCCTCTCGCCGTGTCATGCGCCTCTCGCCGTGTCATGCGCCTCTCGCCGTGTCATGCGCCTCTCGCCGTGTGATGCGCCTCTCGCCGTGATTCGTGTTTCGGGACTTGACTTGGGGTCTCCGGCGTCGACCTCGACATCGGGACCCGACCGCCGCGGTGGCCGGATATCCTCCTGATTGTCAGTTTCACTAGTTCTTCGAGGTCTGAGAGCACAATGAACGCCCAGCAACTTGAGAAGGTCCGCAATGAAGACGGATTCGTCGCCGCCCTTGACCAGAGCGGCGGCAGCACCCCCAAGGCGCTCGGCCTGTACGGGATCGAAGAATCGAGCTACGCCAACGATGGCGAGATGTTCGACCTGATGCACCAGATGCGGGCCAGGATCATCACGAGTCCGGCATTCAACGGCGATCGGATTCTGGGTGCCATCCTGTTCGAGATGACCATGGATCGCCAGATCGAAGGTCGTGACACCGCCGAATATCTGTGGGGCGAGAAGTCGGTCGTCCCCTTCCTCAAGGTCGACAAGGGCCTGGCGGACGAGGCCGACGGCGCCCAGGTCATGAAGCCGATGCCGGATTTGGCCTCCCTGCTCGACCGGGCCAACGAGAAGGGCGTCTTCGGGACCAAGATGCGTTCGGTCATCAAGCTGGCCAACCAGGCCGGCGTCAATGCCGTGGTCGATCAGCAGTTCGACGTCGGCCACCAGATTCTCGATGCCGGACTGGTGCCGATCATCGAACCGGAAATCGATATCAACAGCCCGGAGAAGGCCCAGGCCGAGGAGCTTCTCCGCAGCGCCATCACCGCCCACGCCGATCAGTTGAGCGACGGGCAGCTTGTGATGCTGAAGCTGACACTGCCCGATATCGACAACTTCTACGCCGATCTCGTCCAACACCCCAGGGTGCTGCGGGTCGTCGCTCTTTCGGGCGGCTACAGCCGAATGGAGGCCAACACCCGATTGAGCAGGAACAACGGCGTCATCGCCAGCTTCTCACGGGCGCTGACCGAAGGACTCGACGCCAATCAGTCCGACGAGGAGTTCAACGCCATGTTGAGCGGCACGATCCAGAGCATTTTCGAAGCCTCCAAGAGCTGACGCCGCGGTGGTCCCACTCCGGACCGGCGCGCTCGGCGACGGCCGGCTCGACAACATCATCATCGATTCGTCGGCCCACCTGGTCACCGGCGTCGTCGTCGTGGTGACGATGACGTTGGCCACCGGCTTGATCGGCCGCCATGCGATCCAGGGCGAAGCTATTGGCCGGCCGGCTGCGCTGGCCATCGTCGCCGCCCAATTGGCGCTCACCGTCCAACTGCTGCTCGGCATCAAGCTCCTGGACCAGGGTCAGGGGATCGTCCAGCTCTACATCCACTACATCGGTGGGCTGGTTCCTCTCGGGGCGTTTCTGGTCGGTGGTTGGGTGGCCCGGGGCGACTCCGTCCGCAGCAGCCGAATCCTGGCCGCGCTGTTGCTTGTCGGCTATGTCTCGGCCCTGATGGCGTTCTTGATCGGTCGGGCCTACGCGAGTCAGGTGGCCTGAGCCCGGGCGTCGGGTGTCGGGCGTCGGCCTTTTTGGCGGCCAGTCAGCCAGGACCCGGTCGCCAGGCCGTGGCCCGGAACGGTGGCGTCCGGCCGAGTTGCTTGCTACTGCAAGCGGGCGCTAGATCCGGTATGATGGTTCGATGGCCACGCCCGAGGATGTCACCAGTGCAATCATGAGAGGTCTTGCCGACCTGCGGTCCTCGTTGGAGGAGGCCGCCGCCCGCTTCGAGAGTGAGGCCCGAAAGATGGGTCGGGCCGCTGACGCCGACGAGGTCGACGAGCCCGAGGACCACGGTTGCTCGACGATGGCCGGGGATCAGTTGGCCGGCCTCATTGAGATGATTCGATCCGACGCGATGACCGTGGCGTCCCAGCTGGCGGACGGCCTTCAAGAGGTCGTCGACGAGCTCAGGGTCGTCCTCCAGGGACGGAGTGCGGACGGTGACGGCGCCGCCGCCCCTGATGACGCGCAGGATCGCTCACCGGCGACGACCCCGACGGCCCGAGTTGCCGTTGTCGGCGACAATGGTGCGGCCAAGAAATCAGGTTCGAAGCAGGCCCAGGCCAAGAAATCAGGTTCGAAGAAGGCCCAGGCCAAGAAATCAGGTTCGAAGAAGGCTGGGGCCAAGAAGGCTGGGGCCAAGAAGTCTGGCTCGAAGAAAGCTGGGTCCAAGAAGTCTGGCTCGAAGAAAGCCACGGCCAAGAAGTCTGGCTCGAAGAAAGCCACGGCCAAGAAGTCTGGCTCGAAGAAGGCTGGGGCCAAGAAGTCTGGCTCGAAGAAGGCTGGGGCCAAGAAGTCTGGCTCGAAGAAGGCCGGGGCCAAGAAATCAGCCTCCAAGAAGGCCCAGGCCAAGAAGTAGCACGAACGGTTTCGGGGCGCCCGAGCCGATCCGAAGACTGCTCGGAGGGCCGGTATCCTCGCTGTCGGTGAGCCGGTCCGCGCCGGCCGAGGACAACTGGAGGCCGAGATCAGACGTCGACTGGATGCGGAGATGGTGCGACGGTGCCTGGTTCCCAGTCGGGAGGCTGCCCGCCATGAGATAGAGGCCGGCCGGGTCCTGGTCGACGGCTCGTTCGCCACCAAGCCGGCGAGGATGGTCGATACCGCTCAGAGTGTTGCACTGGCCGGTCCTCCGCCCCGCTACGTCGGCCGGGGTGGGGACAAGCTGCACGGTGCGCTCGATGCGTTCACCATCGACCCCCGTGGTCTGCGCTGCCTCGATGCCGGGTCGTCCACCGGCGGTTTCACCGACTGCCTCCTACAGCGGGGGGCGGCCTCGGTCTTGGCCGTCGACGTCGGTACCAACCAGCTCCACGAGCGACTCCGGGCCGACGACCGAGTCGAGGTCCGGGAGAAAACCGACGTCCGGTCGTTGAGGGTCGAGGACTTCGCAGACCCGTTCGACCTGGTGGTCGGCGATCTGTCGTTCATCTCCCTCCGGCTGGTCCTGCCGGCCCTGATCCCGCTGGTCGGCGACGGGGGTTCGCTGTTGCTGTTGATCAAGCCCCAGTTCGAGGCCGGTCGACAGGAGGCGTCGAAGGGCCGAGGGGTCATCACAGACCCGGCGATCTGGCGCCGCACCATCGACGGGGTGCTGGCCGAAGCGGCCCACAACGGCGCCGGCCTGGCCGGGATCGTCCCGTCATCGATCACGGGAACAGCCGGCAATGTGGAGTTTGTCGCCTGGCTGCGCCGCGGTCGCCCTAGCATTCCAGACAGTGGGAGCGCTATCGATGTTGCGGTTTCGCAGGCCAGGGACATGGGCCGGGGGTGACCCACAGCGTCACGCTCGGGCCGATGTCGACGGGTTCAACCCGGGGGTGTGATGGCGAGAAGACTGGGGTTGGTCACCCACCTACATCGTCCCGAGGTTCGGGATCTGGCCCGCCAGGCCATCGAATGGTGCGGCGATGACGTCGTGGCCTGCCTGCCGAGCGCCGACGCCGAACTGATCGGGCGGCCGGACCTGGCGGTCACCGAAGCGGCGTTCGGCGAGGGCCTTGACATCTGCCTCAGCCTGGGCGGCGACGGGACGATGCTGCGATCATCTCAGCTGGTGTCGGTCTACGATGTGCCGATCCTGGGGGTCAACGCCGGCCGTCTCGGCTACCTCACAGAGGTCGATCCGGACCACATGATCCAGGCCCTCGAGCGTTGGGACCGCGGTGAGCTGTTCATCGAGGAACGGATGATGATCGAGGTCAGCGCCGAACGGGCCGACGGTCAGGTCTTTTCCGGCCTGGCCCTCAACGAGGCCGTGCTCTCGACATCGGAGACCGGTCGAAGCCTCGAGGTCTTGACCTCGATCGGCGGTGAGCCGTTCAGCGACTACCTGGCCGACGGGGTCATCATCGCAACGCCCACCGGCAGCACGGCGTATTCGCTGTCAGCCGGTGGCCCTATAGTCGAACCCGACTTTCATGCAATTCTGCTGACGCCGGTCGCCGCTCACATGGTGTTCAATCGCTCGATGGTTCTGGCTCCAACAACAGAGGTCAAGCTCACCGTCCAGGGCTATCGGGGTGCGGTGTTGGCGCTCGACGGTGGCATCGTGCTCGAGGTGGCACCGGGGGAGTCGGTGAGCTGCCGAGGCTCGCAGCGAACGGCAAAATTCTTGGTCCACGGGGACCGCGACTTCCACACCGTTCTCAAAGAGAAGTTCAGACTGGTAGACGAGGAATGCTCCTAGAACTCGCAGTGGCGAATCTCGGTGTGATCGACCGGCTCACGCTGGCGATTCCGCCCGGCATGATCGCCCTCACCGGCGAGACCGGTGCCGGCAAGACCCTCCTGGTCGATGCCATCAACCTCCTGGTCGGCGGCCGTGCCGATCCGGCGCTGGTCCGGGCCGGCACCGATGAGGCGACCGTCGACGGGCGTTTCGACGTCGAGGGTGAGGAGTATGTGTTGACCCGGGTGGTGCCGGCCGAGGGTCGTTCGAAGGCGTATATCAACGGTCGGCCCGCCACCGCATCGGCGTTGGCCGAGATCGGTGCCCGCCTGATCGATCTCCACGGCCAGCACGCCCACCAATCGCTGCTGGGGGTCGAAGCCCAGCGGGAGGCACTCGACGTGTTCGGCCGGATCGATCTGGAGGGGCTGCGGCACGCCAGGAACGTGCTGGCCGAGATAGACGCGGCGCTTGCCGAGCTGGGGGGCGATGAGCGGGCCAGGGCCCGTGAGCTGGACCTGGTCCGGTACCAGGTGGCCGAGCTCGACGAGGCCGAGCTCGACGATCCCTCCGAGGATGCATCCCTCGAGGCCCGCGAGGAGTTGTTGGCCAATGCGGTGGCCCATCAGGAGTCGTCGGCCGCGGCCCTCGACATGCTGGTCAACGACGACGGCGCCCGGGATCAGATCGCCAAGGCCGTGACCCGCCTCGATGGGCGACTGCCGTTCGTCGATGTGGCCGGCCGCCTCCGGGATGTGATCGCCGAGGTCGACGACGTCGGTGACACGATCCGGTCCATCGGAGACGGTATCGAAAACGATCCGCAGGGGTTGGAGCACGTCCAGGCTCGCCGGAGGATGCTGCGGGAGCTGTGCCGGAAGTACGGCGATGACATCGAGGCGGTGATGGTGGAGCGCGACACCCTCCGGCGCCGCTTGAAGGAGTTGGAGGACCACGACCTGCTCGCCGCCGAACTGGACGGCCGGCGGGTCGCCGCGGTCGAAGCGCTTGAGGCGGCCCGGACCGAGGTGAAAGCGGCCCGGTCCGCCGCCGCGCCCGATCTGGCGGCGGCGATGGAGGGCCACCTCCCCGACCTGGCCATGCCAAAGGCCAGGGTCGGGATCGATGTCACGGGCAGCGACGGCGGCGAGGTGTCGTTCCAGCTGGCGGCCAACCCCGGGTCACCGCTGCAGCCGCTGGCGAAGGTGGCCTCGGGCGGGGAGCTGGCCCGGGCCATGTTGGCCCTCCGCAGTGTGTTGTCGGAGGCGCCGCCGGTCCTGGTGTTCGACGAGGTCGATGCCGGCATCGGTGGCCAGGCCGGGTTTGCCGTCGGCCGATCCCTGAGCAACCTCGGCGATCGGCATCAGGTCCTGGTGGTCACCCACCTCCCACAGGTCGCAGCCTTCGCCGATGCCCATCTGGCGGTCGAGAAGCGCCAGGGCGTTGACGACACGGTGTCGGAGGTCCGCCGGCTGGATGCCAAGGGCCGGCTCACCGAGCTGGCGAGAATGCTGTCCGGCCAGCCAGACTCGGCCACCGCCAGGAAACACGCCAAGGAACTGGTGGCCCAGGCCGCCGCCTCTCGCCCGGTCAGGCCGCCAACGTCTCGCTGAGGTCGGTCACCATCTCGTCGAGGTCGGTTTCCAGGATCGGCTGTCGCCGGGCGAGCACGTTGGCGACGGTGCCCACCTGCTCGGCGTCGAAGGCCAGGCGGGGGCGGCGAGTGAGGATCCGTCGCAGCCGCTCGGCCACCGCCGGCGGCCGACGGTAGTCGTCGGGGAGTGTCCAGCTCGACACGGTCTGCAGATGGGCACGCCACGCCGGACGCCGGTCGGCGTCGACCAGCTCCGGCAGCGCCAGGGCCGGCCTGGCCAGCTCCGCGATCGTCGACTGCACCGACGGGCCGAGGTCGGGCCGATCGTCGAGCAGTCGGCCGTCGAGCAGCAACTCCACCCCGACATGGCCGCAGGCCCTGGCCGCACCCCGTGACAAGCCGGCCCGTTCCAGCTCCTCGCTGACCGCTTTTGCGTTTCGCCGGAACCACGGATGACGGTGGAACGCGTCGTCGGTCCGATGGTGGAGGTCGATGCCGTTGCGAACGTGGCGATCGGTGGCCGGTGCGGCCAACCGGAACCGTCCCATGGCGGCGATGTCGGGAAGGGCGGACCCGACCAGGAAACCCTGTTCGGTCGGTCCGGCCGGCCGGTCACCCCGGTGGCCCCGGCCGGCGCCCGGCGGCCGGCCAACATCGGCGGCGATCCTGGCCAGGTGGATGTGTCCGACGAAGTTCACGTCGTCCTGCGTCGGAGCGGAACAGGGGTCATTCGGTCAGTGCGCCGTAGATCAGGGCCTTGAGCTCCTGGCGGATCGGGTACGCCGAGGACGGCATCAGCTGGGTCAGGCCGATCACGGTCAGCTCCTCCACCGGGTCGATCCAGAACAGGGTGGAGGCGGCCCCGCCCCAGGCGAATTCGCCGGGCGAGGAGATCACCTGGGTGGCCATGGGGTCCACGATCACCGAGAACCCGAGACCGAAGCCGACACCGTCGTACCTGGTCTCACTGAAGACCGGCTGGCCCATCGACGCCAGGTCCCGCCCGCCGGGCAGGTGGTTGGATGCCGCGTAGTCGATGGTTTTGGGGCTCAGCACCCGGGCGCCGTCCAGCTCACCGCCCCGGATGAGCATCTGGGTGAACCGGTGGTAGTCGCCGATGGTCGAGACCAGCCCGCCACCTCCGGAAAAAAATGCTGGCGGCTTGCGGTAGGGGCTGGCCGCGTCGCCGGCATCGATCATGACCATCGAGTCGCCCTCAGTTCCTTCGGGCAGGGGGAACGGCGACAGGGCGGGTAGTGCGTAGTTGGCGGCGAAACGGTCCGCTCGGTCGTCGTCGACCCAGAAACCGGTGTCGACCATGCCGAGCGGCTCGAAGAACCGTTCGGACAGGAACGAGTCGAAGCTCTGGCCACCGATGATCTCGACCAGCCGCCCGAGGACGTCGGTGGCGACGCTGTAGGACCACTCGGAGCCGGGGGAGAACAGCAGCGGCAGTTCGGCCAGCATCTCCACGTAGGACTCGAGCTTGTGGCCACCGTCGAGCCCGGCCCGGCGGTACAGCGCATCGACCGGGTGGCGCCCCATGAAGCCGTAGGTCAGGCCAGAGGTGTGGGTCAGCAGATCGTGGACCGTCATCTCCCGCTCGGGGAAGGCGGTGCTGTAGCTGGTCGGGTTGCCGTCGAGGAAGACCCGGAGATCGGCCCACGACGGGATGAAGGTGCTGACCGGCTCGTCGAGCTTGAACCGGCCCTCCTCGTAGAGGCTCATGATGGCCATCGACGTGATCGGCTTGCTCATCGAGTAGATCCGGACGATGGTGTCCTCGGCCATTGCCACACCCTGGCGGGCCTCGCCCTGGTACGACAGATGGGCGACGTCGCCGCCTCGACTGATCAGCAGGGTGAAACCGGGGAACCGGCCGTTCTCGATGTAGTTCTCGGCGATGAAACGATCGATGCGGGCCAGCCGGTCCGGATCGATGCCGAGTTCTGACGGGTCGGACACCTCGAGGTTCGAATCCATGGCCCAATCTTGGCAGCCGGAGGGCCGAAGTCCCAACGCCGCCGGTCACCTGCCCGCGCTCGGTTGCGGACGAGCGGCCGCCGTCCATGCTCGACGGGTGACCGGGGCGGTGCGATGCTTGTCCGGTGACTGAGCTGCGGGTACTGAACGCCGGCCAGGTCGAGGCCCTGCTCGACCCCCAGGCGCTTCGCCTGGCGTTGACCGAGGCGATGATCGGGTTGTCGAACGGCCTGGCCGATGTGCCGCCCCGGGTCGGGACCGAGGCCGACGGCGGTGTGCTGTTGGCCATGCCCGGCTTCCTCCAGGGCGTCGGGCTGGCCACCAAACTGATCTCGCTGTTCCCCGGCAATGTCGACGTGCCGTCCCACCAGGGGGTGATCGTCCTGTTCGACGAGCGGACCGGGACGCCGCTGGCCCTGCTGGACGCCGAGGTCATCAGCGGGGCCAGGACCGCCATGACCGCGGCCATCGCCGCCGACCGTCTGGCCCGGCCTGACGCCGCCAGGTTGACCATCGTCGGCGGCGGGGCCCAGGCCGTCGCCCATGCCAAGGCGTTCGCCCCGCTGCGACCCTGGGCCGAGGTCCTGGCGGTCAACCGCAGCCAGCCGGCGGCGGTGATGGTTGCCGGAGCGGCCAGGGAGGCCGGGGCCGCCATGGCGTTGGCGATGGAAGACTTCCGCGACGCCGTGGTCGGCGCCGACGTGATCGCTCTCTGCACCCATGCCGACACCCCCGTCATCGACCCGTCCTGGGTCGGCGACGGCAGCCACGTGTCGTCGGTCGGGTCCCGGGCCGAGCTGCCCCCGGCTCTGCTGGGCCGCGGCCCGGTGGTCGTCGAGTGGCGGGCCGCGGTGACGACACCACCACCGGCCGGTGCCGCCGAGCTCCAGGGTCTTGACCCGGCCTCGGTCGTGGAGCTGGGGGAGTTGCTCCAGGACCCTTCGCTGGGCCGATCGGGGCCGGACGAGGTGTCGATCTACAAGTCGACCGGCCACGCGGTGCAGGATGTCGCCGCTGCGGCACTGGTCTACCGGCGGGCCCTGACCGAAGGCGTCGGCGCCACCGTTTCGCTTTGAGCCGGGTCGTGGCCGGCGGTTCCCCCTCCCGGTCCGGCCTGCCGGGCCGGGAAGACCGGCCGGCCCGGCGACGATGAGCCTTCGGACCAGGTTCCTGATCCTGCGGGGGCTGCGCTGGCTCCCGACCGGGCTGCTGATTCCGGTCTTTGTCCTGTTCATCCTCGATCGGGGGTTCTCGCTGGCCCAGATCGGCGTGGCCTTCGCCGCCCAGGCCGTCGTGGTCCTGTTGCTCGAATTGCCCACCGGCGGGCTGGCCGACGTGATCGGCGCCCGCCGGGTTCTGGTCGTCGCCGACCTGGCCGAGCTGGCCTCCCTGGCCCTGCTCCTGTTGGCCGAGTCGCTCATTGCTCTCGTCGCTGCGGTTCGATCCTGGTGGCCGCCGCAGCCCCCTCTACCTGATCGACCTGGTTCCGAGACGGGCCGCTATCGGCAGTCCACGACGACCCGACCCCGGACCTTGCCGGCCAGGATCTCGGGCGCCAGTTCGGCGACGTCGGCCAGCGCCACCTCGCCGGTGAGGTCATCGAGCTTGTCGGCGTCGACCACCTCGGCGATCCGGTTCCACACCATGGCCCGATGGTCCCGGGGGCACATCACCGAGTCGATACCGAGCAGGCTGACCCCCCGCAACAGGAACGGGATGACCGTGGTGGACAAGCCGTTCCCGCCGGACAGGCCGCAGGCCGCAACGCTGCCCCCATAGGCCATCTCGGTCAGCACGTGGGCCAGGGTGTCACCGCCGACCGCATCGACGCAGCCGGCCCACCGCTCGCCGAGAAGCGGCCGGGACGGATTCTCTGCCAGCTCGCTGCGGTCGATCACCTCGGCCGCCCCCAGCGCCTCGAGATCGGCGCGGTTCTCCAACCGCCCTGTTGATGCCACTACATGATGGCCAAGCAGGCCGCCCCACAGGACCGCCGAGCCGCCGACGCCGCCGGAGGCCCCGGTCACCAGCAGCGGCTGGTCCGGCCCGGCCGTCAGACCGTTTCCCTCCAGGGCCAGGATGGCCTGCATTGCGGTGAACCCGGCCGTCCCGACCGCCATGGCCTGCCGGGTGGTCAACCCGTCGGGGACCGGCACCAGCCAGTCGCCGTTCAGCCTGGCCTTCTGGGCGTACCCGCCCCAGTGGGTCTCACCGACCCGCCACCCGGTCAGCGCCACCCGGTCACCCGGCTGGTATCGGTCGTCGGTCGATGACTCCACGGTGCCCGCCAGGTCGATGCCCGGCACATGAGGGTAGTCCCTGACCAGGCGACCGATCCCGGACAGGATCATCCCGTCCTTGTAGTTGAGGGAGGAGTACTCCACTGCCACGGTCACGTCGCCGGTGGGCAGGCGCTCATCTTCGAGCTCGGTGATGCCGGCCGAAACGGCGTCATCGGTCTGGTCGAGGAGCAGTGCTTTGAAAGTCATGGCCCGCACGGTAGGCGGGTCCTGCGGGCCGGTTCCACTCGACCGGCAAGTCGGATCCCGGCCCCGATCGGCGGTCGGGCCGTGGCATCGTCGCCGCCGGTTCGTGCCGGCCCGAACCGACCAGGGCCGGCACCGGTCGTCCGAGGGATCGGTCCGCTGCCGGCCGAGGTCGCGCTAGGTTGGTTGGAGCCGAGATGGCTGCACGTTACGGACTGGAGGTCTCGGGCATGGGCGACGTGGCCAGCGTCGAGCCGTTCGAGAACCGCTGGATCGAGCGAAGCTAGGCACTTAGGAGCGTGCATGACCAAGCATATTTTTGTCACCGGTGGTGTCGTGAGTTCCCTGGGCAAGGGACTGACCGCCTCCTCGCTGGGCCGATTGCTCAAATCGAGGGGGCTGCGGGTGACGATGCAGAAGCTCGACCCCTACCTCAACGTCGACCCGGGCACGATGAACCCGTTCGAGCACGGGGAGGTCTACGTGACAGACGACGGTGGCGAGGCCGATCTCGACCTCGGCCACTACGAGCGTTTCGTCGATGAGAGCCTGTCGAGGGCCAGCAACGCCACCACCGGCTCGATCTACTCCTCGGTCATCGCCGCCGAGCGGCGTGGCGACTATCTCGGCAAGACGGTGCAGGTCATTCCCCACATCACCGATGAGATCAAGCGGCGGATCTCCCTGCTGGCCGAGGACGACGTCGACGTGGTGATCACCGAGGTCGGTGGCACCGTCGGCGACATCGAGATCCTGCCCTTCCTCGAGGCGATCCGCCAGTTTCGGCTCGACGTCGGCCGTCAGAACGTCTGCTACGTCCACGTCACCCTGGTCCCGTTCATCGGGCCGGCCGGGGAGCTGAAAACCAAACCGACCCAGCACTCGGTCACCGAGCTGCGAAGCCGGGGTGTACAGCCCGATGTGATCGTCTGCCGGTCCGATCGGCGGATCTCGGACGGCCTCCGGCAGAAGATCTCCGACCTGTGCGACGTCCCGATCGAGGGGGTCATCAACGCCCCTGACGCCAGCAGCCTCTACGAGATCCCGCTGGTGATGCACGAGGCCGGGCTCGACGATTACACCTGTCGGTTGCTGGGCCTCGAGACCCCGGACCCCGATCTGGCCGACTGGCGGGAGCTGGTCGGGCGGGTCGAGCGGGCCTGGAAGCCGCTCAAGATCGGCATCGTCGGCAAGTACGTGACCCTGGCCGACGCCTACCTTTCGGTCGCCGAGTCGCTCCGTCATGCCGCCTTCGAACACGAGGTGGACCTGGAGATCGAGTGGGTCATGTCCGATCACGTCGAAGGGTTGCTGGTCGGCGAGATGCTCGGCGGGCTCGACGGGATCGTGTTGCCGGGGGGCTTCGGGGAGCGGGGTGTCGAGGGCAAGGTCGAGGCGGCCAGCTACGCCAGGGAAACCGGCCTGCCGTGCCTCGGGCTCTGCCTCGGTATGCAGGTGATGACCATCGAGTTCGCCCGGAACGTGCTCGGGCTCTCGGGCGCCAACTCCAGCGAGTTCGACACCCAGGACGCAGCCACTCCCTATCCCGTGATCGACCTGATGGAAACCCAGCGGGGCGTGACCGACATGGGCGGGACCATGCGGCTCGGGGCCTACGTGGCGGTGCTCGACGAAGGTTCGCAGATCGCCGACATCTACGGCGATCTGGTGGTGCAGGAGCGCCATCGTCACCGCTACGAGTTCAACCCGAAGTTCCGCTCCAAGTTCGAGGAAGCCGGCCTGCGCTGCTCCGGCACCTCGCCGGACGGCCTGCTGGTCGAGTTCGTGGAATTGGAGGGCCACCCGTTCTGGATCGGCACCCAGGCCCACCCCGAACTCAAGAGCAGGCCGAATCGCCCGGCCCCGTTGTTCGATGCCTTCATCGCCGCAGCACTGGAACGGGCCGAAGCGGCGGACCCGGATCGTTATGCGTCGTTTCACCTCACGCAAGACGACGTGCTGGAACCGGCGGAGTCCGGTGCACGGCCATCGGATCGCAGCTGATGCCCGATGGCCGGTCCGATCCGACGCTGGCTGGGCACGACGAGGTGGAGCGGGGCCGGATCGCCAGCGATCGATTTTCCAGGGTCGACAAGCAGCTGGTCCACCAGGGCGCCATCATCGGCTTCTACGAGACCGTGATCGAAACCTCGGACGGTGAACGATTCCCGCGGGACCTGATCCGCCACCCGGGGGCGGTTGCCGTCGTGCCCATCGACGGTGACGAGATCCTGCTCGTCCAACAGTACCGGGCCGCCCTGGACGCCGACCTGATCGAGATCCCGGCCGGCAAGCGGGACGTGTCCGACGAGCCTCCCATCGTCACCGCCCACCGGGAGCTCGTGGAGGAGGTCGGCATGGAGGCGGCCTCCATGGAGCTGCTGATCAACGTCCACCATTCGCCGGGTTTCTGCGACGAATACGGTCACGTGTTCCTCGCCACCGAGCTCAGGCCGGTGCCCCACCGTCGCGAGGGTCCCGAGGAACAGGCCATGAGCATCCACCGCCTGGCGCTGGCCGAGGCGGTCGAGATGTGTCTCGACGGCCGCATCACCGACGCCAAGTCCATGGGCGGGATTCTCGCCGCCGCCCGCCGGCTCGGCGTCTAGACGCCGATGGGCGGTCCTGGCCACCTGGTCAAACGGTTCCTGGGGGCGATCCGGCCCGGTCCGCCACGGCCCGCAGACGAGCGGTGGGCCATTGATCATCTGTCGTCGGGTGAGGCCGAGATCTGGCACCGGATGAACAACCCCGACCGTCGTCATGGGGTGGCGGTGGCCAGGGCGGTCGTGGCCACCTATCCCCGGAACTCCTCTGGTCGGCCGCTGGACCGGTCGGTGGTTGCGGCGGCCCTGCTGCACGACTCGGGCAAGGTCGTCAGCGGACTGCGGACCCCGGCCCGGGTGGTGGCCACGCTCTTCTGGGCGGTTGCCGACGATGAGCTGGCCGACCGGTGGCTGCATCGGGCGCCCCATGGCATGCAGGCCAGGCTGGCGCAATATCGGCGCCATCCCCGGCTCGGTTCCGAGATGCTCCGGGCCGCCGGATCTGCGTCGCTGACCTACCAATGGGCCGCCGATCACCATCTCCCGGAGGAAGCCTGGTCGGTGGCGCCCGAGGTCGGTCGGGTACTCAAGGACTGCGACGACGACTGAGCCCCCGAGCCACGATTTGACCGATGCCCGTCGAGGGTCGGAAATCCTGTCGTAATCGTTCTGCCACCGAATGTAACATTGGCCAGCCAGCGGGCCACTGGCCGCCCCGAGCGGCCCGAGAACGGCTAAAACATGAGGCTTTTGTCGACGACCGGTGGCCGTTGAGGCTTGCCCGAGATCGCCGGCCCGGCGGTTTCGGTCGAAGGTGGCGTTGCACCGCCGAGCTGGCGAACTACGCTACGGCGTCGACCAAATACAGTTTTTGGGTCGAGGTATCTCTTACCTAGGAGAGGGTAAATTGTCCAATAAGAAGCTATGGCGCCTGCTGGCGCTGCTCATGGCCTTCGGGCTCATGGCCGCAGCGTGTGGCAGCGATGACGATGAGGCATCAACAGAGGCCGACACAACCGAGACCACCGCTGAAGAAGCCGGCTCGGACACAACTGCGGCCGCAGAAGACACCACCACCACCTCCGAGGGTGAAGGCGACGGCGCCATGGCGGAGGGAGCAGCCGAAGAGGCCGCTCCCAGCTGCACCGGTGAGAGCGACGGCGTTCTGACGATCGGTGGCATCCTGCCCGAGACCGGGAACCTCGCGTTCCTCGGCCCGCCCGAGTTCGCAGGCGCTGAGCTTGCGGTTCAGGAGATCAATGCCGCCGGTGGCGTGCTCGGTGCAGACGTCGTGTGGTTGCCCGGCGATTCCGGCGACAACGGCGACGTTGCCAACCAGACCGTCGACCGTTTGCTCGGTGAGGGCGTCGATGGATTCCTCGGCGCCGCATCATCCGGTGTTTCGTTCACCGTGATCGACAAGATCACCGGTGCCTGCAAGATCCATTTCTCGCCGGCCAACACCTCCCCGGACTTCACCACCTACGACGACGGTGAGCTGTACTTCCGTACCGCTCCCTCCGACGTGCTGCAGGGTCGGGTTCTGGCCGATCTGATCGTCGAGGAGGGCTCCGGCACCGCCGTGCTGATGGCACTGCAGGATCCCTACGGTGAGGGTCTGTTGAACTTCACCAAGGAGCCTCTCGAGGCGCAGGGTGTCGAAGTCGTCGACGATTTTGTCTATGACCCGAAGGCGCCCAGCTTCGACGCTGAGGTCGAGAGGGTCGTCGCCTCCGGAGCCGAGGCCGTCGTGGTCATCGGTTTCGACGAGTCGGCTCAGATCCTGACCGGCCTGTTCGAGGCCGGCATCACGCCGGAGACCAACAGCATCTACCTGGTCGACGGCAACATCGGAAACGCCCTCGGCGAGAAGTTCAGCGACGCCGGCGTGCTGGCAGGCATCAAGGGAACCCTTCCCGCTGCCGAGCTGTCCGGCGGCTTCAGGGATCTTCTGCTCGAGGTCGATCCGGAGCTGGTCGACTTCTCCTACGGCCCGGAGACCTACGATGCGTTCGTCATCATGGCGCTGGCCGCCGAAGCCGCAGGCACCGACGATCCGGCCGAGATCGCCAAGCGGATCAACGGCGTGACCGGTGGCGGCGAGAAGTGCACCAGCTTTGCCGACTGTCAGGCCCTCATCGCGGCCGGCACCGACATCGACTACGACGGCCCGTCAGGACCCCAGGCGTTCAGCCAGGCCGGCGAGCCGACCGAGGCCAGCTTCGCAATCCTGAGCTATGCCGACGATACCAACACCATCGACGAGACGAAGACCGTCTACAAGTTCGCCCAGATCGGCGGCTGACCCGGAGTTGATCCGGTAGACGGATCGGGAGGTCACCCGACCATCGGGTGACCCCCGAGACAGAATTGCAGAGAGGACCGACCCCGAGGGGCCGGTCCTCTCTGGTTTCCCCGCCCTGTCGGTAGCCGTCAGTCTCTTGGATCCGACCGGGTGCTCGGATCGGGTCCATCGACCGGTTCACGCAACACCCTGGTCATCACCACCACCCGGTCGGATCGGTTCTGGCTGACCACCGTGCTCTCCTGCGGACGTGGCGGATCCTGTGCTGGGTGGCGGCGAACGGTATCGATGTTCGATGCCGCCCTGCACTGTCAGCTCATCGTCGGGGCCAGAACCCGGGCCCGTACTGGATGTTGCGGCCGTCGATTGGCTGAACCCTGGGCCGAGGAGCGTCCGGGCCACCCCCGAGGCTGGGAGATCAGATCGCCTTGGCCAGGGTGCCCAGATACAGCTCGATGACCTTGGGGTCCTTGAGCAGGTTGGCCCCGGTGTCGGTGTAGGCGTTTGTGCCCTGGTCGAGCACGTAACCCCGATCGCAGATCTGCAGGCATCGGCGGGCGTTCTGCTCCACCATGACGATCGAGATTCCAGCCCGGTTGATCTGTTTGGCGTTCACGAACACCTGGTCCTGCAGCGCCGGCGAAAGACCGGCCGACGGTTCGTCGAGCAGGAGCACCTTGGGGTCCATCATCAGCGCCCGGCTCATGGCCAGCATCTGTCGCTCCCCACCGGACAGTGAACCGGCCCGTTGCTTGCGCCGCTCGGCCAGTCGGGGAAACATGTCGGCCACCACCTCGAAGCGCTCGTCGAACCGCTGGGGCGCAAGATAGAGGCCCATCTCGAGGTTCTCCTCGATGGTCAGGCTTGGAAACACGTTGTTGTTCTGGGGCACGTACCCGATGCCCTTTTCCACCAGCTGGTGGGCTTTGAGCTTCGAGATCTCATCGCCGCGGAGGGTGATCGACCCCTCCCGAACATCGAGCAGGCCGAACATCGCCTTCAACAGCGTCGACTTGCCGGCCCCGTTCGGGCCGACGATGCCGATCAATTCGCCGTCGGACAGCTCGAGGTTGCAGCCGTTGAGGATGTTGACCCCGGGGACGTAGCCGGCCACGACGTTGTCGACGTGAATGAGCAGTTGATCGTTCATCAGCTCTCGCTCTCGCTCTCGTTCTCGGTGTCCTCGGAATCATTGCCGCTCGAGCCGGCGGTGGCCGAATCGGCCTCGTCGGCGGCGAACGGATTCTCCTCGTCGATCGTCAGCGCCGAGTCGTGATCCCGCCCGAGGTAGGCGTCGATGACATCTCTGTTGGCACCGATCTCCTCATGGGTCCCCTCGGCGATGATGCGACCCTCGGCCATGACGATCACCCAGTCGCTGATGTCGCGGACGACGTCCATGTCGTGTTCGACGAACATCACCGTCCGGCCCTCGTCCCGCAGTTCCTTGACATGGCCGAGCAGCGACTGGGTCAGCGCCGGGTTCACGCCCGCCATCGGCTCATCCAGCATGATCAGCGCCGGCTCGGCCATCAACGCCCTCGCCATCTCCAACAGCTTGCGCTGGCCGCCGGACAGGCTGCCGGCGAACTCCTCACGCATGTGATCCATCTTGAACCGGGCCAGGAGCGAGTCGGCTCGTGCCTCGATCTCGTGTTCCTGGGCCCGCCATCCACGGTGGTTGAGCGAACGGAAGAAGTTCTCTCCCCGTTGCCGCTGGGCACCCAGCTTCATGTTCTCCATCACGGTCAACCGTGAGAGCGCCTTCGTCAGCTGGAAGGTCCGGACCATGCCGTTCTGGGCCACCCGGTGGGCCGGGAGCTGGGCCATGTCCTCACCGTTGAACGACCAGGTGCCGGCGTTGGGGGCGTCGAAGCCGGTGATGAGGTTGAAGAAGGTCGTCTTGCCTGCGCCGTTTGGGCCGATCAGGGCGGTGATCTTGTTCCGCTCGACCTCGAGATGATCGACATCGACCGCCACGAGGCCACCGAAGCTACGTCGGATGCCGTCGACCACCAGGATCGGATCGGACTTGGTCGACCCGGGCACGCTCTCCGGCTTGTCCGGGGCGGCGGTGGCCGCGGCCGGGCCCGCGGCTGGGTCAGACATCGAACGCCATCTCTCTCCTGTCGCCGAAGATCCCCTGGGGTCGGTACAGCATCAATGCCATCAGACCGACGCCGAGCAGGACGAAGCGGATGACGCCGACCTCGGTGCCGCTGATGAACGACTCCGGGATGTAGTCGGCGGCCTGGGCCTGGCGGAGGATGTTGTCGGTGAAGGCCAGCAGGGAGATGAACAGCACCGAGCCGATCACCGGTCCCCACAGCCTGCCGGTGCCGCCGAGGATCAGCGCCGCATAGGCGAAGAAGGTCTTCGGTGGGCCGAGGTCGGTCGGACTGGGCTGGACCGAGCCCTGGCCGAGGGCCAGGATCATGCCGCCCAACGCACCGAACAGACCACCGATGATCAGGCTCTGCATCTTCATGCTGTAGGCGTTCTTGCCAAGCGCCCTGGCCGCATCCTCGTCTTCCCGGACCGCTTTGAGGACCCGACCCCAAGGGCTCTCGATCATCAGATAGGTCACCCCGATCCCGGCGAACACCAGGGCCCAGCCGACCACCATCACCCACATCTCCCGGGCGGTGAAGTCGAACGGGCCGATGTTGATGGTTCCGGTGAAGGGGCTCAGTTCGAAGAACCCGTTGCTGAAGCCGTTGATGCCGTTCGACCCGCCGGTGATCTCCCGCAGGTCGGTGGCTCTGAAGATGAACCGTACGATTTCGGCCGCGGCGATGGTGACGATGGCGAGGTAGTCGGCCCGTAACCGCAGCGTCGGCACACCGAGGGCCAGGGCGAACAGGACCGAGGCGCCGAGGCCGACGAAGACCCCGACCCACCACGGCAGGTCGTAGGCGAAGACGGGGATCGCCAGCCCGTAGGCCCCCATGGCCATGAATCCGGCCTGACCGAAATTCAACAGGCCGGTGTAGCCGAAGTGGATGTTCAGCCCGATGGCCGCCAAGGCGAAGTAGGCCGCCTCCGGGCGAACCCCGGCCTTGATGCCGTTCTCGAAGATCGTTGCCCAATCCATCTGTACCTAACCGATCCGTTCTCTCTGTCCGAGGATGCCCTGGGGGCGAACCAACAAGATGAGCACCAGCACGAGCAGCGCGCCAACGCTCTTGAGCTCTGGCGCCACGATCAGCGTTGACAGCTGGACGAAGAGGCCGACGATGATGCTGCCGACCAGGGCGCCATATGCTGTGCCGAGGCCGCCGAGGGTGACCGAGGCGAACATCAACAACAGCAGGTCGAAGCCCATGTCCCATTTGACCTGCTGATCGAGGCCGAACAGGACGCCGCCGAGGCCGGCGAGACCGGCACCGGCGATCCAGATCACCTGGATGACCCGCTCCACGTCGATGCCGGACGATTCGGCCAGATCCTTGTTGTCGGAAACGGCCCGCATCGCCTTGCCGAGCCGGGTCTGCTGGACGACAAGGGCAACACCGACGAGGACCCCGACCGCGATCAGGATGGTTGCGATCTCCCGAGGCACGATGGTGACCGGCCCGATGGTGATCCCGTCGGTTTGGAGGGCGAACTGGTCATAGGCTTTTCGGAAGCCGCCGAACTGCCACAGGACGAAGTAGCGGACCAGGATGCTCAAGCCGATCGAGATCACCAGCATGGCGATCAAGCCGGTGGAGCGGTCGCGAAGCGGCCGCCACAGGAAGCGGTTGTTGGCCCCACCGAGGGCCGCGGTGATCACGATGGCGATCGGTGCCGCCACCAGGAAGGGCAGCCCGACCCCGACGTTGAACGCGTAGGCCAACACCGCTCCGATGGTCACCAGCTCGCCGTGGGCGAAGTTGACCAGACCGGTCGTGCCGAAGATCAAAGACAAGCCGACCGAGCACATGGCGATGATCAGGCCGAACTTGAGCCCGTCGACGGCGAGCCGGATCGCACTGTCGAACGTCGAGGAGCCGACCTGGGCCAGGTCAGAGCCGTCGCCTTCGACCAGGGGAAAGGCCAGGGCTCGCCGTTGGTTGTTGGTCAGGTTGAAGCTCAGCTCGACTCGGTCGGGGTTGCGGAGTGTGACCCCTTCGGGGAGGGTCTCGGCGACCAGGGTGGCGGTGTAGTCGCCGGGGCCCGGAAGGTCGGTCTCGAAGGTTCCGTCGTCGCCGCTGACCGCCACGGCCACCTCCGCTCCGTCGGCATCGGTTATGGCGACCTCGATGCCGGCAACGGTGACGTTCTCACCTTCGGCATCGCGATATCTGAAGGTGCCGTTCACCCCCTCGCTCTCGCTCTGGGCACCGGCAACAGAGGCACCGAAGGCCAAGAACAGCGAAAGCACAAGTAGGACTACTGAGCCGGCCCGTCCACGAGTTATCACCACGATCGCAGGAGTATAGGATACGGCGCTCAGTCGGGACACCGAACTGGGCCATCGACCGGCGATTGCAAGCAGCGGAGTCGGTTCGGGCGTGTACAACGCCACTGGACAAGCAGGTTTCGGGCCGACTTTCGTTGTGTTTCCGAGCCGTGACATCTGTGTTGACGGCTTCCCTTCCCGGCATCGGGCCGCTTCGGCCTCCGCTGCCATCGGCGCGGGGTGGGCCGAACGGCGCAGGGATTGGGTTCGGGCGGCCCATGGTCGCCGTGCTCGTTCACCGGTACCAGTTGACATCATGAACCGCCACCACGGGCTCCGCTCCCTCCGCCGCGCCGACTCGATCGTCGGTCACCGACGACGGGCCCTGGCTGCGGCCATGCTCGGGCCGGGGTTGCTCCTCGCCGCCTGTTCCGACGGCCGGACCGAGACGACCGAATCCGACGAACCCTCCACTGCGGTCGATGACGACACGGGACGGACCACCGATGTGGGGGTCGACGGGAACGAGGTCGCCGACGGTCTGACCTTCCGAGATCCGGCCGAGGACGGCTTCGCTCCGGTGGTGGACAACGACGTTGAGCCGGTCGCCGCCGAGCCGGTCGCAACCGAACCGGGCGGGGAACAGACCGAGGATGGTGCGGCTCCCGACGATGTCATCACCGACATCGCCGAGCAACTGGCCGACGGGTCGACCGAGGGCGACATCCTCGATTCGGTCGATGTGCTCGACCAGAAGACAGACGTCGCAGACGAGCGAGATGGTCGATCCCGGAATTCCTCGGGCGAGCCGGTGACGCTGGACGACGCAGCCAACCTGGCCTGCGCCCACGGTGAGATCGCCATCAGCCAACTCGACGCCGGCCAGACCGGGATCGCACTGGAGCGGATCGCCACCGCCGGCCAGTACGCCGAGCAGTCCGGGCAACCGTCGATCCAGGACTGGGCCGCACCGCTGGCGACGGTCATCGTCGACGGGAAGGTCGGCGATGTGGCGCCGCTGATCGGGTTCCTTTCCGTCTGCACCGATGGAGGGTACGAGCTATGAGAGCGACCGCCGCACGAACAGCAGAGACCTCCGACACCGGGGGCCGATCGATCTCGGTCCGGGTGGTTGCCGCAATGGTGGCCATGGCACTGGCTGCGGTGACCTCGGCCGCCATTGCGCCGCCGCGCCCGGTGGCCGCCACGCCACAGCCCGACACGGTCGACCTGTCGAAGCTGAACATGATCCCGGAACGGACCTGGGGCGTTTCCGGCCTGGCGTCGAACCAGACCCAGACCCCGACCATCGACAACCTGGTGTGGGACTTCGTCCAGAGCGGAAACCGTATGTTCGTCGGCGGCGCCTTCCTGAACGTCCAGGAGAGCGGTGACGCCACACCGGTCGTGCAGTCCTTCGTCGCTGCGTTCGACGTCGACACCGGCGACTGGATCGCCGATTGGACGCCGCAGCTCGACAGGGCCGTCTACTCGCTCGACGTGTTGGCCAACGGTGCGGTCCTGGTCGGCGGAGAGTTCGAAACGGTGAACGGACAGCCTCGCAAGGCCCTGGTGGCCCTCGACCCCTTGACCGGCGCCATCGACCAGAGCTTCAGCGGGAGGGTCGACCGGCCGTGGTCGGAACTGCGGGCAATGGTCCGCGACATCAAGGTCGACGGCGACGAGGTGTACATCGCCGGCAATTTCTCACATCTCGAAGGCCCGGGCACCAGCCGGGTCCGGGCCTACAAGGCCGGTCGTTTCGATCTCCAGGGGGTCATCGATTCCCAGTGGCTGCCGCAGGTCACCGGTTCCGGGGTCTGGGGTCTCGATACCGACCCCGGCCGCAACGAGGTCCATCTCAGCGGCTATTTCAGTGCGGTCAACGGTGAGCCCGACACCGGCCACTTCCACACCGTCGACGGCACCACCGGCGCATCGGTGCCTGGCAAGATCGAGCTGCCCCGGAACTACCCGCAGTCGCAGCGGGAGATCTTCGACGTCGTCTACGGCGACGACTTGGTCTTCACGATCGGGGAGCAGCACGTCGTCCAGGTCCTCGATGCCGATGATCAGCAGATGATCGGGTACCACCACACCGGCAGCGTGAACGACGGGTTCGTCTGGCAGGGCGGCTTCGCCGGTGGCGGCTATCAGGGCGGCGAGAAGATCGGCGATGTGGTCTTCGCCGGCTGTCACTGCACCTACTCGGTGCGAAACGGCAATGTGAACCTGTATTCCTCGTTCACCGGTCGGCGGACGCCGCACCGGCTGGTGATGGCCTTCGACGCTGCCACCGGGGAGCTGATCGAGGAGTTCATGCCCGACATCCACAGCCCTCGGGACGGCACGTGGACCATCGGCAGCGACACCAACGGGTGTCTGTACGTCGGTGGGGATTTCCACGTCGGCGGTGTCGACAGCGGCACGCCACGGTGGCTCGGCGGCTTCGCCAAGCTCTGCGGTGACGGGCCCCGGGTCGACGGGCTGCTCATCGACTCCGGTTCTTCGTGGCGCTACGAAGATGGTGGCGTCGATCTGGGAACGGCCTGGCGGGCTCCGAGCTTCGACGACGGCGGCTGGGCCGAAGGCCCGGCAGAGTTCGGTTTCGGTGACGGCGATGAGGCAACAGTGCTGGCCGCCGGGCAGGTGACGTACTACGCCAGGAAGCGGTTCGACGTCTCCGGGCCCGCCCCGGCGTCGCTCGAGCTCCGGTTGAAGGCCGACGACGGCGCCGTGGTCTACCTCAATGGAGTGGAAGTCCTGCGAGACAACCTCCCGGAGGGGCCGATCGGTGCCGCCACGCCGGCCGTGGACTGGCGGTTCGGGGCAGACGAGGACTTCGTGGACCACACCGTGTCTGCGGCACCCCTCGTCCAGGGGGAGAACGTGTTGTCGGTCGAGGTCCACAACGTCTGGTCCGGCAACAATGACCTCAGCTTCGACGTCCGGCTCGGACCGTCGGACGATGTGGTCGAGCCGCCGCCGGTCCGCCTGATCGAGCGGGGAGCGAGCTGGCGTCACAGTGACTCGTCGGCCGGTGCCGCCCCCGGGAGCTGGCCCGTCGATGTGGTCGGACCGGCCGAGGCCCCGGCCCAGTTCGGTTTCGGCGAGGGTGACGAGACCACCGTGCTGGCCAGTGGCCAGGAGGCCTACTACTTCGCCAACACCTTCGACGTCGCCGACGCCGAAGCGGTGAGCGGTCTGAACCTGTGCCTGCTGGCCGACGACGGTGCGGTGGCCTACCTGAACGGCACCGAAGTGGCCCGGCTCAACATGCCGGCCGGACCGGTCGGCTGGAACACCAGGCCGCTCAACTGGATCGGTACCGCCGACGAGGTGTACGTGGACCGGACCATCGGGGCCGAGGCGCTGGTCGACGGCGCCAATGTCATGACGGTCGAGGTCCACAACTTCTGGCCAGGCAACAACGACCTCAGCTTCGATCTCTGTCTGGAGACCGCCCCCTGACACCGGGCTGCGGCCCTGCGGTGGACGGCGTCAGCCCTTCACCGCCCCGCTGGTGAGACCGGACACCACGAAGCGCTGCAGGAATTGCCACAGGACGATGACCGGCAGTGAGGCCAACACCGCGCCGGCGGCGAACGCCCCCCAGTTCTGGCCGAACTGCCCGTCGATGAACCGGAACAGACCGACCGAGAGCGTGAATTCGTTGGTGTCGTTCAACAGCACCGATGCCAGCACGAATTCGTTGATGGCGAAGATGAACGACAGCAGCGCCACAACGGCCAGGATCGGCGCCGACAGCGGCAGAACAACCTTGGAGAAGATCTGCCAATGGGTGGCACCGTCGATGATCGCCGACTCGTCCAGAGACCGGGGGATGGTGTCGAAGAATCCCTTCATGAGCCAGGTGTTGACCCCCAACGCCCCGCCCATGTACACCAGGATCAGGCCCAGCTGGGTGCCGATCCCCAATGCCGGGAACACCCGACCGATGTTCTACATGATGGTGAAGATGGCGATGACCGCCAGGAGCTGGGGAAACATCTGGACCAGCAACACGGTGAGCAGCCCGGTGCGTCGACCCTTGAAACGCAGCCGACTGAAGGCGTAGGCGGCAAGAGCGCACAGGAAGGTGTTCATCAGTGTGGCTGCGCCGGCGATTCGGGTTGAACGATGCCGACACGATCCAGACGATGGGGAACAGGGCGAACGCCAACGTCACCCAGGCCACCAGGTGTCGCCAGCCGGTCCGGGAGAACCAGGCCCGGAACGGTGAGCGGTTGGCTGGCCGTTTCGGCCCGGAGGGTGGCCCGGCCCCGTCGAGGTCCGGGCGGCGGCGACCGACGTCGTCGTCGCCGGACGGCGTTGTCCTGGTGTCGGTGATCGTGGTCATGCCAGCTCCTCGAACGCCTTGGTGTGTCGGAACGAATAGGCGGTGATCAGGGCCACCAGGACGAAGATGATCACCGAGATGGCGGCGCCGAAGCCGAAGTCCTGGCCCCGTCCGCCCTCGAAGGCCAACCGATAGGTGTAGCTGATCAGGATGTCGGTGTGACCGGCCGGGGTCTGGGCGCCGAGCACCGGAGGGCCGCCGTCGGTCAACATGAAGATGATGTTGAAGTTGTTGAAGTTGAACGCGAACGAGGCGATCAGCAGGGGAGCGAGGGTGATCAACAACATGGGGAACCGGACCCACCGGAACACCTGCCACACGCCGGCCCCATCGACGCGGGCGGCATCGGTCACGTCCTTGGGGATGCCCTGGAGGGCGCCGGTGGAGACGAGCAGCATGTAGGGAAACCCGAGCCACAGGTTCACCAGCAGAACCGAGAACCGGGCCATCCAGGGGTCACCCAGCCAGTCGATCGAGCCTGGCAGGATGTTGTTCACCGCACCGAACTGCTGGTTGAGCAGGCCTCGCCACACCAGCGCACTCATGAAGCTGGGAATGGCATAGGGGATGATCAGCAGCGATCGATACAGGCTCCGGCCCCGCAGCTGCTCGACATCGAGGGTCATGGCCAACCCCAGCCCGAGGGCCAGGCTGGTGACCACCGACAAGATGGCGAAGGTGAAGGTCCAGACGAAGACCCGGAGGAACGGGCCGCGGATGTTCGGATTGGTGATGACCCGCTCGAAGTTCTCGGTGCCGATGAAGGTTCGCCAACCCAACTCCAACGCCCGGACCTCCACGCCGTCGGTGCTGACGTAGCGGCCATCGACCGGGGCGAACTCGGCGCCGGTGGTCACCTCGACGATCACCTCGCGGTCGGCATCGTAGACCAACGACTTGGTCCGCTCGGCCGCGGTGGTCAAGGTCACGACCTTGACCACCCCATTGTCGGTGGGAACCTCGAAATCGAGTATCTCCTGTTGGCGCTGCGAGGCATCGGAGAGGGGCAGCTCGGTGAAACCGGCTCGGTCGGCCTCCTCGATCGGGACGAGGCCGGCGTTGGTTCCGAGGAACACCATGCCATCGGGGTCCACCAGTTCCAG
>CAMYLA010000056.1 GCA_947259095.1 uncultured Acidimicrobiaceae bacterium | reverse complement strand
CGACGACGGAGAGATCGGCCGATCACCCCTCTACCGGTTGGGGGTGTTGGCCATGCAGTCGGTTGCCGTCGACGATCGGCTGGACCACCTGGAGATCTACACCCTGGAGGGCTTGCTGACGGTGCTGTGGCACGGCCCGGCCGAGGCGGAGCAGGCCGTGATCTGCGTCGGTGGGGCCATGGGCGGGCTGCTCGGCCCCGACGGTGGCCTGTTCCATCGGTTGGGGCGGGCACTGGCGCCGCTCGGCACCGGGTTGTTGCGGATCGGCTACCGCCGGCCAAACGACCTCGACCTCTGTGTGCACGACACACTGGCCATGATGGAGTTGGCGGCCCGGCACGGGACCCAGAGGTTCGTGACCGTCGGCCACTCCTTCGGGGGCGCGGTGGCGGTGCAGGCCGCAGCCCGCCTCGATCGACGGTCGGTGCCGGGGATCGTCACCCTTGCCACCCAGTCGGCGGGCTGTGAGCCGATCGAGAACCTGGCCGATCGGAACCTGCTCTACTTCCACGGCACCGCGGACCAGATCCTGCCCCACCAGGCAAGCGAGATGGTGCGGATGCTGGCCGGTGCCGGTGAGCTGGTGTTGCTCGACGGCGCCGACCATCTCCTGAAGCCGGCGGGGGATGAGGTGCTGGCCCGGCTGGTCGATCACCTTCCTGCGGTGCTCGGGCAGGTCGACTGAGCGGTTGGGCCTGGTCGGTCCCGCCCGGCAGACGGCTCAGCCCACCGGCTGCAGTTCGACCTCGTACATGACCGGCCACCGTTTCCCGGTCAGCCAGAACCGGCCGGTCCGGGGGTTGTAGGCGATGCCGTTGGTCACGTTGGCCGAATCGGCGTCGAGGATGCCGTCGGGCACCAACTCATCGATGGACAGGGAGCCGTCGACCACACCGCTGTCGGGGTCGATCGAGACGATCCGGTCCGTCTGGAAGATGTTGGCCCAGACCCGGTCGTCGACACACTCCAGTTCGTTGAGTTGGTTCAGTGGCTCGCCACGGTCGGTGACCTCCACCGAGTCCAACACCTCGAAGGTCTCCAGATCCCGGAAGGTCAACCGGGCCGAGCCGTTGGACATGATCAGCCGATCCTCGGTGGCGCACAGGCCCCACCCCTCACCCTCGTATGCCAGCCTCCGTCGCTCTCCCAGGCTGTCCAGCGATCGGATCAGCAGCAGCTCGTTCTGGTAGGTCAGCTGCCAGATCTCGTCGCCGACCACCGTTGCGCCTTCGGCGTACAACGGCTCCGGGACCGCCTCGGCCTCGAGGACCTCGCCGGTTTCCGGGTCGACCAGCCGTACCGATGATTCGCCGACCAGGCCGGTGCTCTCCAGCAGCACACCGTCGACGAACTCGAGGCCCTGGGTGTAGGCCGCGGGGTCATGGGGGTGGGTGGCCACCACCACCGCCTCGTACTCGGTGATCTCGGTGATCTCGTTGGTGGCGGAGGGTTCCGGTGCGGTCGATTCTCCATCGCCGCCGGCTTCGGTCCTACCCTCATCAGCGGTGTCATCGTCGGCGGCACCGCAGGACGCCGAAACCACCAGGAGCGAGAGGATCACCGCCACCAAAACGATGGTGCTGGCCCTGCGGGGACGGCCGGGCGGAGTCATCATGGCCAACGGTAGCGGTTGCCGACGATCGATCCCGGTCGGCTGCACTACCGTTGGGGGATGACCCGATCGTCAACCGCCTCCGCAGCCGCCACTGCAACCGATGCCGACGGCGGCGCCGCAGCGTCCCCATCGGAGTTCCGTCGCCAGGTCGGCTTCGACTCGGCCCGGCTGCTGGCCGACGCTCGGGAGCTCCTGCCGGACGTGATCGAGCTGCGGCGCAAGATCCACGTCGAACCGGAAATCGGCCTCGACCTCCCGCTCACCCAGGCCAAGATCATCAACGCCATCGGCGATCTCGATCTGGTGGTCGAAACCGGTTCGGCCCTGTCGTCGGTGGTGGCCACCCTGACCGGCGACGGTGACGGCCCGACGTTGCTGCTGCGAGGCGACATGGACGCCTTGGCGATGCCGGAGGACTCCGGCGAAGCGTTCGCCAGCAACCACGAAGGGGCGATGCACGCCTGCGGCCACGACGCCCATGTCGCCATGCTGGCGGGGGCGGCCCGGCTGCTCCACGCCAGGCGGGCCGACCTCCGAGGGTCCATCAAGTTCTTCTTCCAGCCGGGCGAGGAGGGCCACCACGGGGCCCGCCACAGCATCGAGGAAGGGCTGCTGGAGAACCCGACCGTCGATGCCGCCTTCGCCATCCACATCACCCCGAACCGGCGCTCCGGCACCCTGGCCACCCGATCCGGACCGCTGATGGCGGCCGCCGACGAGGTGTTCATCGCCGTCACCGGCCAGGGCGGCCACGCCTCGATGCCCCACGGGGCAATCGACCCGATCCCGGTGGCCTGTGAGATCGTCACCGCATTGCAGAGCCACATCACCCGGTCGGTCGATGCGTTCAAGCCTGCGGTGTTGACCGTGGCCAGGATCTCGGCCGGGACCACCACCAACGTCATTCCGGAACGGGCCGAGTTGGCCGGCACGCTGCGCACGGTCGATGAGCGGACCAGGGACGAGGTCCATCGGGGCATCGAGCAGGTGGCCACCGGGATCGCCGCCGCCCACGGTTGCGGGGCGACCGTGGAGATCAAGAAGGGATACCCGGTGACGGTGAACCATGACGGCTTCGCCGCATTCACCCTTGACGTCTTCGGCGACCTGCTGGGTCAGGGGTCGGTGTCCACCATGCGGGCCCCGGTGATGGGGGCCGAGGATTGGAGCTACGTGCTGCAGCAGGTCCCGGGGTCGATGGCCTTTCTCGGGGTTTGCCCTGACGGCGAGGATCCCCATGCCGCCCACGCCTGCCACTCCAATCGTATGCGCCTCGACGAGGACGCGATGGTGGTCGGTATCGCCGCCCACGCTGCGGTTGCGCTTTCCTATCTGGGTTGACCCGGGTCCCTGGTTGCCCGAGATCTTCTGGCCGGGGAGGCCTCAGCCGAGGAGCCGGGTCTTTGCCGCCTTGCTTCGCTCCAGGATGTGGGCCGGGATCTGGGAGGCGATGCCGCCACCACTGCCAGCGCCGACCTCGGCCGTTGTGGCCTCGGCTGCCGACTCCTCTGACTGCAGGGCCGCTGTCGCTTTGGCCTCCTTGCGGGCCAGCCAATCCTGGAGTTGATCGGGGCGGACCAGATCATCGTGATCGACTTGGCCCTTCTGCCGGTTGCCTTCGAACAGGACCCAGTACCGGCGCCAGGCCCCGAGACCGTTCTGGAGCTGGATCTTGCCCTTGGTTCCCCCGGGCACCTCGGCGAGATCGCGGGTTGCGATCACCTTCTCGCCCTTGCGGAACGGGGTGTCGAGATCGATGACTGTCTTGGCCATGACAACTCCGGAGTAGACCGAATCGAGCTTCTGACCGGCCGGCCGGAACGGCTTCCGACCCCCGGGCTGCCGCTAGTGTACTGCGGCCTCGATTTCTTCGGTCGGTGAGCTTGATGGGCAACCTCTGCCGGCGCCGGACGTCGCAGCGGTCGCTGGCTGTACGAACGTACGGTTCTGGGGCCAGGATCACCCGCTGCTACCGTACGTGCGTCAAGGAGATGTTTTGGGACGTGCCAAGGGAAACAGAGGTTCGGCGGAGAATCGGCGAGGCGATCTGCTCGATGCCGCGTTGGAGGCCTTTGTCGACCGAGGCTACGAGGGCACCTCGGTGGCCCAGTTGGCGGCGGCCACCAGCCTCAGCAAGGCGGCGTTCGTCTACCATTTCAGCTCAAAAGAAGACCTGCTGTTCGAGCTCTCGACGCCACTCCTCGACGATCTCGATGAGGTTGTCGCCGGCCATGAGGCCGCCCCAGACGACCCTGCGGGGCTGTTGGGCCGGTACCTCGATGCGTTGTGCCGTCACCGACAGGTCGCAGCCTGGATCGATGGGGACAAGTCGATCCTCAATCATGGGGACCTCGGCGCTCGCCTGACGGCCAACAACCGGCGGGTTCATCGGCTGCTCACCGGGCCCCGACCGGGCGCCGCCGCCCAGGCCCAGGCGTCGGCCGTGCTGGGAATGCTCTGGCGGCCGGTCCGCAACGGGTACCTGACGACGAATACCCGAACCCGGGCCGCCGTCGTCGAACTGGCCGCTGTGGCCGCAGCCCGCATCTGAGCAGTCCACCAGGGCGAGTCCCGGCTGCGGCTGCGCTCGGTGACCGGGCGGTGGAGTTGTCGGTACCGCTCAGCTGGCGGCCGACTGGCCCGTGCTCGAGTCTTCGACGAGGTTGGCGAAGACGATCACGTTGTCCTCGTACGATCGCACGTTGCGATCGAAGTCGCCACCGCAGGTGACCAGGCGGAGAACCGGCTCCGGGGTCGGGCCGTAGACGGTATCGGTTGGGAAGGCGTCCTTGGAGTGTTTCTCGATCCGCTCGACGGCGTAGGTCACCGCAGTGCCGTCGATACGATCGACATGGACGGTGTCGCCGGGTTGGAGCCGCCGCAGGTCGAAGAACACCGCCGGGCCTTGCCGCGAATCCACATGGCCGAGGATGACGGCCGGTCCGACCTCACCCGGCTCGGGCCCGTCTACCCACCAGCCGGTTTGGCCGAAATCGGTCGGCACCTCGATGCTGCCGTCGCTTCGCAGTCCGAGCGGCAACATCGTTGCCTCGACGTCGATCGAGGGGATCCTGATCCCAATCGGCTCGGCAACCTGGAAATCTGGAGGCTCCGTCGACGGCGTTGTCGACGGAGCCTCTGCAGCTGGCGCCGTTGAACCCGGGGCGACGTCGATCGTGACGCCCGCCAGCTGTTCGCTGCCGATCCGCCCCACCTCGTTCGTTCCGCATGCTGTCATCAGCCCGAAGGCGGTGGCGATCAGCAGCGTCGCTAGTCGTTGTGGTTGCACGGGTCGTACTGCCCACCTGTGCCGGTGGCCGAGTTCAATTCGCCCTCGGCCACCGGCAACCGGATCGATCAGACCTGGGCAGGCCTGCGACGCTTGGCCACGACGGTGGCACCGGCGGCAACAGCCACCAGTCCGGCCGCACCCGCTGCGAGTGCGGTGTTGTTGTCATTGCTGGAGGCGGTGCCACCGGCGCCGGTATCGGCGCCACCGGCAGGGGCGCTACCGCTGTCGCTGTCGGTGGTCGTGGTTGACTCCACAGCCGTGGTGGTGGTCTCCTCGGTGGTGGTGGTGTCGTCCGCGGTGGTGGTGGTCTCCTCGGCGGTGGTTGTCGTCTGTGCCATGGCCGGTGCAACGCCGAAGGCGGTCACCGACAGGGCGAGGACGGCACCGGCAAGGGCCTTCCTTGGCGCGAGGGAGGTAAGGGGGTTCTCGTTCATGCGTGGTTCCTTCTGGCTTTCTGTTATTTCAGGCTTGGAATTCATTCCTGATAATGGCGACGGGTGCACAGCACGGTGGGTTTCGGCAATCCGCTCGGGCCCACCGGGAGCTGTACGCTCGTACTGTTGGCGAAGGTTACCGTATGATCGCCATTCAAATACGTCAAGACCTCAAGCAATCGAATGTTCTTGCTCCGTCGACCACCTGTTGCCAGCAGCCGGACCACTCGGCGAGGCGGCGGAGAGCGCCCATGGGAGCTGTCATTCGGTTGGTTTTGCACCATCCGCGGCGGTCTGTCCCTGGCGCTGGAGGTGCCTGCGGCGACCGACCGGGTGGTCGGGGTCGGATGTCACAATTGAGGGAAATCGGGCGCTCGAAGCGAAATGGCATCGTCATGTCGGCCAGGATGATGCGCCGGGTCGCGACCCCCGGACTGCGGCGCGAGGATCAGCCGATCCGGACCGTCAGATCGACGATCTCCCCGAGGACCCGCTCGGGCTCGGTGTGGTGCTCAGGTGTGTGGCCTGCAGGGTCGATGTCGGCCAGTGGTGGGCGGTCGCCTCGGCCAGATCGCCGTCGTATGCCGCAGCTTCCACGGTCCCAGGTTGGTGCTGGACGACGCAACGAGCGGACGCCCCGAAGGGGAGGACCGGTCGCCCGGTCGGCCCGTGGGATCAGATGGCGATCTGGATGGCGCTGGTCAGCGTCCAGAGCCAGCCGGTGGCACCGGCGACGAGGAACAGGCTGGGCAGGAGCCTGGCCACCGGCGATGTCTCGCCGATGAAGCGGCCGGGGCGGATCGCCGTCTTCGCCGCCACCAGCGGCGCCAATATGAGGCCGAGCGCCCCGAAGCCGATCAGGGGCGCCAGCGGTACCAGCCCTGCGACACCCCGGAGGCTGAAGGCCGGGGTTGGCCAGCGATCGACGAAGGTGTCGATCAGGACGCCGCCGACCGCCCCCAGCCCGGCGATCAGCGCCAGCGCCAACAGTGCCGCCAGCCACCGAGGCCCGAGGATGACGAAGTCGATGCTGGCCGGGTTCAGCAGGTCACTGGGGCGAGCCAGGATGCCGGCGCCGATACCGGCCACCACCAGGCCGGCCGGCACCGAGCGGGCGGGCAGCCAGCGACGGAACAGGAAGTACCCCAGACCGCCGAGCACACCAAGGCCGCCGCCCAACAGCACCAGGAACCCGGTGCCGCCGGCGGTGATCTCGCCGACGACCTCGTCGGCTTCGGTGAGCCGGCCGGTGGCACTGTCGTCGGAGCTTGCGGCGATGAGCCGCATGAGCAGCCTGCCGCCGAAGCCGGCAACGAGGATCCCAGAGGCGAGGCCGGCGGCGAGCAGGGCCGAGGTGACCCGGACCGCCTCGCCGAGCCGCTGCCGGGGCCCGGCACCCTCCACCCAGCGGGGAGGGGAGCGGCGGCGGTCGCCGAGTCGGAGCAGCACCAGCCCGGCCACCGCCAGGGCCAGGCAGCAGATGATGGTCACGATGATCTCGTCTGCGTCATTCATCCCGGGCCTCCTTCAGCGCCGGTTCCGACCGCAACGACGTCGACACCGAAGCGCACGGTGAGACGGAATGTCGGGGGTGCGGGCCGTTGGCCGTTGCGGCCGGCCCGCACCCCGGGTGCTGTCGGTCAGGCCGGCTGTCGTTTGATCGTGGGTCGGTTTCCGACGGTCATCAGTGCGGTGACGACGACCGCCACCGTGAGGAGGTAGACCGGGGGGAGCCAGAACCATGCCACGGAGGGAGCGAACGCCCCCACCATCAGCAGGGCGGTGGCGACCGCGGGGTTGGTTCCCCGCAGCCGCAGGGTGAGGCCGGCGGCCAGGGTCCCTGCCAGGCCGAGGGCACCGAACAGCCAGAGCAGGTCGGCCGACCCGAGCTCGGTGCCCAGGAGCGCCAGGAAGGGAAACGTGGCCATGATGGCCAGCGAGGCCACGATGATGAGTGCGATGGTTGATCGGGGTACGGGGTGTGGGGTTGTCATCGGGTCTCCTGTGTCTGGTCGCGCCAGCGACCGTTGGATTCCCCGCCGCCAGGACAGGTCGGCAGGGATGCCCGACAGCACCCGTTCGATCACGTCGAGGTTGTGGCGTCGTTCGCTCCGGCCGGCCGCCAGCGAGTGTCGGCGATGCTCCCAGAGGTCGGACTCGATCTCCTGCCGCCGCTGTTCTGCGACATCGGCCGAGAGTCGCCTGGTGTAGATGCGGACCCAGCGGTGGCAGAGACGGTCGGCCTGGCCGTTGCCGGTCATGCCGGTGCGATCCTCGTACTGGGACCGGTTGCCCTCGACCCGTCGCCGGCGCCGGCGATATTCTCGGCTCGCGCCAATGCGGCCCGTCCCGTTCCGTTGATCTGGTAGAGGCGACGACGGGGGCGGCCCTCGGCCAGCGCCGTATCCGGATCTTCCCAGTGGTCGTCGATCAGCCCGGCTTCGGTGAGGCGACCGAGGGCCTTGTACAACGTGCCATGCGACGTGAGCCTGCCGTCTCCGCCTCCTCGAAGCGCCTTGGCCAAAGCGAAACCGTGGATCCAGCCATCTCCCGAGGTTGTCGCCTCGGCCGCAGCCTGCAGTATCTCGATCTCGAGTGGCAGGAGAGCACCCTTCTTGCGTCGCATGTCTTCTTTATAGGAAGATATGATCGCTTTGTCAAGGTCGGTTCCTGCGGGTGGTGTATCGGGAGCCTGCATCGCCGTCGAATCGCGGTCGAAATCGGGGGCCACCGCGGCGCTCCTCGCCGATCCTGGCAGACTGGAGCCGTGAGCGCCGACAGACTGCAGGGAGCCGGGGCCGATGGGCCGTTCGTGGTGAAGGAAACCGAATGGCTGAGTGTCCGGATCCGGCCCGGTGAAGGAGGCGAGGTGCGCTTCCTTCGGTGGTACGCCGCCGCCGATGATGGTCTGCTCCTGCTGGTGGGCGGCGACGACCCACTGCTCGTCCAAACCGGATCGGGGACCCCCGTCGAGGTGGCGCCGGTGCGGGCCCGAGGCTCCTCTCCGGCTTCGAGGCACTATGTGTCGGCGGTGTTGGAGGTACTCGGCGCCGAAGACGTCGACCGGGCCGGTTCGCTGTTGAATGCCAAGTACGGGAGCCGACGCCGTATCTACCGGGCCGGCCGCTGGGTGGTGCAACGGCTGGATGGCTCCCATCGACGCCCCGACGTGGTGGTTCGCATCCAGCCCCCAGCCGAAACCTGACCCGCAGCCGGCGGCAACGGCCCATGGAGGCCCGATGACCACCGGTCGGGCCGTCCCGTCGCCGACGGGGCGCTCGCCGGCCGGGACGCCTGTGATCCCCTTCGGCTCAGATGTGCACCGTTCGGGTCGATGGAGATGGCGTGTGGAATCTCGCTCGCCAGTTGTGGCAACGCAGCGCGCCGACCCACCGTGTCGTCGCGCTCGTCGTGCTGCTGGCGGTGGTGGACGGATTCCTCATCAGCCGGATCGATCGGGCCGACAGCATCATCCCCGACGTGGATGTGCCGTTCCTGCTGGTGGTGGGCCTGTTCGCGCTGGTGGAGTGGCGGGTCATACACATCCAGTTCCGGGCCGAAGCGAGCAGCTTCTCCATGCTCGAGGTCCCGCTGGTTCTCGGGCTGCTGTATCTGCCCCCATTGCTCCTGGTGCTCGCAGTCGTGCTCGGCGTGGCGCTGGGGTTGGGGGCCGGGCGTCGACAGTCGCTGATCAAGGTGCTGTTCAACGTCGCCAACGTCGTACTCTACGCCACCGTCGCCACACTGATCCTCGGCTCACTGCCCCACGGCGGGGAGGACCGCTGGATCTGGCTGTCGGTGATGCTGGCCACTGCGGTCGGGTCGCTGGTCAGCCTCCTGTCGATCATCACTGCGATCACCCTGACCGAGGGGGCGCCGAGCCCCGGCAAGCTCGGTGAACTGATCGGGTTCGCCCTGGCGGTGAGCAGCGCCAACACCACGGTCGGGCTCACCGCCGCGGTCCTGTTGTCGATCGATGCGTTCGGCCTGCTGCTCCTGGCGTTGCCGGCCGTACTGTTGCTTGCCGCCTTCCGGATGTTCGCATCGGAGCGGGCTCAGCGGGAACGGGTCGAGTTCCTCTACCGCTCGACCAGAAGCCTCGACGTCGGTGGCTCCAAGGACGGGCTGGTGACACTGCTGGACGAAGCCCGGGAGATGTTCCGGGCCGAGATCGGAGCCGTCGTCCTGCTGGGGGAGAACGGACGCCCCAACCGGCTGGTCCGCAGCACCGTCGAGGGCGCAAAGTTCATCGAGTGGACCGATGCCACCGATGAGCCATCGACCGAGGAATCGGTGAACCTGCTGGACGAACCGGTACTGGTTTCGGCCACCACCGAGAGCGGCCTGGCCCCCATCCTCAAGCGGGTCCGGGCCCGGGACGCCATGATGGCGAAGCTGGCAACCGACGAACGAGACCTCGGGGTGCTGCTGATCGCCAACCGCCTCGGCCAGGTCTCCTCCTTCACCGGCGAGGATCTGCAGGTTCTGGGGGCACTGGCCCGCCAGTCGGCCCTGCTGATGCACAGCGACCGGCTGGAGCAGGCGTTGTTCGAGCTGCGCAAGCTCGAGCGTCGCCTCGCCCACCAGGCGACCCACGATTCGCTGACCGGCCTGGCCAACCGCTCCCTGTTCAGCAGCAGGTTGGGCGAGGCGATGGCCACCGCGGAGCCGTACGCGGTGCTGTTCATCGACCTCGACGACTTCAAGATCGTCAACGACACCCACGGCCACGCCCATGGCGACGAGGTCCTGATCGAGGTCAGCAAGCGCATTCAGGGCCTGCTGCGACCGATCGACGTGGCGGCCAGACTCGGTGGCGATGAGTTCGCCGTGCTGCTTCGTGGTCACCCCGAGGCCCGCCGGGTCGCCGAGCGGCTGGTGACCTGGATCTCCCGGCCGATCGAGGTTCTCGACACCAGGGTCGTCATCGGCGCCAGCATCGGGTTGGCCAACGCCGATGGTGGTCACAACATCGATGAGCTGCTGCGCCGAGCCGACGCCGCGATGTACGCCGCAAAACAGGCCGGCAAGGGCAGCGTTGTTGAATACACCGCCGAGCACGGCCCCCGTCTCGCTGCTGGAGCTGGTGAGCGCCGGCCGGTGGTCGAGGTCGGCGAGGCCATCGCCGACGGGCAGATGGAGCTCCACTATCAGCCGGTGGTCGACGTGGCCAGGGGCCAGATCTGCGGCGTCGAGGCGTTGGTCAGGTGGCGTTCACCGGACCGCGGGTTGATCATGCCGGCCGAGTTCATCGGCCAGGCCGAACAGGACGGCTGCATCATCTCGCTCGACCGCTGGGTGGTTCGTCAGGCCGCGGCCGACCTGCCGAGGTTGCTCGACGTCGGCGGTGGCGAGCTCTTCGTGTCGGTGAACCTGTCGCCCGGTCACCTCCGGGCGCCGGACCTGGTGGCGTGGCTTTCCCAGCCCGACCTTGCCGATCTCCGCCAGCGGCTGGTGCTCGAACTGACCGAGACCGCGCTCATGTCCGAGCTCGATCGGGCCAGATCGCCGATCGACACCCTTCGGGCCCTGGGGGCCCGCATCGCCCTCGACGGCTTCGGTACCGGCTATTCGTCTCTCGGGTATCTGCGCAGCTTCTCTCTCGACATGGTGAAGGTGGCGAGACCGGCAATCGACGACATCGACCGTTCGGGCGAGCAGCGAGCCTATGTTCGTGCCATCGTTGCGCTCGGTCATGCGATCGGGCTCACGCTGATCGCCGAGGGTGTCGAGCGCGCAACCCAGGTCGGACTGTTGGCCGATTTGGGATTCGACTCGGCCCAGGGGTATCACTTCGCCAGGCCGATGCAGATCGACGACCTGCTCCCCCTGGTCCGAGCCCAACAGCAACAGGGGGCGGCAATCCCGTTTGGACACCTCCGCCTGCGCTAGCACGGTGCCGGAGAGCGCCGGCTGTGGTGTCGTGGCCGAGGCCCGGGGTTCTCCCGGGCCTGGTGATCACGACCAGGTTGCGCCCTGGGTGCCGGCCCAGCCCTTGCCGCCGCCGGGAGCGACGGTGAAGCTCCAGGTTGCGCCCGCTTCCTCGGTTGGCGTGTTGCCGGCGTCGTGGTCGAGGCCGGACAAGCCGGCGCCGAACAGGCCGCCGAGGGCGAGCCCCGCAGCCAGGGTGACGGTGGCGATTCGGGCGGTGATTCGAGTGGTGAACATGACGACATCTCCTTGGGTTACGGAGCAAGACGTCGGTTTCGCCACTGACTCCCCACCGGGCCAGGCGACCATCTCGGTGCCCGGAGGATCATTGTCTCGTCTGCCGAGCACGTGTTGTGTGCTCACAGACTGTTTCGGCCCACACTGTTCGAAAGTTGAACCAATGAGCCCGAATGGCCCAGTCGCCGGCCGGCCGCTGAACCGTTCGAACCATGCTGGACTCCGACCGGCGGCAGGATCACCGGCGGTCCCGAGCAGTCACGATGAACAGTCACGGTGACCGGAGTGCGAAGGTTGCGCCTCGGTCTGGCCGGAGCACGTTGTTCCGGTAGAGGTTGACCGCGGCCCGGGTGGCGGTGACGGCCAGGAATGCGAGTGTGCCTGCCCGATACGAGATCACGCCCAGCAGGGGCAGGACGACCGGAACCCACCAGACGATGTTGTAACCCGCGAGCAGTACCTTGTCGGCCGGGCTCGGCTCCGGAGGTTGCGCCAATGCTCGCTTGGTGCGAAGCCATGCGAACCGCATGGCCGAGTGTTGCTCGACCACGATTCAATAGACGGCACCGATTCCGGCCACGGCGAAGAACGCGGTTCGGTCCGACACCGTCGAGGAGGCGAGGGCCCCAACGCCGATTGCCACGGCCGGGATCCCCAGCGCCGCGGTCAGCAGGTTGTTCCAGCCGACGGTCAGGTAGCGGTCTCGGCGCTCGTCGTCGATCTCAACCACCGTCGGCGCCGACGATCGTCAGTGTGCGGCCCGCTGGTCGGACTCGCTGTACCGATCGGTCAGCCGTCGTTCGACCTGCCGTCCGTCGATGAACCAGGCCAGCACGTGAAACAGCAACGCCAAACCCCAGAACGCAGTGATCCAGGGAGCCCACTGGAGTCCGTCCTGGCCGAGGGCCAGGTCCATCAGCCAGAAGAACCCATTGATGATGACGAAAGCACCGACGTGCCACATCAATCCGGTTTGGTACTTGGCCCGACGCTCGGCAAGTTGCCGATCGGAAAGCTCTTCGTTGGTAGCCATGCGATAGCCCTTTCGACCCGCCCCTCTCATTGTCGATGGAGGCCGTTGCCCGTACTAGAGGCCTTGGTCCCCGGGCGGCGGCCGGCGGAGCTGGGGGAGGGGCGTGGCCTCGATCAGTGCCCGATGCCGGGGGCCCCGTTCGCCACGAGCTCCGCCACCCGGTCGGCCAGGTCCTCGTCGATCGGTTCCCCGGTGAGGAGCAACCGGACCCAGAGGGGACCGATCAGGGTTTCGATGATCAGGTTTGGATCGCTGTCGGGGGCCAACTCCCCACGCTCGATGGCCCGTTCCACGATCGTCGCCGAGTTGGCCAGACGCTCGTGCCAGAACATGTGCATCGTGGCCGCCAGCTCGTCCGACGTCGCCGCTGCGGCCACCAGCGACCGGGACCGTCGAGCCCCGCCCTCGGAGCCGATGTTGGCCACGATCTCTCTGGCGAATGCCTGCAGGTCGTGCAGCAGTGAACCGCTATCGGGAACCGGGACCACTTCGGCACTGTGGGCGCTGACGGCGTCGGCAACGAGCTCCGCCTTGGTGGGCCAGCGTCGGTAGACCGTTGTCTTGTGGACACCGGCCCGGGCTGCGACGTCCTCGATGGTCATCTGGTCGTAGCCGACGTCCTCCAGCACGGCGGTTGCCGCTTTCAGAACGTCGGCCCGGACCCTCGCCGCTCGCCCGCCGGGACGTAGCTCGCCGACCCGAGGTTGGGTGTTGGTCATGGCTGCAGCTTATCGCAAAACAGGTTGCGTTTATCTCCAGACTACTCCACAATGTAACGCAACAAGAGTTGCGACTACCGACAGGGAACGAACATGCGCCATCAGCTCCACACCGACATCGAGATCGACGCTCAGCCTCAGACCGTGTGGGAGCTCCTCACCGATCTCGACCGCTACCCCGAATGGAATCCGTTCATCGTCTCGGCCGAGGGTCGGGTCGAGGTCGGTCAACGTCTGCAGAACCGCCTGCAGCCTCCGGGCGGCCGGGCCATGACCTTCAAGCCGACCGTCACTGCGGTCGAGCCGACGAAGACCCTCGAATGGCTCGGCCGGCTCGGTGTGCCGGGGCTCTTCGATGGTCGCCATCGTTTCGAGCTGCAGGCCACGGCCGCCGGCGGCACCCACCTCAGCCACACCGAGCAGTTCAGCGGGCTGCTGGTGCGATTCATGCGCACGTCGCTCGATACTCAGACCCGCCAGGGATTCGAGGCGATGAACCGGGCGCTGAAGGAGCAGGCCGAAAAACGGATCGCCTCCCAGCCATGATCGGTCGGCAACGATCCTGCGGTTCCGGACAGGATTGTCCTCAAGTTCCGATCACTGTCGGCCGATGTACATGGACGAGCAGATGAAGCATCGATCCGGACAGGTTGATTTGGTCGCCTGACCGTCCGGGGAGCGAGTGGCGAAACCGGCATCACCTCTTACCTCTAGCAATTCGGAGCGTCAAGATGTCGAGCAAGTCACGTGAACCGGAGGCGAGTGGGGGAGCACGGCCGAGCAGCCGTCGCAGCCCCGGGCTGCTGGCCGCAGCTGCGGCTGCGGCGATGCTGGTCGTGCCGGCGGTGATTCCTTCGGTCACCGGCTCCGATCCGGCCGCGCCTGTCGGGGTGCTGACCACCTCGTCTGTTGAGTTCCTGGCCGGCGATGACCAGCCGAACCCCATCGAACTGCCCGAGGTGGCCGATGATGTGCTGGAGCGGTTCGGCGACCAGGGGAGCGACGGCTCCGGCATCGACGTCGCACTGATCGACACCGGTGTGGCGCCGGTGGCAGGTCTCGATGGTGCAGACAAGATCGTGCATGGCCCCGACCTGTCGTTCGAGAGCTCATCGCCCCAGGCTGCGTTCCTCGACACCTTCGGCCATGGAACCCACATGGCCGGGATCATCGCCGGCGAGCGCTCGGGCCATGAAGGCATCGCCCCCGGGGCCCGCATCGTCAGTGTGAAGGTCGCGGGTCATGACGGGATCACAACCGTCCCCCAGGTCGTTGCCGCCATCGACTGGGTGGTCGAGCATCGCAACGGCAATGGGCTCAATATTCGGGTGCTGAATCTCTCGTTGGGTCAGGCCGGCATCGATGACCATGTCGGTGATCCCCTTTCCGCTGCGGTCGAGCGGGCCTGGGATGCCGGAATCTTCGTGGTCGTGGCCGCCGGCAACCGGGGCAGCACCGAGGGTCATCTCGACTCTCCGGCCATCGACCCCTACGTGCTGGCGGTCGGCGGGGCCGACAACACAACCGGTCTCAACGAGGAGTACCAGCCGGTCACGCCCTGGTCATCGCGAGGCGACAACGTTCGCAATCCCGACCTGGTGGCTCCCGGCCGGTCGATCGCCTCGTACCGGGTTCCCGGTTCAACGGCCGACCGCGCCAATCCCTCCGCTCGCTACGGCAACGATCTGTTCCTCGGATCCGGCACCTCCCAGGCCGCCGCGGTGACCAGTGGTGTCGCCGCCCGGATGCTGGACCACTTCCCCAGGATGGACCTCAACGCGCTCAAGGAGACCCTCCGCCGAGAGGCCGAGACCAGCCTCACATACCCGGAGGCCGCCATCGGCAACGGTGTCATCGACGCCGAGGACGCCTGGGAACGGCCGGTCTTCAAGGTTGCCGCGTCATCGCATCAGCCCGCAGCCGGCCCCGGTACCGGTCTGCTGGCTCCGACCGGGGCAACCTGGAGCGGCGGCACCTGGTCGGGGGCGACATGGTCCGGTGCCACCTGGTCTGGGGCAACCTGGTCCGGCGGTACCTGGTCTGGTGCCACCTGGTCCGGTGCGACCTGGTCTGGGGCGACGTGGTCCGGTGCCACCTGGAGCGGTGCGAAGTGGAGCGGTGCGACCTGGTCTGGGGCGACGTGGTCAGGTGCGACCTGGAGCGGTGCGACCTGGTCCGGCAACGGCTGGAGCTGAACGCGATGAACGGACCGTCCGGTCGAACCGGCGCCTTCTCGGCCGTCGATCAGGTCGATCGGGTGAATCTCGAGAGGTTGCCGGTGCGTCCCAACACGTAGAGCACGAGCACGGCACAGAGCGTGCCGGCAATCCACGGGACACCCTCGTTGTCTGGCGTGATCACCCGGCCGATGATCTGGCCGAGCAGCATGCCGACGATGCCGAGCCCGACGGTCATCAGGATCGACAGGTCCTGCTTGCCCGGCAAGAGGCCACGGGCCAGGAAACCGATGATGCCACCGGCAATGATCGAGCCGATGATGCCAACTACCCACGCCATGCCAACGCCTCCGTAGATCGCCTCCGGGAAACGTCCGCCGCTGCCGGATCACCGTCACCGGTGCCCGAAAACCCCGAACGCGCAACTCAACGGTAGCTGATGGGCCCGCCCTGTGCCACCCGTCACGCAAGCAATTCGCTCACCCGTTCATCGGGCCGGGATCGAGCCAGGGCCGCCTCGGGATGTCCGGCATGGGGGCGACCTCGACGTCCTCACAGCCGCCGGGGACCGGCTGGGAGTGATGGGGGGCGTCCCGGAGTCGGGACTGCTCCCGCCACATCCTGGCCTTCAGTTCCTCCCGGAGCTCGGCGTATGCCGGGTCGCCGTAGACGTTGTGCAGTTCCTCGGGGTCGGCTTGCAGATCGTAGAGCTCCCACTCCGGCGGGTAGCTGAAGAAGCCTGTGAACGGCAGCCCGAAGCCGTCGTTGTAGTAGTAGATCAGCTTGTACCGGTCGGTCCGGTAGCCGTAGTGGGCCGGAGCCTTGTGGATGATGTCATCGTTCTCCCAGTACCGGTAGTAGAAGCCCTCGACCGGTGGTCGCTCCCGATCGTCGATGAGCTCGGGCCAGAAGCTCCGCCCCTGCATGGTGTCGGGATGGCCGGCGCCGGCAGCGTCGAGGATGGTCTGGGCCATATCGACGTTGGTCACGATCCCGTCGAACGCCGGCCCGGCTGCCACCTTGCGGGGGTAGCTGAGCAGAAAAGGCATCCGGAGCGACTCCTCGAACATGAGGCGCTTGTCGAACCAGCCGTGATCGCCGAGGAAGAAACCCTGGTCGGAGGAGTAGATGAGCATCGTGTCGTCGACGTCGCCTCGATCTCGAAGCCAATCGGTGATCCGACCGACGTTCTCGTCGACGGCGTGCACGCAGGCCAGGTAGTCGCGCATGTAGCGCTGGTATTTCCATACCGCAGCCTCCTCGTAGCTCAGGCCGCTCGGTGGGTTCTCCTTGAGATCGGCGGTCGTCATGTGGTCTGCCACCCCCATGGCGGTGCGGCGAACGGACGCGCTGCGGGTGCGGTGGTCGTCCCAGAATGTCGAGGGGATGGGGCGGGGGTCCTCGTAGAGGGCCTGGTGCTCCGGCTTTGGTTCCCATGGCCGGTGTGGGGCCTTGTGCCACACCAGCATGCACCACGGGTCGTCGCCGTCGAGCGACTCGGCCCAGTCGATGGCCAGATCGGTGATGATGTCGGTTGCGTAGCCCTCGACGGTCCGGCGCCCCTCGGGGCTGACGAAGGTCGGGTTCCAGTAGTCGCCCTGACCGGGGAGGACGTCCCAGTGGTCGAAGCCCTGGGGGTCATGGCCGTCGCCGTGTCCCAGGTGCCATTTTCCGATCACCGCCGAGCGGTAGCCGGCATCTCGGAGCTGGGAGATGAAGGTCGGTTGGGAGGCGTCCATCGGGGTGAACAGCGAGTAGACGCCGTTGATGTGGCTGTAGGAGCCGGTCAGGATCGAGGCCCGCGACGGGGTGCACAGCGAATTGGTGACGAAGCAGTTGTCGAATCGCCGGCCGTTGGCTGCGATCTCGTCGATGCGAGGTGTCTGGTTGACCACCGATCCGTAGCAGCCGATCGAATGGGCTGCGTGGTCGTCGGTGAGGATGAACACGATGTTCGGTCGGCGCGAGGTGGACATGGACATCCCCTTTTCGAGGCCGGCGAGGAGTTGGCGGACGAGCGGAGGTGGCTGGCCGGCGGCGGTGGACCGCCGGAGGCGGGACTATTCGCCGATCTGCGACTGGAGGTAGCGCTCGATGCCGATGTCGGCCACCATCGTGAGCTGGGTGTCGATCCAGTCGAGGTGCTCCTCCTCACCGACCACCAGCTGTTCGAGCATCTCCCGGGTGCCGGGGTCAGCCTCCTCCATGGCCAGCACCACGCCATGGCGGTACCGCTCGATGGCGTCGACCTCGAGCTGGCGATCCACGTCGAACTGCTCGGGCACGGTCTCGCCGACCCGGACGCTGCCGATGCGCTGGAGGTTCGGCATGCCGTCGAGCAGGATGATGCGATCGATCAGCTTCTCGGCGTCTCGCATCTCCTCCAACGACTCCTCGCGGTACTTGTCGGCGAGGCGCTTCCAGCCCCAGCTGTCGCACAGCTTGGAGTGGGCGAAGTACTGGTTGATGGCGGTCAGTTCGGCGGTCAGCGCCTCGTTGAGGAACTCGATGACTCTTGGCGATCCTTGCATGGCTCGGACCCTACCGGCCCCGTCCGGCCAACCGAGCCCCCATCTCAGAGGGCAACGACCGTCTCCCCGCAGGCGGTCTCCAGGAGGTCCTCGATGGTGTTGCGGCAGGCACCGCAGTCGGTGCCTGCGCCACAACTGGCGGCCACGTCGTCCGCAGTCAGGGTGGTGTTGGCGATCAGATCCCGAATGGCGGCATCGTTGATGGCCTTGCAATGACATACGACCATCAGGCTGCTTTCCTCACGACCGTGGTCGGCACGCCGAGCTCGGTCAGACCAAGGGCGACGGCGACCGGGATGGCCGAGGTGAACGGGAGACGGTGGCGGCAGCCCCAGGCCCGGGCCGTGGTGGGGCGGGCGCCGACCGCGATCTCCACGCCGGCGATCCGCCGTACCGAACCCAGCCATTGTCGTGCCCGGTCGACGTCGGGCCGGCTCGGGATCGTGACCCTCACGGTCGGAGTGCCTCGGCCGGCCATCAGGGTCGTCCTGTCACCATCGGGGGTGAGGGCCGTGATCGGGACACGCGTGATCGAACCTCCTGGTGTCGCGACGTGCGCTGTCGTGTTCAATGTCGGCATCTTGGTACCGTTCCTTGAGCCAAGGTATTAAGCATGACTAACAGTGCGGGGTAAGCATACTCGGCCGGCCCCACCCGACCAAGTTCGCGCCGGTGCCCGACGAGCGTTCCCGAGGGTCTATCTCTCGGACAGGGGGCCGGCGCACCGAGCGCGGTCGACCCCTGCCGGATGCCCGGCGCCCCGCATCGAGAATCTCCAAAGCAACGAATTTCATGCTTGGTTGTGTGCGCCCCAGTCCGAGTCTCATCGATTCAACCCGGACCACTGATTTGACGACGGCGTAGCCGGTCTAACCTAGCGTGGCTGCACCGCACCCGACTGATGAGGTCACTGATGAGCAAGCACAGGTCGCCCTATCCGGCTTGGATCTACCGCCAGTCGGGGGTCGTTCCCTACCGCTGGAATGGCGAGGATCTCGAGGTACTCGTCATCTCGTCGCGCGGGGGAAAGCGTTGGGTGGTGCCGAAGGGGATCGTTGAGCCGGGCATGAGTCCCGCTGCGTCGGCGGCGGCGGAAGCCCGTGAGGAGGCGGGGGTCGAGGGTGAGGTCGGGGAGACGTCCCTCGGCACGTATCGCTATCGCAAGTGGGGAGGAACGTGCGAGGTCGAGGTGTACCCGATGTGGGTTCGCGACGAGCTACCCGAGTGGCCCGAGTCGAGCATGCGCCGCCGGCGCTGGTTGCCGGTGGCCAAGGCGGCGCGCAAGGTCGGTCGGAAGAAGCTGCGCAAGCTCATCGCCGACCTGCCGGAGCTGGTCGGTCCGGCGGGACAGCCGGGTGCAGCGCGCCCACCCACCGATGACCTCGAGGCCCCGCGCCTCATCTACCTGTTCCGCCATGCCAAGTCGAGCCGGTCCGATCCCGAGCTCGAGGACTTCGATCGGCCCTTGGCCCCCCGGGGTGCGCGCGCCTGCGAGGCCATGGGCGAGTACTTCCGGCTGGCCGACCTCCATCCGGGGCTGGTGGTGTGTTCGGCGGCGCTGCGGACCCGCCAGACGCTGGAGCGGGTGCTGCCCGCCATCGGCGAGGACACCGTGGCGAAGTACTACCGGGGCCTGTATCTCGTCGGTCCGCAGGCGATGCTCAACCGGCTGCGTCGCACCCCGGTCGACGTGCGGCGGGTCATGCTGGTTGCGCACAACCCCGGGATGCAGACGCTCGCCCTGCGACTCGCCGGCGACGGGCCGGAGCAGGACCTGCGCCGTCTTGCGGAGAATCTCCCGACCGGTGCGCTCGCCATCCTGGTGTTCCGGGGCCGCTCCTGGGAGGAGCTCGACGAGGGCAGCTGCGAGCTGCACAGCCTCGTGGCGCCGCGGGACCTCGACATCAGCCGGCCGACCTGACGGTACCGGGGCGGCACGCCGGACGCCCCGACTGGGACCTCCTCGCCGCGTTCACACCCCGCTGGCGGCCTCACCGAGTCTGATAGAACGGCGTTGAGGCTTGGGCGCCATCACGAGAAGTCGAGCCTGGCCGAAACCACGAGATCGGTGCCGCTCCAACCCTCGAAGCGCACGCTGGCGCCGTCGGCCGGAATCTCCACCGTTGTCACGCCCTGGTTCACGTTCCGCGATTCGAACGGTCGGTCGTCGACGTAGGTGTCGAGCCGTCCGAAGTTGTTGGTCGTGACCTCGATCGGCCGGGCATCGCCGGTCACCGCCTTGGCCACCGGTGCCAGGACCCGAAGCGGCATCGCCTCCAGCATCTCGGCGGCCCGCTCCATGAGGTCGGCGTTGCCGTTCAGCAGATCGTTCCTGGTCAGGAGCCAGCGCTCGTCGGGCTCCACGCCGAGGTCCTCCAGCGGTGTGCCGGCGCGATCGTGGACCCGCAATGTCCGCCTCACCGCGACCCGCATGTTCGCACCACCGGGCAGTGACGCATACGGCGTCTGGCTGTCGGCCGGCGACGGGAGCTGTAGCAGCAGGCGCAGCAGTTCGTGAGTCCAGACGTTCGCCCCGCCGGCACCGGTATTGTCATCGACGCCCAAGATCGGTCCGATCCCGTGATCCTGGAACCCGGCGGCGAAGATGTCGGTGGCCGAATAGCAGCGAGCATCGGTGATGCACAACACCCGTCCCCGATAGCGCTGGCCTCGTCCGTTGGCGAACTCGGGAGGGGTGATCGGGTGGCCGCTCGAATAGACCGCGCTGGTCTGGACCGCCTGTTCGATCGACGCGGTCCACGGCCCGAGATCGATCCCGGCAGGGTTGGCCCGGTGCCGGCGACAGATCCGCCGATTCAGGGGAGTGACGATGAACTGCGTCGGTTCGGGGGAGATTGTCCGGGGGGTGAACAGTTGCAGCAGGCCCTCGCTGGCGAAGATGTGACCGCCACCGTTACCCCTGACGTCGATGATGAGCTTGTCCTGCGGTAGCAGCCCGACCAGGCGCTCGATCTCGGCCACGAAGCCACCGGGATCGTCGACGTTGAAGGTGAAGATTCTGAGATGGCCAACCGGCCCGCCACTCGTATCGATGCTCCTGGCCCGCAGCACTTGGGGCAGAGTGGTGACCACATCGGCGCCGACCTCGGCCGCTTTCTTACTCAGCCGAGGGGTGCGCTCTGCTGCCGCCACAACTTGAGGGCTGAACAGTGTGCGTTTGGCCTGGGTCGCCACTTCCAGCCCCAGATCGATGCCCAGGGCGGCGGCCCCCGGATCCATGGCATTGGCGTCGACGCCGCCGGCAGTGTTCTGGTTGTTGAAAACCATCCAGTCATGGCGCAACGACTGCGACTGGCCGTTCAGGTCGATGTAGCCGACCTCGACCCAGTTCTCGTCTGGCGGGAGCGATTGGATCAGAGGACGGAGCGTCAGGAATTGCAGCCCGCGGGCGTGACGGGCTGCCAGATTGCTGCCGGCGAACCTGTCGGCGTTGACCTCAACGGCCCGATCCATTGGGACCCCGCTCCACGATGTCAACTCGACGCCCTCTTTGAATGTGGGGTGAGTGAAACCCGGAACGAGGTGGGACACCTGATAGTGCCGATTCCCGTCGACGAAATACTCCTCGGCGTCGAATGGCACAAACGCCACCCGGCTGGCGAACGGTGCCGGCAACAGGTAGTTGGTGTGGAGATCTCTTACGGAGGCAAAAATTCGGAGCATCTCGGCGTGGAACCCCGACTCCGGCCCCATATTGGACGCTGTTGCCGACTCGAGCCGGTGAGCCAGCAGGCGCAACGCCTGTACGGGGTCGGCGGCGTGCATGGCCCGCTTCAACGGCAGGTGGACGTAGTTGTCCCCGATCAACACCTGAGCCTGTTCGACCAGTCGCCTTCGCTGCTGGAGCGAAAGGGTGCCTGCGGTGGCCACGAAGGTCGGGAGGTCCTCGGCGGCGTTCAGCTCCGATCTGACCGCCCGGTGGGTGTCGGCGAGATAGATGGCCGATTCGGGCCGACCGTGGCTGTCGGCATCGGTTCCTTCCCTGTCCGGGGCTTGCCCGGCCTTCTTCCCGCCCGCCTTTTTCGAGCTGCGCTTTGAGTTGCTTCTGGCTGAACCAGCCTTGGTGGTTTTCGGTGCCATGCTCGCTGTCCTTTCCGGTTCGCTTCAGCATCGCGCAGGTACGTCTTCGCTGCAGCCGAACTGGCTTTTCGTCGTCTGAGGTTGTCGTTGACATCTTCGGCTGAGGCCTGTGCCATGATTGCGGCAGCTCACCGAGGGGGAACAGTGATCGGAAGTGAGTCGGTCGGTGGCGAAGGCGTCGTTACTCCGGAAACGGCGCCGACGGAGGCCGTGGCATCGACAGTGCGGCGACAGCTCCGTCTGGCTCTGGCCATGCGGGGCGGGGTCAGCCTGGCCGTGTGGATAGGTGGTGCGGTCAGCGAGATCGATCGGCTCCGCCGTGGCGTCCCGGCTGACAAGATCTACCGCCAGCTGCTGGAGGCGAACGGCTATGACGACGTGATCGTCGACGTCGTGAGCGGGGCGTCGGCCGGTGGCCTCAATGGCGTTGTCTTTGCCGCAGCACAGGTCCATGGGTTCTCGATGGGGGCGCTGCGGGATCTCTGGCTCCAGCTCGGGGATCTCGAGCTCCTGGCCCGAGAGACGACGCCTGGGGAGCGAGCCCGGAGCGCAGCCGTGGTCGGCCGCCCGATCACCCGGACCGAAGCCCTACGTCCGTCCTCCCTACTCCGGGGCGACGAGTATTTTTACGAGCAGCTCAAGGCTGTGTTGACCGATCGGATCGCAGGTGCGGAGGAGTCGGGCCCGGTGGTCGACCGCATCGAGCTGATACTGTCGGCCACCCTCTTCACTCCGGAGCGAGTCAAGCGCCCGGTGAACGCCACGACGGTGGTCGAGGATGGCCGTTCCCAGGCCGTGTTCCACTTCAGCCACTCGCAGCAGGAGGGTGGCGATTTCAGCGGTGATGAGGCCGCCGTCAGCAGTGGACCGGCCAAGCTGGCCATGGCCGGGCGGTCGACGTCGTCGTTCCCCGCCGCATTCGAGCCGGCCAGGATCGCCTTGGGTTCGGCCGGGGCGGAGGAGGCGGTCGACGGTCTGGACTTCGCCGGCACGTTCGAGGTTCCGGCGGTGTCGACGGCCACTGGGTTCTATGAGGTGATCGACGGCGGCGTCCTCGACAACATCCCGGTCGCGGCGGCCATCGATGCTGTCGTCAACGCTCGGGCCGACGGTCCAACCGAACGGTGGCTCTGTTACCTCCACCCCAGCCCGGCGCCGATGGGATCGGGGGACCGACCGGTGGCGCGGGAGCGGTCTCGAGGGCTGGCGACCACGATCCGAACCTTCGCCACGCGCTTCAATCAGGAGAGTGTGCTCGAGGACATCGACGAACTCCGGCTGGTCAATGACGTTCTGGTCAGACGGCGCTTGGTGCGTGAGACCCTCTTGGCGCCATTCGGGCTCTCGAACCACGAAGCTGTGGTCGACCATGTGGCCGACCCGCTGACCTCCAAACAACTGCAAGCCATCCTGGCCCAGTTCGAGGCACACCGAATCCGCAGCAGCCTCGAGCGCCCTGATCGGCTCGGCCTCGTCCCGCCGATGGCGCAGATCGGGCGATGGTCGGCCGAGGCCCAGTTCGAGCTGCGCCAGGCGCTGGCAAACGCGGTCGAGGATCGCATCGCCGATCGGGGATGGGCTTCGAGCCTTTTTGTGGCCAGCGAAGCCACCGACTTGTTGATCGCCTTCGCCCGAACCGTTGAGAACTCCGGACAAAAGGACAGCCGGCAGCGGGCCAGTGATATCAAGGCCGAGCTCTACGCACTGCGGGTCCGCCACGACGAGCTGGTCAGGGTCGAGGCGGAGACCTGGAACCGGGTGGTCACCGAGATGGTGGTGCAGGGTGACGACGGTTCGGTTCTTGCCGCTGAGCTGAGCCAGGCGATCAGCCGAGCCATCGTCGAGGCCGACCTGGCCCTGGCCCGGCCGTCCGAGGCACTACGTCGAGATCTTCGAGCCGCCGCCCGAGCCCTGGCCGACCTCGACGCCGTGCGATCCACGCCCTTTTCGCTGCTGCAGTCCGCTGAGGCTGGTGGCCGAACCGGCGAGGTCCTGGAGGCGGTGGTTCTCACCCTCCTGCCGGCCCGCCTGGTCGGTCGCGGGCCCTGGGGCGAGATCTCCTTCGTCTACATCACCGGGGACGCGCCCGTAGCCCGCTCTTTTCCGGCGTTGGCCAACGACCAGGGCAGGGTTGGCGCCAAGGAAAAGCTGTGCGGCAACGAACTGGCGAACTTCGCAGCCTTCCTCTCGGCCAAGTGGCGGGCCAACGATTGGATGTGGGGTCGGATGGATGCCGCCAGCACCCTGGTGTCTGCTCTGACCCCCGATCGGCTCTTCACCGACAGCAGGGAACGGGCGCGGCTTGCCGGCTTGGTGGGGCTGGCCCCGGACACTGAAGCTGAGACCATCCGCGAGGCGATACGCGGTCAGCTGCAGGACGAGATCTTGGACGAGGAGCTGCCGGTCGTTTCCACCACGCCGACCAGTGCGATCGACAAGCGAGGCGCCGGTACAGACCGGGCCCTGACCGTCGACACGCTGGACGTCGGCAAAGAGAAGGTGTCCGACCTGGGCACCTTGCGGCGGGTCAGGATCGGCATGCGGTTGGCGCACCTCGCCTATGGCGCCGGTCGGCCCGGAGGAGAGTCGGTGGTCGACACGGTCGTGCGGCTGGTTCTGTCCCTGCTCAAACCGTTGTATTTGGCGACGGTGTTCGCCGTCATCTCGCCGGCCTTGGGGACCCTGGCTTTTTCCATCGGGGTCGCCAGTCTCCAGGCAACGTTTTGGCGGGGCGTCGATGACTTCGATGCAACCTTTGACACGCTCACCTGGCTGTTCGTTGCGGCTACGGTGATCACTGCGCTACCCGCCATCGTCGGCGTACTCCTGGTCCGACATGGGGACGACCGGGGTCAGCGCTGGCTGTCGGGGTCGGTACCGATGCTGATCGTGGCCCTACCGGCGGCGTTGATCGCCGTCCTCAGGGATCAGGGGTTCCGCTATCTGAGCCTGGCCGTCATCGCCGTGGCCATCATCGGTCTCGCCACCTACCGGGTGGTCGGAATAGTCAAGGCCCAGCGGCAAGCCGATGGCACCATCGATCGGAACGCTTTCGCCTGGGGGTTCGCGATCGTTGTGGCGGTTGGCGGTCTCTTCCTCGGTTGGGCGGCACCTCTCTGGGAGTCCTCACAGCAGTGGTCGGATGTTCGGCCCGCAGTGTTGTTTCTGCTGGGGGCGGCCGTCTCGGTGGTCGTATTGGCCAATTGGTGGATGCGGCCCATCGGTCTCCTCCTCGCCGTGGCCTTGACGGTGACCACCGGGCTTGGGACTCTCCGACTGACCGACTACGGCGACGTGACGATCATCGGGCTTCATCCTTCGCTGTGGCTCTGGCTCTCGTTGGCGCTGCTGGCCGTCGTCTACCTACGTGATCTCGATCAGCTCCGTCGCTACTGCAGTGCCGGGACAGCCGGCGATCGTTGGCTGAGCACGCTCCTGTCGGCCACGGTATCGCTCTTCGTCCTGGGAGCAATCGGGGTTGCAGCGACCCTGGGTGACTACCGGATCTCGATCGGCGCCTGGGCTGTGACGGCTGTGATCGCCGTTTCCTACGCCACCACCGTGTTGGCGACCTTCTTCCCGGTGTTCCCGCCGCCCCGCCCGCTCGAGCCGGCTGGACCCACCGCAATGGCTTCAACCGACCGGGCCCTCGCCTGACCCCAGATCGCTCCTGACCCAGACTGGCCCGGCGTCGCACAGACGTTCCGGTGCCGGCAACTGTTCTGGTCGGTGGCGTCCCGATCCGAAGCCGGCCTGCATGGCAGGCGTGACACTCCCGATGGTCTGGCCCGCAGGGCCGGAATTCTCCCCTGAGAACCTTCGGCCCTGACAGGGAGCGCAACGGACCAAATCCCCTAGGTGTGCGGTTGTACGGGCCCACGACGAACTCCCGCCGGGGGCGGTCGAGGCATTGAATCGCCGGACGACCGAGGAGCTGAAGGCGGCTGCCGATCGGGCCACCCGTCGTGAGTGAGGCCGGTTCGCCTCGGAGACTCCGCATTCGACGACATCGAGGCCCGGCTACCCGTAGATCGGGTTGAACCCTTCCGCCGCCATGATCTCAGGCCCGTTTTCGAGGCTCACCCGGGGGACGCCGATCAGGAATGAGCGTTTGAGTTGCAGCCTCGTGTGGGGCGTAGCATCATCAACGCAGCTCGTCACCATGTGTTCGGAGAGGTTCTATGTGTCTTTTCTTCTCGGTTGCGTTTCTCGGACCGAGATTCGGAATCCTGGTGTACTGGATCGGCTGGCCGGCTCGGTGGGAACTCGCCTTTGATTCCTTCATCGTGCCGTTCATCGGTTTCCTCTTCGTTCCGTGGACGACGCTCTCGTATGTCCTTGTTGCGCCATCGGGTGTCAGGGGCTTCGATTACGTGATCCTTGCGCTTGCGTTCGTTGCGGATGTCGCTTCGATGGGTGGCGGTGGCGACCAATACCGCAGGCGCGGGGCGACGACCCCTGCCTACTGATCGGATCCCCGCTCGGCGCCCTCTGTGTCAAGGTCTGCTGAAGCCGATGTTCTAGCTGTCGAAGTCGATATATCAGCTTCGACGACGTCTATGGTTCCCCATCCGGCCTCGGGCAGGGTCAATGCCCGTGGCCGCAACCGCCTCGGCCACCCTGCTCACTATCTGCTCACAACCATGAGCGATCGGTCCGGATCAGCGGGACTGAGCGGTACGGGACGACACGCCCGACCCGCCTGTTTCAGCCGCTCCAGCAGCGGGTTTCCGCAGTGCCCCCGGTGGGATTCGAACCCACGACCAATGGATTAAAAGTCCACCGCCGGCGCATAGCGTTTTTGCTGGTCAGCATCGCTGCGATCACCTTCGAGGTGTTGTTGGCACCCAGAGAGTACCCAAGTACGTCTTCTGC
>CAMYLA010000055.1 GCA_947259095.1 uncultured Acidimicrobiaceae bacterium | reverse complement strand
CAGCAGGCCCCAGAAACCACAGACGCCGTGGACCGAGAAGGCGCCGACCGGATCGTCGACCTTCAACCGCTCGATCAGGAGCACCGACAGCACCACCAGGATCCCGGCCACGAAGCCGGTGACCACCGTGCCGAAGGCCGACAGCTCACCGATACCGGAGCAGATGGCCACCAGGCCGGCCAGGATGCCGTTGCCGGCCATCGAGACGTCGGGCTTGCCGCCGACGAGCCAGGAGGTGAGCATGCCGGCGACGCCACCGGAGGCGGCGGCGAAGGCGGTCAGCACGGCCAGGACGGGGACCGCCATGTCGGCCTGCAGCTCCGAGCCGGGATTGAAGCCGAACCAGCCGATGAACGAACTTGCCGATCCGGGGACCGATGATGATCGCACCGGCCAGGGCGGCGAAGCCGCCGGTCATGTGGACCAGACCGGAACCGGCGAAGTCGCTGAAGCCCCGCTCCGACAGCCAGCCGCCGCCCCACTGCCAGCTGACGACGACGGGGTAGACGAAGGCGGTGATGACGATCGAGTAGGCGATGTAGCCGACGAACTTGGTTCGTCCGGCCACCGCCCCGGACACGATGGTGGCCGCCGCTGCGGCGAAGGCGGCCTGGAAGAAGAAGTCGACCGGAACCGCCAACGGGTAGAAGTCGTCCGAGGCCAAGGCCTCGGGGCTGATGTCGACGAGTGCGCCGCTGAAGAACCCATCGACGAACAGACCGGCCGAGCCGATCCAGCCGTTGAAGTCGCCGGGATAGGCGATGCCCCAACCCACGAGGGCGAAGACCAGGACGCCGATGGAGGCGTCCATCAGGTTCTTCATCATGATGTTGGCGGCGTTCTTGGCCCTGGTCAGGCCGGCCTCCACCAGGGCGAACCCGGCCTGCATCAAGAACACCAGCACGCCACTGAGGAAGATGAAGATGTTGTCGAGGACAATCATGTTCATCGCCGCTGCGCCGGTGGCGGCCGCTCGATCGTATTGATCGGAGACCTCCTGCGCCGAGGCCGGTGCCGACAGTAGTAATCCCAGTAGTCCCGCCGCAGTGAAAGCCAGCGCAAGTTTACGTCTCATTCCTGCTCCCTTCTGAACATGTATCCAGAAGCTACGGACGGCAGGTTTCATCGCTGTTCCCGTGACTTTACGCCCCGGTCACGCTTTTCTTACAAGAATCTGAACAGCGGACGGCCTGCGGGGATCGCCGATACCGGGCGGCGATCGATCAACGGAGCCCCCGGATTCGGGCTTGCCATCAGCTGCAGGGCTCGAGCACATAGCCTCGTTTGCGCACGGTTCGGATCCGGAGCTCGATGGGTTCGATACGCCGCCGCAGCCGATGGAGATGGACGTCGAGCAGGTTCCGGCTGGGATCCTCGCCAGGCCACCCGGCTGCCAGCAACGATTGGCGATCGGCCACCCGGCCGAACTTCTCGAGCAACACCGCGACCAGCCTGGCCTCCAATTCCGGCAGCGAGACCCATCCCGATCCGGTCCGCAGCACCCCCTGCTCGAGGGTCGGCTCGGCGATGGCCCGTCGCCGCAGCGACTCGACCCTGGCCTGGACGTCGCGATGGTTGGCCGGGAGCCGAACCCAGTCCTCGGCCGGGTCGACGGTCAGCGGCGGCGAGGCGTCCGGTTCCACCAGTAGCAGCCGAGGCTGTTTCGCCTCCTGCAGTTCGGCCCGCCGTGCTCGTTCCCTCGGCCAATGCAACAGCTCTACCGTCATCGCCAAAACGGTAGAGCCAACATGTTTCCCGATTGTTTCGCCCCGGTGAACGTCGGGGCCGCGGCGCGGCCCCTCATCGAGTTTCGCCGGTGGCGAAACTCCTGGCTCCGGCTCTTGCCTGGGCATCGGTCGTTCGGGCCAGGCCGCGGCGCGGCCCCGACGCTGGGGCTCTTGCCTGGGCATCGGTCGTTCGGGCCGGGCCTCGGGGCCGGAGCGCTCAGCCGAAGGTGATGACGCTGCGGGCCACGTTGCCGGTCTTCATCTCGGCGAAGCCGTCGTTGATCTGGTCCAGCTCGATCGTGGCCGACACCATCTCGTCCAGCTTCAGCCGCCCGTCGAGATACATCTCGACGAAGCGGGGCATGTCGGTCCGGAACTGATTGGAGCCCATGTTGGAGCCGGTCAGGGTCTTCTCGCTGAGCAGCTCGGGGCCGTGCAGTTCGATCTTGGTGCCGACCGGGATCATGCCGATGACGGTTGCCTGCCCCCCGGGGCGGATCATCTTGAACGATTGCTCGGCGGTGTCCTTCAGCCCGACCGCCTCGAAGCTGAAGTGGACGCCGGCCCCGTCGGTGAGCTCCCGGACCTGGTCAACGGGGTCTCCTTCTGCGGCGTTCACCGAGTGGGTGGCACCCAGGGACTGGGCCAGTTCGAGTTTCGAGGGGTTCATGTCGACGGCGATGATCTTGTTGGCACCGGCGATCCTGGCCCCCTGGATGGCCGACAGGCCGATGCCGCCACAGCCGATGACGGCCACCGTCGATCCGGGATCGACCTTGGCGGTGCGAAACACGGCCCCCATGCCGGTGGTCACACCACAACCGATCAGGGCCGCCTTGTCCATCGGCATCTCCTCCCGGATCTTCACCAGGGAGTGCTCGTGTACCAGCATCTGCTCGGCGAACGAGGACAGGTGGAGGAAGGTGTTGACCGGCTCGCCGCTGCGGGACAGCCGGGACGGCTTGTCCGGGCCTCGGACCAGCTCGGTGTTCTTCTGCTCGCACAACGAGAGGTGGCCGCTGATGCACTGTTCACAGTGGCCGCAGAATGCCGAGAGACAGGTGATGACATGGTCGCCCGGCTGCACGTAGTGCACGTCGGAACCGACCTCGGTGACCACACCGGCCGACTCGTGGCCAAGCACGGCCGGGCACGGATAGGGGTAGAGGCCCTCCATGAAATGCAGGTCGCTGTGGCACAGGCCTGCGGCCTTGGTCTCGATCAGAACCTCGCGGGGCCCGGGACTGTCTATCGAGATGTCTTCGATCTCCAGTTGGCCGGGAATCGAATTCAGGACGGCAGCTTTCACGGTCGCTCCTCACGAGGCTCGGGGGACCGCCGAACGGCGATCCGGTCGGTCAGACGCTACTGGTCGTCCGCGGTTTGTGCGAGTTTGTCGACCGCCTCGACGAAGCGCTCCAGATACTCGGCCAGCAACAGCTGTTCCTCCGGGGAGAAGTCGGACAGGATCTCGCTCAGGCCCTGCTGGATCCTGGAACTGATCTCGCCGTAGCGCTCCCGTCCGGCCATGGTGGCGTTCACCACCACCGAACGCTGATCGTCCTCGGCCCGAACCCGCTCAACCAGGCCCTTGTCGACCAGGCAGCCGACGGCCCGGGTTGTCGACGCCGGGGTGATGTGCATGGCGTCGGCCAACTCACCCATGCGAAGCGGTCCCTGCTGGCAGATCAGGCTCAGGGCGTCGGCCAGGGCGATGTCGAGTGGTTGACTGCCCTGGGTGTAGAAGAGGTCCTTGACCTTGACCGCACCGGCACCCCTGCGGATCTCCCGCCAAGCACGCCCGACGCGGCGCCGGATGTCAACGTTGACGGTGGCTGCGGTACTCATTGGTAACGAGTTTGCCCCGATCTCGGGCCGTTTGCGAATTCCTGGCCCTCCCGACCAGCCAGAAAGGCGGCCACCGCCTCGGCCGCCAGCTGACGAACGGGGATCGCCAACGCCTCGGCGGCGGCCGCCACATCGTCGTATTCGGGCTTGAAACCATGGGGCCCGATCTTCACGTCGATCGACCGACCCCGGACCTCCACCGTTTCGAATCGGCGGCTGAGCACGTGCTTTGTCACGGCGGCGGTCCGCAGCCCGAGCGTCCCGGTTTCACTGGCCACCGTGTGCCGGAGCCGCTCCAGCCGGTCCGGTTGACACAGCACGTGGAGTTCGACGCCGGGTCGACCCTTCTTCATCGTCACCGGGACGGCCCAGGCGTCGTCGGCGCCGACGGCCAGGCAGCGGGCGATGGCATGGGCCAGGACTTCGGGACTCACGTCGTCGAGGTTGGTGCTGATCACCACCGATGGTTGCCGCTCGATCCCACCGGCCTTGTCCTGCCCGGAGGTGGCCGCTTCGATCAGGTGGCCGGTGACCACGTTCGGATAGTCCCGGGGGTCCCGGCCGCCGGCCCCTCTGGCCGATGCCACCAGCACGCCGGCCGGGATCGGGCCCCAGCCGGAGGCCATGGTGGCCAGGAGGGCCGCCCCGGTCGGGGTCACGGTTTCGGCCTCGACGTCGAGGGGCCGGACCGGGGCCCCGACCAACAGCTCGGCGGTTGCCGGTGCCGGCACCGGCAGCCGTCCGTGGGCGGCGCCGACCGAGCCGTGGCCGAGACCGACCGGCCCGACGGTCACCTCGTCGATGCCGAGCGCATCGAGGGCCAGCCAGCCGCCGACGATGTCGACGATGGCGTCGACCGCCCCGACCTCGTGGAAGTGAACCTGGTCGATCTCGATGCGGTGGATCGCCGCCTCGACCTCGGCCAGTCGCCGGAACGTGGCCCGACTGCCTCGCTCGACCTCGGCCGGCAGGCCGGCGTCGGTCAGCAGCGCGTCGATGGTGGACCAGCTTCGATGATGCTCGTCGTCGTTGGCGTCGACCAGGGCCCGGTCGGCCGACAGCGAGCAGCGGAGGGTGATCTCGTGGTCGAGGGTCCAGCCCTCGATGGCAAGCTTCGCCAGACCCGATTCGATCGCCTCGATCGGCGCCCCCAGCCCGATGAGACAGCCCAGGATCATGTCTCCCGAGGCCCCGAAACCGGGATCGAGCCACAGCGACCGTCGGCTGGCGCCGAGGTTCACCGGCCGCGCCCTCCGAGTGCCCCCAGAATCCGGTGGGCGGCACAGGCCGCCCCATAGCCGTTGTCGATCCCCACCACCGAGATGCCGGGGGCACAGCTGGTCATCATCGAGGCCAGTGCGGTTTGGCCCTCGAAGGCGGTGCCGTAGCCGACCGAGGTCGGCACCGCGATCAGTGGCTGGGCCACCAGGCCACCGAGCACGGTCGGCAGGGCACCTTCCATACCGGCCACGGCCACGATCACGTCGGCGGACCGGATGGAGGGAAGGACGTCGAGCAATCGCTGCAGTCCGGCGACGCCGACGTCGACGATGCTTTCGACCCCGTGGCCCATCGCCTCCAGGGTCAGCCGGCATTCCTCGGCCACCGCCAGGTCGGAGGTGCCGGCGGCCACCACCGCGGCGCTGACCCCGGTCGGCGACCGAGGCCGCCAGGTCATCGTCGAGCCGGCATGGGCGGCGGGGCCCAGCTCGGCCAGTGCCAGCTGCTGATCCTCGGTCGCTCTGGTGGCGATCACCGCATCGTTGCCATCGGCCAGCATCGATCGCACGATGTCGAGGCACTGGGATGCCGTCTTCGACCGGCAGTACACCGCCTCGGGGAGGCCGATGCGGCTGCTGCGGTCGAGATCGAGCCGGGCCTCAGGAGCCATCGGGTCCGGCGGCCTCTGGTCCGGCCGGTGCAGGGGTGGTGGCGGTCCGGTCGTCGACTGGGACCGAGTGGTTGAGGTTGCCGCTGCGGAGTCCGGCCAGGTCGAGAGTGACGTAGCGGTACCCGGCCACCGAGACCGCCTCGACGATGTCGGGCGCCATCGCCGCCGCCGTGGCCAGCTCCTCGGCCGGCAGCTCGATCCGGGCGGTGTCGTCGTAGTGGCGGACCCGAACGTCGTCGAACCCGAACCGCCGCAGCGCGGCCTCGGCCCGGTCGATCCTCGAGAGCAACGGCACCGTGACCGGGGTGCCGTATGGCAGCCTGCTGGACAGGCAGGGCATGGCCGGTCGATCCCAGACCTCCAGCGACCAGCGCCGAGCCAGGGCCCGCACATCGGCCTTGGTGAACCCGGCTTCGACCAGCGGGAAGCGGGCCCCCCGCTCCGCCGCCGCATGCTGCCCCGGTCGATGGTCGCCGAGATCGTCGACGTTGACCCCGAGGGCGACCGTCGCCCCCCGTGCCGACGCCGGCGACGCCAGCTGATCCATCAGCGCCGTCTTGCACCAGTAGCAGCGGTCGGCATCGTTGGCGACGTAGCGCTCGTCTGCCAGTTCGTCTGTGGCCACCGAGCGCCAGGGGAACATCCAGCGCTCGGCCAGCGAGCGACACTGCTGGAGTTCGCCGGTGGCCAGCGAGGCCGAGTCTGCGGTGACCGCCAGCATGTCATCGCCCAGGACCCGGTGGGCCGCCACCGCCAACAGCGAGGAGTCGACCCCGCCGGAAAAGGCCACGATCATCGGCCCGATGGTGGCGATCACATCGTCGAGATGGCGCCGCTTGGCCTCCAGGTCGGGATCCAGATTGGTTGCGGTCACGGATGCCAAGGGTATCCGTAGGTTCTCGACGGCGGTCTTTTCAGCCGGTCGTCCGGTGGGTCAGACTGCAGGGATGGATGGTCACGATGCAATTGCCAAAGCGCTGAGCGATCAGGGCGTCGACACCATGTTCGGAGTGCTGGGCGACGGCAACCTGTTCATTGCCGAGGCCATGATGCGCCATCACGGGCTCAACTACATCGCCGCCACCCATGAGGCGAACGGGGTGCTGATGGCCGAGGGCTGGGCCAGAGCGGTTGGCAGGCTCGGGGTCGCAACCTGTACCCACGGCCCCGGTCTGACCAATACGATGACCGCCCTGGTGGAGGGAACGAAGAACCGCACGCCGATGTTGGTGGTGGCCGGTGACACCCCGGTGGCCGATCGCAATCACCTCCAGAATCTCGACCAATATGCCCTGGTGGCCTCGACCGGGGCCGGGTTCGAACCGATCCGAACCCGGGACACCATCGCCTCCGACATCGACACCGCCATCCGCCGGGCCCACGCCGAACGGCGGCCCATCGTGTTGAACGTGCCGCTCAACATCGAGTGGGAAACCGACGTGACCCTGGCACCGGTCCCGCTGTTCGAGCCGCCGGCCATGGTCCTCGACCCCGACCCGGCCGCCCTCGACATCGCGGTCGGCATCCTGGCCTCGGCCACCAGGCCGATCGTGCTGGCCGGCCGAGGCGCGGTCCGCTCCGGGGCCCACGACGCGCTGCTGGAGCTGGCCCGGGCCCTCGGCGCACCGGTGGCCACCAGCCTGCTCGGCACCGGCTACTTCGCCGACGACGACTGCAACCTCGGCATCTACGGCACGCTGTCCCATCCGGTGGCCCAGGAGGTGATCGCCGGGGCCGACTGCGTGATCGCCTTCGGAGCGAGCCTCAACTACTTCACGACCGACCGGGGCACCCTCCTGCGGGACAAGCGGGTCATCCAATGCGACCTCGATCCGGCCCGAATCGGCGCCACGGTGCCGATCGACGCCGGTGTGGTCGGCGACGCCACCCGGATCGCCGAGACCATCACCGCCTGGCTGGCCGAGGCCGATCACGTGCCGTCGAACTTCCGCTCGCCGGAGTTGGCGGCCGGGCTGGCCGCCTTCGACCCGGCCACCGCGTTCGAGGATCGCAGTGTCGCCGGTGCCATCGATCCCCGGACCTTCACCCGGCGCCTCGATGGGATCCTGCCCGCCGACCGCACCCTGGTGGTGGACGCCGGGCGGTTCATGCTCAACGCCCTGACCCTGTCGGTGCCGGAGCCGGAGGCGCTGATCACCAGCCACGGCTTCGGGGCCATCGGTCTCGGTATGGGCAACGCCATCGGGGCGGCGATCGGGCGACCGGGGCGGCCGACGGTGCTGGCCATCGGTGACGGCGGCTTCATGATGGGTGGCCTGGCCGAGTTCCACACCGCGGTCGAGCACAACCTCGATCTGATCGTGGTGCTCTACAACGACGGCAGCTACGGGGCCGAACACATCCAGCTCTACCGCAAGCAGATGGACACCAAGGCCTCGTTGCACCATTGGCCGGACCTGCCGGCGGTGATGACCTCGCTCGGGGCGGCGTCGGTGGTGGTGGAGAAGGTGTCGGATCTCGATGCGGTGGCCGAAGTGGTGGCGTCGCGCCGACCCGGCCGGCCGGTGTTCATCGAGGCCAAGCTCGACCCCGACATGGTCAGCGCCATCACCGACCATCACTGACCGGTCGCCGACCGGGCTACGGGCCGCTGCTGCCGGTCCGACCCCCGTCGATCGACGTCGGATCGTCCGCCATCGACGGCCCGCCCGATTCCTCGTCCTCGTCCTCGTCATCGTCGTCTTCGTGATCGTGGTCATGGCGCAGGCGGCCGGGGCCGACCAGCTCGAACAGGGCGAAGGCGATGACCCCGCCCACGACGAGGATGTCTGCCACATTGAAGATGGCGAACCAGCTGACGTCGATGAAGTCGACGACGTCGCCGGTCAGGAAGCCGTCCTCGGCCCGAAACACCCGATCGAGCAGGTTGCCGAGGGCGCCGGCCAGGATCAGGGTGAACAGCAGCGCTCGCACCGTTGATTTCTCGGTGATGATCAGGCGAACCAGATACAGCGCCAGCGCGATGACGAGCAGGGCGATCCACCGCCCTGCGCCCTGGCCGGTGCCGAACGAGAAGCCGCTGTTGTAGTGGAGGTCGAATTCGAGGGTCGGCAGGATCGCCACCGGTGGTTGGTCCTCCAGCGCCGCCACGGCCCAGACCTTGGTCACCTGATCAACGACGACACAGAGCACGAGGACCGGGAGCAGCCAGAATCTCGACGGGGTGGTGGCGGTCTCGCCGGGGCTCCCGTTCCCGGTGCGCACGGTCATCGACCGAGCCTACAGACCATCGACCGGCGTGCCCGGTCATGGGGCTCGACGGACCAGCGCGACCACCCGTGAGCTCGGTCCGGCTCGGCCACCGGGTTCCGGGCCGCAGTGTTGCACTCCGGCCAGGGCGGCCGATGTGGCAGCCGATCCTGCACCCGATGGGTCGGCGGGGCAGAATGAAACCGATGGGGGCAATGAAGGAACGCAAGAGCAGCCGGACCGGCCAGGAAACCCAGCACCGGATCATCGACGCCGCGCTGGAGACGGTCCGGGTGGAGGGTTTGGTCGGCACCAGCGCCAGGGCCATCGCCCGGACCGGCGACTTCAACCAGGCTCTGGTGTTCTATCACTTCGGTTCGATCGAGGAGTTGTTGCTGGCGGCGCTGCAGCGGGCGAACGATCGGCGGGTCGAACGGTTCCGCGATCGGCTCGAAGCGGTGGACAGCCTGGATGGTCTGGTGCAGATCGCAGCCGACCTCCACAGCAACGACGATGACCCGGACCACCCTGCACTGGTGGCCATCGTGGCCGGTTGGTCCACCAGCAGCGATGTCGGGGTCCGGATCCTGGAGACCCTCCGGCCGTGGGACGAGATGGTCGAGGCGGCGTTGTGCCGCAGCCTGGCCGACACCCCGTTCGCCCAGGTGGTGCCGACCAGGGACCTGGCCCATGCGATCTCCTCGATGTTTCTCGGGATCGAGTTGATGGGCCGCCTCGATCGTGATGACAAACGAACCGAGTCGCTGTTCACGACCCTGGCCGGGGCGGCCCGGGTTGTCGGCCCGATGCTGGAGGCCATGAAGGCCAAACAACCGGGGTGAACCACCGCGGGCCGAAGATCCCAATCGAAGATCATCGAACAAGTGTTCGATTTTGGTCAACGGGCTCGGTACGCTTGGGTGATGGGCTGGCAGAACCCACCCGTTCCGTGGCGGGCCATCGAACAGGCCCTCTCCGATAGAAGGCGATCCGGTGGACCCGGGGGGCCCGGCGAGTCCGGTGGATCCGGCGAGTCCGGTGAGTTGGGGAGTTCGGGCGAAAAACAGCATCCCGATGCTGCCCGCTACGGTCCGGGGGCCGACGGTGGTGACAGCCCGGCCTGGTCCTACAAGCGGCCGGTCTACCAGGCATCGAACCTCGTGCGCTCACCGTCACGGGTGGCCTATGCCGAACTCCATTGCCATTCCAGCTTCAGCTTTCTCGACGGGGCATCCCAGCCCGAGGAGCTGGCCGAGGAGGCGGCCCGGCTCGACCTGTCGGCCCTGGCCATCACCGATCACGACGGTTTCTACGGCGTCGTCCGGTTCTCCCAGGCGGCCAAGGCGGTCGGGTTGCCAACGATCTTCGGGGCCGAGCTCACCGTCGACAAGCTCGACATCTCACCCGGCCAGGCCGACCCCGACGGTTCACACCTGCTGGTGCTGGCCCGGGATCCCAAGGGCTATGGTGCGCTGGCCCGGGTGATCAGCGAAGCCCAGCTGGCGGGGGAGAAGGGCGCCCCCCGATTCACCATGTCAGATCTCGACGGCTGGGTCGATGACGCCGAGCTGAGCCACTGGCTGGTGCTGACCGGTTGCCGCAAGGGAGCGGTACCCCGGGCGTTGGAGCGGGAGGGGCCGGCCGCTGCGGCCGACGCCTTGGCGTCGCTGATCGACCGGTTCGGCAGAAACAGTGTGGCGGTCGAGCTGTGGGATCACGGCGGCCCGCTCGACAGCGCCCGCAACGACGCCCTCGTCGATCTGGCCCTCAAGGTCGGGGTCGAGCCGGTGGCCACCAACAACGTGCACTACGCCGCCCCGGCCCGGCGGCAGCTGGCCACCGCCCTGGCCTCGGTCAGGGCCCGGCGGTCGCTCGATGAGATGGAGGGCTGGTTGAGCGTGGCCTCGAGTGCCCACCTCCGTTCCGGCGACGAGCAGGCCCGCCGCTTCGCCCGGTATCCGGGTGTGGTGGAGCGGGCGGCCGAGATCGGCATCGATTGCGCCTTCGATCTGTCGCTCGTGGCCCCACGACTCCCGCCCTTTCCCACCCCGGACGGTCTGTCGGAGATGGCGTTCCTCCGCCGCTTGGTGGAGGAGGGGGGTACGAAACGGTACGGGCCCCGAACCGCCCCCCACGTGCCGGGGGCCTGGGAGCAACTCGACAACGAACTCGATCTGATCGAACACCTGGGATTCCCCGGGTACTTCCTGGTGGTGTGGGACATCGTCGATTTCTGCAACAAGCGGAAGATCCTCTGCCAGGGGCGGGGCTCGGCCGCCAACTCCGCGGTCTGCTACGTGTTGGGGGTGACCAAGGCCGATGCGGTGACCCTCGGCCTGTTGTTCGAACGGTTCCTTTCCCCCGAGCGGGACGGTCCACCGGACATCGATCTCGATATCGAGTCGGATCGGCGGGAGGAAGCCATCCAATACGTGTACGAGAAACACGGTCGGCGCCATGCGGCCCAGGTGGCAAATGTCATCACCTATCGAACCCGTTCGGCCATCCGGGATGCGGCAAAGGCCCTCGGCTACGCCCCCGGGCAGCAAGACCGGTTCTCGAAGTCGGTCGATCGGTGGGTGCCGCTGAATCCCGCCGGCACCGAGCGGGCCGAACATCCGCGGTCGGTCGGTCGGAGGTCGGGTGGCAGTACCTCGGTCAGCAGTGAGACCGACGACATCCCGACCGACGTGCTGGAGTTGTCGATGCAGTTCAAGAACCTGCCACGGCACCTCGGCATCCATTCCGGGGGCATGGTCATGTGTGATCGACCGGTGATCGAGGTCTGTCCGGTGGAATGGGGCCGTATGGAGGACCGGACCGTGCTCCAGTGGGACAAAGACGATTGCGCCGCGGCCGGCCTGGTCAAGTTCGATCTGCTCGGTCTCGGCATGCTGTCGGCCCTGCACTACGCCATGCAACTGGTGGCCGAGCATCATGGGGTCGAGGTCGATCTCGCCGAGCTGAAACAGGAGGAGGCGGTCTACCGGATGCTGTGTCGGGCCGACTCGATCGGGGTGTTCCAGGTCGAGTCCCGAGCTCAGATGGGCACCCTGCCCCGGCTCAAACCCCGCACCTTCTACGACCTGGTGGTCGAGGTGGCGCTCATCCGCCCCGGTCCGATCCAGGGCGGCTCCGTCCACCCCTACATCCGTCGCCGCAACGGGCAGGAGCCGGTGACCTACCTTCACCCGCTGCTCGAAGGGGCACTGGAGAAGACCCTCGGCATCCCGCTGTTCCAGGAGCAGCTGATGCAGATCACCATCGACGTTGCCGGGTTCACCGCAGGCGACGCAGACGAGTTGCGCCAGGCCCTGGGGGCGAAGCGTTCCCGGGAGCGGATGGAACAGTTACGGCACCGGTTCTTCGAAGGGGCCATGGCCAAGGGCATCGACGAGGAGGTGGTCGGCCGGATCTGGAACAAGCTGGCCGCCTTCGCCAACTACGGGTTCCCCGAGAGCCACTCCATCAGCTTCGCCTACCTGGTCTACGCCTCGTCGTGGCTCAAATTGCACTACCCGGCGGCGTTCTGCGCCGCCCTGCTGCGGGCACAACCGATGGGGTTCTACTCGCCACACTCCCTGGTCCAGGACGCCCGACGGCATGGTGTGCCGGCGTTGGGGCCCTGTGTGAACATCTCGGAGGCCGACGCCGCGCTGGAACCCCTGCCAGACGGCATGGTCGAACCGGAGATCGTGCTCGACGGTGCGGACGGTCGCGGCCGGGAGGACACCGTCATCGAACGGTTCGACCATGGCTGGGCGGTCCGGCTGGGTATCGGCTCGGTCCGTCACGTCGGCGAGGACCTGGCAAAGCGGATCGACGCCGGTCGGCCCTATTGCTCGATCGAGGATGTCGCTCGTCGGGCCGAGCTGCCGAAGAAGGCGCTGGAGGCCCTGGCCACCGCCGGCGCCTTCGACTGTTTCGAGCACGCAGATCGTTCCGAGCACGCAGATCGTTCCGATCGTCGTCGAGCGCTGTGGGAGGCCGGGGCCATCGCCGAGAGCGGTGTCGGCAAGTTGGAGGGCATCGTCACCGGCACCGTTGCGCCACAGTTGCCGGGCATGAGCGAACAGGAGGAGGCGCTGGCCGATCTGTGGGCGACCGGGGTGGCCGTCGACGGTCACCCGACGGTGTTCCTGCGAGCCGGCCTCGATGAGTTGGGTGTGGTCAGGGCCTGCGATCTGCCCCGGACCAACCACGGCGACAAGGTGCTGGTGGGCGGGGTGGTGACCCATCGCCAGCGCCCGGCCACCGCGTCCGGGACCACCTTTCTCGGCTTGGAGGACGAAACCGGCCTGATCAACGTGGTGGTCTCGATCGGCTGCTGGACCCGCTATCGCCGAGAGGCCCGAAACGCTCCGGCGCTGCTGATCCGAGGCCGGGTCGAACGCCAGGAGGCGGTGGTCAACATCGTGGCCGAGAAGCTGGAGCCGCTCCCGGTCGGCGGCGCCCCGGCGTCGCGGGACTTCCGATAGTCACGGGACCGGTCCGGTTCGAGTTGTCGCAACAAGGCGGAAGCGGTGTCTTGTGCCGGCCGACCGCGGAGGTCGAGACCGACGCCCGACGATCAGGTCGTGTCGTCCTCCCACAGGCGGACCCAGCCGGTCTCGATCTCGAGGGTGGCGGTCTCGTAACCCGGTTCCCCGGGGAGAACCACTCGGTAGACACCATCGGGATCGTCGACCCGTACCCGCTTGTACGGCAGCCGTTTCCTGGCCACCGCCAACACGTCGTCTGCCGAACCGTACCGGGCCAGGCAGGCCACCATCCGAACGGTCGGCGACATCATCTCCATTTCACCGTCGGCCCACCGGTCGAGCGCATCCTGGGGCCTGATCCAATCGCAGTTCACGATCTCACCCTCGTCGTGGCTGGGATGCTGATCGGCCGGGGCTCGGGCCACGAAGAATCGGGCGTCGAACCGTCGGGGCGGGCCCAGCGGGGTGACGAACCGGGCCACCTCCTCGAGAGGGGTGACATCGAGGGTGATGCCCCGCTCCAGCAACACGTCTGCGAACAGGTTCTCGTCCTCGAGAACCAGGCTCCGGATCTCGGCGATCGTCTCGGCGTCGGTCTGCGACGCCAGGAACAGACCGGCCTCCTCCAGCGTCTCCCTGGCGGCGGCGATCCACCACGCCAGACCACCCTGCTCCACGTCGAGCACCTTCGACGCCTTTTCATCGGACAGTCCCCGGCACAGGGTGTCGAAGTCTTCGAGGTGATCATCGGGATCGACCCGGCCCCCCGGGAACACCCACATGTCGGGTGCGAACACCACCCTGGCGGTCCGATGGACCATGAGCACGTGCAGGTCCGGCCGGTCGTCGACCAGCATCACGGTGGCGGCATGACTGATCGGCACCGCCGCCGGATCGTACTCGTCAGGGGTCATGCCGATCATCGAAGACACCTCAACACCCTGCGGGCTCCGGTGGCAAATCGTCTAGGCCTGCGACTCGATGTGCGAGAGCAGCGACGCCGACTCGATCGATCCGGCCTTGACCGTTGACCAGGCCTCGTTGCCGGGATCGCCCGGCGCAATCCCCGACGGCTGGCTGAGCACGTGGAGCCGGAACTGGATGTCCCGGCGGCCGTCGGTGAAGCTGTCCAGGCAAGGTGTCCCGTAGCCCGGGTTGCCGTAGTCGTTGAGGGTCTCGAACGCGCCGACCGGGAGCTCGCCACCGGTCAACCCGTTCATCGAGGGCTCGATCCCGGCCATCAGCCACAGCAGCACGGGGCTGTCGGGGTCGGTCTGATCGGACATCGTGACCGCCAGCTCCACCGCCTCGGCCGGCACCGCCGACCAGGCCAGGTCGGGAAAGACGTTGTCACCGGCACATGTCGCCAATACCGGGATGTCGTCGCCCGGCTGGAACAGCGGACTGGTCAGGGTCAGCCCCGTCTCTCCGATCTCCTGGTCCGGGGCCGAGGTCGGGGGCAGGGGTCGGGTGGTTGTGGTCTGCCAGTCGGCTGGAGCACTCAAGGTCCGGCCGTCGTCGGCGCAGCCCGCCGCAGTGAGCCCGATGGCGACGACGATGAGGGCGACGAGAAGGCGCGTGGACGGCACGGGATACGAGCGTAGCGGTTCGGCGGTTGCCCGATACCGCACGGTGTGGCTTGGCCGGCGACCGGTGCCGCACGGTGTGGCTTGGCCGGCGACCGGTGCCGCACGGTGTGGCTTGGCCGGCGACCGATACCGCACGGTGTGGCTTGGCCGGCGACCGGTGCCGCGCTTTGGCTCGGTGGTCTTGTACCGTTGCCCCAACGCCAGGACGAGGGAGCCTCCCGTGGAACCGATCTTCTCCCGCTCGTTCTCGACCGCGACCGCCGGCCCCCGAACCGCACGCCGATCCCAACCGGGAGGTCATCGGTGGCTCGGGGGGTGACCAGAAGCTGGCGGCAGGCGCTGCGACCACTGGCTCGATCCGGCCGCCGCCTCGGCAGTCCGATGGCCGGGCTGCGAGGGCTGCTGTGGCCCGTCGAGCCCGACACCGAGGACCGCGCACAGGGCCGCCGCCGCCTCGTCGTGCCGCGGCTGGCCTGGCGGCCCTTCGGCGGCCTGCTCGGGCCGGCGGTTGGCGACGCCAGCCAGAGCTTGGGCGCCTTGGCGCTGTCGGCCACCACCAGCCTCATCACCGGCTTCACCTTCGCCTTCTTCGCCGACACCCTGCGAAGCAATCCCGGTTTGTTGTTGTTCATACCGGCGGCAATCGGCCTCCATGGCAACGTATTCGGCCCGCTCGGCAGCCGGCTGTCGACCGCCATCCAGACCGGCACCTTGTCTTGGAGCTGGAAACGGGACTCCCTGCTCGGCCAGAACGTGATCGGCGCCTTCGCCAGCTCGATGGTTGCCGCCCTGGGGCTGGCGATTGTGGCCGAAGTGGTGGTGCAGCTCATCACCGAGCAGTCGATTTCGGTGCTCGGCATCTCAGACTTCGTGGTGGTGGCGGTGCTGGGCGGCACGATGGCATCAATCGTGGTGCTTGCCATCACCGTCGGTCTGGCCATCGCCTCGACCCGCTTCGGCTGGGACCTCGACAATGTGATGGCACCGCTGGTGTCGGCGTCCGGCGATTTCGTGACGCTGCCGGCGATCGTGTTGACCACGGCTCTGATCGGCCGTGGTTGGACGACCCGGGGGCTGGCGTTGCTGCTGACCACGGTGGTTGCCGCGGCGGCGGTGATGGTCATCCGCTCCCCGCTGCGCACCGCACGACGAATCCTGCTGGAGGCCATCCCGATCCTGCTGGTGGCGGGCACGATGAGCCTGATCGCCGGTATCGTGCTCGAGCGGTCAATCGATCGGTTCCTGGCATTCTCGGTGCTGATCGTCCTGTTGCCCGGCTACCTGTCCACCGCAGGGGCGCTCGGTGGCATTCTCTCCAACCGATTGTCGACCAAGGTCCATCTCGGGCTGATCAAGGCGACCCGCATACCGCAGGGTGATGCCCGTGACGACATCCGCGTCACGTTCGCCCTGGCGGTCCCGATCTTCCTCTTCCTGGCCCTGCTGGCCGGGACGCTCGGTGTGGCCGCCGGGCGGAGCTCGCCTGGCCTGCTGCTGCTGATGGCGGTTGCGGCCACCGGGGGGCTGGTGGCCACCGCCTTCGTTGCGGTCGTTGCCTACTACGGCACCTTCGCCGCGGTTCGGTTTGGGCTCGATCCGGACAGCCACGGCGTGCCGATGGTGTCGGCCAGTCTGGACGTGGTCGGCGCATCGACGCTGATCGGGGCCCTGGTCCTCTGGGGCGTGGCGTGACGGGCCGAGGTGCGAGAAGATGACAACGACAGTGGGGAGAATCTGAGCGCATGGAAACGCGAAACCTTCGGGAGATGCTGGTCGAGGCAAAGGACACCAGTGAGCTGATGGTGGACCTGGCCTATGCCGCGTTGTTCTTCGACGATGCCGACATGGCCGACGAGGTGGACGGCCTGGAGCAGCAGATCAGCGAGTTGGTGCACCAAATGCGGGCGCTGAGCATCGTGGCGGTCCGCAACCCCCGCGAGGCCGAGGCGATGTCGGCGGTGCTCCAGGTCATCAGTGCCGTCGAGAGCATCGGCAACGATGCGGTCGACATCGCCCGGATCGTGACCCGGCGGTTGGGGATTCCTCGCCAGCTGGTCCTCGATCTGATGGATGCCGAGGAGGTGTCGCACCGGGTCGAGGTTGCCGACGGCTCACATTTCGCAAACCGGCCGCTGGCCTCGTTCGAGCTGCCGGTCGTCACCGGCATGCGGGTGCTGGCGGTCCGCCGTGGTCGGGATTGGCTGATCGATCCCAGTGGCGACGACATCATCAACCCCGGCGATGTGCTGTTCCTCCGAGGCTCTCCCGACGGGATCCCTCGACTGCGGGAACTGGCCGGCGCACCGACCTACCATCCACCGGTGGTCGAGGAGACCTCGGCGCTCACCGACCTGGATCGAGCGGTGGACACGATCGTCGAGATGAAGAACCTGTCCGAGGTGGCGGTCGGTCTCGCATACTCGGCGCTGGTGTTCCGGGATCGGAGCCTGGCCGCCGAGGTCCGCCACCTCGAGGATCGTCTGGACGAGATGAAGATCCGCCTCGAGTTGTGGGTGTTGCGGGCAGCCAGGGACGACGTGGACCCGAGGCCGCTCCGTGGGTTGTTGCATCTGGCGGCTGCGGCCGAGGACCTCGGCGATCAGGCCCAGCAGATGGTGTGGCTGATCGAGAAGTCCAGCGACCTCCACCCCGTGCTCCATGTGGCCCTCGGTGACACAGATGACGTGGTGGTCCGGATCCCGGTCGGCGCCGGCGCAGCCGCGGTCGGCAAGGCGTTGGGCGATCTCGACCTCCCGATCGAGCCCGGGTTCAACGTCTTGGCCATCGAACGGGACGGCCGGTTCCTGTACCGCCCACGCCGTCACGTCGAGCTCCGCGTCGACGACGGTGTGTTGGCCAGCGGCCCGGAGGAGGGCCGGGGGCCGCTGGCCGAGGTGCTCGGTTGGCGCCTCGTCGAGGGTGACGAGGATGACGAGGTGGTGCTCGAACCGCTGACCTGAGTCGTGGCCTGCGTTCGTTCGTTTTGCCCGGCTACCGGCGCATCGGTGGTGGAGGCGGCGTGCCGGCCGGTGGCAGCGCCGGCGGGGTCTGGGCGTCCGACGGTGCGGACTCGATCGATGGGCGGGTCGACGGTGCCTGACCGCTGATCACCGAGCGGGCGCCGGCACGCGAGGCGGCCGGCTCCCTGGTCGCTGGCGGCGTTGGCTGACGGTCCCGAGCCGGCCGGTTCTCACGGTCATCGGGATCCCTCGGAACGGCCTCCGGAAAGTCGCCGGCCCGCAGCAGCTCGGCGATGCCGCCCAGGGTTCCCAGGGTCGCCCCCATCTCGGCCGGAACGAAGATCTTGGTCGCCCGGCCGTCTGCCATGCCCTGCAACGTTTCGAGGTACTTGATGGCGATGACCCGGTCGTCGGTGCCGGAGTCGGTGATCGCTCCGAAGACGCTGCGGATGGCGTCGGCCTCGCCGGCGGCCACCACCTCCTGGCGGAACTGCTCCGCTTCGGCTCGGGTCTTCACCGCCTGGGCCTCACCGTCGGCGGTCAGGATGTCGCGCTCCCGCACCCCCTGAGCCGACAGGATCGCCGCTTGCTTCTCACCTTCGGCCCGGGTCACCGCCGCCTCCCGGGCGCCTTCGGCCTCGGTGACGACCGCACGCCGGGTCCGCTCGGCCTTCATCTGCTCGTGCATGGCGTTCATGACGTCCTGGGGCGGATCGATCCGCTGGATCTCCACCCTGACCACTCGAACCCCCCACTTGTCGGTGGCGTCGTCGAGGATCTGGCGCAGTGCGGCGTTCACCCGCTCCCGGGAGGTGAAGGCCTCGTCCAGGGTCATCTCGCCGATGACGTTTCGGAGGTTGGTCTGGGCCAGCTTGGTCACCGCCAGGATGAAGTTGGAGATGTTGTACAGCAGCCGCTGAGGATCCGTCGGCTCGAAGTAGATCACCGCATCGACCGAGACCGCCACGTTGTCCTCGGTGATGACCTCCTGGGGCGGCACGTCGATGACCTGCTCACGCATGTCGACGGTCCGCAGTCGTTCCAGGATCGGTTTGATGATCCGCAACCCGGGATCGACGGTTTCCTTGTAGCGGCCGAGTTGCTCCACGACGCCTTTCTGGTACGGCCTGACGATCCTCACCCCCACCGCCACGTACACGACGATGAAGAGGAGGACCACAACGATCAAGAGACCGAGGAGTGTGTCCATCGCTTTGCCTGCTTTCTGCTTGCGGTCGTTGCCGCCTTGTGTGGTTTTCGGGTTCTGTTACCCGAATCTGTACTCGATGCCGCGTTCTAGAGGATGATGCCGCGTTCTAGAGGATGACGTCGTCGATGCCGACCGGTTCGACCAGGAGCCGGGTGCCATGCACCTCCACGACCTCGATCTTGGTTCCGGCCGAGATTGCGACCCCGGCTCGGGTGTCGGCCCGCCATTCTTCGCTGCCGACCCTCACAAGCCCGGCATCGCCCGGGGTGGACGAAATCGGCGCCAGCACCACGCCGGTTGCCCCCTTCAGCCGGTTTGCCCCGATCCCTTCCACGTCCGGGGTCATCGTGTCAAGCCGCCGGGCGAAGGGGCGCATGGCGAAGAACGAGCCGGCCGACACCACCAGGAAAAGCAGCCAGCTGAGGAGCGGCGGGGCGGTGAGCATGGACGCCAGGGATGCGGCCAGCGCACCGGCGGCGAACGGGGCCAGGAAGAAGGACCCGGCGATCAGGATTTCACCGATGCCGAACGCGGCGGCCGCAACGAGCCAGATGATGGCCCAAACAGCAGAATCTTCCATGCCTCTGTTCCTTCCCGTTCTGTCTTTTCCATTCTGACACTACTAACGCCGTCGATGTCTGGCTCGGTTCCCCTTTCATGACGATAGTTTTGGACTGATGGCTCGCCTGCTCAGTGTTCACGCACATCCCGACGACGAGGCATCCAAGGGCGCACCGACGGTGGCCCGATACGTGGCCGAAGGCCACAAGGCGTACCTGGTCTGCGCCACCGGTGGCGAGGCCGGAGACATCCTCAACAAGGCCATGGATCGCGCTGAGATCCGAGACAATCTGACCCAGGTCCGCGCTGATGAGCTCGAGCGGTCGGTCAAGGTGATCGGCTACCACGAGCTGATCTGGCTCGGCTATCGGGATTCCGGCATGCCGGACAGCGAGGCCAACAACCACCCCGAGTGTTTCGCCAAGGCCGATCTCGATGAGGCCACCGGTCGATTGGTGGCCATCATCCGCCGGTTGCAGCCCGAGGTCATCCTCACCTACTCCGACGATCAGCAGGGGTATCGCCACCCTGACCATCTCCGGGTCTATGACATCAGCGCCCTTGCCTTCGATCGGGCGGCCGATCCGGCCTGGTATCCCGACGCCGGCGAACCATGGCAGCCGTTGAAGATGTACTACTCCACGTGGAGCCGGGGGCGGCTCACCGCCCACCACGAGAAGTTCCTGGAGTTGGGGCTGGAGTCGCCGTACAACGAGGATTGGTTCAAGCGGCCGTCGCAGGACGAGCGGATCACCACCAAGATCCACATCGCCGACTACTACTGGGCTCGGCGGGAAGCGCTCCTGGCTCACGCAACCCAGGTCGATCCCGCCGAGAAGTTCTGGTTCGGACTCCCCGATGACGCCGCCGCCGAGGCCTACCCCTACGAGGACTACATCCTCGGCCGCACCCTGGTCGACAGCGACCTTCCCGAGAGCGATCTGTTCGCCGGCTTGTCCCGGGCCGACGGCGCCGCCGCCTGATGCCGGTGGCCGGGGGCGGGGTGGTGCTCGACAACGACTGGATCGCAGCGCTGGTCGATGCGTCGTCGGTGGTCGACGGGGCCGGGGGCGCAAGCCACTCCGGGGTTGTCGCCTTCACCATCGGCAAGAAACAACAAGCGGTCCTCGACATCGTCGACGGCCGGGTGGTCGGTCCCGGCGACGCGGCTTCGATTGCGGTCACCGTGCCGGTCACCGGAGACCAACTGGCATCGTTCGTCGACGGTTCGGCTTCGGTGGCGACGTCCTACATCCGTGGCGATCTCAAGCCGGTCGGGTCGACCGGGGCCTTCCTGGCGGTGGTGGAGCTGTTCGAGAACCCGGCGTTCCGCAGCCGATTGGCCGGCGTCTGAGCACTCGGGCCGGCCCAAAAAGTCGGCCGCGGTTTCCCCGCTGCGGTACTAGCCGGCCCGCTGGGCGTTGCGGAGGTGGCGGTAGCCGATGAGTTCGGCGCCGGACCGGTCCAGCGCGGCTCGGAACGCCCAATCGTCGGTCACGAGGTGGGCGTCGCTGACGTTCGCGGACCAGCGGCCGGTGATGGCCCGCAGCTCCGGGGTGTCGGCCGCAGGGCGAACCTGGATCTCGGTCACCCCCGGCCGCAGCTTCCGCAGTGCCGCGTCCACCGCACCCCTGGACTCGGTGCCCCTGGGGGCGCATACCACATGGTCGGGTACGAGCACCCCCTCCTCGGCCGCCAGGTCCCGAGCCGGGAAACCGACGTCGACCCCCGGGTCTGGCAGGCTCATCGGGAGGGCGGCGTCGACGGCCAGTTCGAGGTAGACATCGAACAGCTCCGGTCGAAGGCACAGGGCGTCGAGATGGGAGCCGAGGTGGGTGGGGTCGAAGCCCCACAACATGGCCCGCTCGACCTGGGCCCGACATTCCCGCCGGACCTCGTCGACATCGGCGTGTTCGCCGAGATCGGTCACGGTTCGGGGGAAGCCCCCATCGCCGTCCAGCAGCGACGGGGCCCTGGTGATGGGACCCCACCGATAGGTGTCGTGCTCGGCATTGAAGGTGAGGTGCACACCCACGTCATCGGCGTGGTGGATCGCCGCTGCGCCCCTGGCCCAGGGGCAGGGCACCTGCAGCCCGGCACTGGTGGCGACACCATTGGACAGGGCGGCTCCGATACCGAGGTTGGCGGCGTTCGACGACCCGAGCCCACAGCAGACCAGCACGACCAGGCGATCGGTTTGCCGGCGTCCCAGGCGTTCCAGTAGCGCGGTCACCCTGGTGACGTTAGTGGTTCACGGCACCGGTGGGGTTCCTGGCCGGCGGCGGTCAACGATCGGCCTGACCGGTTCATGGGTTGACCGGCCAGTCGTGTTTCGGGTAGCGGCCGGCCATGTCCTTGCGGACCTCGGCCCAGGAGCCGGTCCAGAACGATGCCAGGTCGGAGGTGATCTGGATCGGCCGTTTTGCCGGTGAGAGCAGCTCGAAGGTCAGGGGGACCTCGCCGTCGATCAGGCGCGGCGTTTCGGCGATGCCGTAGGCGTCCTGGGCCCTGACCGAGACCCGAGGTCCGTCGCCGGTGTAGCTGATGGCCGTGGTGCGACCGTTTGGCAGCCGGTAGGCCGTGGGGGCCAGACGGTCGAGCGAGGTGACCGCCTCCCAGCCGAGGTGGCCGGCGAGCAGCTGATGGACATCGAGCGCTTCGATGTTGGCCCGGCCGGTCGCCCGGTCCAGCCATGGCCCAAAGATCGATTCGGCGTGACGTCGCAACCAGGCGTCATCGATGGCCGGGATGTCGATGTCGGTTCGCAGAGAGGCCACCAGCGCGGCCCGGGCCTGGAGGTTCCGGGCTCGGTCGGTCCAGCGGAGCACCTTCAGGTCGGTGGTTGCGATCCGCTCGACCAGGGTGGCGGTGACTTCTGGCCCCGGTTCGATCGGCTGCTCGTTGGTGCCGAAGTCGAGCGCCCCAAGCCGCCGCTCCACCCGCATCGTCAGGTCGTCACGATCGTCGTCCCAGCCGAAGAACGTTCGCTCCGCCATCTCGGCCGCAAAACCGAGTTCCACGTCCAGGGCATCGATGGCCGCGGCTCTGGCGATTCTCACCTTCCGCTTCGGTCCGGTCAGTTCGGCAACGACCAGCATGTCCTCGTGGGCCATCGGGTCGAGCTTGTCGATCTCGCCCCCCATGCCGTTCCGCAGTCGGAAGCGGCCGCCCTGACCCCGACGCTTCTGGGCGATCCGGTCGGGGTAGGCCAACGCCAGCGCCCGCCCGAGGTCTCCGGGGTGAACCTGGCTCTCGTCGGCCCCGGTCCGCCGGATCAGCTCTCTGGCCCGTCGACGGACGGTCTGGATGGCGTTGCCGTCGGCGCCGGGGACTCGATGGCCGGGGTCGGCAACCAGTTGGACCCTGGTCCACAGGTCGACCGGCCGCTCGCTCGGGCGCCCGCCGATCACGTCCCGCTCGGTCAGCAGCGAGGCCAGGATGGCGGCCGGCCACCCCAGTGGTCCGTCGCCGACGCCGCTGACCATGGCCGCCAACCGGGGGTGAACGGGCAGGGCCAACATCCGACGGCCGTCGGTGGTGATCTTGCCATCGTCGTCGACCGCCCCCAGCATGGCCAGGACCTCGCCAGCGTCCTTCAGCGCAGCCTCGGTCGGTGGGTCGAGCAGTCGGAGGCTGGTGGGATCTGACGCCCCCCAGGCCAATGACTCCAGCAGCAATGGCGCCAGATCGATCTGGGCGATCTCGGGCTGCTCGTGGCGAGGTCGGGCGGCGTGCTCCATCTTCGACCACAGGCGGATGGCGAACCCGGGCGCCAAACGGCCGGCCCGGCCGGCCCGTTGATCGGCCGAAGCCTTCGAGTTGGCCACGGTCACCAGCTTCGACAGCCCGGTCGCCGGGTCGTAGCGGGGCCGGCGGGCCAGGCCGGCGTCGACGACGGTGCCGATGCCATCGACGGTCAACGAGGTCTCTGCAACGTCGGTGGCCACCACGACCCGACGCCGTCCCGGCGTGGCCTGCAACGCCGCATCCTGTTCCTCGGCGCTGAGCGCGCCGTAGAGGGGGTGGATGACCGCATCGACGGAACGGTGCAGTTCGTCGACCGTGCGACGGATCTCCCCGATGCCGGGCAAAAAGACCAGCACATCGCCGGGATTGGCCAGCGCCTGGCGGACGGCGGCCGACACCGACTGCTCCAAGCGGTCCCGCTTGCCCATCGGCCGCCACTGGACTTCGACCGGATGGGTTCGCCCTTCGCAGTCGACGACCGGTGCCGGTCGCTCCGGCGAACCGATCAGCTCGGCAACCGCAGCGGCATCGATGGTGGCCGACATGACCAGGATGCGAAGATCGGGGCGGATGGTCTCCCGCGCTTCCAGTGCCAGGGCCAAGCCGAGATCGGCGTGGATGCTGCGTTCGTGGAACTCGTCGAACAGTATGGCGGCAACCCCGGGCAGGCTGGGGTCGCGCTGCAGGCGCCGGGTCAGGATGCCCTCGGTGACCACCTCGATGCGGGTTCCGGCGCTGACCTTGTGATCGTCCCTGGTCCGCCAGCCGACCGTGGCCCCGACCGGTTCCTGGAGGGTCGAGGCCATGCGCCTGGCAACCGCTCTGGCCGCAACCCGACGAGGTTCGAGGACCAGCAGACGATCCGACGACCCCAACCACGGTTGGTCCAGCAATCGCAACGGCACCACGGTGGTCTTTCCCGCCCCCGGTTCGGCGGTGAGCACGGCGATGCCGGGATGGGCCAGCGCGTCACGGATCTGGGTGATGACCGATTCGATCGGCAGGCCGGTGTCTGGCACGGGTGGCGGCATCGACTCCATCCTGCACCGGCCCGAAACCAATCCCACCCGTGGCGGGGGAGCGGATGGCCGTGCGGGAGTCACTCCAACGGTTGGTCGGGACCGTCGCAGTGACCCCAGAGCCCGGCCCGCTCGATCCTGGCTCGGGTTCTGGCCTCCGTCAGCTGGGGCGCCAGTGCGGTGTTCGGTTGATAGAACGAGGTGTCGGCCAGACCGGTGCGAACCAGCCATCGGTTCACGAACAGGTTGTCCTCGGCCCGATAGACGTACAGCAGGAGACGGCCGTAACGATCTCGGGTTTCGGCGTCCCGTTCGACGCGGATCACCGACGACGGCGGCAGCGCGTTGGTCAATCCCGCCGACGCTTCGGGCCCGAAGCACTGAACCGGTACCGAGGGGTGCACCGATTCCGGCGCGTCGATGCCCAGCAGCCGGACCCGTTCCCGCCGGCCATGGAGTTCGACATCGATCGTGTCGCCGTCGACGACCTCGATCACCGTGGCGTGATCGGGCCCGAGGTCTGCCCGGCTCCGGTCGGCCCGGCAGCCCACGGTCGGCTGCAGCAGGCAGACCACGGCCGCAAGAGCGGCAGCGGTCGAAGTGGCCGCACCCAGCCGGGAGCGGACTCGCCGCCAGCGGGACGCACTGTTCTGGCTCCTTGCAGAGTCGCTGCCTCCCCAGTGAGGAAGCGTGCTCGTATGTGATGGTCCGGGGAGGAAACCCACCGGCTCGCCGCCTGATCCGTCGGGTGCGCACAACTTCGGCTTGTCGGGCCCCGTGGCACGCTTGGTCGATGGGGAGGGTGGTACCTCCGAGAGCGGTGGCGCCGAGAGCCACGCCGGCGGGGGGCGCACCGATGGCCGAGCCTATCTGGAGGTGGCCTCGTTCCAGGATCGCCGGACCGGGATCAGGCTGCGACCTGCGGTTCGGGCCGGTTCGCAGTGCGGTGACGCTCGTTGCGTTCGCCCGACTCGGTGCCCGTGGCCCGGGTGGGCCGCTGATCGATCCGGCCGACCGCATAGTCGAACAGTTGACCCTCGGTGTCGGACAGTTGGGTGGCGGCGGCCAGAGCCGCACGGGCTTTTGCAAGACCGGCGCGGCCGACCTGGACGGTGTGCCGATCGAGTTTCCAGGTGTGATCGGTCTGGATCAGTTGGAGTTGTGCGCTTGCCATGGTTCCAGTATCCCCAGGGGGTGTGACAGTGAAAAAACCGTCTTCAACACTGGCCGTATACCCGGATCGGTGTCGTCTCAAACGCCGAGTCGGCCTGTCGCTGGCACACTGTGAAGATGAGTTGTTGTGTGCCAGGAGATCGAGGTGACATCGGCCCGGAGGTGGTTGGGCGAAGCGGCCCGGCATCCGGCTCGCCCACCGCCGCAGCGCGACCGACCGGCCGCCGATCAACGGCCGAGGTGGCGGCGCGGCGAACCCTGGCATCGGACCGAACCCGGTTCACGATGGGTACCGGGGGAGAGGTGGCTTACCCGCAGGACGGTGAGAGCCACCTCCACCCGGTCCAGCTGGCCCCGTTCACCATCGACGTTCACGCGGTCAGCAACGATCGCTTCGCCGGCTTCGTCGATGCCACCGGGTTCGTGACCGATGCCGAACGCTACGGCTGGTCGTTCGTGTTCGGCGGGCTCCTTCCGGACGACTTCCCCGACACCCGAGGCGTGGCAACCGCACCATGGTGGCGGCAGGTCTTCGGCGCAACCTGGCGACACCCCGAAGGACCCCGGAGCGACCTCGGCGGTCGAGGCGACCACCCGGCGATCCACGTGTCACACGACGACGCCCTTGCCTTCTGCGAATGGGACGGCAGCCGCCTCCCGACCGAGGCCCAGTGGGAGTATGCGGCCCGGGGCGGCCTCGATGGGGCCATCTTCCCCTGGGGAGACGAGCTGGAACCGGCCGGTCGCCACCTGATGAACGTGTGGCAGGGCGAGTTCCCGTCAGACAACACCGGGGCGGATGGGTTCGTCGGGACCGCCCCGGTCGATGCCTATGAGCCGAACGGCCACGGGCTCCTCAACACCTGCGGCAACGTGTGGGAATGGTGCGCAGACTGGTACGCCGCCGACTACTACCAGCACAGTCCGGTCGACGATCCCCCCGGTCCGGCCGCAGGGGAGCAGCGAGTGATGCGGGGCGGCTCCTACCTTTGTCACGCCTCTTATTGCCACCGTTATCGGGTCGGCGCCCGCAGTTCCAACGGACCGGACAGTTCCGCGGGCAACAGCGCAGCAGGAAGTGCTGGCCGCGGGTAAGCTTGCCGCTGGGGCAGTGGCAGCGGGTTGTTTCCGATGACCCGTGTCGCCGGATGTTCCAGCAGTGCTTTCAGTTCATTGGCCGACAGATCATCTTGCCAGGCGAGTTCATGGAAGGTGCGTATGGCCTCCAGCCAGGGACTCGGCATGCGCTGTTCATCAGCGTTCTCCTGGCACCAGGTCAGCAACAGTTGTGGCGCGCTTTCGAGCAGGCGCCGGAAGCGCTGCAACTGCTGTGCATAGTTCTCTGACCAGGCCGGCAGTCCGAGATCGGTACGTACCGGGTCATTGAAGAACGGTGACCTGGCGCTGCTGGCCGGCAGGTATTCGCGATCGCAGGCGCCGATGACCACGGCATCGTACTGTCCCAGTTGGGACTGTTGCAGGGTCAGCAACATCACCGGGCTGTCCGATGTCTGCGGGATAAAGTCTGTGCGCTCCAGTGCCGATCCGAACCAGGCACGGAATTCAACCCAGCTCATGTCGATGTTGCTGTGTTTCGCCGCATCAAACAGTAACCGCCACTCCTGCTGTATACGCTGCCCGGCCGGGTCGCTCCCGAATGCTGCCCAGATACCCATCGCCTCGAGACTTTCACGCAGCTTCTCCAGCAGGGTAACAGGCCGTGATCGTGTTACACCGAGGCACGCACGCAAGGGTTCGGCGCCCTGATCAAGACGGTTCAACAGCTGCTGTAGCTGTTCGGCTGACGCTTCGGTCCAGCTGGTTTTCAGACGTTGCAGGCGCAGCTTTATTTGCTTGCGATAACGCTGCAGTCCACTGGCAATATTTTCACGCTGGATGATGTCCTGCTCAAGACGGTAGACGCTGTTTGCGAGCTGATCGCGGTCCTCGTCGGGGAAGATGAACGGTGACTTCAGGACATCCAGCAGGGGTTGGTGGGCAAAGTCTTCCTCGACCGTTTCC
>CAMYLA010000054.1:8710-64398 GCA_947259095.1 uncultured Acidimicrobiaceae bacterium | reverse complement strand
GATGCACCCCTCGAGGTGCGCAGCAATGCGATCTTCTTTCTCGGCCAGCGCGACGACGATCGCGCGGTCGACGTGCTCCTCGGCCTGTGGGGCGACGTCCAAGACGTTGAGATGCGCAACCAGTTGTTGTTCGCGCTGGCGCAGACCGACTCCGAACAAGCCATCGATCACCTCGTAGCGGTTGCGACTGATGCCGATGAAGATCCGGAGATTCGCAAGCAGGCGGTCTTCTGGCTGGGACAGTCGGAGCATCCCAAGGCCAAGGCCGCGATCGTGCAGATCATCGGCGACGGCGAGGCGGTCCGATGAGGGACGCGGCGAGAGGTGCGGCGGTTGCGACCATGGCGTTGTTCATCGCCGCGACCCTCGGTTCGAACGTCGCGGCGCAATCCGGTGACGTGCCGTCGACGTGGATCGACGTGAGTGATCGCGCCGTCGCGCTCGATGATCTTGCGGCGATGTCGCGACAAACGACAACGAGCGACGCGTTTTGGATTGGCTATTCGTTTCCGCTACGCGAAGGAGTTCACGTTGGGTGCGACGAACGACACGGGCGCAATGTGAGCTTCGGCTCGGACGGCGTGCGCTTGTACTTCGATTCCGAAGGCGACGAGAACCAGGACCCAGGCCTCGACCCAGAGCGCCATGGCGGTGACGATGAGGGCCGACAGCGCGGCCAGCCCGATGAGGGTCCGGACGGCACCGAATCGACGACCGAGCGGTGCGCTGGCCCTGGCCGAGCCGGCGCCGACGATGGAGAACAGGGCCACCACCAGCCCCGAGAACAGCGGCGTTGCTCCGACATCGCCGGGGCTGCGGCCGAGGACCTCGGTCAGCCAGGGCTGAAGCACCGTGAACGCAACATGGTCCAGGGTGACCATCACCACCCCGTAGAGGAAGATCCAACCGAGGTGGCGGTCGCCAAGGTAGGCCGTCGGTAGCGGTCGCTCATCCGCCCCGAGGGCACCTCCAGTGGCACGGCGAACAGGTAGTAGAGCGAGGCCAGCAGCAGCGCCCCGTCGAGACCGAACCGGGCCCGGGTGAACAACACCATGACCGGAATCCACACCAGGGCGCTGGCCAAGCCCTGATGCAACGGAATCAGCCGCAGATTTCTGGCCTGATCGGGGCGGTGTGCCCGCTAGGGCTCGGGACGGCAGCGGTCGAAGACCGGGCTGTCCCTGCGGCAGGCGATGATCCAGGCATCGCTCCGGCGGGCGATCGACCAGTCCTCAGCGGCTTCGAGGTGGTCGCCCAGAAGCGAGTCCGCAGCCCACAGCACCACGTCGGCGGCCCGCCGATCGAGCACCTCGGCATAGTCGCCGCCGTAAAGCAGGGTGAGATGGTCCGCAGTCACGTCGAGCGGGTAGAAGTCGAAGCGATCGTCGATGAACACCGAGGCCTGGTCGCCGTAGCGGAAGGTCAGGTAGTTGCCGACCGCCTCCCGATGGATCAGGTTGACCTCGGCGGTGGCCACCAGTCCCCTGGCTTCGAGGTAGTCGATCTCGTCGATCGGGTACAGCTCGAGCCGAAGCGCCGGTTGCACCACCACCGCTATGGCCGCTACGGCCATGCCTGCGATCGAGGCCTTGCCCAACAGCCTGGACCACATGGAAACGGTGCTGCCGTCCTCGGCGCCGTAGAACTGTTGGAGGGTTGGCGCCACCATGGCGACGATGACCACCGAGGCGATGGCCATGTTGCGGACCGCGAAAAGGCCCCCGACGAGGAAGCCGATGGCGGGAAGGATCGACTGCCAACGGGCGCCGCGCTTGGCCGCCAGCACGATCAAGGGCATCAGGGCCAGGAACAACCATTCCCAGTAGTTGTCGAACGATGGCGCCTGCCATTCGACCACCCGGTCGAGGGCCTGGCTGCGACCCAACAGGTGGAACGGGAACCAGAGCAGCCTCGGACCGAGCGGGTTGACCGCGCCGAGCGCAATGCCGCCCAGCGCATAGGTCAGGAACCGGAGCTCACGTCTGGGCGTCGTTCTCTCGTCGATCCAGGCGCCGACCGCCGCTGCGGCCAACAGGGCGACCGCCATGGGGAACGAGCCGTGCGCGTTGACCCACAGCCACATCACCGGCACCAGCACCCAGGCCGGCCTGTCCAGCTGCAGTACCTGGAGCACCGCCACCATGGCCAGCAGCCCGAACATGAGCGGCCGGGGCGACCACAGATACAGGCCAAGGACCAGCGGCAGGATGGCCAGCACGAGACGGGGCACGATCTGCACCGCCGGTCGGGTCAGCTGCCACAGGCCGACGCCGATCGCCGCCGAGACCAGCCCGTGGACGGTTCGGATTGCCCAGGGCCCGCCGAGGCGGTCGACGGTCCCGTAGATCAGGCTGGCGAGCCAACTCTGCACTGTCCACGGCTGCCCGGCGGCGGTGCTGGAGTAGAGATCGACGGTGGGGACCGACCCTCGATCGATGACCTCTCGGCCGGTGGCCACGTGGGTCAGGAGGCTGTTGTCGGTCATCGTCTTGGCCCCGATGACGAACCCGAGCAGGGCAAGCGCCAAGCCAAGGCTGTGCGACAGGTTGAAGCGGGCCTCCCGCCGGTACTGCGCCGCTTCCCGCTCTACCGGCGTCATCTGCGACCGTGGTCAGCTGAACGATTCGGAGATATTGATCAGCGCCGGGCCGAGGATGACCACGAACAGGGCCGGGAAAATGCAGAACACCATGGGGATCAGCATCTTGACCGGCGCCTTCTGGGCCCGTTCCTGAGCCAGCTGGCGGCGCTTGATCCGCATCTCGTCTGCCTGGCCTCGAAGGACCCGACCGATACTGACGCCGAACTTGTCGGCCTGGATCATGGCCAGCACGAACGACCGGATCTCCGGCAGGTCGACCCGGTCCTGCAGACCCCGAAGCGAATCGGACCGGGACGCCCCGGCGCTGGTCTCCCCCATCACCCTGGCGAACTCGTCGGAAAGGTCGCCCGGCACGTTGTGGATCACCCGGTCGACCGCCTGCTCGAAGCCGAGACCGGCCTCGACGGAGATGACCAGCAGGTCGAGCACGTCGGGGAGTGACCGTTGGATGGAACGGGACCGGGTCTCCACCTTCGAGTTGAGTCGGGAGTTCGGGCCGATGGCCAGACCGGCGACGCCGACGACGGCCATGATCAACTGGGGCAGGCCGCTCATCGCCAGCGGGTTGATGAGGAACACGAAACCCAGCCAGAACGGCACCAGCACGAAGCAGAGGATCCTGGTCGCCAGGAAGCGCTCAACCTTGTCCGAGGAGTAGATACCGGCCTGGACGTGCTTCATCCGGATGCCCTCCACGTAGTCCGGTGGATTGAATCGGCCACCGAGCCGTGAGAATGCGCCGAAGATCGGGCTGAGGATGCGTTCATGCAGCGGGGCCAGCAGTTCCTGGTCCCGCTGGTTCTCGACCTGATAGTCGTCGAGTTGGCGGAGGCTGCTGCGGGCGGTGCTGCGTTCATCGAGCTGATTGAGCAACACGAAGACGCCGAGCCCGAAGGCCAGGACCATACCGCCGACGAAGGCCTCGGGCGGTAGCCCAGTGAGGAAACTAGACATCGATCGTTACCACCTTCTTCATCCAGGCCAGGCCGACGAGGCCGGCCACGACCGCGGCACCAAGCAGGATCCAACCGATGGTCCGGCTGAACAGCACCGAGAGATAGTCGGGGTTCATGACCCACATCACCAGGCCGAGCCCGGGGGGCAGCATCGACAGGATGCCGGCTGAGACCCGACCCTCGGCGGTGAGCGCGCTGACCTCCCGGTGCAGCCGCTCCCGCTGGATCATCGTCTCGGAGACGGTCATCAGCACCTCGGACAAGTTGCCACCGACCTCCCGTTGGATGCCGATCGCCATGACCGCCCAGGCGAAGTCCTCGCTGTCGAGCCGCTCGGCGATACCGGCCAGCGCATCTTCGAGTTCCCGGCCGAGCTGGGCCTCGGTCATGGCCCGCCGGAGTTCATAGCCCATCGGATCGGAGATCTCGTTGGAGACGGCGTCGATGCCCTGGGGCAGCGAGTACCCGGCCCGCAGCGTTCCCGCCAGCAGTTGCAATGCGTCCGGCAGCTGGGCCTCGAAGCGCTTGAGCCTGCGACCGGCGATGAACTGTACGGTGAAGAAACCGCCGATGGCCAGGATCACGCCGACCACTGCGCCGACGAGCAGGCTTCCGGTCACGGCGAACAGCAGGCCGGAACCCACCAGCACCAGCGCCCCCAGGAAGAACACCGCCTCACCGGCTCGGACCGGCAGGTTGGCCCGCTCGAGCAGGTCCTCGATCCTGGTCAGGAAACCCCGGCTCTCGGCGAAGGTCTCGGTCATGTCGATGGCTCGACGGACCAGGGCGGTCTGGATCAGCATCTCCTGGACCTCTTCCTCGTCCAGGGTCTCGTCGCGGTCGGAGTAGCGGGCCAGCACCTTGTCGAGCGACGTCTCTCCCCCGGCGAACATCGAACCGAGGGCCCACAGGCCGGTGGCGATGGCGACGAAGGCCAGGACGACCGAGGCGTAGAGGACCGCGGGCCGGCCGAAGAAGCCGAGGTCGGTGACCACGTTCGTTGGACCGGGCTGGAGCTGGAGCCGGGTCACCGTGTCGAGACCGGCTGGATAGGAGAAACGGAGCGATTCGCCGGCAAGATCCAGTACCACCTCCGGGCGGTCGCCCACCTCGAACGCCGCCGGGTAGGAAACGAGCAGCCGGTCCGAGGCGATGGTCGTCGCCTGCCCGATGGTCGCCCCGACGTCGTCCATCGACACCAGTGGCACTGCGGCGCCACCGCTGCGTTCGACCAGGCGGGACAGTCCGTCGTCGGTCACGCCCCTCGGTACCCAGACCAGCTGGGCCCCGGCTTGGACGAGCTCGGATTCGACGGCCAGGATCGACTGCTCGGAGGCGGTGTCGGATCCGCTGGACAGCACGACGACCGAGCGGAGCACCTTCGGTGCGTCGCTGAACGAGCGGGCGGCCAGCCCGACTGCGTCGTGGAGGGCCGCCCCACGCCCTGCGGTGAGCGCTCGCAGGTCGGCTTCGAGCCGGCTCCGGTCGGTGGTGAGTCTGGTCTTCAGATCGGCCCATTCGCCGCCGGTGACCAGCCCGACCCGGACATCGGCCGACAACTCATCGACCGAGGCCAGGATGGCATCGGCCATCGCCTTCAGCGCCCCGTCGGCCATGGTGCGATTGTCGACGTCCAGGACGTAGACCACCTCGGTCGACCGGGCCAAGGCCCTGGCGGTTGTGACAGAGGGGTCCTCGACCGGTTGGTCGCTCTCGACGACGGTCAGTTCGGATGCTGCGATGGACAGGTCGTTTCGCAGTACCGAGATCTCGACCTGATCGGTCGAAGCGTCGACCCGGGTCACGACGGAGCCGATACCGGTATCGACCGGCTGGTCGCCGTCCTGGGCTGCGGTGGCCGAGGCGAAGGCCGCCGTCATGGCGGCGGCAGCCACCAGCAGGGCGGCGGCCATGGCCACGGCCGCCGGGAACCGTCGGCGGACCACTGCCTTCGTGGCCTTCGACTGCGGGATCGCAACCGTGGGGGTGGGGATCGTCGACGGTGCAGAACGGTCTGGCCGTTGACGGTGGCGGGGCATGTTGCTCATCGGGCTAGCGCTTCCGTCGAGACTGCTGCTGCTCGCCGATCGCATGGGGGGCGAACATCTCGGGACCGAGCTTGATGCCGTTGTCCGCCAGCTTCTCGGCGAACTTGGGGCGAATACCGGTCGGCTTGAGTTGCCCCATGAACCGGCCTTGGTCGTCGACGCCGGCACCGAAGTCGAACAGGAAGACGTCCTGGAGGGTGATGATGTCCCCCTCCATGCCGGCCACCTCGCTGATGTGGGTGATCCGGCGGGAGCCGTCCCGGAGCCGCTGCAGCTGGACGATGCAGTCGACTGCGGAAGCGATCTGCTCGCGGATGGCCCGAACCGGCAGGTCGTACCCTGCCATCAGGACCAGGGTTTCCAGGCGGCTGATCGAGTCTCTCGGATTGTTGGCGTGGAGGGTGGTCAGCGACCCGTCGTGGCCGGTGTTCATGGCCTGGAGCATGTCCAGCGCCTCACCGGAGCGACACTCGCCGACGACGATGCGATCGGGTCGCATCCGGAGGCTGTTCTTCACCAGGTCGCGGATGGTGATCTCGCCCTTGCCCTCGATATTGGGCGGCCTGGTTTCCAACGACAGGACGTGCTCCTGGTTGAGCTGCAGTTCCTTGGCGTCCTCGACGGTGACGATACGCTCACCGTCGGGAATGAACGAGGACAGCACGTTCAACGTGGTGGTCTTGCCGGTGCCGGTACCGCCGGAGACGAGCACGTTCAACTTGCCGACGATGCAGGCCTGGAGGAATCGGGCGGCGTGCACACTCAGGGTCCCGAAGCGGATCAGGTCGTCGATCCGCAGCGGATCGGCGGCGAACTTCCGGATGGTGAGAAACGGTCCGCCGACCGCCAGCGGTGCCACCACCGCATTGACCCGGGAGCCATCGAGCAGGCGGGCGTCACACAGTGGCGACGACTCGTCGATTCGTCGACCGACCTGCGCCACGATCTTGTCGATGATCCGCCGCAGGTGCAGGTCATCGGCGAAGTTCACGTCTTCCAGGACCAGCTTGCCGGAGCGCTCGGCGAAAATCTGATCGGGGCCGTTGCACATGATCTCGCTGACGTCCTCGTCCCGCAGCAGCTTGTCGATGGGCCCGTAGCCGAGGATATCGTCGGAGACATCCTGGATCAGCTGGGTTCGGTCTGCGGCCGACAGCGGGGTTCGTTCCTGGGCCAGTGCGGCCTGGAGGGCGTCGTGGACCTTCTTGCGGAGTTCGTCCTCGGTGAGCCGCTTGTCGTACAGGACCGGGCCGAGCTCCTCGATCAGCGAACCGTGAACGCGGTGCCGCAGTTCGCCGAGCGCATTGTTGCGTGCATTGTCGACAGGACCGGTCTCGGTCCCTTCCTGCAGACGTTGATAGAGAGACATCGCCTAAAGCTCCTGTTCGATCATCCGAAGAATTTGCGTCGACCCGATGACGGGTTGGATTCGGCCACTGCGCCGTCGAGGAATCGGACCGCCAGCTCCTCGAACGCCCTGGCCACCCCCGACTTGGGGGCCGAGATCACCACCGGTGATCCCTTGTTGACCGAGATCGGGACGACGACGTCTGACGGCACGTGGGCCGCAGCGACGATGCCGAGGGTCCGCTCGACCTCCGAGACGTTCAGCTTCACCTTGGAGTCGGCCCGGTTCAGCACCAGGTGCAGTCGCTCCTTGGGAACGTTCAGCATCTCGAGCGTGCTGAGGCCGATCTTGACGTTCTTGATGTTGGGGATGTCGAGCCCGGCCACCAGGACGATCTCGTCGGAGTCCTCGATGACGCTCAGCACCACCTCGTTGAAGATGGCGGGCAGGTCGACCAGGACATGGCCGGCGAAGCCCCGGATCGCCTCGATCAGTCGAGCGACCTGGGGGCCGGAGATCTGGTCGGCGAAGGTCGGCTCCATCGGCGCCGGCAGCACGTACAGGCCACTCGGCTCGTGAACGGTGAGGAACCGCTCCATCATCGACGGATCCATGTTGTCCAACTGGTCGATTGCGTCCATCGCAGTGTGCTGGGGTTGGAGCTTGAGCATCACCGCCACGTCGCCGAACTGCATGTGGCCGTCCAGCAGCACCACCGGTTTCTGGGACCGGCGGGCCAGCACGACACCGAGGTTGGTGGCGGTGACCGACTTCCCGGAACCGCCCTTGGTCGAGAAGATGCTGATGACCCGGCCCTGCTCGCCGTCGGCCAGCGGAGCCGCTTCATGGGTTTCGCCGCCGCGAACCATCTGCTCGGCCCCCGGCAGGCTCTCGGCGACCCGCTCCACGGTCTCGATCAGCATGGACTGGTCGATCGGTGCCGAGAGCACGTCTTTGACCCCGGCCCGGAGTGCTTTGTGCAGCAGGTGGGTCGAAAGCTCCGAAGTCACGAGGATGGTGGCCACGTTTGGCCGGGTTCGACCCCACTGCTCGACGACGGCCAGATCGGCCGGTTCGGTGCAGGACGGCCCGAGGATGACGACCTGAGAGGACAGGCCGAGCCTGCTCTCCAGCTCGGAAAGGCTCGATGCGGTGTCCACCGCCCCGGCGAACAGTCCGGCAAGGTAGTCGCTGACCGCCTTGTCGCTGTCGACCACCGCCAGGGCGGCGCCGCCGTTCAGACGATGTTCCGGCTCGTACTCCTGGGGATCGGCCGGCGACTCGTCATCGCCGTCGAAGTCCAGACTGTCGAAGTTGAGGAAGTCGTAGTCCTGGGTCATCAGAGGCCCTCGGGCTCTGGGGCCGGAGCCGGATCGGTCTCGGCGGCGGGATCAGCGTCCGGATCGGCCGGTTCCGGCGACCCGGCACCGGGCGGTTGTGAGCCACGACCGGCATCGGATCCGTCCGGGGAGTCAACGCCGTCGTCTGTGGTGTCATCACCGGAGGAACCACCGCCCGGGGTCACGCCAATCCGGTCCTCGGCATCGGAGAACAGCAGCTCATCGACCGAGTCGCTGGGATCGACCACACCCTCATAGCCCTCATAGGGGGTCAGCCGACCTTCGCTCTCGCCGGGCAGCACCTGGGTGGTTGGGTCGAGCGGCGGCAGCGGTCGGGGCTCATAGTCGTCTGGCACCAGCGAGAGGTAGAGATTGCCCCGTCCGACGTTGAGGATCACCTGCACCGCCTCCGGCGGCACCGCCAGGGTCACCAGGCTCTGGTTGACTGCAGGCTGGGCCGCCTGTTCCTGGCCCTCGGTCGCGGTCTGGCCGATGTCGGGAACGAGGCTGGTGCCGATGGCCAGCACCTCGGCCTTCTGGTAGACGACCCGGGAGTCGACCGGGTAGAGATCGGTGAGGATGGGGCGGGTTGTGTCGTGCCGTTCGAGCTCGGCCACGAGCTCGGCGGTTGCCGACTCGGTCATGGCGATGGGTGGGTCCTCATCGAAGAAGGGGGTGTCCCATTCCCTTTCGGCCATCACGTTGACGAAGTCGCCGGGCTCGATCAGGTAGGCCGCCCCCTGGGACTGGTCGACGTTGAACGTCACCGTGACGAGGCCACGTTCCTCGAGCCGATCGGTGATGCCGGTGTTGATCACCTCCGGGGACACGAAGTTGCCGGAGATCAGTGGCGTGTTGACCGCCAGGTCGGTGACCGCCACCAGGCCGGCCAGTTCGGCCGCCGGATCGACCACTGCGGTGCTGGGCCGATACTTGGCTGCGGTCTCGTCGATGCCGATCAACTGGCTCTCGATCACCGTCTCGATCGGTGTGCCTTTGGGGATCGCCTGGCGCACAACCCACATTTCGACCGGCGCAGCCTCCTCTCCTGCCGTCGTTTCGGCGTTTTTGACGTAGTTGAGCAGGCCGACAGCGGCCAATGCTCCAACTACCACCGCAACGATAAGGATCACCGTTCGTCGTGAGTTCACGACACTCTCCTGGGTCTGGCGCAGCCGATCGACTGCTCGCTCGTACTTAGGATCTCTGTCGGCGAAACGGTGGGCCCACTTAGCACTCGGCGACGAAAGCCGCCCGGACGCGACGATGACCGCCGGCCGGAGCCGGTGGTCATCGATCGGGTTCGCTGGGATGTTGGTTGCGCTCAGCGGCGCCTCGCTCTGCGGGGCGGCCGGATCATGGCGAAGCCGGCCGGAGCAGACCTCATGCTGCTACTCGGCTTCCGGATCCTCCGGCTGGGATTCCTCGGCGGGGGCTTCCGGGGGCGGGGGCATCGGGCGCCTCCGGGTTGCCGCCGCCGCCTTCGAGCTCCTCGTAGTACTCGGCCCAGGCCGCTTCCGTGGCCGGATCGACCTCGGTGGGGCCGATGTAGTTGCCCTCGTCGTCGAAGGCGTGCTCCCCGAAGTGCTCCTGGTACTCCTGGGCGACGACGCCACCCTCGGCGGCCTGCTTGATCGACAGGCTGATCCGCCGACGTTGGAGATCGATGTCGATGATCTTGACCCACAGCTCCTCGCCGGGGGTGACCACCTGCTCGGGGAGATCGATGTGGTGGGCCGACATCTCGGAGATGTGGACGAGGCCCTCGATGCCGTCGCCGACCTGGACGAACGAACCGAACGGCACCAGCTTGGTGACACGGCCGTAGACCAGCTCGCCGACCCGGTGGCTGGAGGCGAACTCCTGCCACGGATCCTGCTGGGTGGCCTTGAGCGACAGGCTGATCCGCTCCCGGGCCAGATCGACCTCCAGGACCTGCACGGTGACCTCGTCACCGACGGCGACCACCGAGCCGGGATGGTCGACGTGCTTCCAGGACAGCTCCGACACGTGGATAAGGCCGTCCATACCGCCCAGATCGACGAAGGCGCCGAAGTTGACGACCGAGGAAACCACACCGCTGCGGACCTCGCCCGGCGTGAGATTGGCCAGGAAGTCCTCCCGCTGTTCCTTCTGGGTCTCCTCGAGGTAGGCCCGGCGGGACAGCACAACGTTGTTGCGGTTCTTGTCCAGTTCGATGATCTTGGCCTCGAGGCTCCGACCGATGTACGGCTGGAGGTCCCGGACCCGGCGGAGCTCCACCAATGATGCCGGCAGGAAGCCCCGCAGCCCGATATCGAGGATGAGGCCACCTTTGACGACCTCGATGACCGGACCGGACACCATGCCGTCGCGCTCTTTGACCTCTTCGATTGCGCCCCAGGCCCGCTCGTACTGGGCCCGCTTCTTGGACAGCAGCAGCCGCCCCTCCTTGTCCTCCTTCTGGAGGACAAGTGCCTCGAGCTCATCACCGATGGAGACGATCTCGCTCGGATCGACGTCGTTGCGGATCGACAGTTCCCGGGAAGGGATGACCCCTTCGCTCTTGTAGCCGATGTCGACCAGGACCTCGTCGCGGTCGACGCGGACGACGGTGCCGTTCACGAGCTGGCCGTCGTCGACCATGATCATGGAGGCGGCATAGGCCTCGTCGAGTGAGCCCTCGAGATCGTTGGCGGTGATCTGACGCGGGACGTATTCGTCGACGGCGGGAGACTCTTCGGTTTCGGGAGCGTTGTCGCTCATGGTGTTTGCAATCGGATCGGTGGTGGACAAGGCACTCGGGGGCAATTCAGTCGTGGACACGGAGGAGAGGAACACTTTCTCAACGATTTCGACCCGCTCCACCGCGATCCAGGATCTTTGATCGAGAACGTGCGGGATCGGTGCTGGCACCGATCGAGGGCAGGCAAAAGGGGCCGGGAATTTCCCGACCGGTACTCAGGCTATCCACTGGATCGGGCAAACCACCCTCCCGGTCGGCGCCAGGAACTGCGGTCTGAGTCCGACCGCGCCCGGGCTCATCGGGTGGCCACGAGGAGGAACTCCGGGCAGTCGGTGGTCGGCGTCGCCTGGCCGTAGCGCCCGGGGGTGACGCCGTGGACGGCACGCGGGGTCAAGCCGACGGTGCGGGCCATCAGCCGCAGCTCCCGCGGCGTGTAGCAGGTCGTCCACAGTGTCACCGGCAGCTCCTGTCCGTCCGGGTTGCGGACCGAGGTCCGTTCCCGGTTCACCCCGAGTGAGGCGTCGAACGACTCGACGGTGCTTTCGGTCTCATCCTCGAACCGGAGCTGGAAGTAGGCCGAGAACGCCGAGACGATGACGACCCCTCCTGGCCGGACCGCTTCAGCCATTCCTGCCAGGACCGGCTCGTCCAACTCGGCGGACGGGCCGGGGTGGGGTTGGGCGCCGGGGCCCGCGGTGAGCCCGAACGCCCCCTGGCACAGCGACACGACCAGATCGAACTCGGCGGAGAAGTCGAGGGCGCGGGCGTCCCCAACCTTGAACGACACGTTCTCCAAGCCCAGCTCGGCCGCTGTCGTGCGGGCCAAGTCGATGAAGGTGGCGCTGATGTCGACACCGACCACCTGATGGCCCCTGGCGGCGAGCTCCAGCGAGTGGCGGCCGGGGCCGCAGCCGACGTCGAGCACCCTGGCCCCCTCCCCCACGCCGCTGAGGGCCAGCAACGAGTCGACTTCGGCCACCGTGCCCTTGGTGAAGGAGTAGCGAAGGTAGGCCTCACCGAGGTGATCGGCCACCGGCTCGAACCAATGGGGGCCGATGTTCGCCGCTGCCGGCCTGTCGGGGGTCACCTCCGAGTCCTCGATTTGCTCAATCCTTGGCATCGGCCCAGGTGTCGCCGAAGCTCAGGTTGACCTCGAGCGGCACCCGGAGCTCGAACGCCCCTCTCATGTCCTCCATGACCATTTCGGTCATCTCCTCGGCCTCGTCGTCTGGAACCTCGAGGATGACCTCGTCGTGGACCTGGAGGACCAGGGTGCTGGCCGCCGAACGGTCACGCAGCGACCGGTCGAGCCGGACCAGCGCCACCTTGAAGATGTCGGCCGCCAGGCCCTGGATGCCGGCGTTCATGGCCTGGCGCTCTCCGGCCTGGCGGAGGTTCCGGTTGTCGCTCAGCAACTCCGGGATGGCACGGCGTCGGCCGAACAGCGTTTCGGTGTAGCCCCGGTTTCTGGCCTCGGTGACCGTCTCTTCCATGTAATGCTTGACTGCGGGAAAGCTCTCGAAATAGGCGTCGAGGATCGTCTGGGCCTCCGTGGTCGGGATGCCGAGACGCTGGCCGAGACCGTAGGCCTCCATGCCGTAGGCCAACCCGTAGGACACCATCTTGGACTTGCTCCGCTGCTCGGTGTTCACCTCGTCCTCGGCAACGTCGAAGATCCGGGCTGCGGTCATGGCGTGGATGTCGTCGCCGGAGGTGAACGCCGCCACCAGTCCGGGATCGTCGGCCAGGTGGGCGATGCAGCGGAGCTCGATCTGGTTGTAGTCGGCGACCAGCAACCGGCGGCCGGGTCCGGGGATGAAGGCCTTGCGGAAGCTGCGGCCCAGCTCCGTGCGCACCGGGATGTTGTGGAGGTTCGGGTTCTCGCTCGACAGCCGCCCGGTTCTGGCGACGGTCTGGTTGAACGTGGCATGGATCCGGCCGTCTCCGCCGACCGCCTCCAACAGCGACTGGCCATAGGTGGACCGCAGCTTCTCGACCTCCCGGTAGCGAAGCAGATGGTCGATGATCGGATGCTCACCGACCAGCTTCTCGAGGGTGGCCTGGTCGGTGGAGTACCCGGTCTTGGTCTTCTTCTGGGGTTTGAGACCGAGGTTGTCGAACAGGATCTCCCGCAGCTTCTTTGTGGAGTTCACGTTGAACTCCTCGCCGGCATCGGACTGGATCTGTTCCGCCAGTGCGTTGGCCTCGGCCGTCATATCGGCATTCAGCCGCTCCAACTCCGGCCGATCGACGGCCACGCCGACGTGTTCCATCCTGGCCAACACCGTGACCAGTGGGACCTCGACGTCGTCGTTCAGCGCCGACAGCCCGTTGGCCTCGATGTCGGCCAGGATCGCCGGAGCGAGCATCGCCACCGCCGCCGCGTCCAGAGCGGTTTTCTCGGCCGGTGTGAGCGACCCGTCGTCGAGATCGAGTTGGCCCTCCGGCGGCGTCGAACCCTCCGGCATCCGGTACTCGCTGTAGCGGGGCAACAGCACGTCGAGGGGGTAGGAGTTGCCGGCGGGGTCGAGCAGGTAGGCGGCAAGCGAGGTGTCGAGCCGCAGCGCCGGCATGTCGGTGCCTGCACTGAGAAGCGATCGCAACAACGGCTTGGCATCGTGGGCGTAGACCCCACGGCCCGCCGTCGACAACAACGCACCGAGAGCCGAGGCCACCGCCTCGTTGGCCAGCAACGTGTGGTGCAGCCACAGCACCGGCACCGGCCCGTCGAACGGTGACGCTGCGCCAACCACGGCCAAGCCGGTGAGCCCCTGGCCATCGCCCGGCTCGCCGCTCGAACCTTGGCCGGTGACGGCCGGACCGAGATCGGCGGCGATGGCCACCGGATCGACGCCGTCTGCCAGTTCGGCCAGGGCGGCCAACGCCTGCGGGGGTCCCGATGGTGCGTCGAGGACCACGGCCAGGTCGGCGAGGTCGTCGGTCGATGGGCCATCGGAGGCGAACGCCTCCTCCAGCCGAGGGAGGAAGGTCTTGAATTCGAGGAAGTCGAACAGCTTCTTGACCTCTTCGACGTCATAGGGCTCGATGCCCATGAAGTCGCCGGCCGAGGCTTCGAAGTCGACATCGCGAAGCAGCTCCATCACCACCGTGTTGATCCTGACCTGATCCTCGTTTGCCGCCAGATTCTCCCGGAGCTTCGGGGTCAGCTCGTCGAGGTGGGCGTAGATGCCGTCGATGTCGCCGTAGTTGTTGATCAGTTTTGCCGCGGTCTTCTCGCCGACCCCCGGCACACCCGGCAGGTTGTCGGAGTTGTCGCCCCGCATCGCCGCGTACTGGACGTACTTGCCCGGGGTGACGCCGGTCCGCTCGACGATGCCGGCCTCGTCGTAGACCGCATAGTCGCTGACGCCCCGCTTGTTGTAGACCACCTTGATCTGGGGGTCCTGGACCAGCTGGAAGCTGTCCCGGTCGCCGGTGACGATCAACACGTCGAGCCCCTCGGCCGCGGCCTGGTCTGCCAGGGTGGCCAGGATGTCATCGGCCTCGAAGCCGGCGAGCTCCACCTGGGGCAGCCGCAGCGCATCGAGCACTTCCCTGACCAGCCCCATCTGCTGTTTCAGGATGTCCGGCGCCGCGGAACGGTTGGCCTTGTAGGTGTCGACCTTTTCGTGGCGGAACGTGGGTTCGGGTCGATCGAAGGCCACCACCAAGCCGTCCGGTTTGTGATCGCGGACCAGATTGATCAGCATCGAGGTGAACCCGAAGACCGCGTTCGTCACCTGGCCGCTGGCGGTCGCCAGGTCCTGGGGCAGGGCGAAGAAGGCCCGGTAGGTCAGCGAGTTGCCGTCGATGAGCATCAAAGTAGGCACCTCCCGAGCCTATGCGCTCAGCGCCGCCGCCGAGCGGCTTGTGGCTCAGTTCGCCACAGCAGATCGACCGGCGCGACGTCGCTCGTGGCGGCGCCCGGTGGCACCGATGCCCCTGACAGCCCACTAAGGCTTGAGCGTGCCCTCGATCACCTGGTTTGCGACGTCCTTCATCGATGCCCGCGAGGCCATGGCCGTCTTCTGGAGGAACCGGAATGCATCCTGCTCGGACATGCCCTCGTTGTCCATCAGCCGCCCCTTTGCCCGGTCGATCACCTTGCGGCTCTCCAGCTGCTCGCTCAGGAGTTCGGCCTGATCCGACAGGGCCACGATCTCCCTGAAACGGGCCACGGCCAGCTCCAACGCCGGCACCAGATCCTGGCGATGAAAGGGCTTGACGAGATAGTTCAGGGCGCCGGCGTCCCTGGCCTGCTCCACCAGCTCCCGCTGGGAGAAGGCGGTGAGGATGACCACCGCCGCCAACCGTTCGCCGACGATGTCGCGGGCCGCGGTCAGCCCGTCGACGTTCGGCATCTTGATGTCGAGGATGGCCACATCGGGCTTCAGTTCCCGGACCAGGGCCAATGCCTCGGCCCCGTCGCCGGCTTCGCCGACGACGTCGTAGCCCTCCTCGATCAGCGACTCCCGGAGATCCAACCGGATCAGCGGTTCGTCCTCGGCGATCACAACCCGGAAGTTCGACATGCGTTCAGCGGACCTCGGTCAGTTGGTCGAGCAGGTCGTCCTGCTTGTGTTCGAGCTTCTGCAACCGCTTCAACTTGGCCTCCCGATCACGTTTGACGGCGGCCACCGCCTTGGCCGACTCGCGCTGCTCCTGGACCGCCAGGGGCGTCTCCGAGACCAACGATCGCAGCCGGAGATCTTCGGCCTCGTCGGCGACCTGGACCAACTGCTCTTCGAGAATGCCGAGTTCCTCCCGCAACGTTCGTAGTTCGCTGGAGACCGCCGTGAGCTTCTTTTCGATTGAGGACCGGAACATATGTGCTCCTGGTTTTCGGTAGGACGCTGGCGGATCGGGCCGATCCGCTCACTTCGCAGAGCTCTGACCGAGGCCTTCGGGCCTCGGCGCCGGCAGTCTTCGTTCATGCCGTCACGTGTTCACTTCCGTTGTGCCCGGGGTGGGAGTCGAACCCACACGTCCTTTCGGACAGCGGATTTTGAGTCCGCCGCGTCTGCCATTCCGCCACCCGGGCGAGGAACCAACTGTAGCCGGTCCGACCTCGACCGGAATCGATCCTGGGACCGGCCCCCGATGCGGCTGCGGCAGGCCTCCCCGCCCAGGCCGAGAGGGTGGCCCACCGCCGGTTTGCCGTCGTACAGGATCGACCGGGTCGATTCGTGTCATGCTTGGCTTCGCCCGACCATCGAGGACCTTCGAGAGCTCGGTGACAGGGGTGGCAAGACAGTGAAACGGCTGGTTACACAGTAAGGACCGGTGGCAACACCGTGAAAGCCCTGGACACAGTGAAACGTTCTGAAGCGAAGCGGAGTCTGACGTAGATAATGAGCTCGGTCATGATTGTATTCACGTTTCCCGGCCAGGGGTCGCAGCTTCCGGGGATGGGGGCCGCCTGGCGGGACCACCCTTCCTGGGAGCTCGTTGAGGAAGCCTCCGAAGCCTCCGAACGCGACGTCGAGCACCTCCTGCTCGAGGCCGACGAGGACGAGCTGCGGCATACCCGCAACTCCCAGCTGGCAACCTACGTGCTGAGCATGATCGTGCTCGACGCGGTGGAGCGCCTCGGACTCGAGCCGGCATTCCATGCCGGTCACAGTCTCGGTGAGTACTCGGCGTTGACCGCAGCCGGCGTCATGAACTTCTCGGCCGGGGTGCAACTGGTGAACGAGCGGGGCAACGCCATGCAGGCCGCGGCGGACCAGACGGCGGGCACGATGGCCGCCGTGCTCGGACTCGACGACGACAAGGTCGAGACGGCCTGCCGACGGACCATCGGCGACGTGTGGGTGGCCAACTACAACGCACCGGGCCAGGTCGTCATCTCCGGCGACCCGGATGCCATCGCCCAGGCCGGTGAAGTGGCGATGGAGCTGGGAGCCAAACGGGTCATGCCGATCAACGTTGGCGGTGCGTTCCACACACCGCTCATGGCGCCGGCCAGGGAACGGCTGCGCAAGTCGCTGGCCGAGACCGACCTTCGAGCAGCCCACCGGCCGGTGTACGCCAACATCGACGCCGAACCCCACGAGGCAGCAGACGACTGGGCCAACCTGCTCGGCGCCCAGCTGACCAACCCGGTGCAGTGGCGCAGGACCCTCCATGCCCTCGACCAGGCCGGCGCCACGGTGTTCCTGGAGCTGGGCCCCGGCACCGTCCTGACCGGCCTGGTGAAGCGGACCCTCAAGGGGGCAACCCGGCTCGGGGTGAATTCGCCTGCCGAGGTCGACGGTCTGCTCGAGAGCCTGGCCCGCGCCTCGGAGACCGGAGCGGTCGCCGAAGGCGAACTGCTCTATGCCATCGAGCGGTTGGTGGTCAGCCCGGCCACCGGCGTCTTCGCACCCCGGCCCGACCTCGACATCGGCAATGCCATCGATCGCGGTGAGCTCCTCGGCTCGGTCGGCTCGACCGAGGTCCGTTCCGCCTTCGACGGCTCCCTCCAGGGGCTGCTGGCGCTGGCCGGCGAACGAGTCACCACCTCACAACCGCTTGCCTGGCTACGAGCCGGTACGGTTGGTATCCCCTAGACCGAGCGCCCAGAACCTCCGGCAGAACGGAAGCACCATGGCCACAGACACCGCCAACGCCCCGAGACCCATGGGGGGACCGTGGGGTTTCAAGATCGCCGGGGTGGGAGCGGCCCTCCCGGAGAAGATCCTCACCAACGAGGATCTCACGGCATGGATGGACACCACCGACGAGTGGATCCGGGAGCGAACCGGGATCGAGGAGCGACGGATCGGCGGCTCGACATCCGGCCTGTCCACCGAAGCGGCCCAACTGGCCCTGGCCGACGCCGGCGTCGAAGCGTCCGACATCGACCAGGTCATCCTGGCCACCACCAGCCCCGATCACATCTGCCCCGGCACCGCCCCCGCAGTGGCCCGGGAGCTTGGCATCCTGGCCGGGGCATTTGATCTCCAGGCCGCCTGCTCGGGCTGGGTCTACGGGTTGGTGATGGCAAACGGCCTGTTGCTCCAGGGTATGGATCGCATCCTGGTGATCGGCGCCGAGTCGCTCGATCGAATCACCGACTACCACGATCGTGGCACCGGGATCCTGTTCGGCAACGGTGCCGGCGCGGCGGTGGTGGAGCGGGCCGAGCCCGGCCACGGCGAGCTCCTGAGCTGGGATCTCGGCTCGAACGGGAACTATGTCCACATCCTGTACGCCGACCACGGCGGCGTGCTGCAGATGGACGGCAAAGAGGTGTTCCGTCAGGCGGTCACCGTCATGCAGCGCTCGGCCACCGCCTCGATGGACAAGGCCGGGCTGACCGCCGACGACATCGACCTTGTCATCCCTCACCAGGCCAACGTCCGGATCGTGGAATCGGCATGGAAGAAGCTCGGCTTCTCCATGGACAAGACCGCCATGGTCCTGGCCCGCACCGGCAACACATCGGCGGCCTCGATTCCCCTGGCCCTCGATGACGCACGCCGGGCGGGCCGGATCAGCGACGGAGACATTGTCATGTTCCTCGGCTTTGGGGCCGGTATGACCTGGGCCAGCGCAATCGTCCGCTGGGCCGAGTGAGCCCGGTGACCCCGGCGTCGGCGAACGACGCAAAGCGGGTGGCGTTCGTCACCGGCGGCAGCCGTGGGATCGGCCTGGCCGTCGCCAGACGGCTGGCGGCGGCGGGCCACGAGGTGGCCGTGGGTTCCCGGACCGAACCCGACCAGCTCGACCCGGGCCTGACCTGGTTCGAATGCGATGTGGCAGACGAGGACTCGGTCGACCGGGCCTTCGCCGCCATCGAGGACAAGCTCGGCCCGCCGACGATCCTCGTCTCGAACGCCGGGCTGACCCGGGACATGCTGGTGCTGCGGATGAAGGACGACGATTTCACCTCGGTCGTCGATGCCAATTTGGCCGGCTCATTCCGGGTGGCGAAGCGGGCCGTCAAACCGATGATGAAGGCCCGATGGGGTCGGATCGTCTTCGTGTCATCCGTTGTCGGTTCCCTCGGCCAGGCCGGGCAGGCGAACTACGCCGCGTCAAAGGCAGGTCTGGTCGGCCTCGGCCGGTCCCTGGCTCGGGAGTTCGCCTCCAGGGGCATCACGGTGAACCTGGTCGCGCCGGGCCCGATCCGCACCGACATGCTGGCCGCCCTCGGCCAGGACGCCATCGACACCATGGCCGAGATGGTTCCGGTCGGACGGGTCGGTGAACCCGAGGAGGTGGCGGCCGCCATCGAGTTCCTGACCTCCGAATCGGCCGGCTACATCACCGGGGTGTCGCTGGCGGTGGACGGAGGGCTCGGCATGGGCGGCGGGCTCGGAGGCTGAGCATGGCTGACCACAGACGAAAAATGTCGACGCAGAGATGCGCTCGACCGATCGACCAGGTAGACAGCACTCGGACGAGAACGAATCCGCGGATTCGAATGAATTCGCAAGTGAGAGTTCCAGGAGGAACGACGTGAGTGATGATGCACAGTTCGCACAGTTTCAGAAATGCGCCGTCGAGGTGCTTTCGGTCGACGTGAGCAAGGTGACGAAGGAAGCCCGATTCGCCGAGGATCTCGACGCCGACAGCCTCGATTTGGTCGAGCTGGTCATGGCCCTCGAGGAGGAGTTCGACGTCTCGGTCGAGGAGGAGGAGCTGGAGGGCATCGAGACCGTCGGCGCCGCCTACAACCTCGTGACGGGCAAGCTCTGATGGCCGAGGCGGTTGCCGTCACCGGACTGGGGGTTGTCGCGCCCTGCGGCGTCGGTGCCGACGCGTTCTGGCAGGGTCTGCTTCGCCAACCGGCCGACGGCGACCGCCGAGTGCCGGATTGGGACCCACAGCCCTACTTCGAGAACCCCAAGACGGCACGGCGGGCCGACCTCTTCACCCAGTATGCGCTCGGTGCGGCAGCCATGGCCCTGGAAGGTGCGGGTTCGCTCGACACCGACCCCAGCAGGATCGGGGTGATGATCGGCACCGGTATCGGCGGGATCGCCACCAATGAGGAACAGATCGTCATTCGCCACGAAAAGGGCGATCGACGGGTGTCGCCGTTCCTGATCCCGATGATGATGCCGAACGCCGCCGCCGCTGCGGTCTCCATGAAGTACGGCCTGCAAGGGCCGTGTGAGGCCACCGTGACCGCCTGCGCCGCCGGGACCCATTCGATCGGGAACGCAACGAACGCCATCCGGTCCGGCCGATGCGACGTGATGGTGGCCGGTGGCAGCGAGGCGCCGTTCACCCCAACGGCGTTGGCCGGTTTCCGCAACATGACGGCCCTGTCCTCCAGCGGTCATTCGAAGCCGTTCGACATCGCCAGGGATGGGTTCGTCATGTCCGAAGGCGCCGCGGTGCTGGTGCTCGAGAAGCTGGAGGTGGCCAAGGCCAGAGGGGCGGAGATCCTGGGCCTGGTGCTCGGCTCGGCCAGTACCGCCGATGCCTACCACATCACCGCCCCGGCACCGGGCGGCTCCGGGGCCATCCAGTGTATGGAACAGGCCTTGGCCGACGCCGAGATCGGGGCCTCCGATGTGGTTCACATCAACGCCCACGGAACGTCGACGGCCCTGAACGACGCAGCCGAGGCCCACGCCGTGGCCAAGGTGTTCGGCACCCCGGGCCCGATCGTGACCTCGACCAAGGGCGTGACCGGCCATGCGCTGGGCGCCGCTGGTGCCCTCGAGGCGGCGGCGGTGCTGTTGTCGATCCGGCACCGGCTGGTGCCTCCGACGTTCGGTCTCGTCGATCCCGACCCCGAGCTGCCCGACATCGACCTGGTGATGGGTGAGGCCCGGGAATGGGAGCCGGGGCCGTCGCTCTCCAACAGCTTCGGATTCGGCGGTCACAACGGCACCGTGGTGATCGCACCGGCCTGATCCGCCGCCCGCGGGCGCTCCTACCTCGACAACGAGAGGATCCGGCCACCGTCGAAGTCGACCACCAGGAGCCGGTCGCCATCGGCCAACAGGTGCTGCGGCCGCAGGTCGCCGGTGAGCAGATCAACCGGCTGATGGGGCGTGGCGGTCGCAGTCCGTGGGACGGTGACCACCCGTTCCTCGCCCCACAGTGCGACCACCAGTGTGTCGGGGTCCCACGGGGCGACCGCCACCGAGGTCGGGGTGGCCCCCGGTGAAAACAGGGCGTGTGAAGGCGGCCCGGCCTCGCACCCGGCGGTATCACCACCGTACTGCTCGACCGCCACCCGATCACCGACGCACCGGGGCCAGCCGTGATCGACCCCCGGGGTGACCGCCACCAGTTCGTCCGGAGCGCCGCGGCCATCGAAGCTGCCATCGGAGATCTCCGTGACCCACAGTCCCCCGTCTCCGTCGATGACGTGGGCGTAGGGGTTCTTGAAACCGGCCGACAGCGGGGTCGAGGTGCCGTCCCGCTCCAGTTCCCACAGCGTCCCCGACGCATCGGCCGGGGTGTCGGCCGCCAACGAACCGCTGGTGCCGTAGAGCAGGGTCCCGCCGGGGGTGGCCGTGAGGGTGGTCTCCGACCGACCGTTGTACGGCAGCGGCCCCAGTACCGGGGTCAACGTCCCGCCGGTGATCGGACCCTTGGACAGGGTTCGCTGCTCCATCACCCAGATCTCGTCGCCGAGGACCGCCACCCCGGTCGGGGTCAACAGCCCATCGAACAGGAGCTCCCGCTCACCGTCGACCGTGATGGCCACGACCCGGCCGGTTCCCTCGGACTCGCCCCCGGCCAGTTCGGCAAGCAGGAGGGCGCCGTTTCCGAAACCGGTGAGCTGGGTCGGCCCATCCAGCCCGGTGACGACCTCCTCGATCGAGAACCCTTCCGCCACCACCACCCCGGCGACCCCCGATCGGCCACCACCGGAACAGGCGACGGCCAGGCCGGTGGCGAGCAGCAGCGACAGAGCGAACCGGGCGGGGCGCAAGTAGGTCAGAAATCGGTGCGGTTCGGCCCGGCGGGGAGCCAACGGGCTCAGGGGTCGACGATGACGAAGGTCAGTTCGGCCTGGCACGCCGCCTCACCGGCCACCGACGCCACACCGTGGCCCTTGCCGGCGCGGGATCCGAGCCTGGTGAGCTCGACGGTCACGTCGAGGGTCTCCCCCGGCACGACCTGTCGGCGGAACCTGACCTTGGCCGCCCCCCCGAACAGGGGAAGCCGACCGGCGAAGCGCGGCTCGGCCAGCACGCCGCAGGCACCGACCTGGGCCAGCGATTCCAGCATCAGCACCCCGGGCAGTGTCGGCCGACCTGGGAAGTGTCCGGGGAAGAACCACTCGTCACCGGTGAGGTGCCAAGACCCGGTCACCCGTTCGCCCGGCGTCAGTTCCACCAGTCGATCCACGAACAGGAACGGTGGGCGGTGCGGGAGGAGTTCTCGGGGTTCGGGCAGACTCACCGCAGCACCCTTTCCGGCATCGGGGATGGAGCTTCGATCGTAGCCGGGACCGGACCCGGCGACATCGTGGCCGTTGTGGCGCCGTGGGACTGCGGCGATGCCGCACCGGACGGGCGCCCATCACCGGCCGAGCCGGCATGGAGGCGCCCGTCGCGTGGTCATTGCGCCGGAGAGGCTCAGTTGCCCTTGCCGGCGGCCTTCAGCTTTGTCAGCGCACTGACCTTCGCAGCCTTCGACTCCGGGATCGGCATCTTCTCGCCGGTCTGGGGATTGTGACCCATCCTGGCCTTGCGGGTCACCTGCTCGAACTTGAGCCAACCCTGGATGGTCACGTCACCACCCTTGGAGACCGTCTCGGCGACGACGTCGAGCATGCCGCTGATCGACGCCTCGACGTCCTTCTTCGAGACCCCACTGCGATCGGCGACATTGTCAATCAGTTCTGTCTTGTTCATGCGAACTCCATTCGTTCTTCGTCAGCCCGCCAGTACGGAGGGACCTGGCAAAGTGGAGCCCGGGCGAATCACAATGTCAAGGATTTCGAAATCTTTCGGGGACCGGCAATCCGCACCAATAGTGCGGTTCGAGCGACCTGATCCAAATCACAAACGATCGTTGGGCCGGGGTCGACAACCTGGCGACGCGGCCGGACAGTCCGATCCGGAATCGAAACGAGCCGACCAAAACCCGCTGAAACAGTGGGGTTTTGGCTCCTCGGCCCGGATTTCGGGCCGAGCGGAGGCCCGATAGCGCCGAACCCGGCGAAGCGGCGGCGGTCGGCGTGGATGGTGCGGGCCCGGCCCACAACGAACCGCCGGTCCGGAGGGCTGCAGCCTCGAACGATTTCCCACTTATTCTCGATTTCGGCCCGTGGATCCTGCAGCGATCACCTTCTCGCCACCTACCATGCGGCCCATCATGAGATTCACGCCGATCGTGGGCACGCTGGCCTATCTGTGGGATCGCAACGCCGATCGAGTCCTGCTGGTTCGTCGAAATGCCAGGCCCGGTGACGACCACTTCGGCAAGGTCAACGGACTCGGCGGCAAGCTGGAGCCCGACGAATCGGTGGTTGCCGGCCTGCGCCGCGAACTGATGGAGGAGGCCGAGGTCACCCTGACCAGCTTCACCATGCGGGGTACCATCACCTGGACCGACTTCGGGCCGAAGCGGGAGCAATGGCTCGGCTTCATCTTCCTCGTCGACCGCTGGACCGGCGAGCCTCCCCCCTCGAATGACGAAGGCCCGCTGGAGTGGGTCGACCGTCGACAATTCCTGGCGGCATGCGACGCACCGGATCCCGAGTTGCCGATGTGGGCCGGCGATCGCCACTTCGTCCCACTTGTCTTCGACGGTGACGAGCGGACGTTCCACGGCACCATGCCGTACGACGGCGACCGGCCCCGGTTCTGGACCTTCGAGCGAATCTGAACGTGCGATGATTTCCTGCCGTTCTCGGCGGCCCGCTGCATCACGACCACCGGCGAGCTGCCAGGATGGGGGAATGCTACGGAACGCTCATCGGTTCCCGGGAGGATGGTCGTTGTCATGACTGGTGCACCAACCGAACAACAGTCATCGTTCGAGAGATACGTGCTTCCGGAACTCGACGTCCTGTACCGCACCGCATGGTCCCTCACCCGGTCCGACGCCGAAGCCCAGGACCTGGTCCAGGACACGCTGCTGCGGGCCTTCCGGGCCATCGAACGATTCGACGGACGCTACCCCCGGGCGTGGCTGCTGACCATCATGCGCAACGCCAACATCAACCGGGCCCGAAAGAAGAAGCCGGACCTGCTCGACGACCCCGACGCCACGTTCGAACGCTCCCTGGACTTCGCAGACAACGACGATCCGGAGTCGCTGGTCGTCGACCCGATCCTCGACGCATCCGTCGACCAAGCCTTCCGTGCGCTGCCGGATTCGTTCCGGGAGGTGGTGGAGCTGGTGGACCTCAACGGCCTGGCCTACCAGGAGGCGGCAGACGTGCTCGACATCCCGGTGGGCACGGTCATGAGCAGGCTCCACCGGGCCAGGAAACGAATCCGCGAACACCTGCAAGAGACCGGACTCGACCGGGAGGTGCCATTCCGATGATGCGTTTGCTGAACAGGCTCCGCGGTCGTCCGACCTGTGAGGAGATCATGGAGGTGCTCCAGTCGTACCTCGACGGTGAGATCGACGCCGACACCGCAAGAAAGGTGGCCGGCCACCTGGACGTCTGCACCGAATGCGATCGGGAATCGCAGGTCTACGAGACGATCAAGGCCAGCCTGGCCTCCAGACGCCATGAGATCGACCCACAGGTCCTGGCCGCACTGCGCCAATTCGGCGAGACGCTCGAGTCGGCGGACTGAGCGGGCCGACTCCGAAAGCCGTGCGGTTCACCGGGCCGAGCTGCTAGTATCCGAGATGTGTCGATACTGCTTGACGTCCGACTTCTGAGCCCGGCCGCTTAATCAAGCGCGCCGGGTTACCTCATCTCGGAGTCAAGCACAGGTACCGATCACCAGATCGGCCCTCCCCGTGTCGGACCGTCGACGACCGATCACCGGTCGGGTCTCGACGGAGCGCCCCAGCGGCGTCAGCCAGGCACCAGCCGGCCGGCAACCACGACATCGGCTCGTCGGACTCCCGTACCAATCCTCCACACCGACCCGAACCCGCAATCGACCGGCGACGCCACCCGGCTTAGGCTGGCCCCAGCGCCGCACAAGGAGCCCAAGATGAAATCAATGCCAACCGAGAAGTATCAGCACTACCCTACGATCCCCATCGCCGACAGGACCTGGCCCGATGCGGTGACCGACAAGGCGCCGCTGTGGTGCAGCGTCGATCTGCGCGACGGCAACCAGGCCCTCATCGAGCCGATGGATGCCGACCGCAAGCGGATGATGTTCGACAAGCTGATCGAGGTCGGCTTCAAGGAGATCGAGGTGGGCTTTCCCGCCGCCTCCGACACCGACTTCGATTTTGTCCGCCAGATCATCGAGGACGGCGCCATCCCAGACGACGTCACCATCCAGGTGCTGACCCAGTCCCGCGATGAACTGATCGACCGGACCTACGAGTCGCTGGTCGGGGCCGACCGGGCCATCGTGCACCTCTACAACTCGACGTCGACGGTCCAGCGACGGGTCGTGTTCGGGCTCGACGAGGCCGGCATCATCGACATCGCAGTCAACGGGGCCAAGCGTTGTGTGGCCAATCAGGCCAAGATGGGCGACACCGTCATCCGCTACGAATACTCACCGGAGAGCTTCACCGGTACCGAACTGCCCTTCGCCAAGCAGATCTGTGAAGCGGTGATGGACGTGTTCCAACCAACGGTGGAGAACCCGCTGATCCTCAACCTGCCGGCCACGGTGGAGATGAGCACCGCCAACGTCTACGGCGACATGATCGAGTGGTTCCACCGAAACATCCGCGATCGGGACCGGATCGTCCTGTCGCTGCATCCCCACAATGACCGTGGCACCGCCATCGCGGCCTCGGAGTTCGGCGTGATGGCCGGCGCCGACCGTGTGGAGGGCACCCTGTTCGGCAACGGCGAGCGAACCGGCAACGTCGACGTGATCACCCTGGCGCTGAACCTGTTCAGCCAGGGGGTCGACCCCGAACTAGACATCACCGAGATCAACGAGCTGCGCCGGGTGGCCGAGCACTGCAACCAGCTGCCGGTCCACCCCCGGCATCCCTACGTCGGCGATCTGGTCTACACCGCCTTCTCCGGCTCCCATCAGGACGCCATCAAGAAGGGTTTCGAGGCCATGGACAAGACCGGCCAGACCCTGTGGGAGGTGCCGTACCTGCCGATCGACCCCCAGGACGTCGGGCGTAGCTACGAGGACGTGATCCGGGTCAACTCCCAGTCCGGAAAGGGCGGCGTTGCCTACCTGCTCAAGATCGAGCAGGAACTGGACCTGCCCCGGAGGCTCCAGATCGAGTTCACCAGGGTCATCCAGCAGATCACAGACACCACAGGCAAGGAGATCAGCGGGCCGCAGATCTGGGACGAGTTCCGGTCCCACTACCTCTCGGTCACCAAGCCGTACGAACTCGTCTCGTTCTCGACCTCGCAGAACACCGAGGGGGCGGATCGGGCCAGGATCGCCGCCTCGATCCGGGTCGACGGCGAGGAGCGAACGCTGACCGGCGAAGGTGGAGGTTCGGTGGAGGCGTTCGCCAACGCCTTGACCTCCGGACTCGATGTCGAGCTGCGGGTCCTGGACTACCACGAGCATGCGATCGGCTCCGGCGCCGACGCCAAGGCGGTCTCCTACATGGAGCTCCAGGTCGACGGCCGTGAGCTGTGGGGTGTCGGGATCCACGGCGACATCGTCACCGCCTCGCTGCGGGCCATCGTCTCGGGGGTCAACCGGGGCATCGAGTTGGGCTGACCCGCCCGAGATCGCCCGGCCTGTCGCGACGAACGCCGATCATGGCCCGATCCGCTGGCCCGGTCCGAAGCGGATCGGGCCAGCGGACTTTCAGGGCTGGATCACCACGGTGTCGGGACGGTAGGTGGCCCAGGCGAACCAGAACGTGTCGAGGTGGGTCACCGCAGTGAGCGATTCGCCGGCCAGCGGGCCGTCGATGGCCTGTCCAACCACATTCCACGTCGAGCCGGTCTGATCGTCGACGAACTCGTCGCCGTCAGCGGTGAAGGTCAAGGCGGTGCCGTCTGGCCCCTCGGCCACGAAGACACCGGTCTGACCGACATCGCGGCCACCGTCGACCTGGGCGCTGTCCAGTGCCGAGGCCAGGCCCGAACGGTGGAGTACCACCAGGTTCCGGCCACCGTCGGTGATCTGGATCACGGGTTGCGCTTGGAGATCCTCCAACCGGACCGCCACCGACCCGAGCTCATCACTGACACCGACGATCCTGGCCTTGGCCGGAAGCGTCCGGTCGATCTCGCCGTTGAAAAAGGCCCCGATCGGATCTGATTCCTCGAAGTCGTAGCCGGGATAGGGGTTCTGGCCGTAGGGCCGGGATGCCCCGGTCTCCTGGGTCAGCACCAGGCCTTCGGGGTGGGCCTCCCGGAACTGGGCGAACGAGATGGTCTGGGCCGGGATGAAAGCCAGTTCGGCCCCGGCGTAGTGGCCGACCAATCCCTGGCCGGTGAAGTGGGCCCAGAGCGAACCGGTCTGCCGGTCGTACATGACCAGCGCCGACTGGTAGAGCTCGCCCGATGTGCCGAAGTCCAGGGTCCGGCTCCCGACCCGGCGGTCGAAGGCCAAGGCCGAGTTGCACAGTGGGCAGTAGGTCACCGCCACCGGCATATCGCCGAACTCGTCGTTGACGATCTCGTGCCAGATCAGGATCTGGATCGGATAGGCCCGAGCCTCACCGCCGACCTCCACCGAGATGACCGCCTCCACGTCCCCGACGAAGTCGGCCTCGGCCACCGCCACGAACTGCGGATCATCGATGGGCGGGATGCCATCGGGGGGCACGCCGCCGGAACGGATCAAGGCCGGCTCGATCACCGGCGGGGGGAAGCCGGGATTGGATCGGTTGCCGAGCAGCGCGCTGTCGACCGGCTCGGCCTCGTAGTCGACGGCGCCGTAGTCGAAGTCAGGGTCGGTCTGCCCTGCGGCTGCGTCGTCCTCCGAGGGTGCCGGTCCCCCGCCGTCGGACTCGTCATCGTCACCGGCGGCCACGGATTTGGATTGCCGATCGGCGGCCCCATCGTCGCCGCTGCTGCAGGCGGCGATCACCATGGCCGACGCAACCACAACGGCCAGCAGGCGGCCGAGGGTTTCGCCGCCGGTTCGCTTGCCGGAGGGTGAGGCGTCGTCGGCGATTCTCGAACGATAAGCAGCCATACACCGCCAACCGGCACATCACGCCGATTCTTCCGCCGCCGGTCTGGCCGTCCGACCCTCGATGGTGGTGAAGAACTGGGCGGCCGCTTTCGCCAGCCCGCAGGACCAGGTGGGATAGGGGTGCACGGTCTGGGCCAGCCGACCGGTGAAGGCGCCCACCCTGACCGCCAGCGAAAGTTCGGAGATCATCTCTCCCGCCCGCTCGGCCACGATCGTTGCCCCGACGATCCGGCCGCCACCGGCCATGCCGAGACCGGGACGGGGACCGGCGATGAGCTTGATGTAGCCGTCGGTGGCGAAGGCGGTCAGCGCCCGGTCGTGTTCGGTGAGCGGCAACTCGGCCACCATCGCACCATCGACCGTCCTGGCCGCCTCCGACTCCGACAGGCCGATCCTGGCGATCTCGGGCCGGGTGAAGGTCACCCATGGAATCTGCCCCGACCTGAACCGGGCCGGGCGAAGCCGAGCCATACGGCTGAGGATGTTGGTCACCGCCAACCGGCCCATATGGTCTGCGGCATGGGTGAATTGGAGGCGGCCGGACAGATCACCGGCCACGTACACACCCTTGAGCGAGGTCGACAGATCGTCACCGTTCACCACGGCCCCACGCTCGAGCTCGATCCCGGCCTCCGCCAGGCCACCACGGTGCGAGTTCGGCCGGCGACCAACGGCCACCAAGGTCTGCTCGGTGTCGAGCACCCGGCCATCATCCAGGGTCAACAGTGTGCCGTGGCCACCCTTCGCCGCACCGACAACGGTCACCCCGGTCAGCACCTCGACGCCGGCCGATTTCAGCGCATCGGTGGCGATCGATGACGCCCGCAGCTCCTCCCTGGCCAGGAGCCGATCCGCCATCTCGACCACGGTGACATCGACGCCCAATCCGGCCAGGGCCTGGGAGAGCTCGCAGCCGATGGCCCCACCGCCGATCACCGCCATCGACGCCGGTGGGCTGGGCAGGTCCCACAGATTCTCAGTCGTCAGGTGGTCGACATCGCCAAGGCCGGGGATGGCGGGAACGAACGGGCGGGAGCCGAGGGCCAGCACGATCCCCTTTGCTCCGATGGTGCGGCCACCGGCGACGATGGCCGGCCTGCCGTTGCGGATCGTCAGCGTGCCCTCGTCGTCGATGACGGCAACGCCCTCCTCCGCCAGCCTGGCCGCCGTCTCGGTGGCGGCGATCCGTTCGATCACCAGTCGGGCCCGTTCGAATGCCTCGGCGAAACCCAGGCCACGATTCGCCGCCTCGATGACCGTTTTCGACGGCACACAGCCGGTGAAGGTGCAGTCGCCACCCAGCGGCCCGGCGTTGACGATGACCGGCTTCCCACCACGACGGACGGTCTCTCTGGCCGCCGACAGCCCGGCCGCCCCGCCACCGAGGATGGCAACATCAACATCAACGTCAACGTCCATCGGTCACTCCGAGCGAGCACATCATCGATCAAACCTCCGGGTTGGTCCTGGCGGCGGCACCGGATCGAGCCGGTGCTGCAAACACCGCCAGGTCGGGAACCCGACGGCCCGACCAGGAATTTCGTTGCGGCCCATGACAACCATCATCCCCGCACCCAAGCACCAGCAGCGGCGACCAACGTCATCTTGGTCGACATTTGTCGGCGGTTCCGGAGCCGGCATCGGCGGGCCGGTCCCCGCCCCATTTCGGTGTTTTGCACGCCTATAGTCCAGAAGTGGTCGAAAGCGAGCAGCCGGGCTTCATTCGCCATGTCACCAGAACCCGCCTCGTCATGGCAGTGGCGGTTCTCGCAGTCAGTCTGGCGCCGTTGCTGGCCTTCCCCACCAGGCCGATGATGACGGCCTCGAACCCAAACCTGGCCGACCGCATCCTGCCGGCGGCCACACTGGTCGTCCCGTCCGACGAGGTGCCACAGGCCGCTGCCGACGCCCAGCAGCTCCCCGAGGAACCGGCCCCACCACCCCTGGACGACAGCCCGTTCTTCGTCAGTCCGGAGCGAGGCGACAACGCCAACGCCGGTACCACGATCGACCAGCCCTGGGGATCGCTGCAGTTCGCCCTCGACCAGCTCCGCCCCGGCGACACGCTGTACCTGATGGAGGGCAACTACAACGAGCTCGAGGCCGACAACTTCCACTATGTGATGCGAAACGGCGGTGAACCCGACAATTGGATCCGGGTCACGGCGGCACCGGGCCACAATCCGGTGCTGGCACCGACCGAGGGCACTGCGTTCGAGGTCCAGGGCAACTACGTCGAGGTCTCGAAGCTGACCGTACGAGGTGCGGGGTTCGACGAGGCCAACTCCTACGGTGTCGGCCTTTCGGTCCGCCGGTCCCACCATGTCCGCCTGCTCGGCAACGTCATCACGGGGATGCCGCTGGCCGGGATCTCCTGCATCGAGTCGAGCAATCTCGAAATCATAGACAACGAGGTCTTCGAGAACGCCTTCTGGAGCACGGCCCAGGGAAGCGGGATCTCGATCTGGCACTCGGTCGACTGGGATCAACCTCCCGAAGCCGATGGTTACCACGATCGGATTCTTGGCAACAAGATCTACCGCAACGAGAACCGGGTCAAGTCGAAGTGGGTCGACTTCACAACGATCACCGACGGCAACGGGATCATCATCGATCAGAACCGGGACTTCAACTACACCGGCCGGACCCTGATCGCCAACAACGTCGTGTTCGACAACGGGGGCCGGGCGATCCTGGTCTATGAGTCGAACCGTGTCGATGTGATCTTCAATACCACCTACCACAACGGGCGCACTGCGGGCCTCGATGGCGGCCCGGTCGAGCTGGCGGCCGGCACCGCAACCGACGTCCGCTTCTTCAACAACCTGGCCTGGGCCCTGCCGTCGGCCCCGGCGTTGCGAGCCTCCGCTTCGAAAGACGTCAGCTCCGGTGGCAACGTGCTCATCACGACGAACCCGATGGGCGGAGCCGGCGATGATGATCTGGTCCTGAGCATCGGTCCCGGGCTGATCAATCCCTCGACGGACGAAATAGAGTCCGATTTCAGGCCGGAGCCCACCGGGGTGCTCGTCGACAGGGCCATCGCCTTCGAGCCTGCGCTGCCATACGACGCCGACGGGACGATTCGTCCCGACGGCTCAGCGGACGTTGGCGCCTACGAACTCGACATCGGCTGAGAGACCGAGATCGTCGGGGTCGATGTTCCGCTCGATGGCCTCCAGCTCCGTCGGGGAGACCAGGATCACCCTGTTCTTGTACCAGTTGGCAACGGCGAGGACCGCCACCACGTACATCAGCCAGCCGATCTCGGTGGCGGTGATCCCCGATTCGGTGATCGAGACCAGCAACGACGTGGAAAGGAACGCCAGCGGCCACAGCCCGATTGCGCCCGGCACCAGATTGACCGCATGAATCGCCCGTTTCACCGCCCGAAAGAACCCGACCAGGAACAGGACCAGCCCCACCAGGCCGAGCTCGAGCCAGATGTGGAACAGCGCATTGTGGGCGTGGGGTGGTTGCCAATTGTGTTGGATCCAGATCTCGTGCACCGGGCTGAAATAGCCACCGAAGGCGGCCCGATAGCCGTGCCCCAGGGCCACCCGCTCCAGCACCACCGGGACGAGAGACTCCCACAGCGGCACCCGCCCGGTGAGACTGACATCCTTGTCGAGCCACTTTGCCAGCACCCCGATGTTGGCGGTTGCGAAGGCAATCGAGAACAGCGAGCTGCCGAGCAGACTCACCATCACCGCCCCCCGGAGCGTCCGACGACCACGAAACAGCCGGTAGACGCCGAGCAGCAGCACCGAGCCGAATCCGGCGACGTACATCGTCTTGGATTCGGAGAAGAACAGCAGTACGCCGTGGCCCAGTGCCGCGGCATAGAAGATCAGCCGGGCCCGGGGGGTCATCCTGGCAGCCACGATGAGCAGTGGCATGGCCAACGTTGCTGCGAAGCCGAGGGCGTTCTTCTGGTAGAACACGCCGATCCACTGGCCGCTGGGAGCGAGCCCATAGGTCGGGAAGGCGAACACGAACAGGAAACTGCAGGCGGCGTTGACGGCGAAGGCCACCGCCAGCATGCGGACGATCTGCACCAGTTGGAAGCGGAGGATCAGGTAGGCGCCGTAGAAGGCTATGGCGATCAGGATCGTGGCCTGGCGAATGGTCTCGCCGATGTCGGCCGACCAGAACAGGCTGGCCAGGGCCAGCCCGGAGAAGGCGAAGATCGTGGTTTCCAGCTTGATGATCCTCACGAGGCTGTCGAGCGAACCGATGACCCGGAGCACACCGAGCAACATCAGCAGCAGCCATGCCGCCACCAGCTTCAGGTTTCCCTCCTGGACGACGTCGACCCTGATCCGGAACCAGTCGACCGGAAGCCCGGCCAACAGGACCGATGCTGTCAGTACCACCATGGCCCGTTCGATGTAGCCCGGACGCTCCAGCAGCTTGCGGTCGAACCGGTAGCTGGTGACATCCGGTGCCAGGGCCAACGACATCGGCGCAGTCTAGCCGGTTTGCTCCGCCCGAAGACCGAGCGGCGCCGACTCGACCCTCGGCGATCAGCTCGAATCGCCGACACCAGCGGCGGTCCGGCGCTCGCCACCGACACCGGTGTGGAGCGAGATCGGCCTCGAGAACCGCAGGTTCCACCAGTGGCGGTCCCTGGCGTGGGCGTGGAAGTGGCTCGGCACCTGGCGCATCGTGGTGTCGAACTCCCAGTTTCCAGGACCGAAGCGGGCATCGGCCGCCGCACCGAGGGAGGACAGGAGAGCCTCTCGGACCTCTTCTGCGGGATCGGTGCCGTGATGCCACCACACCGCCATCGGCACCGAACAGACCTCACAATCGGCGATCCACCCGTGATCGGTCTCGTCGTACCAGTGGGTGAATCGGGCCGCCTCGCACAGCTCGCAGTCCGGATCGTCCGGCGGGAACGGGCGGGGGTGCTCGACGGCCATGATCAGACCGCTCAGCCGGCGTTGCGGTCCAGTCCGGCCCGAAGCGCGGCCACGAAGTCGATGGCATCATCGATCGAGCCTCCCTCCAGCATCCGGCGGATGATGGCCGAGGCCACCACGACGCCATCGGCGACCTCGGTCACCTGGGCCGCCTGCTCCGGGTTGGACACCCCGACACCGATCACCACCGGGAGATCGGTCACCGCTTTGAGCCTTCCGGCCATCTCGATGGCGCTGGACGCCAGGGCGGCCCGCTCGCCGGTGATGCCGACCAGACCGACCCCGTAGACGAAGCCCCGTGACCGCTCGCAGATCCGCGGCAGCCGCTCATCGGGTGCGGTCGGCGCGGCCAGGAGGACGGTCTCCACCCCGACGTGATCTGCGGCCCGAGCCCAGGGACCAACCTCCTCCAGTGGAAGGTCGGGCAGGATGGCGCCGGCGATCCCGGCCTCGGTGAGGGCGTTGGCGAAACGCCGATGGCCCATCCTGAAGCAGATGTTGTAGTAGGTCATGGCGATCAGCGGCACGTCGACCTCCACCGCCGCCACCCGATCCAGCACCGCCGCCGGGTCGATCCCGGCAGCCAGCGCCAGGGTGGACGACTCCTGGATGGTCGGGCCGTCCATCACCGGATCGCTGAACGGGATGCCGATCTCGATGGCGTCGGCACCGGCCGCAGCGAACCCCTCGATCAGCTGGGGCCACTGATCGACCGGATAGCCGCCGGTCACGTATGGCACGAGCAGCTTGCGACCGCCGTCGCGCCGTTCCCGGAGCCAGCTCTCCAGCGGGCCGACCGATCCGACGGTTTGGGTCCTGTCAGGGGCCACGCCACCGGTTGCGGGCCGGTCCGGACGGGCACGGCCGGTCTCGGCCATCTCGTCGCTGGTCGTGATATCGGCCATGGCGGTCAACCTACAGGGCGTCGCCGGGCGAGCGGGTCAGGTCGACGGTTTCCATCGCCGACGGATCGCCGTCCTGGATGGCCTGGACCTGGGCCACGTCCTTGTCACCTCGGCCGGAGAGGTTCAACAGCACCGTCTTGCCCCGCAGTTCGTCCCTGGCCCGCATCATCCACGCCAGGCCGTGGGCCGGCTCCAGGGCCGGGATGATGCCTTCGGTGCGGGACAGCAGCTCGAACGCCTCCAGCACCTCGGCGTCGGTGACCGACTCGTAGCGGGCCCGGCCGATGTCGGCCAGGAAGGCGTGCTCCGGCCCGACGCCCGGGTAGTCCAGCCCGGCCGAGATCGACTGGGCCTCCTGGACCTGGCCGAACTCGTCCTGCATCAGATAGGACATCGAGCCATGGACGACGCCCGGTACCGCTCGACCCACCGCTGCGCCCCCTGCGGGCTCGACCCCCACCAGTTCGGCGTCGGTGTCGACGAAACCGGAGAAGATCCCCGCCGCATTGGAGCCACCGCCGACGCAGGCCACGATCACGTCCGGCACGTCGCCGTTCAGCATGGCCGTGCTCTGTTCGAGGGCCTCCCGACCGATGACCCGGTGAAACTCCCGGACCATCCACGGGTAGGGGTGAGGGCCCATGACCGAGCCGAGGCAATAGTAGGTACTGTCGACGGTGGCCACCCAGTCCCGCATGGCTTCGTTCACCGCATCCTTGAGGGTCCGGCTACCCGAGGTGGCGGGGCGGACATCGGCCCCCAGGAGCCGCATCCGATAGACGTTGAGCGCCTGGCGGGCGATATCGACCTCGCCCATGTAGACCACACACTCCTGCCCGAAGTAGGCGGCGGCGGTGGCGGTGGCCACACCGTGTTGGCCCGCCCCCGTCTCGGCCACGATCCTGGTCTTGCCCATACGTTTCGCCAACAGCGTCTGGCCCATCACGTTGTTGATCTTGTGGCTACCGGTGTGGTTCAGGTCTTCCCGCTTGAGCAGGACCCGGAAACCCAGCTTCCGGGAGAGATTCCGACAGTCGGTCAGGGCCGACGGGCGGCCGGCGTAATCCCGCAGCAGCCGCTCGAACTCGGCGATGAACACCGGATCGGTCCAGGCCTCCCGGAACGCCTGCTCCAGCTCGGCGCAGGCCGGTACGAGCGTCTCCGGTACGTAGCGTCCTCCGAACTGACCGAATCGGCCCCGCTCGTCCGGATCGGCCATCAGCGAGTGGCCGCCGGTCGGATCGCCGGTGGGGTTGCTACTCGGATCGGTTGTCATCGCCACTGCGAATCCTCTTCCCAGTCGAACGGACGACTCGGCCCGCCGGCCGCCGATGCGGCCGCTTGATCACGTGGTCCCGCAGTCTCACCCGGCGTTGCCGCACCCTGGTGGTGCCGTGCGGGATCGCCGGGAGCTGCAGAGCTCCTTGCTACCGCACCGAGCGCCTGGTCAACGGATCGAGCCGGAGATCCGATGATCGGATCGTCATCCCAGAGGTCGATCGACTGGGCGGCCGCACGGGCCGCGGCCAGGAACCGCCGAACCTTGACCGGATCCTTGCGGCCCGGGGACGCTTCGACCCCACTCGACACGTCGACACCCCACGGCCCCAGCATCTCGATGGCCTCGGCCACGTTCGATGGGTTCAGCCCGCCGGCCAGGATGTAGCGTCGGTCGGCGACCAGGCGGTCGAGCAGCCCCCAGTCGAAGACCTCGCCGCTGCCAGGCAATGGCGAGTCGATGAGAAGCCGATGGGGACCGTAGTCGGCATGCTGCTGCAGGGCCGGGTCCTTGATCGAGAACGCCTTGATCAGCGCCGGAACCCGGGCCGCGATCCAGCGGCAGTCCTCGGGCGACTCATGGCCGTGCAGCTGCACCGCACCAAGCCCGGCCCTGTCGGTGATCTCCACCACCCGGTCCCGGAGTTCATTGCGGAACACACCGACCGTCAGGACCTCGGGAGGCAGCCGAGGGAGGATCTGGGCGGCCTGGGAGACGCTGATCCGTCTGGGGGACGACGCAGCGAACACCATACCGATGGCATCGGCGCCGAGACCGGCCGCCAGCAGCCCATCCTCGACGGTGGTGATCCCGCAGATCTTGACGAACACTCAAGCACGTTACCCCGCACCGCAATGGCAACGAAGCCCAACGGCAATCGATCATGAACCGACATCTGTCCCCGCCGGGTCAGGCCGAGACCGCTCGCAACGCCTCGACCGCGGCCCGGGGGTCGCCGCTGCGGACGAGGGATTCGCCGACGAGCACCGCATCGAAGCCGGCTGCGGCCAGCGGTGGGATGTCGTCGGGTCCGCCGATGCCCGATTCCGCCACTGCCACCACCCCATCGGGGATCAGCGCCCCGACCCTTACCGCTCGGGCGGTGTCGACCTCGAAGGTGACCAGGTCCCGCTGGTTGACGCCGATCATGGTTGCGCCGACAGCCAGGGCCCGCTCGACCTCGGCCTCGTCGTGGGTCTCGACCAGGGCGTCGAGGGACAATTCGACGGCCAGCCGTTGGAAGTCGGCCAGCTCGGCGTCGTCGAGGGCGGCGGCGATCAGCAGGACCGCATCGGCCCCCATGATCCTGGCGTCGACCACGTCGTTGGCGGCGACGGTGAAGTCCTTGCGTATGACCGGCAGCTCGCAGGACGCCCTGGCCAGCGCCAGGTCCTCGGCCGAGCCGCCGAAAAACGCTTCATCGGTCAGCACCGAGAGGCAGGACGCCCCACCCTCGGCATAGGCCCGGGCTCGAGATCGAGATCGACGTTCAGCGCCCCTTTCGACGGTGATCGCCGCTTGATCTCGCTGATGACGGCAACCCCATCGGTCTCGGCCAGGGAACGGGCGAAACCGCGGGCCGGGCCCGCCGCCGCAGCCTGTTCCATCAGGCGATCCAACGATCGATGGTCGGAAGCGGCCCGCTGCCGATGGTTATCGAGGATCTTCGTCAGGTACGTCATGTCACCTCGTTCGCAGCAGCGGCGAGACGCCGGGAACGATCGGGTCCGGTCAGATGTCCATTCCCTTGGCTGCCACCGGCGTTGCCATCGTCACCTCGGGCCTGCCGGCCAGCAGACCTTTGAGCGCACCCATGGCGTTGCTCATCCCGTCGCCCTTTCCGTGGACGTCGAGGGCGGCCTGGTCTGTATACAGCTCGAAAAAGTGGAACACGTTGGCGTCGGATGCGTCGGCATGCACGCTGTAGATCTCAAGCCCCGGTTCCTCATCGGCGGCGACGATCATGGCCCCCAGGGCCGCTTTCAGTTCATCGGCCTTGCCGTCCGCCGCCGTCAGTTTCGCCATCAGTGAGATTTTCGACATTCCTGCAACCTAGTCAACAACCGGCACCATCACCATCCCCTAACATTGGGGGCCTACATTGGGAGCCGAGCCCTCGGGCGAGGCGACCGGTCGGCCAGCCTCGAAGTCTCGGCTCGTCCAGTCGAGTTCGACCGTGGGGGCAAGGCGTTCGCATCCGTCCGCCGAGGTCCGACGGGTTTCAGGAGATCGTGATGACGGCAATCGTGGTGGTCGAGGACGAACCGGATATCGGCGACCTCCTGGCCCTCTACTGCCGCCGGGAGGGCTGGACCGTCCACGTCTCCGGCGACGGCCGCTCCGGGCTGGAGGCCATCAGGTCCCGAGAGCCCGACTTCGTCGTGCTCGACGTTGGGCTGCCCGGCGACATGAACGGCTTCGACGTCTGCCGGGAGCTCCGACAGACCAGCGATGTGCCGGTGCTGTTTCTCACGGCCAGGGATGACGAGGTCGATCGCATCCTGGGCCTGGAGATGGGTGCGGATGACTATGTGACGAAACCGTTCTCACCGCGGGAGATCGTGGCCAGGATCAAGGCGGTGCTGCGTCGGGGCCGGGCCGAGACCACGCCGACCAGAGCGGGCTTCGGCCCGCTGGTGGTCGACCTGGCCCGCCACCAGGCGACGATCGACGACCGGGAGGTGCCGCTGGCGTCCCAGGAGTGGGCCCTCCTGGAGACGTTGGTGAACAACCAGGGCATGGTGCTCAGTCGCCAGCAACTGCTTGACTCGGCGTGGGGCGCCGAGTGGATCGGCGATCCCCGAACCGTGGATGTCCACGTCCGCCAGCTCCGCCGGAAGCTCGGCCCCGATCTGCCGCTGGCCACCGTCCGTGGCATCGGCTATCGGCTCGGCTGATGAAGAACCATCCGGCCTGAGCCATGCAGCGACGCTTGACCATCGCCCTCACCCTGACCGCCCTGGTCTCGATCGTGCTGGTCGGGTTCGGGGTGTTGGCCATGGCCCAGCTCGGGGCCAGGAGCAGCGCCGAGGACCAGGTCCGACGGGGCCTGAACGTGGTGGCCGGGTTCCTCGGCGACTCCGGCCGGTCCGATCGCCAGGTCGAGGCGCTGCTGTTCGGGTCACGGCGGGATCTGGGGCTGGACTTCGCAGAACCGGTGCTGGTCGGCGACGACGGCACCGTGGTCTCGCTGGCCGACCGGCAGCGCCGCCGTGGCCCCCAGGCTGCGCCGCCCCTCCCCCCCATCGAGCTCGATGAGGAGCAACTGGCGGCCCTGGCCGACGGGGAGACGGTGGTGGTCTCACTCGACCGGACGGTGTTCGGCTTCCGGCTACTTGCCGGCCCCGGCCTGATTCGCCAACCCGATGTCCAACCGGCCATCGCCGTCGGCCAGCGGGTCAGTGCGGTGTCCAGCCAGGCGGTGGCCTGGTTCCTGTTGTCGAGCGCGATCGTGCTGGTCGGCGCCCTGGTGGCCGGCACGCTGCTGGCCAGGCGATTGACCGACCCGATCACGGCCATCAAATCCACGACGGCGGCCATCGCCGCCGGCGATCTGGCGGCCCGGGTCGAGCCAAGAGGCAACGACGAAGTGGCCGACCTCGGCCACGCCGTCAACCAGATGGCAGCCGACCTGCAGCGATCGAAGGCCCTCGATCGGCAGTTCCTCATGTCGATCTCCCACGACCTGAAGACCCCGTTGACCGCCATCGCCGGCTATGCCGAGGGCTTGAGCGACGGCGCGGTCACCGATCCCCGGGCCGCCGGTGACGTGATCGGCAATCACGCACGACGGCTCGACCGCCTGGTCGGCGACCTCCTGGATCTGGCCAGACTCGACGCCAACCGGTTCCGGCTCAATATTCGCCAGTTCGACCTGTCGGTGGTGGCGGGCAGGACGGTGGCCGGGCTCGCCAACCAGGCCGGCCACCACGGCATCACCCTGACCCGGACCGGGGTCGAGGCGGCGCTGGTGTCCGCCGACAGCGACCGGACCGCCCAGGCCATCGCCAACCTGATCGACAATGCCATCAAGTTCGCCGAATCGAGGATCGAGGTCGCGGTCGAGGTCGGCGACGGTTGGGCCATGGTGTCGGTCAGCGACGACGGCCCAGGCATCCCCGAAGTCGACCTGCCCCATATCTTCGATCGGCTCTACACCGGTGCGGCCCAACCGGAGCGGGCCGAGAATCCGACCGGGCTCGGCCTTGCCATCGTCCGAGAGCTGGCCAACGCCATGGGCGGCCACGTCGGCGCAGGCAACAACCCCGATGGCGGGGCCTGGTTACGTCTGGCGCTGCCCCGGGTCCGAGCCGGTGGCGGGGAACCGGCGGCCGGTCAGCCCGCCGGATCGGGCAGTTCGATCGCCTCCACCGTCTGGGAGCGGCCATCGGGAGACGTCGCCACCAGCGATGCCGGGACCTCCACCGCCCGCCTCAAATAGGCCAGACCGATCGGTCCCAGGCTCGGCGACACCGCCACCGTGGTGACCCTGCCCGCCACCGAGTCGTCGAGCGTCAGCTCCGCTCCGACATCGGGGATCTCGGGGCCGACGAACCGCAGGCCGTACAGCCTGGTCGGGGTGTTGTTGCCCCGGGAGTCGATCCGGGCCACCAGCTCCTGGCCGACGTAGCAGCCCTTGGTGAAATCGACCGACGGTTCAACGATGCCGGCCGCGGCGGGGATGGTCGACTCGTCGAGTTCGCGCCCCATGGCGGGAAGGCCCTGGCGGACCCGGAGCAGATCAACCGTTTCCGCCGGCCCCTGGGCAACCCCTGCCGGCAGCCAGGCCGAGACGTCCGGTTGGGACACGTCGTCCGGTTGATCGAGTAGCGCCGGATCGATGAGGTCGACCCCCTCCAGGCCACCCCAGGATGCGGACAGGCCCACCAGGGCGTCGGCTGCGTCCTGGGCCGAACGCTGCGAATTCGGGCCTCGCAGCATCAGGGCCGGCACGGTACGCAGCTCGATCTCGGCATCGACCCGGAGTTTGAATCGGTCCAGCCGTTCCTTGGCCCTCGGGCCGAAACCGGCGTCGACGTCCAGCCAGAACTCGTCCTCGGCCCGCCGATGCAGCCGGAGCCAGGCGTCGACCTTGCCCTGGGGTTGAAGCAGGAGTGTCCAGCTCGAGGCGCCGACGGCCAACCCCTCGACATCCTGGCTGACCTGGCCGTGGAGATAGGAGGCGGCGTCCGCCCCCCGGACCCGGAGCAGGTCCCGGTGGCCGGCAACGGCCACCACATCGTCGAAGGCGAGCTGTTCGGCGGTCCGGAGATCGATCACGCTCCCATTCTGGCAGCCCGGGGCCGGCCCGACACCGCCGAGCGGGGATCGCGCCACCACCGGTTGGCCGGTCGGTGGCCGGAACCGGCGGACCACCCCGCGGGGAGCCGGCGTCGGCGCCGCTTCCCCGGTGGACCCGTCAGCGGCGGGCCTGGCGGTCACGGGCCATCGACCGGGCCGGTTCCAGGGCCGCCAGCAGCGCCTTGGCCTTGTTCCAGCACTCCTTGTCCTCCAGCTCGGGCACGCTGTCGGCCACCACTCCGGCCCCGGCCTGGACCGACGCCCGATCGGCGCCGCAGAACATCGTCCGGATGGCGATGGCGGTGTCGAGGTTGCCGGAGAAGTCCAGATAGCCGACGACCCCGGCGTACGGTCCGCGCTTGCGGGGCTCCAGATCGTCGATGATCTCCATGGCCCGGACCTTGGGCGCTCCGGACACGGTGCCGGCCGGCAGGGTGGCTCGCAGGACGTCGATGGTGGAGCGGCCATCGGCCAGCCGGCCCGAGACCTGGGAGGTCAGGTGCATCACGTGGCTGTAGCGCTCCAGCACCATCATCTCGTCGATCGTCAACGACCCGTACTCCACCACCCGGCCGACATCGTTGCGTGCCAGATCGACCAGCATCACGTGTTCGGCCCGCTCCTTGGGATCCTCGCTGAGCTCGGCGGCCATCAGGCGATCGTGTTCGTCGGTCCGGCCCCGCTGGCGGGTGCCGGCGATCGGTCGGGAGATGACCCGCCCGTCCTGGACCTGGACCAGCGGTTCCGGTGAACAGCCGACCAGGGTCAGCGCCGGTTGGCGGATGAAGTACATGTAGGGGCTGGGGTTGAGCTGTCGCAGGGCCCGATAGACGTCGAGCGGCTCGGCGTCGAGGTCGAAGTCGTAGCGCTTCGACAGCACGACCTGGAAGATGTCGCCGGCCCGGATGTGCTCCTTGGCCGCATCCACGGCGGCCATGTACAGGTCGGAGCTGAGCGAGGTCTTGAACCGGCTCGGATCCAGTCCCTCACCGGCCGTCCGGTCGTTCGGCGGGGCCAACATCGGCTCGTCCAACGGCTTGGCCCCATCGATGGCCAGTTGCTCCAACCGGGCCAGCGCATCGTCGTAGGCGGCGTCCACCTCGGCATCGTCGGGATCGGGGCCGAGCAGCGCCACCGCCACCAGGGTGACCCGCTGCCGCCAGTGATCGAACACCGCCAGTTCCCCGATCACATCGAGCACGGCGTCCGGGTACCCGTTGTCGTCGGTGGGCGGGTTCGGTAGCCGCTCGACCTCCCGGACGACGTCGTAGCCCAGGTAGCCGACCAGGCCTGCGGTCAGCGGTGGCAGCTCGGCCAGCCGAGGCGCCTGGTACCGGTCGAGCAGCATTTCCAGCGGCGCCAGGATGCCCTTGTCGGTCGGCAGGTCGGTGTCCGGGAGGTTGCCGGTGATCGTGACCTCGTTGCCGGTCGCCACCAGCGAGGCATGGGGTCGCCGGCCGACGAAGCTGAAGCGGCTCCACCGCTCCCCGTTCTCCACCGACTCGAGGCAGAAGCCGGGCTCGTCACCGACACAGCGCATGAAGGCGGCCAGCGGCGTGGTCAGGTCGGCCAGGAGCTCGCGATGGACCGGCACCGCCCGGTACGTCCTGGCCAGGGTTCTGAACTCTTCCCGGGTGGTCGTCACGGCGCTGGGGCCTTCATCGGTACAAACGTCGCGGCCGGCTCGGTGCCGGCCCCCGGGGCCGACCTAGGCACCGAACGGACGGTGGAAACAGCTGTATTCGCCGGTGTGGCAGGCCCCATCGCCCTCCTGCTCGACCCGGAACAGCAGCGTGTCGCCGTCGCAGTCGTAGGCGGCGCTGCGGATCCACTGCCGATCACCCGAGGTGTCGCCTTTTCGCCACACCTCCTGGCGGGAACGGCTCCAGAACACGGTTCGACCCTCGGCCAGCGACTGGGCCAGGGTCTCGGCGTTCATCCAGGCCATCATCAGCACATGGCCGGTGGCGTCGTCCTGCACGATGGCCGGCACCAGGCCGTCTTCGTTGTAGGTCACCGCCTCCAGCTGCTCCGGGGAGGGCGCGATCGGTTGAGCCTCAGGCATGGGGTGCAGGGTACCGGTCCAACCTGGGGGCCGGGGTCGATTTTCATCGCTCCGCCGGACGGTCCGGGACCGCCGGCAACTGGAGCTAGAGGTAGAGCCCGGTCGGTGAGTCGTCGAGTCGCTCGGCGGCCACGGCATGGATGTCGCGCTCGCGCAGGATGATGTAGTCGTGACCGCCGACTTCGACCTCGTAGCGGTCCTCGGGGTTGAACAGGACTCGATCCCCGAGCTCCATCGAACGCACACTCGGCCCGGCGGCAACCACCTCGGCCCACGTCAGACGCTTGCCGACCTGGGCGGTGGCCGGGATCAGGATGCCACCCGTCGACTTTCGCTCACCGTCGGGGCCTTCGAGCTGAACCAGGATGCGGTCGTTGAGCATCTTGATCGGGAGCTTCTCCCGCTTGGGGCCCTTGGAGGCCCGGCGGGGGGTCGGATCCGGGGTGGCCTCGCCCTCGACCGGTTCCGCCGCGGTTTCCTGATCGGTTGAGATCGAACCTGATCCTGACAACGAGGTACTCCATCACGTCGGGTGCAAGCGAACCGGACCGGCCCGCCCGTTCAGGTTAGGTGTCCACACGTCGATTTGCGTCGCTCCGGAGGCGCACTAGCGTCGGAGTCGATGGCCGACGATCGAAGCGACGAAGCTGTGACGCTGCGGACCGCCGACGGGTTGGCCCTCCGAGCCCAGTTGTGGACCCACGAGGACCCGGTGGCCACGGCTGTGATCTGTCACCCCCATCCGCTGTACGGCGGTGACATGTTCAACAACGTGGTGAGCACCCTGTACGAGCACCTCGGTCTGGCCGGGGTGGCCTGTGTACGGTTCAACTTCCGTGGCAGCGGCGGCTCCGAAGGCCACCATGACAAGGGCAACGACGAGCGGCTCGACGTACTGGCGGCGATCGAGGAGCTCACCGGCCGCTGGCCCGATGTCCCGCTCATCGTGGCCGGGTACTCGTTCGGGGCCGACGTGTCGCTGGCGGTCGACGACCGGCGGATCGCCGGCTGGTTGGCCGTCGCTCCCCCACTGCGGGTGGTGCCGATGGAGGACATGGTGGCCGGCACCGATCCCCGACCGAAACGGATCGTGACCGGATCCCAGGACGACTTCCGCCCACCGGATCAGGCCCGGGAGGCCACCGATCGGTGGACCAACTGCGAGATCACCGCCGCCGACGGGGCGAACCACTTCTTCGCCGTCGGCCTCGACACCGTGTGTACCACCGCCACCGGACTGCTCCACGAACTCACCGACCACTGAGCGGCGCCCGATCACCGCACGGTCACCGGCCGACGATCAATCAGCAGGGCGGACGGTGATCCCGGCCGCAGTCATGGCCATTTTGGCATCGGCGATGCTCGCCTCGGCGAAGTGGAAGATGCTGGCCGCCAGCACGGCGTCTGCTCCCCCTTCGGTGACACCCGGCGCCAGGTCCTGGACCGACCCGACGCCGCCGGAGGCGATCACCGGTACCGAGACCGCCTCGGCAACGGCCCGAGTCATCGGATGGTCGAAGCCCTCCCGGGTGCCGTCGCGGTCCATGGAGGTCAACAGGATCTCCCCCGCCCCGAGCTCGACGACCCGACGGGCCCAGGCCACCACATCGAGCCCGGTCGGCTGGCGGCCCCCGTGGGTGTAGACCTCGTAGCCCGATTCCAGATCGGGGCCGTCGCCGTCCCCGGCACCGGCAGCCCCGGCTCGGCGGCCGTCGATGGCCACCACGCAGCACTGGGAACCGAATTCGGTTGCGATCTCGGCCACCAGTTCCGGTCGGGCCACCGCCGCTGAGTTGATCGAGACCTTGTCCGCCCCGGCCCGAAGCAGGCTGCGGGCGTCGTCGACCGACCGTATGCCGCCGCCGATGGTGAACGGGATGAACACCTGCTCGGCCACCGCGGTGGCCATGGCCACCGTGGTGTCGCGGTTCTCATGGGTGGCTCCGATATCGAGGAACACCAGCTCGTCCGCCCCCTGGCGGTCGTAGAGGGCGGCCAGCTCTACCGGATCCCCGGCATCGCGGAGGTTGACGAAGTTCACCCCCTTGACCACACGGCCGTCGGCGACATCGAGACAGGGGATGACCCGGATCACTCGCATCGGTTCGATCCTTTCCGGTTCCGGGCGGGCCCGGTTGGACTCGTGGACGGTGTTCTCACCCGATCGCCTCCAATGCCTGCGAGACCGAGAAACGTCCCTCGTAGAGAGCCCGCCCGACGATCGCTCCGGTCAGCGATCGTGTGGTCCCGGCATCGGCTCCGTCATCGATCGAGACCTCGATCTTCGACAGCGTGCGGAGATCGTCGAGGGTGCCGACGCCGCCCGAGGCGATGATGGGCACGTCGGTCACGGACAACAACTGCGACAGGCCGCCGACGTCCGGGCCCTCGAGCGTACCGTCCCGGCTGATCTCGGTGACCACCAGGGCATTGACTCCGGCGGTGGCGAATCTGTTGGCCAACTGGTCGACGGTATGGCCGGAATCGGTGGTCCAGCCGTGCGTGGCCACGTTGTCGCCCCTGGCATCGATGCCGACGACGATCGATCGACCACGCCGAGCCAACGCAACCACCAGCTCCGGATTCTCGATGGCCGCGGTGCCGATGACAACCCGGTCGACACCGAGCTCGAACAGACCCTCGGCCGCCTCGACCGAGCGGACACCGCCGCCGACCTGGACCGGCACGTCGAGGGCGGCGCAGATGGCGCCGATCACCGGTCGGTTGGTCGGCTGACCGGTCCGGGCGGCGTCGAGGTCGACCACATGCAGGATCTCGGCCCCCTCGGCGACGAACGCCTCGGCCTGGGCCACCGGATCGTCGCCATAGGTGGTTTGGCGGTCGTAGTCACCCTGGTACAGGCGGACACAGCGCCCCTCCCGCAGATCGATTGCCGGGTACAGCTTCACGACCGCTGCTTCGGCGGTCGGGTGTTGCACAACCCGACGAAGTTCGACAGCAGGCGGAGACCCCCTGCGGCAGACTTCTCGGGGTGGAACTGGGTGGCGTAGACGTTGTCGTCGGCCACTGCGGCGACCACCGGCCCGCCATAGTCGGTGGTGGCGATCACGTGGCGGTCCGTGGCCGGGGCCAGGCTGTGGACGAAGTAGACCCAGGCGTCCTGCAGTCCCTCGAGCAACGGGTGGTCGACGCAATCCAGTTTGTTCCACTGCATCTGGGGCCGTTTGACCGTGTCCGGCAACCAGGTGATCCGGCCGGGGAGGATGCCGAGGCCTGGAACGTCCGGCGACTCGTCGGAGCCGTCGTACAGCATCTGCATGCCGACGCAGATGCCCATGAACGGCTGGCCCCGCTCTGCGACCTTGCGAGCCTGGTCGGCCAGCCCGGTGTCGACCAGGGCGTTCATACAGGCGCCGAAGTTGCCGACCCCAGGCAGGACCACGCCGTCGGCCCGCTCGATGACGTCGGGGTCGGCGGTGAGGCTGGCGTCGGCCCCCACCCGCTGGAGCGCCTTCTGGGCCGACCGGAGGTTGCCGATGCCGTAGTCGAGCACCGCCACGGTTGGCCTGACCGACCCCTGGGCGGGCCCGGTCGACGAAGCCGCCGCCATCACAGCGTCTCCTTGGTCGACGGGACGTCGCCGCCCTCGACCCGGACCGCATCCCGCAGGCACCGGGCCAATCCCTTGAACGCCGCTTCGACGATGTGGTGAACGTTGCGTCCATCCTTGAGCGACACATGGAGCGTGATCCCGGCGTTGGTGGCGAAGCTCTGCATCGCATGCTCGGCCAGGGAGGGGTCGAACGGCGGGCTGCCGAGCGGAATCGACTCCGGGAGCTCGACGTTCCAGACGAAGAACGGCCGGCCGGACAGATCGAGGGCAACCTCGACCAGCGCCTCGTCGAGCGGGTAGAGGCCACTGGCGAACCGCCGGACCCCGATCTTGTCGCCGAGGGCCTCGGCGAAGGCCTGTCCCAGCACGATGGCGGTGTCCTCGACGGTGTGGTGGCTGTCTATGTGCAGGTCGCCGTCGGCCTTGACCGACAGATCGAACGAACCGTGGCGACCGAGCTGGTCGAGCATGTGATCGTAGAACGGGATGCCGGTGTCGATCTCGGTTCGACCGGTGCCGTCGAGGTCGATCGCCACGTCGATCGAGGTTTCCTTGGTGGAGCGGCTCAGTGTGCTTGTCCGACCGCCGGGTGCGTTGCTCATGGCCCAAGTATGTCGGCCATCGCTCGGAGAAAACGGGAATTCTCCTCCGCGGTGCCGACGGTGACCCGCAGGCAGCCGTCGAGGTGCTCCCAGCTGGCGGTATTTCGAACCAGGACCGAGTGATCGACGAGCTCCTGCCACACCCGATCCCCGGGGATCGGCGGCCGGAACAACACGAAGTTGGATCCCGATGGCCACACCTCGGCCCCAAGCTCCCCCAGCTCGGCCTGCAGCCGACCCCGCTCCTCGACGATCCCCGCCACCCTGGCGTTCATGGCGTCGACGAAGCGCAGCGCAGCCAACCCGGCGGCCTGTTTCATCGAGTCGAGATGATAAGGCAGGACCACCAGTTCCAGTTTCTCGACCAACCACGCCGGCCCCAGCAGGTAGCCGAGCCGGGCGCCGGCCATGGCCCAGGTCTTGGAGTAGGTCTTGGTCACCACCAGCGGGATCTCCTCGTCGAGCAGGTCGATGGCCGAGCGGGGGGCGAACTCGCCGTAGGCCTCGTCGACCACCAGCAGCCCGTCAACCTCGCCGACCGCTTCCAGCACCCGCGTGATCGTGTCCCGGGTTTCCACCAGCCCGGTCGGGTTGTTCGGTGAGCAGAGGAAGGTGATGGCAGGCCGGTTGGCGAGAACTGCGGCGACGGCGTCGTCGGGGTCGAGGCTGAAGTCGGTTCGCCGGTCGACGGCCAGCGGCCGGGAGCCGGTGATCCGGCTGAGGTGGCTGTGCAGGGCGTAGGTCGGCTCGAAGGTGAGGGTGCTTCGACCGGGGCCGGCGAACGTCAGCAGCAGCGTCTGCAGAACCTCGTTCGAGCCGTTGGCGCAGAAGACCCGGGTGGCCGGCAGGTCGTAGAGGGCGCCGATGGCGGTGCGCAACTCGATGGCCGAGCGATCGGGATAACGATGCCAGGCCAGGCCCTCCACCGCCTCGGCGACCGCTTTCGCGAACTCGGGCGGCGGCGGCTCGGGGGCTTCGTTGGTGTTGAGGCGGACCTCGACCTCGACCTGGGGCGAGTGGTACCCGGACAGTGCGACCAGGTCGTCGCGAACCGGAGGCCGACTCATCGGGAGCCGCCCTGCAACCGAACCCGAATCGACTCTGCGTGTGCGTCGAGTCCTTCCTGTTCGGCCAGGGCCACCACATGGGGGCCGAGCCGGGCCAGACCCTGCTCGGTGACGGTGACGATGTGATGGTCCTTCAGGAAGTCGCCAACGGTCAGGGCGCTGGCGAACCGAGCCGAGCCAAAGGTGGGCAGGACATGGCTGGGACCGGCCACATAGTCCCCCACTGAAGCCGGGGAGTACGGCCCGCAGAAGATCGCTCCGGCGTTGTCGACCGAAAGGGCCAGGTCCTCGGCCGATTGGCACTGGAGTTCGAGGTGTTCGGGGGCGATGGCGTTGACCACCGCCAGCGCCGCCTCGGGCCCGTCGACCAGGGCGGCATAGCCCCCTTCGGCCAGGGTGGCGCGAACGTCGGCCGCCCGGGGTGATGCAGCGAGGAGCAGCTCGCCGGCGGCGCAGACCTCATCGATGACCGATTCGTCCCAACTGACGAGCCAGGCCAGCCCGTCCGGCCCATGTTCGGCCTGGAGGATCACGTCGATGGCGGCGAACTCGGCGGACGCGGTGTGGTCGGCAACGACCACAACCTCCGAGGGACCGGCGAAGGCGGCGGCGATCCCGACCGCGCCCGCCACCTCCTGCTTGGCCAGTGCGACGTAGATGTTGCCGGGGCCGGCGATCACGTCGACCGGGGCAATGGATTCGGTGCCGTAGGCCATGGCCGCCACCGCCTGGGCCCCGCCGACTGCGAAGACCTCGGACACGCCGGCCAACTGCGCCGCCGCCAGCACCGACGGCGCGATGCCACCATGTGCTGCGCTGGGCGGCACACAGAGTGCGATCTCACCAACACCGGCAACCCTCGCCGGCACCGCGGTCATCAGCACCGTCGACGGGTATTCGGCCCGACCGCCCGGCACGTAGAGTCCGGCCCGTCTCACCGGCCGCTGGTAGGCCCGTATGGTCAGACCGTCGCTCACGATCACTTCGGGATCCCTGAGCTGATGCCGGTGGAAGTTCTCGATCCCCTCGATCGACGCTTCCATGGCCGCTCGAAGTTCTGGTGCCAACCCGTCGACCGCGGCCCGGAGCTCGGCGTCACCCACCCGCAGCCGCTCCAGCCGGACGCCGTCGAAGGTCTCGGTCAGCTCCGAAAGCACTGGGTCGCCGCCGGCCCTGACCCTGGCGATGATGTCCCGCACCGCGGCCCTTGGCTCATCGCCGGCGATGTCCGGTCGGGGCAGGGCTGCGGCCGGATCGACCGAGAGGTCGAGACCCCGTAGATCGAGACGTTTCAGCACCGGCGCTCTCCTGTTCCTGCAATCGGTGTTCACATGGTCCGTTGCGACCCGGTTGTCCGGCCCGCTGCGAGGCGCCGCCGGCGCCGACCGGTCCTGCGACATCGCTCTGTGATTCGCAGTCGACGGTAGCGTGGTCGGCCAACGGTCGGTGCCGAATTGCATCGAAGACGGTGAAGGAGCCCGCCCGATGCCACTCGACAAGAACGCTCTCAGTTCGCTCTCGGCCTCGCTGACCGATCTGACCACTCGGCTCGGCGATGTGGCCAGGGAAGCCGATGGCGATGAGGACACCCTCATCGACGTGCTGGAGGTCGAGCGGCAACTCCAAACCGCCGGCCGGAGGCTGGAGAAGATCCGGCTCCGATTGAGTCGCAGCTGAAGGCCGCAAAGAGAACCAGCGACAACTGTCGCGAAAGAAACGGCATCGAAGACAACAGATTAGTCGCTATGCAACGGCATCCACGCCCGGTCAATGTCAACGAAGACGCGGCGCCGATCCACGAAGATGCCGGCTTCGGACCGCCGCCCGACTACCCGCCTCGGCAGGTGCATCGAGCACAGAATCCCTGGTGGGAAACATTGCAGTCGAGCCGGAGGGCGCAGGAAAAAAACGTCGGCGCCCCGAAAAGACGGGGCGCCGACGGCGCGATACGGGGCGGCGGATCCCCGTATTCGCTGCTACCAGGTGGCGGGAACCTGGTTAAATGAGACAGTAATTCAACTGATTTACCGATGGGGTGATATTCGCAAAAAATATTGCGTTTTCCTCCACAACGTGCTCCGTGGTCTGCGGCCACCCCCTCCTCGGTCTGTCCAAGATCCCCCTCGCAGGCCGCTCGACCGACGATTCCGGCCTGCGTCGCAGGCCTCGACCCGGCGCTTGAGCCGCTACGTTTGCTGGTGTGAGCAACCGAGCGTCAAGAGGTCGGGATGAGGTCGACATCCGGATCATCGATCCCAGCACCACCGGCCGGACTCGACCATCGGACCGTTGGATCGCGGAGCAGGCCCAGGCCGTGCTCGAAGGTGCGCTCGAGCCGTCGATGCGAGATGACCGCTTCAAGGACTGGCGGCCGTCGGCCCACCTGATAGCGGCCATCGCCAACGCCGGCGAGCAACCGATCGCCTTCCTCGGCGGCGCCGTCGATCGGGATCGGCTGCAACTCGACGGGCTGATCGTGTCCAGCAGCGCGCAGGGAGCGGAAGGTCCGATGCTGCTGGCCGCCCTCTACCACGCCCTGGAACCGTCGATCGCGGCCAGCGGGGCCACGACCGTCGAGCTGTGGGGCAAACCGGCACACAGCTGGCATCGATCGTTGGCCCAACGCCAGGGGTTCGAGGAGGTGCGGTCACTGCACCAACTCCGTTGCGATCTGCCCATCGACGCCCCGGTGCTGTCGACCAGGGCCTTCATCCCCGGCCAGGACGAGGAACGACTGCTGCAGGCCAACAACCGGGCCTTCGCCTCCCACCCCGACCAGGGAAACCTGACCACCGACGATCTGGCCGAAGCGGCACGCCAACCGTGGTTCGATCCCGAGGGGATCCGGCTGTACGACGATCCCGAGGACCCCGAAGGCCTGGCCGGTTTCTGCTGGACCAAGATCCACGAACCGGTGGCGCCCGGCCAGCCGAGGCTGGGCGAGATCTACGCCATCGGCATCGACCCCGACCACCATGGTCAGGGCCTTGGCAAGCCGATGACCGCAGCCGGCCTGGCCTGGCTCGCCGATGCCGGGCTGACCACCGGCATGCTCTATGTCGAAGCCGACAACGAGCCGGCGCTGCGGACCTATGACAAGCTCGGCTTCGAACGGCATCGAACCGACACCGCCTGGCAGCGGCGGGCCGCATCCCGCTCGGCAAGATCGTGAGCGACCGCCGAACAGCCCGATCATGACCGACCGGACCGGGCCGGCGCCCCAAGGGCCGGCGCCCCTAGGGTCGGAGCCGAAGCGAGCGCCGGTCGAGTCGCAATCGGCCGGCAGCGAACAGCCGCAGGAAACGCAGTCGCCGTGGACCCCCGACCGTGCCCGATATCGGGAGCTGATCGACGACCAGCCCGCCTACCGCCTGGATCAGATCTGGCACGGGCTGTACCAGCAGGACACGCCGCCCACTGAACTCTCCAACCTCCCGAAGGCCCTGCGAGCCCGTCTTGGCAACTCGCTGCAGCCGGCCCTCGAACTGACGGCGACACAGAACTCCTCCGACGGCCGCACCATCAAGTGGCTGTGGACCCTCCCCGATGGCAGCCGGGTGGAGACCGTACTCATGCACTACAAGGACCGGTCGACGGTCTGCGTATCGAGCCAGGCCGGATGTGCCATGGGTTGCGGGTTCTGCGCCACCGGCCAGAGCGGCTACGAGCGGAACCTCTCGGTCGGCGAGATACTGGAGCAGGTGGTTGCAGCACGGCGGGCCGCCGCCCCCCGGCGACTGTCGAACGTCGTGTTCATGGGCATGGGTGAACCGTTCGCCAACTACGACCGGTTGATCGAGTCGCTGCACCGCATCATCGCCGACTTCGGCATCGGGGCTCGCAATCTGACGGTGTCGACGGTGGGCCTGGTGCCACAGATGCTCCGCTTCGCCGAAGAGGGGCTGCAGGTCGGGCTGGCCCTGTCCCTGCACGCGGCAAACGACGACCTTCGCACCGAGCTGGTCCCGATCAACGCCCGCAACCCGATCGACGATCTTGTTGCCGCCTGCCAGCTCTACCGGGAGCGGACCGGCCGGCGGGTGTCGCTGGAATGGGCCATGATCGACGGCGTCAACGACCGACCGTCCGATGCCGCCGAACTGGCCGCCGTTGCCCGCAGAGCCCGGGCCCACGTCAACCTGATCCCCCTCAATCCCACACCGGGCTGGCCAACGGTCGGCACGCCCCGGGCCAGGATCGACGAGTTCGTCAACGACCTCCGCAACCGCGGTGTCAATGCCACGGTCAGGGCCAATCGGGGCACCGACATCGACGCCGCCTGCGGCCAATTGGCGGCGCCGGACACGGCGGGCTCGACGGCCACCGAGGTCACCCTTTCCGCCCGTTCCCACCACCGGTGAGCGACGGCGCCGAAACTTGGCCGGGGCCACGGTTTTTGACCGCTGGCCCCACCATACTGTGTGACGTATGAATCAGTGGCTCAATCGCTCCCATCCACAGACACTGCAGGCCGGTGTCATCCTGGGCTACATCAGTGCGGTTTTCGGCCTGCTGTTCGTCGGCGGCCGGTTGGGGCTGTTGGTGATCTACATCGGGTTGTTCGCCGGTGCCTTTGCCACTGCGAACAACAAGCGCTGGGGCTACTTCCTCCTTGCGGTCTGTGCCTGTCTGGCTGCGGCGCTGGAGATCCTGCCCCTGGTCGACAGCCTCATCAGTGGTGCCCCCCTGGAGCGGATCCTCAGCCTGCTGAACAGAACGGTCTTCCCGACGGCGTTGGCGGTGGCGGTCATCCACATCCAGTCCCGTGAGTATCAAAAAGTCTGGTTCGAGTAGCCGTTCGCGCCCCGCCGCCGTCAAGCATGCTTCGGCCTCCGCAGCGTTGAGCGCAGCAATACGCTCGGTCGCGGCGGTGCTGAGCGCGATGCTGCTGGTGGCGGGATGCGGGGTGCCCGACGAGTCCGGCGACGCAACCACCAGCACGAGCGAAACCCCGATCGGCTCCTCGACGTCGACCGTGGCGGCACCGGATCGAACCGGATCGTCGGACGGCCCCACCGGTTCCCCCTCGACCCCGCCATCGGTGGCGGCAGAGGCCGCTCGAGATGAGGTCGCCGGGGTGGCGGAGAGCTTTCCGGTGGACGATGCGGTGTGGGTCGCCTGCAGCGGCTTGCTCGAGTGTGCGACCGTGGAGGTCCCGCTCGATCACGACCAGCCGGACGGCCCGCTGATCGAGTTGGCCATGGTCCGGATCCCGGCGTCGGAACCGGCACGGGGCTCGATTCTGTTCAATCCCGGCGGGCCGGGCGGTTCCGGGGTCAACTCGATCCGCAACGGTTTCCGGCTCGACGAGAAGACCATGGCCGATCATCACCTGGTGGGGTTCGACCCCAGGGGAATCGGCGCCAGCACTGCGCTCCGCTGCACCATCGACCTCACAGACGGGCCCCGCCCCGATCTCTCACCGGACGACGCCCAGGAGACCGAGCAGCTCGACCAGCAGGCCAGGGACCTGGCCGAGCGGTGCGGACGCCTGGACGCCGAGCTCCTCCCCCACCTCGGCACCGACTCGGTCATCCGAGATCTCGATCTGCTCCGCCAGGCCTTGGGCGATCAGCGGTTGCACTTCTTCGGTTCGAGCTACGGCACCCTGATCGGCCTCCGCTACGCACAACGTTATCCGACGCTGGTCGGTCGGCTGGTCCTCGACGGCGTGGTCGACCCGTCGTTTACGCTGACGGATCTGCTCCGCCAGCAGGCGGCCGAGTTCGAGCGGGCGTTCGAGGTGCTCGACGGTGCCTGCGCCACCACCCTGAGCTGCCCCCGGGGCGGGGTTGCGGCGGCCTACGATCGGATCCACCGGGATCTGGAACCGCTTCTCGAGGGGACGGTGGGGACCACCGAGCTGGAGATCGCAACCCTGATCGCCATGTACTCCGAACGTCTCTGGCCACGGTATGCGGCGGCGCTGACCGCCGCCGAGCAGGGCGATCTGAGCCGCATCGAGCTCCTCCACGACCTCTACGTCGGTGGTATCAACTTCGCCACCTACCTTGCCGTTTCCTGCATCGACAGCCGGTCCCCGGTCGGCTCCGCCGGCTGGGACACCTTTGCCACCGAGCTGTCGACCATCGCGCCCCGATTCGGCCGAGCGCTGGCCAACGAACTCCGCAGCTGTGCGTTCTGGCCGGTGGCACCGACCGGGACGCCGGAGCCGGTTGCAGGACCCGACGAGACGTCGGTCCTGGTGCTGTCGACCACCGGCGATGCCGCCACCCCGCTTGTCAACGCCGCCACCGTTGCCGCCACACTGTCGTCGGCCGCCCTGGTCACCGTCAATGACACCGGCCACACCGCCTACGGGACGAACTTCTGCGTGGAGCAGATCGTCGCCCACTACTTCGACACCGGCGAGATTCCGGACGAGATCCACCGCTGCTGAGTCGCCGATGCCCACCGGCGGGACGAGGGGCGCCGCCAATCGTCGGCCCGACCAGCCGCGGGATCGGTTGTGGGCTCTACGGTGGGCCGATGTCCTCCATGCCCACCGACCACCTGCCCGAGGGTGACGAGAAGCGCGACGCGGTCCGGTCGATGTTCGACACGATCGCCCCCCGCTACGACATGGTCAACCGGATCATGTCGTTCCGAATGGATATCGGTTGGCGGCGCAAGGCACAGCGTTCGCTGGAGCTCCGGCCCCGCTCGGTGGTGCTCGACCTGGCCTGCGGCACCGGGGACTTCTGCGTCGAGCTGGCCGAGGAGGGTCACCGCCCGATCGGCATCGACCTCTCGTTCGGGATGCTGGCCTCGGCGAGGACCGACGCCCCGCTGGTCCAGGGTGACCTGCTCCAGCTGCCGATCTCCGATGGCGGCGTCGACGCTGCGGTCTGCGGATTCGCCCTGCGAAACCTGGTGGAGCTCAAACCCTTCTTCTCCGAGCTCCATCGGGTGGTGAGGCCGGGAGGGCGGATCGCCCTGCTCGACGTGTCCCGGCCCGACAATGGCGTGATGCGCTGGGGCCATGGCGTCTACTTCAACAAGGTCGTACCCCAGGTCGGCGGGCTCCTCTCCGATCGTGGTGCCTACGCCTACCTACCACGCTCGGTGTCGTACCTGCCGGAGCCGGCCACGATGGTGGCCATGCTGCGATCGGCCGGCATGGTGGAGGTGGAGCGGACCCAGCTCTCCGGTGGCATCACCCAGTTGCTGTCAGCCACCCGGCCCTGACCGGTCGTCGCCCACCTGGCGGTCGGGTGGCGATCAGAACGAGTCGACCAACTCGTCGTAGACGATGGCCTTCTTCTCCAGATCATCGATCCTGTTCTGCAGGCCGAACGGCACGGGAAGCCCGACGACCTCGAACATCTCCTTCCACCGGTGGCCCCAATCCTGGCCACGACAGGCCAAGGCGAGGTTCCTGGCCCGGATCGGCTGGGCCTCGGCGGGATCGGAGAACCGTTCGAGCAACTCCCGGAGCTGGTTCCTCGACCCGTCCAGCGGCTCGACCACCGCCGCCCCCAGTAGCTCGCGCTGCCGCTGCTCGTCAGGCGGGAGACCAACGAGCACCGAACCGGCCGCCAACCCCTCGAACAACCGCCCTGGCAGGACCCGGAGCCCGCCGGTCACGCTCGGCATGTCGTGTTTCGCATAGTTGCAGATGGCAACGTTTGTGTGTTGGTACATGTTCGCCAGGGCCTCACGGTGCTCGGCCCAGTCGATGGCCTCGCCCTTGACCGTGTCGTACAGGTACAAGGCCCCACGGCTTCTGGCCCAGTCGAGGATCTCGGCGTGCTGGGCCGGA
>CAMYLA010000054.1:1751-8691 GCA_947259095.1 uncultured Acidimicrobiaceae bacterium | reverse complement strand
ACGTCCACCGCCGGTGGCAGCGCATGGATCTGGGCGCCGGGAGCGATCTCGGAGAAGGGCTCGACCGCTTCGGCGATCCCGACAAAGACGTGGTCGACCATCGAGTACGACTCGTACATGAGCCGCTTGTCCGACAGTTCGGTCGACCAGATCTCGGGAATCCAGACCGACAGCGTGAGGGATCGCCGCCGGATCGAACGCAACCGCTCGAGCAATGGAAGATCCCAGGCGCCCCGGGCCATGAAGAAGATGTGATCGTGGCCCTCGGCGGTGGTCAGGCGGCGGGTCGGCGGCAGCAGTTTGGCCCGCCCTCCCACTCGCCTCACGGCTCGACCGAGCACCCGGCGGGTGTGGATCTGGCGCTGCTGTGAGTGACGATCCAGTATGCCGATGCCGACACCTGAGGAGCCGGCGAGAACGTCTTCGGCCTCGTTCCAGGCTCCGTAGGCGAGGTGACCTCCCGGACCCCCACCCGAAGATCGCTGGGAGATCAACAATGGGAGCCTCGTATCGTTGCTCCGAACCACTGGCAAGAGGCTAGCACTCCGGACCAAACGGCACTGAGGGCAATCTTACTTTCGGCAGGTTGGCGCCGATTGTGCACTGGTGAATCCAATCTTCCTTGCACCATGAGCAGCGGTGGCCGGGTAGGCACCCTCTCCTCCGCCGCCGGTAACACGGCGGGACCCACCGCCACCGGCAACACGGCCGAACCCACCGCCACCGGTACCGTGGCCGAGCGGCGGCGGCCCCGGCCACGTCTGCGACGCCGTCCCCAGGATCGACCCAATGGCCGACGCGAGGGTCGACAGCCGGTCACGGCCGACGACGCATCGACCGACACCGAGAGCGAGGGCCCGCTGCTGTCGGTGATCATCCCGACCTACAACGAGGCCGACAACATCGTGATCGTGCTCGATCGCCTCCGGACGGCACTCTCGGGGCACCACTACGAGATCCTGGTCGTGGACGATGATTCGCTCGACGAGACCTGGCGCATCGCCAAATCGCAGGGACGGTCCGACCACCGGATCAAGGTGATCCGGCGGGTCGGCGAGCGGGGCCTGTCCTCGGCGGTGATGGCCGGGATGGCCCAGGCCACCGGCCGAGCGTTGGTGGTCATGGACGCCGATCTCCAGCACGATGAGACCAAGATCTCGAGCCTCGTCCAGGCGGTGGTCGACGACGGGATGGATCTCTGCATCGGCTCCCGCCACGTCGACGGGGGTGGCTACGGAACCTTTGGCCGCAGGCGCCGGGCCGCGTCGTGGGCCGGGACCGCCCTGGCCAGAGGCCTGCTCGGGGTGGCGGTGAGCGACCCGATGAGCGGGTTCTTTGCCGTGTCACGTCGACGGTTCGAGCTCGTCGGCGACCAGGTCAATCCATGCGGGTTCAAGATCCTGCTGGAATTCCTGGCTCGGGGGCCGGAACCCTCGGTCAGCGAGATCGGCTACCAGTTCGGGGCGCGACTCCACGGCTCCACCAAACTCAACGGTTCGGTTGTCCTCGACTACCTCCGGGCCCTGGCGGTGTTGGCGATCGGCCGGTGGCGGAGGCGGTGAAGGCCGCTCGGCGCCGCCGGCGACGGCTCAGCGGAGCTTGCCGATCACGGCGGTGACCAGGTCGTCGATTTCGTCGACCGCTCGCCGGTAGGCCTTGGCCCTCCGGCCGTAGGGGTCGTCCACATCCCATCGGGATCCCAGATATTGGAGCGGATCACGGTCCCGATTGACCGCAGCCAGCAGATCCTCGATCGACACCGCGGGCTCGGGACGGCGCTCGAGAACCGCCGCCGCCTCCTTGAGCGGAACGATCTTGGTGAACTCGTCCGGGGCCAACATGGTGGCCTTCTGGACGTGGCTGCCCTCCATGGTCAGGAGCATGTCTGCTGCATCCACGCTGGCGGTGTCCAGTCGGTAGCTGCGATGGACGCCGGCGTCGATACCCCGCCCCGCCAACACCTCGACGAGCTCGGCCGGACAGCCGTCTGCGACCTCGAGAAATCCGGCCGACCGGAACAGCATCGCCGACTCGCCGAACCGGTGGCGGGCCAGCAGTTCGGCCGTCGGGCTCCGGCAGATGTTGGCGGTACAGATGAAGAGGATCCGCCTGCGGCGCTGACGATCTGTCAACTGCCCCGGCCGACCAGAACGAACATGGTCTTGAACAGGATCGCCATGTCGCTGCAGAAGCCGATGTTGGCCACGTAGGACACATCGAGATGGAGGCCGGCCGAGATCCGGTTGTTGGCCCGCAGCTCCGAGACCTGGAAACGGCCGGTGATCCCCGGCCGCTCGAGATGCCGGGGGTGGACCAGGAAGCCCTCCCTGGCGGCAACGGTGACCAACTCGGGACGGGGCCCGATGAGGCTCATATCACCCTTGAGGACGTTGACCAACTGAGGGAGTTCATCGAGGCTGCTGGCTCGAAGGAAACGGCCGAACGGGGTATGGCGGGGGTCATCGGCCGACTTGTGGGTTTTGCGGCGCTCCGGGCCTATGTAGGCCTGGTCGCCGTTTCGGCGATCGGGAAGCATCGAACGGAACTTGTAGATCTCGAAGCTCTGGCCGTTGCGGCCAACCCGCTCCTGGTGGTAAATGACCCCACCGGGGCCGAGTTTGATCCGGACCAGGACGGCCAGCGCGATCAGGATCGGCGACAGCACGACGAGGCCGAGCGACGACAGCACCACATCGAATGGCCGCTTGAGATAGTTGGCGTAGTTGCTCGGCCTGGCCCGCAAGACGACCGGCGGTGTTGCGATCACCCGGACGTCGGCTCTGTGGCGCCTGCGCTCCAAAAGCTCAACATCAACGTTGGCCACAATCACCATCCCGCCGCGACTCCCCGCTACCCACAGCTGTAGAGTACTTGGTGTCGTAAACAAACTGACGCATTTGGAGACAGGGCAAATATCCGTATTGCAAGTGGTCTCTCCCGGTGCTACGAGCTGGGATCTTGGTGCGAACGACAGGAGCAGAGGGTGGCTCTTCGCTTCGGTCCCGACGCACTGTAGTCAGCCTCGGCAGACCAATGCCCGGATAGGCGGCGCAACACATGACATCCCATGCAACCGACGTCTCGGCGCAGGACCCGAGCCCGCAGCAACCCGGCGGTGACCGCCGCGTCACCGTTGCCATCTTGACCTACCGGAGATCGGACGAGTTGCGCCGGGCGATTGCCAGTGTGTTCGCAAACGCGGTCCCGGGGGCCGACGCCGGCTGGGGGCTGGAGGAGATTCTCGTCGTCGACAACAACCCGGACGGCTCGGCAGCACCGATCGTCGAAGAGTTCCGCCGCAGCGCCGCAAAGCCGGGCGCCGACCGGGCCCGGCGCCCGGCGGCGCATCGTCCGACGATCCGCCACGTCCATGAGGCCGAGCCCGGCATCGTTCCGGCCCGCAACCGGGCCCTCGACGAGGCCGCAGGCGACGTGCTGGTGTTCATCGACGACGACGAGATCGCCCTCGCCGGTTGGCCCCACGGGTTGCTGGAAACCATGCGAAACACCGCCGCTGCGCTGGTGGGCGGTCCGGTGGTGACCGAGTTCACCGAGCCCCCGGACCAGTGGGTGCTCGACACCGGCTTCTTCGACATCCCACCCCATCCCGACGGGGCGGTGCGGACCTGGCTCAGCACCTGCAACGTGGCGATCGATCTGCCAAGGGTCCGGCGGGCCGGGCTGCGGTTCGATCCTCGCTACCCTCACGGCGAGGACGCGACGTTCTCCAGACTGGCGGCCAGCAAGGGGCTGCCGCTGCGATGGAGCGCAACCGCAACGGTCAAGGAGTTCATCGAACCGGAGCGGACGACGCTGGCCTGGAGGCGACATCGTCACCGGATCTCCACCGACGCCTGGGTCCGGGCCGACCTCGATCTGGACCGGTCATTGTCGACCCAGGCGGCGATCGTGGTCAGAGCCGGGTCGAGATTGGTGCAGGGCCTGGTGACCGCCGGGTTCGGCTCCGTCCTCGATCGGGAGGCGACCCGAAACGCCGGCCTCGCCCTCATCTCCCAGGCCCGCGGTGGGATCGACGGCCTGCGTCGGCACCGGGCCCAGCAGCAGGGCTCCGGTGGCACCGATCGGTGACCATTGATGTCGCTGAAACCACCTTCTGAAACCATTCGACAGTGGTCGGGACAACACAGCAGGTGGTGGCAAACTGGAGTAACATTGCGATTCGGTAAAGGATCGACTGCCCCCCATGATGTACCAAGCCAACAACCAAACAACCGACGCCGCCCGGCTTGAGGACTACATCCAGGCGGTCAGCCACCGCAAGTGGCTGGTACTGGCCCTGGCCCTCCTCGGGCTGCTCGGCGCCTTCGTGTTCGCCAGTGGTCGCACGGAGTCCTACACCGCCACCTCCACGGTGATCGTGAACCCCACGCCGGTCGGCGGCGACGCCGGCCGATTGACGGGCGTCAACCTCGACCGGGAACGGCAGATCCTCGAATCGACCGAGACGGCCGAGGTCGCCATCGTGGGCCTCGACGAGGTGGCGACCACGCCGGAGCTGCAGGCCCTGCTCGGCCTGCCGGCCACCCCCGAGGTGATCCTCGAGGATCTCGACGTTTCGTTCCAACCGGATTCCGAGGCCCTGGAGGTGGCCTACACCTCGCCGAACGCCGAGCGGTCCCGGGTCACCGCAAATGCCTTCGCCACCGCCTACGTCGGCACCAGGGAGGGCGAGGCGGTCTCCTACTACCAGGCCATCTTCGAGTCCAACAACGCCCAGGTCGAAGCGGCGAGCGCCAGCATCGACGAAACCCAGACGCTGCTGGCCCAGGCCCGCCAGGATCGGGTCGCCGCCGCCCGAGACGCCGCCGATTCCACCGCAGCCCAGGAACGGTTGACCGAGCTCGATTCGCTTATCGCGGTCTACCAGGCCGACATCGCCAACCTGAACATCCGGATCCGGACCGCCGAGAACAACATCGCAACCGCTGAGCAGCAGGACGCAACCCGGCCAGACGCCGCAGTGTTGTCCCGGCGGGCGGTGCAGCCGGCCGCCCCGGACGGCATCGGCACCACGTTGACCCTGGTGGGCGGGCTGGCGCTTGGCCTGCTGGCCGGTGTGGTCGGCGCCTTCCTCCTGGAGCGGCTTGACACAACGGCTCGGGACGAGGAGGACGTGGCCCTTGCCCTCGGCACCACCGTCATGGGCTCGATACCAACCCTTGGCATCGGTCATCGAAGCGGTGCCAGCAGCCTGGTGATGCTCTCGGCCGGTGGGTCGTCCAGGATCGCTGCCGCCCGGGAGGCGTTCCGCCGTCTCCGCAGTTCACTGCAGTTCCTCAACAGCTCGAGCGGTGTGAGTTCGCTGATCGTGACCAGTTCGGCCCCCGCCGAGGGCAAGAGCCTCACGTCGGCCAACCTCTCGATCGCCCTTGCCCAGAACGGCTCCCGAGTGGTCCTGGTCAGTGCCGACCTTCGACGGCCCTCGCTGGAGCGGTTGTTCGGCATGGAGGCATCGCGGCCGGGGCTGTCGGAATACCTGTCGAACACCGCAGAGCTGAACGCCGAAAAGGTTCCCGGTATCGAGAACCTGTGGCTGATCCGGGCCGGTCGGCCACCGGCCAACCCCGGCGAGCTGCTCAACTCGGACCGATTCGAGCAGATGGTCAAGGAACTGGAGCGCGAAGACGTCGAGTACATCGTGGTCGACACTCCGCCGGTGCTCAGCACCGCCGACGCCATGTCGGCCGCCCGCTACGTGGACGGCGTGATCGTGGTCGTCGACACCGAGCGGACCGAGACCTCGGACCTGTTGCAGGTCCGGGCCGACCTGGAGCGCAGCGGCTCCAAGCTGCTCGGCGCGGTCATGAACCGGCAGAAATTCGATCGTGGTGGCCTGTTCCGGCGCGACAAGTACGCCTACTACAAAGCCGACTCCCGCCGGGCCGCCGGCGCCTGACCGTCGCCCTGGCCCTCCCGCCGGACCCAGTACCAGACGATCCCGATCAGCAAACCGGCCAGCACGATCTCGCTGACGAACGTGGTGAAGATCGCGGTTCGCCAGGTGCCGTCCCGTAGCAACCAGACGTTGAGGCCAAGGTTGGTCACCATGGCCAACCCGGTCGCCGCCATCCGCCACGGCTGGCGATCGGCTGCGCTGAGGGTGTTCCCGGCCAGGTACTGGACCATTCGGATGACCGGCAGCACCGCCAGCAGCCTGATCACGTTGACCGAGTCGTCGTATTCCGGTCCGGCGACCAGTGGTACCAGGGGCGCAAGGATCACAAAACTCAGCCCGACCGAGGCGGCGATGGCCATGCCAGGTTTCACCATCTGCCGGGTCACCGCCAGGGCCGACCGCACACCATATTGGCCCGCCCCGAACAGGTCGGCGTCGAAGGCTCGCAACAGGGTCCGCAGCGGCAGGTAGCCGAACTGCACCACCCGGGCCCCGAGGGTGTAGAGCGCGGCGTCGTCGAGGTGACCGAAACGGGCCAACAGCCACCGATCCGATGAGTCGACCAGGCTCTCGTTCACCGAGTTGGCCGAGAACGGGATGCCCTGTGGCAGGTCGGTGAAACTGGATCGGTCGAAGCCCGGCCGCAGCCCAAAACCCCGGTACACGAACAGCAGTGCTCCGATGCCGCCGCCGACGAAACTCAACGTGCTGACCAGGGTCCAGGCCACCAGGCTGCCGTCGCCCCAGGCGGCGTACCAGCCGAGGGCCAGGAATCGGCAGACCACCAGGATGAACCGGGCCTGGGCCGCCATCTTCATCCGGCCGGTCCCGACCCCGAGGTAGACCGCCAATTCGTTCATCCAGTAGAACGGCAGATTGCCGATGAACACCAGGGCGTAGGCCCAGGGGTCGACATCGGGCAGCAGCAACGGACGGAGGGCGATCATCAACGCCGCGGCAAGAACCGGGCCGACGAATCCAACCGTGGTGGCCCGGCGCCAGGCGTCGGCCAGGTCGGCGCCC
>CAMYLA010000054.1:0-1724 GCA_947259095.1 uncultured Acidimicrobiaceae bacterium | reverse complement strand
CCGAGGGTGGCAACGCTGAGCGCCGGGAAGACCAGGGCCAGCAGCGCCCCGAGCTCTCCGAAGGTCTCCTGGGGCATGAGCTGCACCAGCACCAGGAAGACCAGCGTCGAGCTGGCCAGTTGCAGAAGCTCCACAACCAGCGACCAGCCGGCCCGGCCGCCGAGCGGTGAACCGGCCCCGCCACGCAACCGGCCGAGGAGACCCCCGGGTACCGCTTGCCCCGGCCCGGACGGCGTTGCCGCGGTGTTCACCACCGCCGCCTATAGGTGCTGAGGGCGTCGACGATCCCGCCTGCGAAGTTCTCGACCATGGCGTCGAGGGTGTAGAACTGCGACGCCGCCAGGCATCCCTGTTGCAGGCTGGCCAGCTCGGCCGGATCGCCGAACAACCGCTCGACGGTTGCGGCGAAGTCGGCGGCCGAAGCGTCGGCGGGGAGCACCACCGCATTGTCGGGGCCGAGGTAGGACACCTCGTGGCTGTGGTAGTCGAGGTCGGCGGTGACGATCGGCGAGCAGGTGGCGAAGGCCTCGATGACGTGGAGGCCGATCAGACCGGGATGGATGGTGAGGTTTGCCAGCCGGCCGACGGCCGCCTTGTCGGCCCCGAACCGGGCCCCGAGGGCATGAAGCCAGGGTCTGGTGGTTGCGGCGTCGGCCAGGATCGAGGCCTGGTCGCCGGCGCCGATGGCGACGAACGCGAATCTGTCGATCCGCTCGGCGCAGTGGTCGAGCACGTCGAGCAGGAACGGCACCCGCTTCCAGCGGTCGAGAGCCGACACGATCCACGCCACATTGGCGCCGTTGCGCTGCAGGCCGGCGGTCAACTCGGCAACGTCGTCGGACACCGGACCGATCGGGTTGTGCAGTGCCTCGACGTCTGCCGAATTCTGGACGATGGTCAGGTGGGCCGGGTCCATACCGATCGACAGGAAGACCTCGGCCGACCGCTCGGTGTAGGCAAAGCCCCAGTCGGCCCACTTCGTCACCACCGCCTTGACCCCCTCCGCCAAGCCGCTGGCCTCGAGCGGATTGAAGTTGTGGCCGTGGCCCCACAACGCCACTCGTGGGCCACCGACCTTGGATCGGGCCATCATGAGGTAGTTGAGCAGGAGCCCGGTCTCCTGTTGCAGCACCACCAGATCAACGTCTTTGAGCCGCCCGAATACCGGCTGGGCCGTGATCTCGAGGCCACGTACGGTCCACAGTCGGTTCGGTACGTAGTCGGCCCAGTCCAGCACCTCGGCATCGTTGCGCTTGCGCCTGCTCGCCGGTGGGTCGCCGTGGATCAGCCGCATCTCGACGCCCCGCCCGACCAACTCCTCCCGCAATCGCTCGTAGAACGGCGCCCGGTACTGCGGCACCCATTCCATGGCGAAGGCGACCACCGGTCCCGTCATCAGACGGCGGCCGTCCCGTCGCCCGACCGTTCCCGTCGGCGCCGCTGGGCCACCGAGGCGAAGGTGCGGGCCAGACCGTCGTCGGTCGTCACGGTCTGGCGCCAGCCGAAGGACTTGAGCTTGGTGTTGTCGAACCGGTGGCCGGCCCATTGGGTGCGATACATGTGGGGGGTGATGGCGGCCGGGAGCTGGCCCCTCGACCGGCGGTGATACCACAGCACCGCTCCGGCCAGTGCCCTTGTCGCCGGCTTGGGCAGCGGCACCGCCCGGAGAGGTTCGGCCTCCGCCCGGTAGCGGGCCAGGAACTCCTTGGCCGAGATGAGATCGT
>CAMYLA010000053.1 GCA_947259095.1 uncultured Acidimicrobiaceae bacterium | reverse complement strand
AGCGATGCAAGCCTGACGTCGGCGCCGGGTCGGCGGCCCCCCGCCGACGTGCCCGCGGCGCAGGCCCCGGCCAGCGGCTGACGATCTCGATGCTGGTCGGCGGTGGGCAGGGGCCCGGCTCGGCAACCACCGCCCCGACCACCGCTCCCACGACGGCACCGACCACCGCCGCCGCACCGCCGACGGAGGCTCCGGCTGCAACGTCGGACACGACGGCGGCGACCACCGCACCCCCGACCACGTCGGCCGCATCCACCGAGCCCACAACCGCAGCGTCAACCACTTCGTCCGGGGCCACCGACGGCACCGGGTCGTCCGCCACTGCGCCGGCGGCGACCCCCACCACCCTCAGCGCCGCGAAGCGGCGGGAACGGTCCCGGGCGGTGGCCAACCTCAACCTGGCAAAGGCGGCCGACGTGGAGATTGCGTCTTCGCTGCAGGCCATCAACGAAGAGGCCAACACAACCCAGGAGAAGATCGAGGTGGCAACGAAGCGGATGGAGGTGGCAGAGGTCATCGCCGCCCGGTCACAGGACGACCTGGAGCAGTCGGGCGCCAAGCAGCAGGAGATCGAGGCCTCGCTGACGGTCAAGGCGGTCGAGGGGTTCAAGACCCGCTCGATCGGCGGCGCCGCCGGCATCCTCAGCGAGGCCAGCGTCAAGGAGGCCATCCGCCAGAACCAATTGCTCGACGAGGCCAGTTCGTCCACCACCGAACTGTTGGAGGAACTGCGGGGCCTGCTCGAGGACCGACGGCTGGCCAACGCCGAGGCCGAGCAGGCGGCGGAGGATGCGGCCGAGGCCGAACGGGTGTTGCAGGCCGAGTTCGAAACGCTCAAGGAACAGCAGGAGGTCCAGTTGGGGCTGAAGGCCGAAGCCGAGCGACGGATCAACCAGTGGGCCGCCGAGCTCACGGCCTACGCAAAGGAGGACGCAGCGGTCCAATCCTTGATCGGCCAGAAGGCGGCGCCCGCCGCGGTCACCACCGCCATCAACGCCCCGACCAATCCCTCCACCCGCGGCTTCCAGTGGCCGATCAGCGCCCCGGTGACCAGCGAATACGGCTACCGGGTTCACCCGGTCTACGGGTCTCGCCGGCTCCATGCCGGCATGGACCTCGGGGCCGGTCGGGGCACGCCGATCGCCGCCGCGAACGACGGGGTTGTCATCTTCGCCGGAACCCAGGGCGGCTACGGTCGCACGGTCATCGTCGATCACGGCGGTGGCGTCACCACGCTCTACGCCCACATGTCGGAAATCGGCGCCGGTCAGGGCCAAGCCGTCTCCCGGGGCGACATCGTGGGGTTCGTCGGTGCCACCGGCACCGCCACCGGCAACCACCTGCACTTCGAGGTGCGGGTCAGTGGTGGCCCGGTCAACCCCAGGAACTACCTGCCATAGCAGACCAGCTTGCTCGGCGGGACCCAGGTGTACCTAAGCCACCTCGATGCCGACCCGGTGCCAGCCGCTGGCGCCGTTCGGGGCCGGGGGCGCCGGGGTCGAGGTTTGGGTTTCGCCAGCTCCGTCGGTGGCCCGAACCTGGATCACGTGTTTGCCTTCCGCTGCGGTCCACGGCAACAGCCACTGGATCCAGGCGTCGGGCCCCAGGGACTCACCGAGGGTCGCCTCCTGCCATTCGCCATCGTCGATCGAGACCTCGACCCTGGTGATCCCCTTGTCGGGGGCCCAGGCCACCCCGGCGATGGGCACCGTGGTTCCCGGCTCGAACCGATCGCCGGTTCTCGGGGTGTCGATTCGGGACTGGGTCTTCACCGGGCCCAACTTCGACCAGCCCCGGGGAATCCAGTAGCCGTCGAAGCCCTCGATGGTGGTCAGCTCGATCTCCTTGAGCCACTTGGTGGCCGACACATAGCCGTAGAGGCCCGACACCACCAGTCGGGCCGGGAAGCCATGGCGCAGCGGCAGCGGTTCGTCGTTCATACCGACCGCCACCAGGGCGGTCCTGCCGTCGTACGCCGCTTCGGTCGGGAAGCCACAACTCCAACCGTCGACGGACCGGCTGGCGATCTGGGTCGCCTCCGGCCTGACCCCGGCCTCGTCCAGCAATTCCGACAGCGGCACGCCGGTCCAGATGGCGTTGCCGACCAGGTTGCCTCCCACCTCGTTGGAGACGCACGACAGCGTGACCGGGGCGATCGTGCGGGAGCGGTCCAGCAACTGGTCGTAGCTGAAGGTCAGCTCGTTGTCGACCAGACCCCGAATGGTCATCGACCAGTTGGCAGGATCGATCTGGGGGGTGGTGAGCGCGGTGTCGATCAGGTAGAAGTCGTCGCCGGGGATGACGATGGGGGTGATGCCCGGGGTCGAGCCAACCGTGCTGTTGTTGGCCGCGGTGACCAACTGCTGGAGCTCGGTACTCGAGGTGGTTGCGATGTCCACCTCGGCTCGGGCCGTGGCGGCCGACGACCGGGACCGGATCTCCCGGGAGCCGGCCGCAGCAACGGCGGCCGTGACCCCGACGATCCCGGCGAAGTTCAGGAAACCCCGCCGGGACACCGGCGGATTCACCGGAGAGGCGGTGACCGAGGCGGTTCTGGGCCGAAGCCCGACCTCGACCGCCCGGGCGCCTCGCAGCGTGCCAAGCAGCCCCAATAGGACGACGATGCCGGTGCCGGCCGCGGCCGTTGCGGCCACGACGGCGGCGACCCAGCTTCCCTGGGCGTCGACCCCGATCGAGACCATTCCCAGCAAACCGAAGGCCGACAACCCGACGACGCCGATGGCCGGTCGTCGCTGGGACGCGATGCCGAGGCCGGCCCCGAGAAGGAGGGAGATGATGATCGTCCCCAGCACCAGGGCCGGTTTGTCGGCCAGGCCGAACACCGTCTTCCCGAAATCGACGAACCAGGACGGGGCGTTGTCGATCACCCGATTGGCGACCGCCACCACCGGGCCGGGGGACGGTGCGGCGAAACTGGCGACCAGTTCGCCGACGGCAAGGGCCGACGCCGCAGCCAGCACCCCGGCCAGGGCGGCCAGCGGCCGGGACCCGGCCGCTACCGCGGACGGGCCGCGCTCGGATGGGGTCGATGGCGGCCGGTCATTGTCGGCAACAACCTCGGATTGGCTCACAGCTACTCCCAGAACCCTTCATCGTGTGGTGATCGTCAGAATCCAGAACCCAGATGTACCAGGACCGCCTCCAGTGCCGTCTATCGTTCACCGAATGTTCAGACCGGCGGAAAGCCATCGAAAACTCTTGCCATCGGGAATGCGGGTCCGACCGGACCGGTTCATCGCTACCTATGCATAGTTTGACACGACCCGGCCGACTGGCCGGAATCGCACTGGCGCTGAGCCTGGTCGCCGCGGCCTGCGGGTCCGAGACCGATTCGGTCGACGTCGCGTCCGAGGGCTCGGCCCCGGAAACCTCGGCCCTATCGACCGCCGACGCCGAAACCCCGGCGTCCGAGTCGGAGGAACCGGCTGCTCCCGGTTCGGACGAGGACGACGAGACTGCGGCCCCGGTCGAGAACCACAGCTTCCCCGACCTGGACACGGTCAACATCGTCGACGGGGCGAGCCTGAATCTGGCCCAGGAGCTGGCGGGGGGTGACACCCCGGTTCTGTTGTGGTTCTGGGCCCCGCATTGACCGGCTTGCAACGCCGAAGCACCGGCGCTTGAGCAGTTTGCTCAAACCTACGAAGACAAAGTGCGAGTTGTCGGTATGGGAACCCAGGACAGCCTGGGGCAGGCCGAGGATTTCCTGGAACGGAACTCGGTGACCACGCCGTTGATGACCTGGGACGAGAGCTTCCAGACCTGGGACTACTACGACGTCCGGGGCCAACCGGTGGTCATCCTGGTCGATCCAAACGGAAACCCGCTCGGTCAGTGGAACGGCTTGACCAGCGAAACCGTCGAGCTGGTCGAGAACTTCTGATCGACCGACGGCCGCGGTCGAGCACCGGGCGTCGGCCCGCCGCTCAGGCGCCCCCATCTGCGTCGAGTTGCTTGACCAGGGTTTTCGGGGCCACCAGCCGGTAGGCGTCCTCCAGGATCTTTGTGATCTCGTCGACATCGGGTTCGACGTCGAGCCGGAGCCCGATCCAACCTCGATGGCCGACATAGGCCGGCACAAAGAACCGGTCCGGCTCCTGGTCGACCAGTTCCGCCTGTACCCCCGGAGGGGCGGCGCACCATATCGCCAGCCGCCCATCGCCATGATGATTGTCGAACAGATGGGCCAGCACCTTCTTGCCCCGGACGAAAAAGGTCGGGGCCCCGTGACTTGGCCGTTCCACGACCTCGGGTAGACCCAGGGCGATGGCCCGGACATCTTCCACGATTCGACCTGGCCCGTTCGACGCCGCTGGCATCGGTCAAGCATGCCATCGCATCGGCGCCGGCGCCTGTCCCTCTCGCCCGTCACTGCTCCCGGTGGGCGATGAGCGGCTACGGTTGTGGCCACAACTTGTGCCACCGGACAACCAAGCCGAAACCAACAGGGAGAAGAACATGAAGGTTGTGGTCGATTTCGATCTCTGTGAGAGCAATGCGGTCTGTATGGCCATCGCCCCTGAGGTATTCGAGGTCAGGGACGACGATTTCCTCTACATCCTGAATGAGCATCCGGGCCCCGAATTGCACGAGAAGGTCCGTGAGGCCGCCGAACGGTGCCCGAAGCAGGCCATCACGCTGACCGATTGATGCCCTCGAGTATCGTCATCGCCGGCGCATCGTTGGCCGGGACCCAGGTTGCTCAGACCGTCCGGCGAGCCGGTTTCGACGGACGGCTGGTGGTGATCGGCGAAGAAACGCACTATCCCTACGATCGGCCGCCGCTGTCGAAGAGCTACCTCGTCGACGACGAGGTGGACGAGGAGCGGTTGCGGTTGCGGCCAACCGCCGACCCGGACGCCCTGGGGATCGATTGGCGGCTCGGCAACGCCGCGGTCGCACTGGACCGCCAGGCCCGCACGATCACCGTCGCCGACGGCGAGACGCTCGACTTCGACGGCCTGGTGATCGCAACCGGGGCCCGACCGAGACGGTTGCCGGGGTCCGAGCAGCACCCGGGCAGGGTTCGTGAACTCCGAACCCTCGACGATGCCAGAGCCCTGCGGGCCGATCTCCTCGGCGATGCCATCCGGGTCGTGGTCTGTGGCGCCGGGTTCATCGGCGCCGAGGTGGCGGCATCGGCCCGGCAACGAGGCCATGTTGTGACCCTGATCGACGCCGCCGACGCCCCACTCGATCGGGTGCTCGATCGGGACGCCGGTATGGCCGTGGCCGAGCTCCATCGCAGCCATGGCGTCGACGTGAGGCTCGGCGTCGGTGTGGCGGGATTCGAACGAACCGAACCCGACGGCCCGGTGACGGCGGTGACACTGAGCGACGGATCGACGATCGCCGCCGACCTGGTTGTGGTCGGCATCGGCGTCGTGCCAAACACCGAGTGGTTGGCCGGGTCGGGGCTGACGATCGACAACGGCGTCGTCACCGATGCCACCCTCCTGGCCGCCCCCGGCATCGTTGCCGCCGGCGATGTGGCCCGGTGGCCCAATCGCCGCTTCGGTGGCCGGTTGATGCGGGTCGAGCAGTGGGACAACGCGGTCGACATGGGCATGTACGTCGGCAAGCGGCTGCTGGCCGAGATCGGTGACCCGTCGGTGCCACAGGGCGACCCGATCGACCCGTTCGAACCGGTGCCGTGGTTCTGGAGCGATCAGTACGATCGCAAGATCCAGCTGGCAGGTCTGACCACCGACAACCCGGAGGTGATCCAGGGCTCGATCGCCGAGCGCCTCTTCGTCCAGATCTACGCCGACGACGCAGGCCGGCTGGCCGGTGCCCTGTGCTGGAACCGGCCTCGCCAGGCCATCCAGGCCCGGCAGCTGGTCGCTGCCGGTGCGTCGGCCGACGCAGCCCGCGAACAGCTGTCCTGACGGCAGGTCAGGGGCCACCGTGGCGAGTCCCGATCCCGGCGACGAACCGATCGAGGTCGTCGACCCCGATGGCCGAGTGCTCGAGGTCGTGCCCCGGCGGCGAATGCGCCGGGAGACCCTGCGCCACCGCTGCACCTACGTTGCGGTGCTGGTCGGCGATCCCGAGCGGGCGGGAACCACCGCCGCCCCCGGGCCACCCGGCGGTGCAGGGTCGGCCCCTCGGCCCGAGGTGGACGCCGCAACACCGGTGGTCGTCCACCAGCGAGCCGATTGGAAGGACACCTACCCCTCGTACTGGGACGTCGCCTTCGGCGGGGTCTGCGGGGTCGGCGAACCATGGGTACCGGCGGCCGAGCGGGAACTGGCCGAGGAGGCGGGCATCACCGGGGCACCGCTCCACGATCTGGGCCCCGGGCGCTACGAACAGCACGACAATCGGCTGGTCGGCCGGATCTTTGTTGCGTGGTGGCCCCACGAGCCGGTCTGCGGCGACGGGGAGGTGGTGGCCCTGGACCGGGTTCCCCTCGGGCGGTTGTCGGCATGGTCCCGCACGGTGCCGGTGTGCCCAGACTCAGCGGCGCTGGTCATCCCCCGGCTGCTGGGATTGCTCGGAGACCGGCCGATCTGAACAGGTGGTGAAAACGTGGCCGATGGGGATCGATCGGTGCTGAGCAACGGTTCCCTCGGCTGTGACACCACCCATCTCCTCGCCGTCGACCATCCAGCGGCTCGGTGTTCGGCCACGGACCGGTTCGACCCCGAGCAGGGCACTATGTTGGCGGAAATGGAGCAGCCGATGCCGAACGTCCTGATCGTCGACGACGAACCGCAGGTTCGCAACATCGTCGCCACCTACCTCGAACGGGACGGCTTCCAGGTTCGCACCGCCCAGGACGGCGAGGAGGCCCTGGCCGCCATCCGGGCCAAACGGCCCGATGCGATGGTCCTCGATCTGATGCTGCCGAAGATCAACGGCCTCGTCGTACTGCAGACCCTGCGGGAGGGCGGCGACGACGTACCGGTGATCGTGCTCAGTGCCCGAGGTCAAGAGCACGAGCGGGTGGCCGGTCTGGAACTGGGGGCCGACGACTACCTGGCCAAGCCGGCCTCGCCCCGGGAGATCGCCGCCAGGGTGAGGGCGGTCCTTCGCCGCTCCCGCCCGGTCGGGCCGGCGTCGATCAGCTTCGGTCGGTACCACATCGACCGCGCCGCCCGTTCGCTGACAAGGGACGGCGAGCCGCTCAGTCTGCGACCCAAGGAGTTCGACCTGCTGGTCCACCTGGCCTCCCGGCCCGGGGAGGTCATGACCCGTAGCGACCTGCTCTGTGACGTGTGGGGCTCACACCCCGACTGGCAGGATCCCGGCACGGTCACGGTCCACGTGCGACGGTTGCGGCGTCTGATCGAGGTCGACGCCGCCAAGCCCGAACACATCATTACCGTCTACGGTGTCGGCTATCGGTTCGATGCCTGATCGAGGTCCGCCCGGTTCGTCGCCGGCAGACCGGCCCGATCGGCGCCGGGAAGCGTCGTGATGTTGAGCAGACCATCGGGTTCGGTCGTCACGGTGGTGGCGGAGAACAACAAGAGCGGGATGGATGTGATGGAGGACGGCCCGTCGGTCGCCATCTTCATCGGCCTCGTGGCCCTGGTGGCCGTGCTGGCGATCGTGTTCCTGCCTCCGGTGTTCCGGCGGCTCAGCCTCCGCAAGGCGGTGCCCGGCCTGGCTCTGATCGGCCCGGTGCTGGCCCTGATCGGGGGGATCCTCGGCACCGGCGCGATGACCCTGTCCGGTCGCGACATCTGGTACTCGCTTGTCGTCGCCCTCGCCGCTGCGGTTGCGGCCATCATCGTCGGGCTGCAGCTGGCCAACCCGGTGGCTCGGGATCTCGAACGGATCGGCTCCACGGTCATGGCGGTGGCCGGAGGGGACCGGACGATGCGGACCGAGATCGACCGGGCAGACGAGGTGGGCACGTTGGCCGCTGCGGTCGACGATCTGACCAGGACACTGGCCTCGGCCGAAGCGGAGCGGCGGATTGCCGACGAGGAGCGGACGTCGGTCGTGAGTGCGCTCAGCCACGATCTCCGGACGCCGCTGGCGTCGCTGCTGGTGAGCATCGACGCGGTGGAGGACGGCATCGGTGATCCGGCATCGCATCTCAAGGCCATGCGGGGCAACGTGCTGGCCCTGGAGCACCTGGTGGAAGACCTGTTCCTGCTGGCCAGAGCGGACAGCGGGGCGTTGGAGCTGAAGTTCGAGCCGCTCGACCTCGCGGAGCTGATCGACGACGCCGTTGAGGCCATCGGGCCGATGGCCGAGAACCAGACCGTCTCGATCCACAACACCCTCAACCAGCCGATCCCGGTCGAAGGCGACCACAACGCCCTTGGGAGGGTCTTCCGGAACCTGCTCGACAACGCGGTCCGCCATTCGCCACCGGGCGGCACCGTCTCGATCGGCTTCACCCTGGCCGATGGCGATGTCGATGTTTCGGTGACCGACGACGGCGCCGGTTTCGACCCGGCGTTCGTGCCCCGGGCCCTGGACCGCTTCTCCCAGGCCGACGATGCGAGATCCCGTCAGGGGGCGGCCGGGCTGGGCCTGGCCATCGCCGACACGCTGGTCAGGGCCCACCACGGGGGTGTCGAGATCCGGCCCGGTCCCGGTGGCCGGGTCGGGGTGAAGCTCCCACTGCCGCAACGACGCCCCATCGCCGCCGGCCGACGGTAGCCGACCGAGTCGCCGCCGGTTCGCCCCGGTGGTGCGGACCGGCCGTACATTCCGTAGTCTCTGAGCCGTGGGACGTACGCAGACCTGGATCATCGGCGCGGTTGTCAGCGTGGCGGTTGGCGCCCTGCTGGCCCTGGCCGGCAGCGACGGAAGCACCCAAGTGGGATCGGTGGCGGTGTTCGCCGTCTGCGTGGCCGTCGCCTACACCATCAACTGGGTGGTGTTCGTGCCGTCGTACCTGGCCAGGACCGAGGTGTACTTCGACCTGACCGGATCGATCACCTACCTCTCGGTCACCGCCTTGGCCCTGCTGCTGTCGGACGGACTCGATACGCGGGCCTGGCTGGCCGCAGCCATGGTGGCGGTGTGGGCCCTTCGGCTTGGCAGCTTCCTGTTCCGTAGGATCCGCAAAGACGGCAAGGACGGCCGGTTCGACAAGATGAAGCACGACTTCTGGCAGTTCCTCATGACCTGGACGATCCAGGGCCTCTGGGTATCGTTGACCCTGGCCGCGGCGCTGGCCATCATCACCTCGACCGAGCGACAGGATCTGGGGGCGGTGGGGATCGTCGGCCTCATCGTCTGGGCCGTCGGGTTCACCCTCGAAGTGGCGGCCGACACCCAGAAGAGTGCGTTCAAGGCCGACCCGGCCAACGCCGGCCGGTTCATCAGCACCGGACTCTGGTCATGGTCCCGCCATCCCAACTACTTCGGGGAGATCATGTTGTGGACCGGGATGGCGATCCTGGCCATCCCGGTGCTGTCCGGCTGGCGGTGGGTGATGTTGATCTCGCCGCTTTTCGTGTTCGTGCTGTTGACCCGGATCAGCGGCATCCCGCTGCTGGAGAAGCGGGCCCAGAAGCGCTGGGGGGACGAACCGGACTTCCAGGCCTACACCAACTCGACGTCGGTGCTGGTCCCACTCCCACCCGGTCGCCCCTGATCGACCAGGGCGCAGCGCCCCCGGGCCCGACCGCCCTCCGGCGGCCCTACCGGGCGGGCCCGCAGCCGGTCGGCACGGTCCAGTATTACGGTTCCGAGAGTTCCACCGTTGGCCAACGGGGGCCAACTACTGTCCCCCAAGGCGGAATCGGACGTCGTCTCCAACGAAGGAAGTCTTGCCACGAAATGGCGACCCACATCAACTCGCGCCCACCCGCTGCCACCCCTGCGATGCAAGATCGGAGCCACGTCGTGCAAGCCCGCCACCAACGGTTCGGCCTTGCCGTCTTCGGCGCCCTCTCACTGGTGGCTGCGCTGGTGTTCTGGCGCTGGGATCCGACGACGACCGACAGCCGTTGGTTCTGGGTCGTCGTCGGCCCCATCGCCGGCGTCGTCGCCATGTTCAAGTCACAGACGATGTTCGACAACGAGGGAGCGGACCGGGACGCTGGCCCCTATATCGGCATGTTGGTCGGCACCACCGCCGGGGCGCTGGTGATCGGCACGATGTCGCTTGCCGGGTGGGTGCTGCCAGGGGTGCTGTTCTTCATGGCAGGCTTCGTTGCGTTCATGGCCTGGTTGGAGCAGAGCGGCATCGGAATGACCACGGCGCTCACGGTCACGGTCCTGGCCGCCGCCACCGCCGCGGCCGCGGTCCAGGGCTCGGTGGTGCTGCTGTCGATCCTGATCGGTGTGATGCTGCTGGCCGGCTCGCTGGCGTTGATCGTCTGTGCCGATCCGCACCGCGAACGCCGCCTGGGCTGACCCGAGCCCGGACCCGGTCGGCGGCTCAACCGAGGTGCGACTTGACCAGGTCGGCGACGGTACGACCGTCGGCCCGGCCTGCGACCTTGGCATTGACCGCCTTCATCGCCGAGCCCATGTCGGCCTTCGACGTCCACCCCCCTTCGGCCAGGGTGTCGGCCACCAGCGCCGCCAGCTCCTGGTCACCGAGCGCAGCCGGCAGGTAGGCCTCGAGCACCTCCTGTTCCGCTCGCTCGTCGGCCGCCCGCTCATCTGCCCCGCCGGCATCGAACGCCTCGGCTGCTTCGACCCGCCGCTTGACCTGGGCTGCGATGACCTTCTGGACCTCGTCGTCTGAGAGGGTCTTGGCCTCGGGGCCGGCAACCTCGGCCTCCTGGACGGCGGCGATGACGGCTCGCAGGGATCGGAGCTTCAGCGCATCCCGCTGTCTCATGGCGTCGGTCAGGTCTTGGCGGATGGTGTCCAACAGCATCGAGGTCGTCCTCTCGTTGCGCCCGGTGGGGTCGAACCGACGTTGGTTCAGCTCGATTCCCGGAACGGGCGGATCCAGGCGATGTAGAACGAGGATGCCATGATGCCGAACGAAAGCAGCGCAATCAACCCGCCCCAGAACCAGTAGGGGAGCAACAGCACGTCGGCGATCTCCTGGGTGTCGGAATCGATGACCTGGCCGTCGCGACGGAAGTTCTTGGTGAACATGTAGTCCAAGGTGCCCCAACTGGCCAGGCAGAACTGGATGCCGATGAGCTGGGCGATGAAGATCTTCAGCATGTCGGGCCCGTAGGCGGCCAGGGTCCCCAGCAGGGCGGCGACCAGCGCCAGCGCCACCACCCCGAAGGCGTTGCGGACGAACAGGACCAACGAGATGGCAAGCAGGATCGCCAGCCCGGCCAGCACCACGCGGGCCGTGCTCTCCCGGGAGCCGAGAACGATGATGACCCCGCCGGCCAGCGCCGGCCCCAGCAGGCCGCCGGCGGAGACGAACGCCCGGCCGAGGCTGCCAACCCCGCTGGAGTATGCGGTGCCGCCGAGGTTCTGGTAGATCACCAGCCGGTTGAACGACCCCCCGGCCACGATGGCCACCAGGCCATGGCCCATCTCGTGGGCCCAGGTGCCGAGGAGGGCGAACGGATACAGCAGGTGGCGGCCGTAGGGAATCCGGGGCAGGATCAGGCTCACCGCAGTGGCGATCCAGAAAAAGGCCATCAGCCGGTTGCTGCCGACGGTGGTCAGTTCCCCGCTCAGGCCGCCGGTCAGATCATCCGGGATGTCCACCATCGAAACACTGTAGTGGCCCCGAACGGGACACCCCGCGCACCGCCGTCGAGCCCGCCATCTGTTCGGGGTATGTCTGTTGCCGCAACATAGAGATAATCCGGATGGCCCTGGTGGGCCCGGTCCGTATGGCACACAATGGATGGGTACAGCGACCAAGGAAGCCCTTTGATCGTCGCCTGATCCAGGCGGCAGGAAGGTGATTCATGTCAGTCCGTACACGCAACAATCGCCAGCGCAAGCCCGGTGTGGCCGCGGTCAACAGACCGGCCAGGTTCGATCGCAGGGTCGAACATCGCCGGGTCCGAAGAGCCGCTCATGTCGAGCTGGGTCGGCTGTTCGAACCGGAAGACCATGCGCTGCCGCTGCCGGTCCACACCTCGGCGAAGGCCGACCCCTCGGAACGGCCGGAGCCGCCGGTCACCCAGCGCCGGTTCAAGGTGTGGAAGACAAAGGACTGGAAACGTCGTTCGGCCATGCGGGCCCAGCGGGCCGCAACCTACCAGGCGCTGCTCAAGGCGGACTGACGCCGACCCCGGTCGCGTCTCGACGTTCTCGATGCTCTCGCCGGGACGGTTCACGGCTCCGTCCCGGCGTCCCCTCGGGCGTGATGCACCCGCGGCCGGCAAGACAGGCACCCGGCCGCTCCATACTCACTAGGATGCTGCCATGGAGCAGATTTGTGCCGATCTTGAGGCTGAACACGGGGCGCTCGACGCAGTCGTGGCCGACCTGTCCGAAGAGCAGTGGGACGCCGCCACCCCGGCCGAGGGCTGGGACGTCAAGGACACCATCGTCCACCTGGTCCAGGCCGACATCGCTGCCAGGATCGCCGCAACCGAACCCGACCGCTTCGTCGAGCTGAAGAAGGGGTTGCTCGAGACCGGATTCGAAGCGACCTTCGGATCCAAGGAGGGGAAGTCGGGCCAGGACATCCTGGCCTGGTGGCGCGACGAGCGTCGCCAGATGCTCGATGCCTTCCGCTCCCGGGGGCCCAAGGAGCGCATTCCGTGGTTCGGCCCCGACATGAGCACGTTGTCGTTCGCCACCGCCCGCCTGATGGAGACGTGGTCTCATGGTCGCGACGTGGCCGACACCGTCGATGCCCCCTGGGAATCGACCGATCGCCTTCGCCACGTGGCCCATATCGGCGTCAGCACCCGCGGCTGGAGCTACGTCAACCGGGGCATGGAACCACCGGATGGACCGATCCGGGTCGAGCTGGTGTCGCCTTCTGGCGAGATCTGGACCTGGGGTCCGGAGGGCGCAGCCGACCGGTTGACCGGCTCGGCCGAGGAGTTCTGCCTGGTCGTCACCCAGCGCCGCCGACCGGAGGAGACGGGGCTCGAGACCAGTGGACCGCTGGCCCAGGAGTGGCTGGGCCTGGCTCAGGCGTTCGCCGGTCCGCCGACCTTCGCCCCCGCCGGCCGCGTCGGTGCTGCGGGTGATGGCGGTGGCGCCGGCTGAGGTCGCCGGACCGGCCGGGAACGGGCCGGCTCGGCAGGTGATCTTGCCCACCGGCGCCGGTCGCAGCTGAGAGATTTTCCCACGGCGTGGTCCAGAACCAACATTGTTGCCCAGGCATGGCTAACTTTGGTATCGGAGCTCATTCCGCCGGCGAGTTGCTTTGCCTCGTCGACGCCAGAAGACAACTGAGGTGTCAATGATCGAGCCGGAATGGCAGCCGGAGAGTGATTTCAGTTCGGATCTCCCGGTTTGGACCCGCGCCCTGGTTGGCGAGATGCTCCCCGAGGTGGTCAGCCCGCTGGGCTGGAGCATGGTCTGGGAATCCTGTGCCGCCCTGGGTTGGCGGGACGCCATGGTTCGCCGTATGGGCTTCTACGAGGACGACTTCACAGAGACGACCCCCGAGACCATCGGCCTGATCGGCGGTTACGGCTATCTGAACGCCAGCCATCTCCGGGTCTGGGCCGAGCGTTCCCCGGATCTCACCGTCGATCACATCGATCGGATCCTGGTCAACAACGGTTCCCCGCTGCCCGGCCATCATCACGTCGGCTGGCACAACCCAGACGCGGTGGCCACCGGCATGTTGACCCAGTGGTATCGCTGGGTCATGGAGAGCCGCAATCAGATCGAGCTCGACAACGGCCATGCCGAATCGCTGGCCTGCCGTGACGGCCGGCCGGATTTCGCCGAGCTGTCCGATCTCGACCTGGTCAAGCGAGCCATGAACCTGCAGCCGCTGTGCCGCCGGTTGTTCGAGCAACACGCCAACCAGACCCTTGCCTCGACGATCGGCCCCTGGATCCTGACCGAGATCTGCGCCGAGATCGGCCAGCCGGCCCATGCACTGCGGTTGTTGAGCGGTCTTGGCACGATCGACTCGGTGTCTCCCACGCTGGCGTTGTGGGACCTGTCACGAATGATCCGCTGGTCCGAGAGCCTGACCAGGGTGTTCGACCAGGCCGACGACGGCCTCGATCGGATCCTGCGGCTGTCGAACCATGCCGAGTCGGTGGGGCTGGTGGCGGGGATCGATGCGTTGATCACCGAGGTCGGCTACCGAGGGCCGAACGAGTGGGACCTGTCGTCGCCGACCTGGGACATCGCACCGGAGATCGTCGTCGCCCTGCTCGACTGTATGCGCCACTGCGATGACGACGACGGACCGAGGCAGCGCCGAGCCCACCTCGAAGCCGACCGGGCCAGGCTGGCGACGGAGATATCCGACGCCCTCTCCGGCCAGCAGTACGATCGGTTCCTGGCCGGGTTCGGGGCGTCGACGGCGTTCCTCCGGGGCCGCGAGCTCTCCCGGACCAACGTCATCCGGGTCATCCACGAGATGCGCCTGGCCCTCCGTGAACTGGCCGCCCGGGGTGTTCGACGACACGACTTCGAGGAGACCGACAACCTCTGGATGCTGACCGCCGATGAGCTGGAGTACTACGCAGACGGTGGCCTGGCCGACGTGGCCGAGATCAGCTCGAAGCGGCGGGTGCAGTACGAGGACCTCCGCAACCGATCGGCGCCGTCCAGCATGATCGGATCGGACGACGGCTGGATCCCGGCGCCGGGCACGACGCCCGGTTGGGGCTACGAGGACCGGCCCCTGGAACCGGGAGACATGATGCTCGGCTCGCCCGGCAGCCCCGGTATGGCCCGAGGAGTGGCCCGGGTCATCGAGACCGATGCCGATCTGGCCCGGGTGGCCCCGGGCGACGTCGTCGTGTTGTCACGACCCGACCTGGCGGCGACGCCGCTGTTCGTCTCGGCCGGTGCGGTGGTCACCGATCGGGGTGGCACCTTCACCCACGCCGTGGTGGTGGCGCGGGAACTGGGGACCCCGATGGTGGTCGGAGCCCATCGAGCCAGTGAGCGGATCGTCTCCGGCAGCATCGTCAACGTCGACGGCCTGACCGGGGTCGTCTCGATCGAGGCTCCGTAGGGCGCTGCGGATCCAACTCCTGGCCCGGCTGTCAGACCGCTCGTGGCGGCCGATCCTAGACCGTTGTCGGGCTGCGGGCCCAGGCGTGGGCCAGGCAACGCTGGTCCAGGGGTCCGGGGGACCACCGGCCCCACAGGCCGTTGAGGGCCATGCGGCTGTACTCGGTCCAGGTGATGGCATCGGTGCGCATGATGCGCCGCACCACCTGGCGGATCCCGCCCTCGTAGACCGCATAGCCGGCCCACACCCCGGGCCAGTCCTTGGTGGAGCCAACCTCGGTGACCATCACACTGCGGTGGAACCTGGCCCGGTTCCGATGGGTGTGACCGGAGCTGACCGTCGCCGGACGGTCGATACCGTCCAGGCGGTCGAGAAAGCGGGTAGAGTCCGGGGCACTGATGCCCACCGGCCAATGGCGGGGGAGTCGTCCCTGTTGGAGCTGATGGTGCAGGGCGATGAACAGCGGCCGGTCCGACCCCGAGGCCTCGTCGAGGATGGGCTGGCAGACCCTGGCCAGCGAGCCACTGCCTCGGCCGGGAACTGCGGTGTCGGCGGCGATGACCCGGACCCCGGGCAGATCGAACCGATCGACCCGGCGGGTGAAGGGGAGCCGGCGACGTCCGACGGTGAGGGGGATCGAGCCGGCCCGGCCGTCGACGTCGTGGTTGCCGGGGATCAACAACATGGGCAGTGAGTCGAACTCGTCGGCGAGCTGGCCCACCGCGGCGAAGTCACGATCGGTCTCGTGCTGGGCTGCGTCACCCTTGATCACCAGCAGCTCGGCACCCCACTCGACGGCTTCGGCCACCGCAGCCGAGGCGCAGCGGTAGGGGTGGGGTACCTCGTGGCCACTGCTGTCGGTCATCGTCTTGAGCGCACCCCATCGGAGGGCGCCGAGGTGGAGGTCGCTGATGGTGGCGAACCGGGCCAGCAGCCGTCCCGGCGGCTGGGGCAACGTCCGGGCCGGCAGGGTCACCGAACCGCCGCTCCACCACAGTTCGACATCCACCGCCCGATCGGGGCCGAGGTGATCGACGACGAGGCCACCCGGCCCACCGAGGTGGTCGACCGCGGCCCGGGACGACCCGGCGGTGGCCACCACCGGTCCCGGCGGCAGATCTCCCCACGTCAATTGCACGGCGGTGTCCTCGACGGCCCAGATCTGGGGCGGCGAGGCTCGCGGACCAAAGAGGATCATGAAACGAGGAAGCGACTCAGACCTTCCGCCTCGCGGGCTCGGAGGGCAACCTGGATCCGCTGCTTCTCCAGGATCTGGGTCAGCGTCTTGGCCCCGGTCGGGACATCGTGGTCGACGAAGAACGCCGCCGCCGACCGTTGGTCCGCCTCGGTATCGAGCGAGGTCAGGCCTTCGAGCATCCTGACGACGAGGCCGCCGGGGAAGAGCTCGATCAGCCGATCCCAGTTGTCGGTGATGAACGCCCAGCTCTGACGGCCGCAGTGCTGGTTGCGCATGGACCGGCCGAGCAGCATCGGTGCGTTCTGGCTGCGGATCTGCCCGTCGAAGATCAGCTGGTACACCCTGGCGATCAGCTCGGGATCGGGGAACTCGACCAGCGCGTACAGGTAGCGGAGCTCCTCCTGGGGAGTGGTGGCCGTTTTCCACGCTGCCACGAAGTCCTCGAAATCGCTTTCGTCGCCGTTGGCGGCCACAACATCCACCGAGGCCGCCATCAGGGCGGCGTCGATCAGTTCTGGTTCCCGCCTGCCGATGGCCAGGCTCCGCTTCGCTTCCTCCTGGATGTCGGGGTCGTTGGCCACGGTGCCAAGGGCCCGGACGAGGTCGCCCCGGAGCTGGCGGGCCTGATCGTCGTCTTCGGGGGCCGGCGCCAGGCCGAGGTGGGCCAGGGCCGGCGCCATGGCATCGTGGGCGATCTCCTCCAGTCGTTCCTCGGCCTCGCCGTCGACCAGCCGCTTGAGTTGGCCGAAGCCGGCGATGAGCCGTTGCCACACCGAGCGGTTCTGCTCAGCGGTCATTGCCTCCAGCAGGGTGAGGAACCCGGGGGTGGAGGTCCGACCGGCCAGCACCGAGGCCCAGGCGTCGTCGACGAGCCCGTAACGTTCGACCGCGGTCAGGGCCTCATCGCCCACTGCGGCCAGTTGCTCCAGCAGCGCATCGGGATAGGCGATCCGCAGGAAGCCGGCGGCGCCGGCGTTGGCGATCAGCCATTCCGGCCGTTGAGGGAGGTCGAGGGCAACCGGGTCCGGACCTTCGAGCAGCATGCGCCCGCTCGCCGGTGCATCGGCACCCTGGGCCTGCCACCGGTAGCGAATGGGGATGGCCCAACTCTGGTCCTCTGCCCGTTCGGCGCCGACGTAACGCATCCGCTCCTGGCTGATGGTCAAGCCGGCCTTCTCGGTCGAGACCGAGACCAGGGGGAAGCCACCCTGGAAGATCCAGCTGTCCATGATCCGCCTCACCGGTTCGCCGGTTTCGGCTTCGAGCGCATCCCAGAGGTCGGTGGTCTCGGCGTTTGCGAACTGGTGCTCGGCCATGTAGCGCCGGATCCCGGCCCGGAACCGGTCCTCACCGAGGTACTGCTCGAGCATCCGGACCACCGCCGCACCTTTCTCGTAGGTCAGGATGTCGAACATCCCGTCGGCCTCGGCCGGGCTCACCACTTCGTATTCGATGGGGCGGGTCGAGGCGAGGGTGTCGGTGTCGAACGCCACCGTTCGCGACAGCCCGAAGTCTGTCCACCGGTCCCAGTCCGGACGGAAGGCATCGGTGCAGCGCATCTCCATGAAGGTGGCGAAGGCCTCGTTGAGCCACAGGCCGTTCCACCACTTCATCGTCACCAGGTCGCCGAACCACATGTGGGCGATCTCGTGGTTGATCACGTCGGCGGCCCGCTGCAGCTCCGGCTGGGTGGCCTTGTCTGGGTCGATCAGCAGCAGCACCTCGCGGAAGGTGACACACCCGAGGTTCTCCATGGCGCCGAATGCGAAGTCGGGAATGGCAACCAGATCGAGCTTCTGGTCCGGGTAGGGGAGCCCGAAATAGTCGGTGAAGTACCGCAGCGCAAAGGCTCCGGCCTCCAGGGCGAACCCGGTCAGATGGTCCTTGCCGGGGATGTGGACGATACGGAGCGGGATCCCGTCGACGTCGACCGGGTCGGTCATCTCCAGCGGGCCGACCACGAACGCCACCAGGTAGGTGCTCATGACCATCGTCGGTGCGAAGTCGAACCGGATCGTGCCGTCGCCCAGTGCGGTCCGGCCGAGCTCGGGGCTGTTGGCGACCGCAACGAGCGAGTCGTCGACGGTCAGATGGAGGGCGAACCGGGCCTTGAACTCCGGCTCATCCCAGCAGGGGAAACACTTTCTGGCCGCCGTGGCCTCGAACTGGGTGGTTGCCAGCTTGTGCTCGTTGCCGTCGTCGTCGGTGAACCGGCTGAGGTACAGGCCGATGAGGCGCTCGTTGAACACCCCTTCGAAGTCGATTTCGATCGAGACCGGGCCCTGGCCCAGTGGCGCCGGTGGCACGATGGTGAGGCGCTCGTGTTCGGCATCGACGCGGTGTTTGCACTCGATCGAGGGCTGACCGTCGGGGGTGACCGATGCCGCAATGATGCTCAACTCATCGCTGTTGAGAATGACGGTTTCCACTTGCTCGTCGATGACGGCGTCGATCACGACGGTGCCACTGAAGGTTTCCGCGTCGAGATCGGGGCGGATGGTGATTCGGTAGTCGGTCGGCCGAACCGACTTTGGGAGCCGATATGGATCGATGGACACCGACTGAGCGTATCGCTGCCAGGCCGACGGTCGTTGGGTTTGGCCCGATTGCGGCCCGCGATGGCCCCGTCGAGGCCCGGTGTTCTGCGGTGACCATCGGCGCCCCGGCGGCGCTTGAGATGGTGTGGAACCGTGTTCGCAAACCTGTCTCTCGATGCCGGTCCGGTTCGGGTCCGGCTCCGGCCACCTGCTGTGGCTCGAGGGTCGGGGCACCTTCTCGATCCGGTTGTCTTTCGACGATCTGGCCGAACGCCACGATCTGTCGGGGTTCGACGGGCCGACCGGGTTGGGCCAGCGGTACGGCTCGGGTGCGGGGGTCGACCCGGCGATCGGGGAGCAGTCGCTTGCTGTGCCCGGCGACCGGCCCCACTTCATCGCCGGTGATCGACCCGGTGCCTTCGTTACCGTCGACCGCCTGCTCAACCACCTCCAGCTCTACGGCCTCGAGCCCGATGGCCGCACGGTGGAGGCACTTCCGGGGTTTCGGGAGCTGGTCAGGCGGACCTTCGGTGATGCCGAGATGGTCGGGATCGCGGGGCCGGACCGCAGCCGGTTGCTCGTCGTCCTCCCCGACGGGCCGATGATCGAGGTCGGGACCGAACTGGAACACCGGGCCCACCGGTTCGGGTGGGGTCCCCGACCGGGGCCCGGCACATCGACGATGGCCACCGCCCGGGCGATCGTCTCACGGTGCTGGTCCCCACAGTGGGGCGCAGGGGAGGAGATGCTGGCCCAGACCCTGGCCCGCTGCCATCTGCGGCACTGTGGCCCGCGGTTCTCGCTCAGCGCCAACTCCCTGTGCGACTGGTACCTGTTCGACACCGACCTGGCGACCGGTCTGGCGCCGTCAGAGCTGGCCGGACTGGGCGAGACATTGGGCCGAGATGTATTGGGGCTGTCTTCTCGGACGAAATGAGCGTCCGAGCTTGTCGATGTTTGGTGGTCAATGAGGTTGAATCAATACCCCCTCATGCCCCAATGAAGGATCGAATGAGCCTACTGTAAGATTGATGAGCGAGACTCACGAGAGCTGGTATCCGCCACGGCGGGCGTTGGGTGGGGACCCGACCGATTCCGAGGTCGACAGCGATGGCCGGCCGGTTGATGACCCGGCCATCGATGTGGATCTGCAATCGATCGCCGACGGCATCGCCCTGCTCGATGAGCTCGACTCGGTGTTGGGCGACATGGAGTCCGGACTCCGGCGCCGGCAGGACACAGACGGCGAGCATTGAGTCGGGTCGGTGAGAGGGACCGGCGCCCCGGAGGTATCCGCCGCGATACGTCCAGGGCGCCAAGATCCGCCGCACAGGAAGGGACTCCACGTGTGAGCGAAGTCGCTCCCTGAGAAAAACGATCCTCCAGGGCGGGGTGTCTGTCAACGATCCTGTGGTAGCGGAAACATGTTTGCAACGTGGGGGAATTCGCCGACCACGGCCCGTGTCGGCGACCGCTCTGAGCGAGTGAACGGCTTGAACTCGACGTAGGCCCGGCGGTGGGGGCGACGGACGACGGCCCAGGGGTCCGACCGTGGCCGTTCTTGGCGACCGCCACCGCAGCACCTGGACCACCGGATGGGGCGATGTGGGGACCGGTCACCATCGCACCGGCCGTGGGTCGAGCACTATCGTCGCCGTCATCGGCAACCATCTCGGCGTGGTCGCCCCGGCGGGCCGGGGCCATGGAGCGCCGACCTCCAACGGCGAGTCAACGGCCCGCCCGACTCACAGTGCCTGGCGGGATGAATGGCAATGATTGCTTATGGTGATTTGGGTGACTCGGAGATGACCGATACATGCTGAAAACACAGAAACCGATCCTGGTTCATGAGGCTGTACGGCCCGATCGATTTGATTCGAGCCTCGCCGACCAACCGCGGGATGCCCCGACCGCTGCACCGGTCGGCGACCAACCGGTCCTTCGGCTCCTGGGCAGGATCGAGCTCACCGGCGTCGATTGGCAGCTCACCTCCCAACAACTGTCGCTGATCGCCTTCCTGGCCTGTTGTGGTCCGGCCGACCGTGGGGCCATCATCGAAGGCCTGTGGGATGGTCGAGCCGTCTCCCGGGGCCGTTTCCCCAACCTTCTGGCCGAGCTCCGGGCCAGGATCGGTCGGCGGCACCTGCCGGAAGCGTTGGACGGCCGATACCGGCTGGCCGGGATCGACACCGACCTCGAGTACTTCGAGGCCGCGGTGGTCGCAGCATCGGCCGCGGCGGCCGGGGCGAACGGGTTGGCGGTGGCTTCACAGGGCCCGGCCCCGGGTGCCCGCGGGGCGGCCGAGACTGCGACCACCGCAGCGGACAGACGGCTGCAACGGGCACTGGACCTGGTGCAAGGCGTACCCCTCACCGCAACCGGCCGACGGTACTGGTCGTGGGTCGGTGATCGGGGCGACATCGCCGTCGGCATCGAATGCCTGGTGTCGGACGCCGCACTCCAACTGGCAGCCCGGTGCCGGGACCGCGGCGATCTGACCGGGGCGGTCCACGCCTGCCGTCAGGGCCTCCTGGCCTGTCCGTTGGACGAGAACCTGGTGACCGAGCTTGCCGCCCTGCACATCGAGTTCGGTCGGTTCGGGGCGGCCCGGCTCCTGGTCGATGGCTGGGAGTCGAAGGTGCAGCGGCTGGGCTGTGGCCGACCGCCGGAGGGCCCGCGGGCTCGGCTGCGGGCCCGGGCCATGCGAACGCCGTGACCGGATGTGAGCGAGAGCGGCAGGTTTGTACACTGCAGGCCCGGTCGGCGGGGGTGTGGTGACCCGGCCCGGTTTGGCGCGCGGTTTGGTCAGGCCTCGATCGGCTCTGCGGTGACCACCACGTTGCCTCGATAGGAGCGGCGATCCTGGTCGAAGGTGCCGCCGCAGGTGATGAGGGTCAGGACCGACGCGCCGTTCTTGCGGAACAGTTCATCGGCCGGGAGGTCGGTCTTGTCGTACAGGATGTTGGTGGTGACCCGATACCGCAGGACCGAGCCGTCCGCCAACTCGACCTCGAGTGTCTCCCCCCGTTCGAGGTCCGACAGGTTGAAGAACGCACCGGCTCGGCCGCCGTAGTCGACATGGGCCGCCAGCACGGTCGAGCCTGTCGAACCGGGGGTAGCGCTGTGCTCGTACCACCCGACGGACTCGGCGGCCGGAACTGCGAACTGGTTCTGCTCGTCCACCCCGACCGACAGGATCGTCGCTTCGAGGCCGATGTCGGCGATTCTCACCGCCACCGGCAGCGACGAGTCGTCGACGCCTGACGCCTGCCCGTCGAGGAAGGCGGACCGCAGGGGCACCTGGGCCTGTGCCGCCCCGGGCCGTTGTCGTGCGATCGCCTCCGACCCCAGTTGCCCGGCGCCGGCCCGGGCCGGTATGTCGTGGGCCGTCACTGCGGCACCGACGAGAGCCAACGAAATAGCCATCGAAAAGGCGCCGAAGAGCAGGCGTCGGTTCACAGAACCCGGCGGTTCCGCCTGATCATCACCAGGCCACCGAGGGCGGCCATGATCGAGGTCAGTGCTCCGAGGATGTAGAGGCCAGTGGGGTCCTCGCCGGCCGCCAGCAGGTTGCTGTCGCCGGTCGGCACCGCCTGCGGGGCGGAGGACAGGCCGGTGTAGCGCTGGACCACGACATCGATCGTGCCTTCATCGGCGGCACCGATGACCGAGATGGCGGCCAGCTCACCGTCGGCCAACGTGATCGTGGCCGACTTCACCGGGGTGCCGTCGGCTGTTGCCGTCTCGATGGTGTGCTCGCCGGCATCGAGGACTGCGGTCGTGGTGTTGCCAGGCTCCAGGAGCTCGGCCGCGTCCACGCCGTCGATGGTGGCCCGGACCGCCGGGGCGGCCGCCAGGTGACGGAGCTCGATCCGACTGGTTGCCGGCTCCAGCCGCTCGAAGTTCTCGACAAAAGCCGAGATCGTCGGGGTGCCTCCACCATCGAGATGGGCCGCAACGGTTGCCGGCTCCTCGCCGACAAGAATCGTCTCGCTGATCAAGGGATCGTCGGATCGGTCGGTGGCCGATGCCGGGGCGTCGTCACTGGCGGCGTAGAGGTCGATCTCATAGCTGCCGGGGGGGAGGTCGGCCGGGCCGGCGATCGTGCCGACCGTGAAGCCGGGAGCGAACGCCTCGCCGTTGACGTACACGTCGACTTCGGCACCGGGGATCCCGTGCAGGACCTGGATCGCCGCTTCATCAGCCGGGATCGGACCGTCGACCGTGATCGCCGGTGCGGCGGCTACGACCTCGCCGTCGCCTGTCCCCGCTCCGGCGGTGGTTGGGCTGACCGGGTCGGCGGTGGTGGCAGTGGTGCCGGCACCCTCGGCGGTGGTGGCCGTCTCGTCGGCTGTTGTGGCGGTGGTGCCAGCACCCTCGGCGGTGGTGGCGGTGGTGCCGGCGGCTTCCTCGGCGGTGGTGGCGGTGGTCGATGCGGTGGTTGCTGCGCCCTCGTCGGCGGTGGTGGCGGTGGTGCCGACCGCTTCGTCGGCGGTGGTGGCCGTCGTGGTGGCCGTCGTGGCCTGGCTGGTGGGTGCCGCCTCGCCGCTCCCGGTGGTTGGGGTGTTGTCGGCCGTTGTGACGGTGGTGCCCGCCTCCTCGGCGGTGCCGTCCTCGTTCTGGTCCGGCACGACTTCGACGGTTCCATTGGAGGAGGCGTCGGTGGACGAGTCGTTGTCGGAGGTCAGCAGCTGATAGCCAACGACACCGAGACCGACGGCGAGGATGGCGCCAACCAGGATGCCTGCCTTGTTGCCCTTGCGCTCGGACTCGAATCGTTGATCGAAGTCCAGGGTCTGGGCTGCGGCCGGGACCTCATACTCGGGGTCCTCATCGCTCACCGCATCGCTGATCTCCTCGCTGTAGCGGCGCGAGTCGAACACGGGTTCGGCGGCAGCCGCAGCGGAGGCGTCGGCATCGCTGATCTCGCTGGTGGCGGCGGCTGCGCCGGCGATCGACTCCGGCGCCAATTCACCGGTGGCGGCCGCCTCGGACTGGATCGTCGCATCGGCATCGGCCTCGCCGACCTCATCGGCCTGGTCTGTCTCGACGTCGGTGCGGTCGCTGCCGACCTCGGCCGGCTCGTCGTCGCCACCGAGCATCGACGCCGCAGCGGCTCCACCGGCCACGGCGGCAGCGGTTGCCGCTGCGCCACCGACGCCGGCGCCCGTCGTGCTCGCCGAGGAGACGAAGGCGGCGACCGACTCTGATGCGGTCGATGCCAGATCGGTGGTGTCGGCGGTGGGGATGAAGGCCGGGCTGTAGGTCTTGCGGTCCTCGCCGAGCGCCTCGGCCAGGATGCTGGCGAACTCGAGTGCGGACGGCGGCCGGGCCTCCGGCGTGTCCGAGCTTGACCACATGATGAGGCGGCGAACCGAACGCGGCACGTCTTCCAGTGAGCCGCCGAGCGACGCGTCGAGGATCTTCCCCAACGAGTAGACGTCAGAGCGTTCGGTGGCATCGTTGCCGTCGAGCACCTCGGGGGCGACCCAATGGGCGTAGTCTGGCGACGGCGTGCCGCCGAGGCCGAGACCGATGCCGTTGACCGCAACGTCATTGTCGATGATGTGGATCTGGTCCGGGGAGAGCGAGCCGTGGAACAGGCCCCGGAGGTGGGCCTCGTGGGTTGCCCGGGCCGCGGCCTCGCTGATGGCGGCACAATCCTCCCACTCCGATCCCGATGGTGGGATGCGATCGGCCAGGGTTGGGGAGTCGACCACCGGGGTCACCGCGAACGGCTTGCCGTCACTGGCGAAGTCGCTGTCGATCACCGGGACCAGCCCCGGCAGATCGGCGGACTGGCGAAGACGGCGAAGATGGGCTTTGTCCCACTTCTCGGGCGAGCCGATGGTCACGTTGACCGCGTTGGAATCGTCGCTGAGTCGCAAGCGATCGAAGCCGCACCAGCTGGAACCTGCCACAGAGTTCCCCGCCATCTCGTCCTGACTGTTCACCATCAACCTCCGCCGGCACCGCGCGTCCGTCACGCACGCCGAAAACTACCAGCTACGACCACCGTTTGCAGTGGTCTCGCCACAAATGTTCTTCGGCCGCCGCTCGTCTCGAAATCACGCCTTCTGGCTGCCCGACGTCGAGGGTAGCAAAGGGCAGGTCCCGTGGCGAGAACTCACCTGCTTCCCCGGGTCAGGCCGGACCCGGCCGGTCAGGGCCTTCCGGTCCAACGGTAGACGTACCCGGCCCGGGTCCGATCGACGACCTCGATCCGGTCCAGGGCCCGCAGGCAGTAGGCCAGCTTCTGGGCCGCGTCGCGCTTCATGGTGGCAACGGCGGCGATATCGGCGGTGGTGAACCGATCCGGCAGCCCGGTCGGCATGAGGCCGACCAGGTCGTCGGTGGAGGCGAACCGGTGACGTGCCTCCACCGAACGCAATCGTTTGTCGGTGGTCCGCCACCCGCCCCGGCCCCGCCTGGCCGCCGGGTCGTGCTCCTGGAACTTGTCGACGGTCACCAGGAGCACGTCGAGGGTCAGGTTCGGATGGTCGAGCAGCGTCGGGATGCTGACCAGCTCGTCGAGCACGGAGTTGAGGTCGCCCTTGCGGGGCGAGCGCCGAGGTTTCGCACCGGCCTTGTGGAGGTAGGTGGCGAGCGGGACCGGGTGCACCAGCAGGATCTGATACTCGGCCAGCAGCCGGTCGAGCTTGCGGCCCATGGCGGCGAACGAGCCCGTCTGGACCTCGATCAGCAGATCGCCGCGGCGGATGTCGATCACGAAGCCGTCGAGTTCGAACTCGAGGTCGTCGCCAGGCTCACACAGAAGTGCCTTCAGCTGGGCGTGGAGTGAACTCTCGTTCAACGTGCCGATGTCGACGATGGCCCAAGCGTATTGGCCACGGCTGCTGCGGTCCGGTTTCGCGGGCCGGAAATCCCCGGGCACGTGGCGGAAACGGTGCCGACACCGGACGGGCAGGGCCCGGACATGGTGCCGATCACACCCGATACCTGACCGAATCGGCCGACCGGGCCCGGTTCAGGTGGAAATGCAGGGGCAAACGTCAACTAGGTTATGTGACAGTATGTTTGAGCCTGCGGTAGCCGTTCCCGACCACCTGGAAGGACGACCGGGTCGATGGTTGCTCTTCGATCGCCGCCAGCAGCTCCTGCTGGTCGATGGCGAGCTTCCGGTCGCCGCGGCGCCCATGGGCGGGGTCACCGATGTCCATGTGCTGGGCCACGATCGGGACGGCCCGGTCTGGGCCGCCAGAATCGGTTCGGACTTCGACTTCCCCGAGCGGGGAGAGTTCACCGACCTCCGCCGGGCCTACGCAGCGCTGGCGGAGCATGACTGGGTGCTGGCCGGCCGGGCGGCCCAGGTGCTGACCTGGCACGACGACCATCAATACTGCAGCCGGTGCGGCAACGAGACCGAACACCACGACGGGGAACGGGCCAGGACCTGCCCGGCCTGCCGGCTGATGGCGTTCCCGAGGCTCACCCCGGCGGTGATCATGTTGGTCGAGCGCGACGATGGGCAGGCCCTGCTGGCATGGGGTCGCCAGTTTCCCGGCCGGTTCTTCAGCGCCCTGGCCGGGTTCGTCGAGCCGGGCGAGAGCCTCGAGCAGTGTGTGGCCCGCGAGGTCCGGGAGGAAGCAGGCGTCGAGGTGGCGAACGTCCGCTACTTCGGGTCGCAACCGTGGCCGTTTCCCCACTCGCTCATGGTCGGGTTCAACGCCGACTACGCCGGTGGCGACCTACGGATCCAGGAGAGCGAGATCGTGGAGGCCGATTGGTTCCCCCATGATCGGCTCCCGCCGGTTCCGAAGGGGCGAATGTCGATCGCCGGCTGGCTGATCGAGGACTGGGTCAACCGGATGACCAACCGCTGATCGAGCTGGTCACTCCTTGGTCGCCACCGCATTCGGGGTCACGTTCATCTTCGGCTCGTAGGCGGGGGCCTCGACCTGGCGGGCCTCGGGCAGGTACCTGGCCCGCAGCTCTTGGGCGCAGCTGCTGCACGGCCCGTAGAATCGACCTTCGGCCGGTTCACCGCAGCGGGGGCAATCGAAGCTCAAATCGGTCATGGCGGAAAATATTACAATCGGTGGCGCCCCGCCGGGGCGATCTGTCATGATCGGGCAGCCGCTTACCGAAACAGGTACGGTGTGGTGCAGTTCGACACAGCAGATGGCAGGGGGATCATGGCAGGAGTGGATTCCTGGTTCTGGTCGGCCCTTCCGGCTGTGGCAAGTCCACCGCGCTGCGTATGGTCGCCGGTCTCGAAGAGATAAGCAGTGGCGAGCTCCGGATCGACGATCGGGTGGTGAACGATGTTCACCCCAAGGATCGCGATATCGCCATGGTGTTCCAGAACTATGCGCTCTACCCCCACATGACGGTGGCCGACAACATCGGGTTCGCGCTGAAGCTGGCCAAGGTGCCGAAGTCGGAGATCGCCGACCGGGTGACCAAGGCGGCCCAGACCCTCGATCTCACCGAGCAGCTCGACAAGAAGCCGGGACAGCTCTCCGGCGGGCAGCGCCAGCGGGTTGCGATGGGTCGGGCCATCGTTCGCCAGCCCAAGGCCTTCCTGATGGACGAACCGCTCTCCAACCTCGATGCCAAGCTCCGGGTGCAGATGCGGGCCGAGATCGCCGGTCTCCAGCGGGATCTCGGCGTCACCACGCTCTACGTCACCCACGACCAGGTCGAGGCCATGACCATGGGAGACCGGGTGGCGGTGCTGAAACGGGGCCTCCTCCAACAGGTCGATTCGCCCCAGAACCTCTACGACTCCCCGGAGAACGTGTTCGTTGCCGGGTTCATCGGCTCGCCGTCGATGAACCTGATGAAGGCCAAGCTGGAGCGGGTCGGCGATTCCCTTGCGGTCAAGCTCGGCGAGCAGACCCTGTCGATCGCCTCCGCGGTGCTCTCCGAGCGTCCGGGGTTGGAACGCTTCGTCGATCGCGAGGTGGTGGTCGGTGTCCGCCCCGAGGATCTGGCAGACGCAGCCCTGGTGCCGGACGCCCCCGCCGATCGCAGGCTGAGGACCTCGGTCACCTTGCTCGAGGCGCTCGGCTCCGAGATCATCCTGCACTTCCCGATGGCCGTCGAGCCGTTCGAGATCATGGACCAGGAGTTCGAGGGCGAGGATGCGGTGGCCACCGCCACCGACGAGACCGGCAACTACATCTACGTCGCCAGGGTCAATCCCCGGTCGACGGCCAGGATCGGCCAACCGATCGAACTTGCGGTCGACACCGGTCGGTTCCACTTCTTCGATCCGTCCGACGGCTCGGCCATACGCGCCTAGTCGAACAAGGCCCTGGATCGATCGGCCTGGTCTCCAGAGTCAGGTTGCTTGTCCTCGCCCGGGCAATATGCGCTATCTTCTTACGGAGGACGCACAATTGGTCTCTCGGGCGTACATTGCGGGTTGCTGGACAGAGGGTTACGCGGGCCGCAGCAGCTGGGTAGGAGGTGACAGGTGGATGATCTAGCGACGGGTCTATTACTCGGTTTTATCGCTGCGATCGTGCTCATGGCACCGATCGCGGTCATCGTGGCCCGTCGCGTCGTGGCCGATCACCGCCAGGAGATCGAGCACCACGAGGCGTCGGTCGTCGATCTGCGACACGAACGGGCCGAGGACAAAGAGACCAACCGTCGCCTCCGTCACGAGTTGGTCTCCCAGAGCCCGGATCGGCTGTTGGAGGCGGCAAACGCCGCCGAGCTCGAACGGGACAGCGCAGTCGGTGAACGGGATCAGGCGTTGGAGCAGCTGCACCTGGTTCACGAGGATCTGGGGACCACCAACCGCCGCCTGGCGGACCGGGAGGCCAGGATCCGCCATTACCGGCAGGAACTGAAGGAGATTCGGGAGCTGCTGGAGGCGCAGGGTCGGAGCGGTTCCGGCGACCGCGCCGAGCTCTTGATCGGCACCGATACCGGTGAGATCCCGGCTGAGGCGCTGGACGCCCGCTCCCTCGGAGACATGGGCGACGTCGGAAACATCGGAAAAATGGGCGACATGGGGGACATGGTCTCCGGCGCCATTGGATCGAGTCCCCTGGACTCGGCCGGGCCCGATGGTGCCGGATTGCATCCGACCGGTCTGGGCGACGACGGTCTCGACGTGTCCAGGTTCGATCCGGCCGATGCCGAGACCGCTGACGTGACCGCCAGCGACTGACCCTTCCCCCGCCGGCGCAGCCTTGGCAACCACCCGGCGCAGCCTTGGCAACCACCCGGCCCTGCCGGTCGGCCCATCGGCCTTCCCGACCTCGACCGGGTGAAACTCCCGCCGTGGCCCGGCATCGAGCTGGCAGTATGGGTGCCATGCCCGCTGTGCCCCCCGGCCCGTCCGCCATCGCCGTCGAGCCGCTCTCGCAGCCACCGGACGTGACGATCGAGGTTCCCGGCTCGAAGAGTCACACCAACCGGGCCCTGATCTGTGCTGCGCTGGCCGACGGGCGGTCCCACCTTGGCCGGGTGTTGTTCGCCGACGACACCGCGGCGATGCTCGGTGCCCTCACGACGCTGGGTGCCACCGTCGATGCCGATGAGCACCGCCGTACCGTGACCGTCCAAGGTCCCCTCAGACCCGCCAACGACCGGAGCGGGCGGTTGTCGGTCGACGTTCGCCAGTCCGGCACCACCAGCCGGTTCCTGTTGCCGGTGTTGGCCGCAACCCCCGGCCGATTCCTGCTCGATGGCGATCCGCAGCTACGCAGGCGGCCATTCGGCCCACAACTCGACGCGCTGCGATCGATCGGCGCCCGGGTCGACGGCGAGGCCTTGCCGCTGGAGATCGATGGTCGCCCGCTGGCCGGCCGGCCGGTCGAGGTCTCGGCGTCGATCTCCAGCCAGTTCCTGTCCGGGCTGCTGCTGGCTGCGCCGCTGCTGAGCGGGACCACATCGTTTGCCGTGCACGGTGCGATGGTGTCGAAGCCATACATCGACCTCACCGTCGACACCATGCGACGGTTCGGCGTCGACGTGGCGGTTGCCACGATCGACGGATCGTCCGGCCCCGAGGACCGCTTCACCGTCGAACACGGCCGCTACCGGGCGGCGGATCTGGAATTGGAGCCCGATGCTTCGGCAGCCTCGTACTTCTTCGCCGCCGCAGCCATCACCGGTGGCCGGGTCCGCATCGAGGGGCTGGGATCCGACACGGTGCAGGGTGATCTGCGGTTCGTCGAAGTGCTGGCCCGCATGGGGGCCACCGTCACCTCCGGCCCGGACTGGACCGAGGTTCGGGGTCGGGACCGGCTGCGGGGCATCACGGTCGACATGTCGGACATCTCCGACACCGCCCAGACCCTGGCCGTCGTCGCCGCCTTTGCCGACTCGCCGACCGAGATCACCGGCATCGGTTTCGTCCGGTACAAGGAAACCGACCGGATCGCTGCGGTCGTCGGCGAGCTGAAGCGGCTCGGTATCGAGGTGGTGGAGACCGATGACGGGATGATCATCCACCCCGGGACACCGAGCGGCGGCCTGGTCGAAACCTACGACGACCATCGGATGGCCATGAGCTTTTCGCTGTTGGGGCTACGGCACCGGGGGATCGAGATCGACAATCCGGGCTGTGTCGCCAAGACGTTCCCCGACTTCTTCCAGGTGCTGGACCGCCTCCGTCATCGGGCAGCCGGGTAGTCGGCCGCTGCGGCCGGCTCGGTCAGCCGACCTGCAACAGCCCGTCGGCGTCGAGTTCGGCGCTGCGACCGATCGCCTCGGTCTCGACCATCTCGGCCAGCGTCGCCCGGTCGGTGACCCGGCCCCAGCTCCTGGCACCGCTCGGCGTCCGGACTGCGCAGAGCCCCTCGGTCGGCCCGTCGGCGTCGTGCATGACGGTGTAGGCCTCCACTGTCACCGGTCCCGTGTAGTCCTTGTCGACCGGGGTGGTCGGTGTTCTGTCGACGGCCTCCTGTACATCTTTGGCCTGGTAGGGGCCGCCGGGTGGGGTGGTGCTGTAGACGCCGAGGGCGTGTTTGGTGAGGAAGCCGCCGTTGGCGGTGACCAGCCCGACCGAGCCGGGGTCGTTGCGGAGCACGTCGATCATGGTGGCGATGGAGTGGGTCACGTAGTTGTTCAATGGGCCACCGGCGAAGGTCAGGCCGCCGGTCTGGGTCAGCTGTCGATCCTGGCCGAGGCCGAGCGCGTTGGCACTGACCTGCACCGCCGACGGGAAGCAGGAGTAGACGTCGATGTGGTCGACGTCGTCCGGGCCGATGCCGGCCAGTTCATAGAGTGTTCGGCCGGCCTCGGCGATGGCCGGCGACGAGTGCAGATCCCGTCGCTCGGACACCGCATAGGTGTCGTGGGCATCGGTGCCGGCCCAGGGGAAGACCCAGCGATCCCGGGGGACACCGGCGGCGTCGGCCTGCTCGGCGGAACAGATGAGGAGGGCCGCCGCCTGGTCGAGATCCCAGTTCGAATTCATGGCCTTGGTGTAGGGGAAACCGACCATACGGTTGGCGGTCGACGGCTCACGGATCTCCTCCGCGGTCATCGGCTCCCGGAACCAGGCGTACTCGTTGGCCACCGCAACCTGGTTGAACCGTTCCCACAGTCCACTGACCCGGGCCCGGTGGGCCTCGATGGTCTCACCGTTGGCCGCCCGGAGTGCCGACTCGAACACCGGGTAGAAGTTGATCGGCATCTCCATCCCCCTGGAGACCTCGAAGTCGTTCGACATCGGCACGTCGGTACCGAATCGCTCGTCCGGCTCGACCCCCTCTTGGGCCGTGGTCTCGGGGGTGATCCCGGCCCGGCGCTGCCGACGCCTGCTCCAGATGATCTCGGCACCGACGACCACCGCAACATCGAGCTCGCCAGACTGGATCCTCAACGAGATGTCGTTGACATAGGACTGGGGCGTGTTGCCGCCGTTGGCCGAGATTGCGGTCCGGGCCCCCGCGGCGCCGATCGAGTCGGCGATCAGCCGCCCGGGGTCGCTGTACTTCCAGGCTCCTTCGACCACGCCGATGAGATCGAGGTTCTCGAGCAGGGCGTCCTTGCCGGCCACGGCCTGCGTGTCGGCGGCGGCGTCTCGGACCGCGGCGGTCATCAGGGCGATGGCCTCGACCGCATCCGCTGGATCATCCGGCCGCTGTTTGATCTGGGCCACACCGACGATTACCGGGTTGCGGGGATCGATCCCCGACTCGCTCAAGCTCATGGGACTCAAGCTAGATCGAAGCTCGCCCGGAGTGCCAACGGGCCGGCTTGCAGGTGCCGGTGAACGGAGATCGGGGTCGCCATCGCAGCCTGGCGGCGAGACCTGTAGCGCCCCGAGACCCGGGCCGCCCGGGCCGTTCGTCCCCGGTTGCCGTGGCCGGGCAGAGCCAGGATGGGATGTCGCCACCGGCTCTCAGCCGGGCCGGCAGGGCTGTCCCCGAAGGTTGCCGCAGGCCGGCCGTTCGGTCGGGACCTCGATGCCGGGGATGACCGGAAGCACCAGCTTCGAGGGGCGATCGGGATAGCTGTGGACCGTGACGCCGACCGGGGTCGGATCGAGCTCGAATCGCCATCGGGGCCGGGACGCACCGGCGGTGTCGATACTGACCTGGAGTCGGGAGCCCCGGCGGAAGGCGTGCGCGAACGGCAACACCTCGACTCTGGCCTCCACCGGCTCGGCATCGGGTGGGACCGGTCGGCGGTCGACCCGGGTGCCGGTGATGATCGGCTGCAGGTCGGTGGCCTGATCCGAGGTCGCCCGCTGGGAGAGGCGCAGCCAGCCGGTCTGGACGTAGGTCTCGGATCCGTCCGGGGTCACCTCGCTGATCGTGATCTCGATCGGGGCGTCGGAGCCCCCGTCGACCGAAACCCACAGGTCGGCACTGAGGTGGCCGACCAGGACCAGGTCCTCTTCCAGCGGTTCGGTGGCGACGACGATCGAGTTCTCGGCCG
>CAMYLA010000052.1:18848-61845 GCA_947259095.1 uncultured Acidimicrobiaceae bacterium | reverse complement strand
GATGCGGTGTTCAAAACCGCACCCCGCCACCAGTGGGTGGCACGCCTCGACGAGCACGGGTTGACCTGGGCCCCTATTCAGGGCCCGAGCGAACTGATCGCCGATCCCCAGGTGGCGGCCATCGGTGTGTTCGATGAGATCGAGGACCACCCGGCCGGTCCGCTCTCGACGGTGGCCGCCCCGTTTGCCATCCGGGGCGCCGAGGTCCGGCCCCGAGGTCCGGCCCCGGCTGTCGGTGAGCACGGCGCAGCGATTCTCGGCGAGGCCGGCTTCACCGAATCGGAGATCGAGGATCTGGTGCAACGGAGCATCGTCGGCAACGGCGACCGGTCCGACGGCCTCTGACGAGGGTGCCGGCCGCGGCGGTGCCGGTCTCGGGTGGCCGTGCCCGGCCCGTCGTACCCGGCCGGTTGGTTGTGACAGCCCGCCGAGCCGGGCGCGAGACTGTGCCATGGCACCAACCCGCACCGACGATCACACACCGGTCTACGACGCCGACGCCCACATCTGCGAGCCGACGTCGGTCTGGACCGACTACTGCGACCCGGCGTTCCGGGACCTGATCCTTCGAGCCGACCTCGACGCCGACGGCAGGGACAACCTGTTCGTCGAGGGCCGGCCGACGGGAACAAGCGCCGCCCCGGCCTGCATCCCCGGCGCCTACGGCAACCCGGACATCACCTGGGCCGACATCGTGCCCGGCAGCTGGGACCCGGCCCAGCGCCTGCAGGTGATGGACGCCGAACGGCTCGACGCCGCCCTCATGTTCCCGTCGCTCGATCTGCTGGCCGGCGACATCACCAGGCCGGACGTGGCGGCGGCCAACGCCCGGGCCTACAACCGTTGGATGGCCGACTTCATCACCGAGGACCGGGAGCGGCTGTTCGGCATGGGGGTGTGCCCGCTCCAGTCGGTCGATGCCGCCGTGGCCGAGATATCGTTCATCGCCGACAGCGGGCTGACCGGCCTGACCTTCCGTCCCGAACGGTATGGCGGGCTGGAGTTGTACTCCCCGGAGATGGACCGGGTGTGGTCGGCGGCCGAAGACCATGACCTCACGGTTGCCATCCACGGCAGTTTCGGCTCGAAGATGAAGAGCTTCGCCACCACCCGGTACAGCAACCAGTTCTACGTCCACATGGTCTGCCATCCGTTCGAGCAGATGGCGTCGGTGATGGAGGTGGTGGCCAGCGGCATCCTCGACGATCATCCCAGGCTGCGGGTCGGATTCTTCGAGAGCGGACTGGGGTGGCTACCGTATTGGCTGGAACGGCTCGACGAACACAAAGAGACCATGGGCCACCTCGTGCCAAGACTGAAGCGGGAACCGACCGAGATCTTCAGTGACCAGTGCTTCATCACGATGGAGGCGGGCGAGGGCGACGCCTTCGCCATGGTGGCGGACCTGGGTTTGGCCCAAACGGTGGTCTGGGGATCGGACTATCCCCACTACGACTGCACCTACCCCGGCGCACTGCAGGAGCTGGAGGACTCCCTGGCCTCGGTGGGCAAGGCCGATCAGTTGGACGACGTCCTGTACACAAACGCCCGCCGGTTCATGGGTCTCGGTGATTGAGTGATTGACGCCGGCCGGGTCACCCCCGGTCCGGCCAGGTCGGACCAGCCGGTGCGGCTGGATCGGACTCAGGACAACAGCGACCAGTCTGGAATCGATTCGGGATGGCTGAGTTCGCCGTAGCCGTTGCGCACCACCCGCCGTTGCTCGTCCAGCCAGTGTTTCCATGCCGTGCACGGCACGAGTTCGTCGCCCCGCAGCGCCTGGAGATCCCGGAGGGTGCCCGCCAACTCCGAGCGCATGGATCGGTAGCCTCGGTCATCGGCCAGGTTCCGTAGCTGCAGCGGATCCTCGGTCAGATCGAACAACTCGACCCGGCCGTCCAGCCACTCGCTGTAGGTGGCGTTCGTTGTTCTGACGCCACGCCACTCGGCACCGTCCTCGAACCAGTCGTAGTACTTCGAGAAGTTCATCAACAACAGCGCCTCCTGCCCCGCCTGGGCTGCCGCTCCGGCACCGATCGCACCGCTCGCCACGGCGCCGAGCAGCATGGCCGAGAGATCATGGCCTTCGACCGTTCGGGGCACCGGCACCCCGGCCAAGCCACAGAGTGTCGGAAAGAAGTCCGCCATGCCGAACAAGCGGTCGGCGACCGTGCCGGGGTCGATGACACCCGGGTAGCGGACGATGCCGGGGATGCGGATCGACTCCTCATAGGGATGTTTCTTCTGCCAGGGGTGGACGTCGTGGGCGCCACCCTGGGTGCCGTGGTCCGAGGCCAACAACACGATGGTGTTGTCGGCCAGGCCCTGGCGATCGAGGTGGTCGAGCATGCGACCGACCATCTTGTCGACGGCCCGGATCATGGCCAGGTAGTGCCGGTACATCTCGTGGGTCTCGTCGGCCCAGCGGGAGCCGACGTTGTCGGGGAACTCGAACCGCTCCGGCAGACCCTCGTAACACTCGGCGGGGGCGAACTCGAACGGTGTGTAGTGCGGCGGATGGGGCGAGACGAACAACAGGAAGGGATCGTCGGTCGGCTCGTCGATGAATTCGAAGGCGTAGTCCAACAGACCGTCGGTTTCGTAGCCGGTCCACCGCTCGCAGTTCCAGTCGCCCTTCTGGACGAAGCCGTCGAAATAGACCATGTGCTGGTTGTAGGCCCGCCAATACTGGAAACCGAGGCGATCCCGGCCCTCCGGCACCCAGTCCGGATCAGATGGCCGGTGGTCTGGGGATGGCGACCGGTGACCAGCATCGCCCTGGCCGGGGTGCAGACCGGGCAGTTCGAGATGGCGTTGGTGAGCCTGACGCCCTCGGCTGCCAGTCGATCGATGTTCGGGGTCTCGATGTTGCGTTCGCCGTAGAGCGGGAGGGACGACGCCCGCAGCTGGTCGGGGAAGAGCACCACGACGTTGGGGCGCCCCGCTCCTGTCGGATCCGCACCGGGGGAGCTGGATGGCTGTGGCCCGCCGGAGGGCTGGGTTGCGGTCACGGTCGGGCCGGCTCGGTCTTGACCTGCGGCCCGGTCGGCTCCCCGATGATCGGTGGCGGCGCCGGGATCGTGTCGTCGGCCCGGGGCCAGAGCAGCGGCAGGCCCTCACCTTCCATCGGCTCTCCAACCCCGACGCCGGCTCGATCGAGGGGAAAACTGGGCCACGGTTTGGCCCGGCGATGCCCATCGGCGATGTAGACGATGGTGAAGGCCCGGCGGGTGGCCGGGGTCCGGTTGGCCTTTGCGGCGTGGACGGTCAGGCCGTGGTGCCACACCACTGTCCCCTTTGGCGCTTCGACATAGACCGGAAGACGCCCTTCGAGGGCTGGGTCGGCGAGAATCTCGTAGGCGTCGGACGTTTCGAGCAGGTTCACGGTCCGTAGGTGGCCCAGCCGGTGGGATCCCGGCACGTACCCCATCGCCCCGCCGTCGATGGTCGAGCCGTCGAGCGGGATCCAGGCGGAGATCAGCGGCGTATCGCCTATCGGCCAGAAGGTTGCGTCCTGATGGGGATCGGTGATCCGGCCGCCAGGCTCCTTGTACAACGCCTGATCCTGCCACAGTCGGACCCGGTCCACTCTCAACAGTTGGGCCGCCGCCTCGGCCAACCGTCGATCGAAGGTCAGTGGAGCGACTTCCGGGTCGGTCTCCCACAGCCGCATGCACTGAATGAACGACTGCTCGTAGCCGCTCTTCTCGTCGACGGTCCGGCCATCGCCGGCGATGCGTTTGGTGACCGCCCGATCGATGGCTCGTCCGTATCGCTCCATCTCGCCGACGGGGAGCAGGCCGGGTGTGACCACATACCCGTCGGTGTCGAAACGCTCGACGGTTTCGGCTTCCAGCGCGGCCATGTTGCGAATCTAATGCAACCGCCGCGGCCGAGAAAGGTGGCGATCACCGGCCCGGCGATAGTGGGAACGGGTTCCCTGCGGTGCGGTACAGTCCGGATGGTGCGGATCTGGCTCGATACCGACATCGGAACCGACGTCGACGATGCCCTCGCCCTGGCCTACGTCCTCCGCCACCCCGACATCGACCTGGTCGGCATCTCGACCGTCTTCGGCGACGTCGCCCTGCGAGCCGAGATCGTCGGGCGGCTGTTGGCGCTGGCCGACCAGTCCACCGCCGGCGATCACAGCACCGCGTCGATCCCTGTGATGATCGGCATGGGGGTGCCGATGGCCGAGCGGCGCCACGGCATCATGTTCGGCCACGAGGGCCTCGGCCTGCTCGACGAACCCGAACCTGTCCTCCGGGTCCGGGAGGAGACCGGCGCCCGGGACCGCATCGAAGACCTGGCCGGGGCGCTGGCCGAAGCCGAGCCCGACGTACTGGTGGCGATCGGGCCGTTGACGAACCTCGGGGCGCTCGCCGCCGCCGGTATTGCGCTCCCACCGGTGGCCGTCATGGGCGGGAAGCTCCAGGAGGTCCTCCTGCCCGGGATGTCCGGTGAGATCAACGAGTGGAACTGGCACTGCGACCCGCTGGCGGTGCAGCGGGTGCTGGCCGCCACCGACCGCGACGGCGGTCCGCCACCGACCGTGATCCCGGCCGAAGTGACGTTCAGGACCCGGCTCGTCGACGAGGACCTGGAACGGCTGGCCGACGGTGATCCGCTGAGTGCGGTGCTGGCTGTGCTCTGTCATCGGTGGCTGGCTACACAGCGAGATCGGTTCGGCATCGACGAACCGATCGTCGCTCTCCACGACCCGCTGACGACCGCCGTCCTGGTGGAGCCGGGGCTGTGCAGCTACCGGGATTGTCGAATCGAGGTCGACGACGGCGCCACTGTCACAGAGGTCGACGGCGAGGCCAACATCCGGATCGCCACCGATGTCGATCCGGAAGCGGCCCGGCGCCACATCATGGCGGTCGTCACCGGCGCCGTCCGGTAGATCTCGGGGGCGGGGCCGCCGGTCTGGATCCCCGTTCGCTGCCCAGGAGTGCCGTCTCGGCCGCGACCACTGAGCATCGCACGGCTCGGCGGGTTCCGGATCGGGATTGGCGAGGGGGGTACGGCCCGCCCGTTGCGGCTACCCGAACAGACGGGGGCCGCAGTGCGGCCACTGTCCGGCGCCCGACCTGTTGTAGAGAATCTGGGCCCGGTTCGTCTGCTCGGCGGGCGTGGCATCGACCGGATTGCCGGTCCCGCCGACCGATGCCCAGGTGGCAAGGCTGAACTGGTATAGGCCGTAGTAGCCGGCCGGGTTCACGGCCCTGGCGTTACCGCTGGACTCGCACCGGGCGAGAGCCGCCCAGTTCAGACCGGAGGCCCCACCACCGGCCGAGACGCCTGGATCGACGGTCTGTGGGGCTGGCTTGGTGCCCACTGCGATGACCTCCGTCACCGCCTCCTCGGTCACCGCGGTCGAAAGCACCTGCTCCGAGGTGATCTCGTCGTTCGTGTAAATGACCTCGTAGGTGACGTCCTGCGCTCCGGCAACCCCTTCGGTCACGACCTTGCGGGTTCCGACGGTCAGATCCGGGTCGTTTCGTTCGACGGTGTCATGGGCGATGGACTCGGCTCGGATCTCGTTCTCGACGCGGATCCGGGTGACGATGATCGTCATGGCGTCGGTGACGGTGGTGTCGGCCGAGGGGGTGAGCTCGTCGGTCTCGGCGAGCACGATGTTCTCCTGCTCCAGTACGTCCCCCACCGATTTGGCGGTGCCGGTGACGTCCAGAGCCTCGCCGCCGACATCCAGGGTGATCGATTTCGGTGTGATGATCTCGACCGTTGTCCCGGCCCGGGGCAGTGCCTCGGTGAGCGATCGGGGCGTCGACTGCCTCGAGGGCGTCCCCAACGGTGAGCATCGTCGTGGTATGAACGGTCTCGGAGTCATCGATGACGAGGGTGAGCGGCCGAGCGTAGCGCACCACGATCGTGTCGCCCTCGGCCAGCCCGGCATCGAGGGGTGGGTCGACTAGGTCGGCGTTGGCGACGGTGACGCTCAGGTCGACCAGCAGGTCGGCGACCGAGTCGGCCCGGGTGTCGATCGACGTGGTCTCTCCGTCGATCGAGAGGTCCACGTTGACCGGGCTGGTCACGTAGTAGACGGCGCCGGCGGCCACGACCAGGGTGAGCAGCGCCATCGCCGCCGCCCAGGGCCAGGTGCGGCGAAGGTGGGAGCCGATGGGTCGACCGGGGGCGGGCCGCTCCGCCGGTTCAAGGCCGGCCACCTCCGGTTCCTCGTGTATCGAGATTCCGGTGCTGGAGGATGTCGAGGCGGTCATGAATCCTCGGATCGGGTCGTGCCAGAACCTCGGGTTCCGGACGGAGGGCAACAGACGAATCGTAATCGTAACAGTGCGGTAACACGATAGCGGCCATGCGGCCCCTCGAGCGGCCGGCCGACGCTTCAGTCGGCGGCGATGCGTCGCACCTCTGCGGCGATCTCATCGAAGTCGGTTGCCTCGATCGTGCCCATCCCGAGGTCGGTGGCCGCGGCGACGTTGCCGGGTTGGTCATCGACGAACAGGACACGATCGGGGTCGACGCCGAGCCGGTCGAGGGCGAGGCGGAAGATGCGGGGGTCGGGCTTGCGCAATCCGACCCGGCACGAATCGATGACCACGTCGAACAGCTCGTCGTAGGGGAGCGCCTCGTCGACCCGGTCGATCCATTCAATCACCGAGTTCGTGATCATCCCGGTCCGCACGCCGGCGGCCCGGACCCGCCGCACCTCGGCGACCAGCGGCTCGTTGACCTCGATGTGTGGTTCGAGCAGCATCGGCACGATCGCATCGAGCGAGAACCCCCTTGCGTTGGCATCGGGTTCGATCAGCTCGAGCGCCTCGGAAAGCGTCAGCTCGCCACGCTCGGCTCGATGGAACGGGTGGTCGCCGTCGGTGCCGTAGTCGCCGACGAGCACCTCGAGCAGCACTCCCCGGTCCTGACCCACCCGCCGAGCCAGGTCGTCGATATCGTCGATGTCCACCCGTACCAGCACCGAGCCGAGATCGAGCAGCAGCGCGCTCAGGTCCACCATCAGAACGGTATCCGACCGTTCCCGGCCCGCGGGGCCGCTGACGAGACCAAGCGAGTGGTGCCGGCCAACGACGCCCGGCAGGCATCGAACCGTCCGCCGACGTTGTCGGTCCTCCATGCACGGGGTCGATTGACGCCTTCCGACGAGCGACGAGAGACAGCGGCTCCCGGGGCACTGACCGCGTGATCTCACCGTCGTCGATGTCGACAGCCGATCCCTGTGGGAGATCAGCTCAGGAACTCGACCAGCGTCGCACGGCTCGATTCCCGGGCCGCATCCGAATGGGCGGACACCTCCAACCTGAAATCGGTGACCCCCGCCTCGGCATAGCGGCCGAGACCGTCCAGCACCTGCTCCGGCGAGCCGATGAGGTGGAGGTCGGCCGGGTCCTCGACCCCTTCCCTGGCCAACATCCTGGCGTAGGACGGCATCCTGGCGTATCCGGCTCCGACTTCTCGGGCCAACGCGTAGGCGCCGGCATGATCATCGGTGACGCAGAGCCGGATCAGCGCCATGATCCGGGGTCGGGGTCGCCCGGCGTCGGCCGCGGCCTGGTCGACCAGCGGGGCGATGTGGCCGGCAATCGTCCTGGGCCCGCATTGGCCAACCGTGGTGCCGGCCGTTCGCTCCCCGGCCAAACGCAGCATGTTCGGTCCGAGAGCGGCGAGCAGGATCGGTGTCTCCGGGGCGTCGATGTTCAACTCGGCCCTGGTGGTCAGTTGCCGGCCTTCGGCTGAGGCAGCCTGGCCGGCGAGCAGCGGCTGGAGGCCGTCGAGGAACTCCCGGGTGTAGCCGAGGGGCCGGTCCCAGGAAAGGCCGAGACCGTGCTCGACCGGCTCCCGATGGGACGGGCCGATACCGAGGGTCAGGCGGCCCCCGAGGGCCGACTGGGCGGTGCGAACCATCTGGGCCAGGCCGAGCGGGTGCCGCCCGTACAGCGGCACCACGGAGGTGCCGACCTCGCCGAGATCGGTGATGTCGGCCGCCACCGCCGCCAAGGCCACCGTCGGATCGACCGCGTTCGACTGCGAAACCCAGAAACTGTCGAAGCCGGCCTGCGCCGCCCACCGGGCCGCCTGCCGGACCTCGTCGACCGTCCGCAGCCTCACCCCGCCGGCCAGGCCCCATCGCACCCCGAGCCTTTTGCCGGAGCCGTCGTCGGTGATCATCGGAGGATCCTGCTACCGACCGATACCCCGGCATCGGCACGGGACCGGTCGATGTCGAGGGCGCCTGCCTTCAGCTTGGGGATCAGCTCCCGCCCGAACTCGATGGCATCGTTCAGCGGGTCGAAACCCCGAAGCAGGACGTAGTCCAGGTCGCCGAGTTCGTAGTATTTGAGCAGTGCATCGGCCACCTGTTCGGCCGTCCCAACAAGGCACGAGGTGTTGCCGGGGGCCCCGGTCGCCTCGGCCACCTTGAGCCACAGACGTTCGTCGTGGACGTCGGCCGCAGCAGCGTGGGCCAGCATCCGCTCTCCGCTGTGATCATGGGCCCGGGGCGCGCCATCGCCGCTCAGTCGGGTGGCCCGGCGGCTGTCGTCGCCCTCGATGGCGGCCAGGATGCGATGGGCCCGATCCCATGCCTCACCCTCGGTCTGGCCGAGGATCGGCCGGAAGCTGATGGAGAAGCTCGGCCGCCGGCCGAAGGCCGCGGCCCGTGACCGGAAGTCGTCGAAACGCTCCGCGGTGGCGGCCAGCGGTTCGCCGAACACGGCGTAGACGTCGCAGTGCTCGGCCCCCATCTCCAGGGCCTCGGCCGAGGAGCCGCCGAAGAACACCGGCGGCGCCGGCTGCTGGTATGGCCGAACGTCGGAGCGGACGTCGTCCATCCGGTAGAACCGGCCGTGGTGGTCGAACGGCTCCTCGGCGGTCCAGGTCCGCCGCATCACGTCCAGGTACTCGCCGGCCCTGGCGTAGCGATCGGCCTTGTCGAGGTAGTCGCCGTCGCGCCGCTGGTCCCGGTCGCTCGCCCCGGCGATGATGTGGATGGCGAAGCGGCCCTGCGACAATTGGTCGAAGGTTGCGGCCTTGCGGGCGGCCAGGGTCGGAGCGACGAAACCGGGCCGGTGGGCGATCAGGTAGCCGACCGATTCGGTGTTGGCTGCGGCGTGGGTGGCCACCGCCCAGCCGTCGGCCGACGTCGAGGTGTAACCGACGAGCACCAGGTCGAACCCGGCCCGGTCGTGGGCTCGGCTGAAGTCCACCAGATACTCCGGCGACACCCCGCCGTCGATGATGTGCACGGTGGCGTCGTCCGGCGGGGCAGCGACACCGATCATCCCGATGACCTTGATCGGCATGGTTCCGACAGTAGTGGCAACCGGTCCGACCGATACAGCCGACTCGAATCGGCCGATGGTCGCCGGCCGGTCGATCAAACCGGGTCGCTACGAGATCCCGGTGCCGGTGGTTTCCGAGCCGCTTCGGATCATCCGGCCCGGTCTGGCCTCTGTGAACTCGCCGTCGCGTACGATCTCGGCACCGTTGCACAGCACGTGGTCATAGCCGTTTGCGGTGCCGTAGAGTCGCCAGGCCCCGCCGGGGAGGTCGTGGCGAATCTCGTTTGGCCGAAGCGAGATCCTGTCGGGATCGATCACGTTCACGTCTGCGAAGTAGCCCTCCTCCAGTCGGCCGCGATTGGCAATCCCGTACATGCGGGCCGGGGCATCGGTGATCATGTTCACCGCCTCCTCCCAGCTCAGCAGATCCCGCTCGGCGCAGGCGTTCTGCAGCATGGCGGTGGTGGCGTTGAACGTCGCCAGCAGGTCGAGGTGGGCTCCGGCGTCGGTGCCGCCGACCATCGTCCGCTCATCCCGCCACACATCGCGGCGCATGGCCCAGGTCTCGTCGTCGTCACCCCGCAGTGGTGAGTAGAGGCCGGTCGCCAGCTCGTCGGCCAGGGTGATGTCGCACACCACGTCGAACGGTTCCCGGCCCTCCTCCTCGGCGATCTCGCCGATCGTCCGGCCCTGATACTGGCCGTTCTCCTCCGAGAAAATCTCGCCGACGGTCAGGTGCTGCCACTTGGCGACCCCTCGCAACGGACTCGGTCCCTGGGCCAACTCGTTCAGTTGTCGGCGCTGCTCCGGGTCGGCCAGCATGGCCATCTTCTCGTCGTCCGGCAACGCCATCGGCTCCCGCCAGCCGTTGAGGGCGTCGAGCACGAAGCCGCTCTGGAACGACAGCCTGGTCTGGATGGCGCAGGGTACGGTCAGGGCGATGATCTTGGCGCCCCGTTCGGCGGCGTAGTCGCTGGCGGCGAGGTTGTTCTCCATCACCGCAATTTGTTTCGGGGAGGTCGAAACGGCGATCAGGTTCCAGTTGAGCGGCCGGTTGGCCGCGGCCGACATCCTGGCGATCAGGTCGGTGGCCTCATCGGAGAACCGTCCCACGGCGGGGATGAACTCCAGCGAGGTGCCGTCGAACTCCGAGCAGACGCCGGACAGGGCGACCATCTCCTCCTCAGAGGCGTGCCGGGAGGGAACGGGCTGGCCGTTTGGGTCGTTGTGGGTGGTGGCCCACGACGATGAGAACCCGAGCCCACCCTCGGCGATCGAGGTCCGCAGTAGGTCCTTCATGGCCTGCAGTTCCTCGGGGGTGGCGTGGTTGCCGATCGATCGCTCGCCCATGACAAGCCGGCGGATGGCGCTGTGACCGACCATGAACCCGGTGTTGATGGAGAGTGTGCCGTCGAGCTGGTCGAGCCACTCACCGAAGCTGTTCCAGTTCCACGGCACGCCGGCCTGGAGCGACTCCAGCGGCATCCCTTCGACCCGGCTCAACATGCGCATCAGATAGTCGCCGTGCTGCGCCTCGAGCGGGGCGATGGTGAAGCCGCAGTTGCCGGCGATGACCGTGGTGATGCCGTGGAGGGGTGACGGGCTGAGGGTGGTGTCCCAGTGGGCCTGGGCGTCATAGTGGGTGTGGATGTCGATGAAGCCGGGGGTCACCAGCTTGCCGGTGGCGTCGATGGTCTGCGCCGCGGTCTCGTCTGCGTGCTGGTCGATCCGGCCGACCGTCACCACCTTCCCGTCCTTGATGCCCACATCGGCGGCCCGTTGTTCGGCGCCGGTACCGTCGATGACCGAACCGTTGCGGATGATGACGTCGTACATGGCTGTTCCCCCGGGCGGTGAGTTTCCTCCCAACACTACGCGGCCCGGATCCCCGGGCCCAAACGGCCGAGCTCGGTCGGTGGACCGACGGCCGACGATCGTCCACCAGCGCCGGCCCGCGGTCCGTGTCAATGGCCCGGCGGTCCGGCGATGTGGAAACATCGTCGGGAGGGAACAGACAACCGGTGGAGCCGAAACGGCCCACCGCCGATGGTGACCGGGAGGTCGGCCGATGACGACAATGGACCTGTGGGGCTGCCCGCTCACCGCGGAGGCCGACGAAGCGGCCCTGATCGGCCAAGCGGCAGCCGACTACGTGACCATGGCTCCGAAGATCGACCGGCACTTCACCGGGTTGGGTCGGGGCGGCCCGTTCGCCAGAACGGTGCTGGCCCAGTTCCTGACCCAGGCCCATCGGCCCGACCTGACCGCCACGGCGATCGACCTGACCGAGCAGGCCCGGGCCGAGGCCGGCGATCTCACCGATCGGGAGCGGGGTCATGTCGACGCCTCCTGGTCCTGGGCTCGAGGCGATCTCGAGACCACGATGGACACCTTCGCCACCGTCCTGGCCGACCACCCGACCGACGCCCTTGCCCTTCGGGCCCGGTACTTGCTGCTGTTCAACGCGGGGCGGGTGGACGACATGCTCGACTCGATCACGGCCGCCCGGCCCCACTGGACAGACGACATGCCGTTGACCTCCTATCTCGACGGCATGGAGTCGTTTGCGCTCGAGGAGCTCGGCCGCTACGACGAAGCGGAACGGATCGGGCGTCAGGGGGTGGAACAGGACGAGACCGACCTGTGGGCCATCCATGCCGTTTCCCATGTGCTGGAGATGGAAGCCAGGCGGGAGGAGGGGGCGGACTGGTTGGCCGGGCGGGACCCGGTGCTGGAAGCGGGGGGCGGTTTTTCCGGACACCTGTGGTGGCACCAGGCGTTGCAGCTGTGGAGCCTCGGCCGGGCCGACGAAGCACTCGACCTGTACGATCGCCGGGTCTATCCGGCGGCCAGCGAGGAGGGTCTCGACCTGTCGAACGCAGTGTCGCTCCTGGCCCGGTTGGAGATCACCGGGGTGGATGTGGGCGACCGGTGGACCAACCTGGCGGAGCCGGTGTCCCGCCGGCTCGGCCAGCACTCCCACCCGTTCAACGACACCCACTTCGTGCTGGCCATGGCCCGGGCCGGTGAGGCCGAGCGGGCCCGGACCTACATCGACTCGATGGCCGACTGGTCCGGTCGGGACGACAGCGCGGCGGCGGTGCTCCGATCGGTCGGTCTCGCCACCGCCGAGGGTCTGCTGGCCTACGGCCAGGGACGGTGGTCGGATGCGGTGACCGAGCTGGACCCGGTGGATGACGACATCTGGAAGCTGGGCGGCAGCCACGCCCAACGCCAGTTCTACCATCGGATTCTGGCCGCTTCCCGCACTGCGGCCGCGGCGGCCTGAGCCGGCCCCGGCCGGAACAGGCGATGTGGCCCCGCGCCCCGGGATGCGCCGGGCCCGGGCGGAGGTCGGCGGCCGAGCGATACCCCGATGCGGTCGGTAGTGAACGGACGCCGCACTGGCAGACTGAGGCCATGGAAGCAAAACGAGTTGCCGTTGTCGGTGCCGGTTCGGTCGGCGGGGTCTTCGCCGCCCACCTCTCCGCGGTTCACGACGTGGTGGCCTGTGTCCGCCGCCCGTTCGACGAGTACCGCATCGACTCGGTCGAGATCCCGTTCCGGGGTCCGGCCAATGCGATCACCGAGGTCGAGCAGCTGCCATGGGACGGCCCGGCCGATGCGGTGTTCGTCGGGGTCAAGTCCCACCACACCGAGGGTGCCTCCCACTGGTTCGAGCCGTTGTGCGGGCCCGAGACCCTGGTGGTTGTGATGCAGAACGGGATCGAGGGCCGGGAACGGCTGGAACCGTACGTCAACGGGGCGACGGTCGTGCCCGCCGTGGTCTACTGCGGCGCCGAGTTGCTGGCGCCGGGCCACATCCGCCACACCAGCCGGTCGAGGCTCATCGTGGCCGACGATCCGGCTGGGGTCCGGATTCGCGAGTTGTGTGAGGCAACACCATTGCAGATCGATCCCTCGCCGACCGTCTCCACATCGGCCTGGGTCAAGCTTGGTCTCAACTCGGTTGCCAACGGTTTGACCGCGCTGACCGGCAAGCCGATGGAGGTCATCGCCGAACCGGGCATCACCGCCATCGCCGAGCAACTGCTGACCGAATGCTGGACGATCGGCCGGCTCGACGGCGCCGATCTCGACATGGACGGCATCCCCCACCTCCTGGCCGGGATGGCGAAAGGGGTCGGCGGTCGGACATCAATGCTGCAGGATCGGGAGGCGGGGCGCCCGACCGAGCACGACGCCATCCACGGTGCGGTGTTGCGCAAGGGTGTCGAGCACGGTGTCCAGACGCCGACCACCACGATCATCCACGATCTGCTGGCCGCCGCCGCCACCCCCTGAGCGGCCCGCCGGCGCTCAGCGGGCCGGGCCGAGAGCGGCCGCCAACGCCCCGAAGTCGGCCACCGCGGTGAAGTCCTCATAGTCACCGGTGGCGGTCACCGCCAGAGAGGTCTGCAGCAGACGACCGAAGCAGGACCCGAAGCCGCCGGCCCGGCCGAGCACCTCGTCGACCGTCGCCCGGACCGGTGCCAGATCCAACGTCGTCTCGTTCATGTCGAAGATCGCAACCGATGCCATGGCGGCCGTCATCTAGCATCGCCGTCGGCGAAGATCGTTCAGCTCGGGCCGTTCCCTTGGCGCTCGCCCGTCCGGTCGGCATCGGCGGGGCGGTGGGAGGGGTCGGCCCGCTGTTGCAGCATGACGGCGATCTCCGGTCCGACCAGGCCCGCCAGCTCGTCGTGCATCGAATCGGCGACCCGGCGGTCGCCGTCGAAGGCGGTGGGCTCCTGGCCCGGCTCATCGTTGGCTTCGGTGCAGCACCAGGCCAGCGGCTCGTCGGTTCCCCAGTCGTGGCGACCCCAGGGTCGCAGCGTCTTCGAGCCGTCGCCATGGTCGTCGACCTTCAGCGGCGCCTGCCAGCAGATCGACGGTTTCCAGTCCATCGGCGAATCACCCTCGTCGACCGCCGCCAGATGCAGCGCACAGCCAACGCCCCCATCGAAGCCGGGCTTGTTGAAGAAGATGCAGGCGCCGTCGACCACCCTGGTCGCCGGTTGGGGACCGTCGACCAGCACGCCGGAGTCGGCGGCCGCGGCGTGCTGTTGGAACCGTGCCGGGTCGAGGCTCAGGCCGAGGGCGGCGATCAGACCGGCCTCCTCATCGTCGATGAGGTGGGCCCCAACCGAGCAGCAGCCCTGCTCCAGCTCGGCGGTGCGTCGGTCGAGGATGCCCGCGCAGCCATCGCCCCAGAGGCACCGCCAGTTGGAGTCGATGAACCCGACGTCGACCCGCCACCGGGTTCCGTCGACCGGGTCGCGGTAGTGCTCGAACCGACCGGAGCCCTGGCGATCTCCGGCCTGGGCACTCGGGTTGGTCATGGCCGTAGTCTGCCCGCATCGCCGGCCGGTGCCACCGGCGACGGGCCATCGGCCGGCTCACGCCGACCGGTCGGTCTGGCGGAGGGGCTCAGAGCGGTTCGACCCGGTTCGTTCCGGTTGCCGGATTGGATGAGCGACCGTAGTACGCCGCGCCGAATCCCGGCTCCACCTCGAACTGCGGCGGCTCGAAACCTGCGATGGTGGCCCGCCAGCGGCGGACCAGCTCGTCCTCGGCGGGGTAGTCGAACGGATCCTCGAGCCTGGTACGAGCCGCAGGCGACGGCGGATGTTCGGCCAGCCAACGAACCGTACGCCGCAGGCCCTCCTCCGGCGCCACCAGGTCGCGGTAGCCGAGGAGCTCCTGCAACGGCCGGATGTTGACCACCCGGTGGGCTGTCGAGTGATGCATGATCACCGGTCGAGCGGCAACCGCCAACTCGTTCGGCAGCGAGACGAACTCGAATCGGTGGCCCAGTTCGTCCGCCACGACCTCGGCCATTTGCCGGATGGTCAGCCCCCGCTCGTCGGCCACGTTGAAGCACCGCCCCGCACCAGCCTCGGGATGGTCGATCGCACACAGCACCGCATGGGCCGCGTTCTCCACATAGGCTGCCGACTTCAGGGTCAGGCCACCGTCGGCCACGATGAAGAATGGCCGACGATCGAGGGCCCGGCGAACCATCGGCCATTCTCGGGGAATCAGCTGTCGAGGGCCGTAGAGGATCGGGTAGCGAAGGTGAACCGCCGATGGATGGTGCTCGAACACCACCTGCTCGGTGGCAACGATGCGGCGGATCTTGCCGATCGGCTCGTCGGCGCCGGCCAAGGGAGCGTCCACCGGCGTGGGCACGGTCATGCCGGAGGGGAACAGATCATCCGGCTCGACCCAGCCCCGCACCGCCCCGACGCCGCCGATCGTGATCAACCGGCCGACCCGGCCGACCAGCGCCGGGGCCAGGGTCCGCAGCCGCCCGTACATCACCACACCGATCTCATGGCTGCGGTCTCCAAGGGCGGCGATGGTGGCGTCGGCGTCGAACGGGTCGGTGTGGATATGGCTGACCTCGGCCGGTAGCTCATCGGTCTCGTGACGGCCGGTGTGGAGGATCGTGACGGCGTATCCCCGCTCGATCAGGCCGTTGACCACGAACGGACCTGTCGGTCCGGTCCCCCCGATGACCAGTGCCCGTTTGCTCATCGATGTGCATCGGTGATCCACTAGGCTCGACGACGATGACGGCCGGCGGCGGAGCACCCGGCGATCCGGATCGTTGCGGAACAGGAGCATCCCGCCATGACCGTGCACACCCGGCTCGAGGACGACAACATCCTGGTGGTCACCATCGATCGGCCGGATCGCCGAAATGCGATCGACGGGCCGACCGCCGACCGACTGGCCACGGTGTTCCGGGAGTTCGAGGCCGATGACGGGCTCCGGGTGGCGGTGCTGACCGGCGCCGGGGGCGTTTTCTGCGCCGGCGCCGACCTCAAGGCCATCGCCGAGGGGACCGGCAACCGGATCGATGCCGACATGGAACGGGACGGTCCCCTTGGCGTGACCAGGATGCTGCTCGACAAACCGGTGATCGCCGCAGTCGAGGGGTTTGCGGTCGCCGGTGGTCTGGAGCTGGCGCTGTGGTGTGACCTCCGGGTGGCGGCCAGGGACGCCACCTTCGGCGTCTACTGCCGACGGTGGGGTGTCCCGCTCGTCGACGGGGGAACGATCCGCCTGCCCCGGCTCATCGGCCACTCCCATGCCCTCGACATGATCCTCACCGGGCGGGGCGTGGTCGGCGACGAAGCGGCTGCCATGGGACTGGCCAACCGGTTGGTCGAACCGGGGCTGGCGCTGATCGCAGCCGTCGAGTTGGCCAGGGAACTGGCCGTGCTCCCGCAGCTGTGCCTTCGATCGGATCGACGGTCGAGCTACGAGCAGTGGGGCCGGCCGCTGGACGACGCCCTGGCTCGAGAGGCCAAGCTGGGGCTGACCACCGTTCGATCGGGGGAGACCCTGGAGGGCGCCCGTCGTTTCGCCGAGGGCGCCGGCCGCCACGGATCGCCGGCCTGACAGCCCGGGAACCGCCACCTCGCCCGGCGCTGTCCGGGGTCCGGGGGCCCGGTCAGCGGAAGTTCGGCTCCCGTTTCTCCATGAATGCGGCGACGGCCTCGTGGTGCTCCGCCGAGGTCATGGCCTGCCGGAGCAGGGCCAGCTCTCGGTTCTGAACTGCGACCAGATCGCTGTCCGAGCCGTTCTCGGTCAGGAGTTGTTTGATCATCCGCAGCGCCTGCGGTCCGTTCCGGGCGTAGCTCAGCGCATGTTCGGTGGCCACGGCGATGAGATCGTCGTCGTCGGTGACCTTGTCGACCAGGCCGATCGAGAGGGCCTCGTCCGCCGAGGCGATCCGACCCGAAAGGGCCAGGTCGCCGGCTGCTCCCCAGCCGCACCGCTGGACCAGGAAGTGGCTCGACGCCAGCTCCGGCACCACACCCATGCGAACGAACCGGGCTGACAGCCGGGCCGAGTGACCGGCCACCAGGTAGTCCATCGGCAGGATCATCGTGAGCCCGACCCCGATGGCCGGACCGTTGACCGCGGCCACCATCGGCTTCGAGTCCCGCACCAGTGCCACCCAGTCGGGGTTGCGCCGAGGTTTCGACGGCTGCGGGTCCGCCTGCTCGGTGCGGCGGTCGAGATCGTCGGCCGACGAGCCGCTGGCGAACTCGGCGCCGATGTCGGCTCCGGCGCAGAAGCCCCGACCCGAGCCGGTGAAGACGAACGCCCCGATGCCATCGTCGGCATTACCCTCCTCGATGGCGTGGATCATCTCGTGGCTCATCCGGCGTGTCCAGGCGTTCAGCCGTTCGGGCCGGTTCAGGGTGATGAGGCGAACCAGCCCTCGGTCCTCGACCTCGATCTGGCTGTAGTCCATGATGGGGTTCCTCTCCGATGCCCGGCGATCCCACCGGCGGCGGTCGTCCCGGGCGGTCTCCTCAGGGGCGGCCCCAGTCTGTGACACCGGCCGACGGCGGGCAAAACGACGTTGGCTCCGCAGCGGCCGGCGCCGGCATCGAAGGGAAGTGGCAACGCCGACGGGGACGATGCGATGCTTGGTCCAGCGGCGATCGCCGGGAGCGCTGCGGAACGGAGCCCGAGCATGGTACTGGCCGTCACCCCTCTGACCCCGACGCTTGGCGCCGAGATCGCCGGCGCCGATCTGACCGACCTCGACGATCGTCAGTTCGCCGAGATCTTCGAGGCGTTCACCGAGCACGCCGTGGTGTTCTTCCGTGATCAACCGGAGCTCACAGCTGAACAGCACTTCGCGTTCGCCGAACGGTTCGGCCAGATCCACGTCCACCCCTTCGAGCGGCTGTCGGATCGCAACGGCGGTGGTCGACCCGGCATGCTGGGTATCCACACGACGGCCGACAGCACGGTGGCGGCCGGCAACCGCTGGCACTCCGACGTCTCCTGCGACTCGGAGCCGCCACATGCGTCGATCCTCCAACTCCATCTGATTCCTCCGGTCGGCGGCGACACCCTCTTCGCCTCGATGTACGCCGCCTACGATGCGCTGTCGGATCGCATGAAACGGATGCTCGACGGGCTGACCGCCCGCCACTCCGGCGAGGAGTCGTACAGGAGACTGTTCAAGGTGGCCATCACCGAGGCCGGCGCCGCCTGGCCCGAGGCCGATCACCCGGTCGTGCGCCGCCACGTTGACAGCGGCCGGCCGGCGCTGTACGTGAATCGTGAGTTCACCGAATCGATCAACGACCTCCCCAAGGAGGAGGCGAAGGCCCTGCTCGACTTCCTGTTCCATCATGTGGAGCGGCCGGACTTCCAGTGCCGGTTCCGGTGGAGCCCGAATGCCATTGCGGTGTGGGACAACCGGGCGGTACTGCACCACGCCATGTGGGACTACTGGCCCAACCAGCGCAAGGGTCGTCGGATCACGGTCAAAGGTGAACGTCCGGTGCCGTGGCGACTGGACGAGGATCGTGTCCCCCAAGGCCGGGAGGGCAACACGGTCCGCCTGACCGCCTGACCGCCAGACCGCCTGACCGCGTTGGGCCGCCGGCGCTGATGGGGGAGCGATCGTGGCGAGCCCGGCGCCGGGTCAGCCCTCCATCTCGCCCCGGCGGCGGGCCTGGTGGCGACGGTCGGCCCGTTTACCTTCATAGACCCGCATGTCGATGGCCCGCCACACCTCGGGCGTGATGCGGATCAACAGCCGGGGTTCGGTCTGCATATTGGAGAAGAACGCCTCCACCGCAGCGTCGTTGGCCGGATCGCCCCGGCCGACGTACTTCTCGGCCAGGCGCCGACTCATCGGCCAGATGTCGAACCCATCGGTCTGCAACACCTCGGCCGTACCGTCGATCCCGATGTGTCCGGCCACCGGCTGCAGCGCTTCGACACAGAGTGAGACCCGGCCGTCATGCATCAGCTGCCGACACCAGATCCTCGAGGTCGTCCCGGTGATCCACACATGGGTGCCGTCCCACAGATGCCAGACCGGCACCGTGTATGGCCGGCCGTCCCGTCGTAGTGTGGCGATCACACCGACGTGGGGCTGGGCCATGAACTCTTCCTGGTCTTCCTGCGACATTCGTGGCATCGCACAAACGTAGTGGAAGCCTCCACTACGAGGTTCGGAGACCCGCCCACTACGGTCATGGCATGTCGGAACCACCGCTCAACGGACTACGAGTTCTCGAAACGGCCAGCGGTATCGCCGGGCCATACGCCGGCCGGCTCCTGGCGATGCTGGGGGCGACGGTGGCCAAGATCGAACCCGCCGGCGGTGATCCGGCCCGTCGCCAGCCCGTGGACGACCAACCCTTGCAGGGCACCAGCCCCCTCTACCAGCACCTGAACGCGGGGAAACAGAACGTCGCCGAGGTCGACCCGGCGTGGGCTCATGTTGTGATCGACGATCGGGTTGGTGCCCAATTCGACACGACCTATGACGACTACCGGGACGGCCGGGCCAAGTACGTTTCGGTCACGGCCTGGGGGGTGGACGCGCCGCGTTCGGGCGGCATCGCCGACGAGCTGCTGGTCCAGGCCCAGTCGGGCTTCATCGGCTTCAACCGGGACCCCGGCGCTGCACCGCTTCGGCTCCCGGGATGGCCGGCCCAGTACATGGCGGGTGCCGCTGCGGCGGTGGGGGCCATGTCGCTGCTCAGAACAGAGGCCCGTCACCTGGAGATCTCATGGCTGGCCGCATTCCTCGGCAGTGTCGAGTTGGCTTACGCCGATGCCCTGCACTGTGAGCGACCTCGGGAACCGGTCGGCCCCCACCCACCGAGCGCCTTTCCCTCCGGCGCCATCCCCTGCGCAGACGGCTTCGTGACCCCGGGGTCGATCCGTGCCGTCGACTGGGAGATGCAGTGCCTGTTCTACGGCAGGCCGGATCTGGTCGACAATGCCGACTACGCCAGCCGCCAGGGCCGGGTGGCCCACATCGAGGAGCTGTGGGACATCATCCGCCCCTGGTACGCCGATCGGACGAAGCGGGAGATCTTCCAGTACGCCCTCGACACACCATGGGCGGTCGGCATGGTACTGACCCCGACCGACGCCCTGGATGACCCCCACCTGACCGAGCGGGCGTTCCTGCAACCCGTGCAAACCCCGGACGGTCCGATCCGGGCCATCGGGTCGGTGTGGCGGGGGCCCGGGCTGCCGGTTCCGGCACAGTCGGTGGCTGCCACCGCCGCCGACCCATCACCGTCCCGGCCTGCGCCACCACTCGACCTCGAGCCGCTCGACGGCCTGAAGTTGATCGAGATGACCGTGGCCTGGGCCGGACCCTATGTGGGGAACCTGCTGTCTCCGTTGGGGGTCGACGTGGTCAAGCTGGAGGCCCAGAACCCGTTCGACGGCTGGCGGGCCCTTCGGCCATACGACCACGGTATGCGGCCCGGCCAGGAGGACCTGGTGGCCGACAACCGCTGGTTCGAGGCCAGCGGCCTGTTCAACGCCCTCAATCGTGGCAAGCGGAGTTGTATCCTCAGCCTGGCCGGCCCCGAGGGTCGACAGGTGTTCCTCGACATGGTGGCCAACGCCGATGGGATCGTCTGCAACTTCTCGGCCCACGTGATGCCGTCGCTGGGCCTGGACTGGGACAGCCTGGCTGCGGTCAACCCGGGATTGGTGGTGATCCGCATGCCGGCGTTCGGCGTCGACGGACCATACGCCGGGGCCGCCGGCTACGGCTCCATCGGCGAGGCCATGGGCGGCATCGGCCATCGCCAGGGGTACGACCACGAGGGAGCCCGCATCTCCAATATCTACTATCCGGACCCGGTCGCCGGGGTCCACGCCGCAACCGCACTGCTGGCCGGTCTGCACCGGCGAGATCTGACCGGCCAAGGTGGCGAGTTCGACCTGTCGCACCAGGAGGCGACCTGGAGCCTCCATGGCGATGCCCTGGTCCTGGCCGACGTCGAAGGGCGGGATGTCGGCCGCCTGGCCAACCGGGAGCCTGGTGTTGCGGTTTCGGGTGTGTGGGCCACCGCAGATGACCGCTGGGTGGCCCTGGTCGGGCCGACCGAATGCGCCGGCGCGGCCGAGGCCTCTTCCACCCTCACCGCGGCCGAGCTCATCGGCGCCGTCATCGCCGCCGGCGGTGGTGCGGTGGAAGTGCTCGACCCGTGGACCGCGCCGGCGGTGGAGCCGGTCCGGTCGATGTTGGAGACGGTCGATCACCCGGTCACCGGCCCGGTCCGCCATGTGGCCAGCCCCTACCTGGTGGACGGGGTCCGACCGGTATCGACCGGACCGGCCCCGACCTTCGACCAGCACACCGACGAGGTGTTGGCCGAGCTGGCCGGCTATGGGGCCGACCGACTCAGCGACCTGCGGCGGGATGGCATCATCGGTGGGGAGATGCCGACACCGGCCTCGCTCGGCTACCGGTTCTGATCCCAGTCGAACTCGGCGTAGAACGACGCCAGAACCTCGAACGCCAGCTTCCGCTGGCCCTCCTCGGAGACCAACCCCTTGCGGTTGTAGCCGTCCTGGATCTCCGGCAGCACCCGCAGCGGAGTCCGGAAGTCTTTGAGAATCCAGGGCGAGAGGCCGACACAATCCGGCTGGGCCCGGATCATGGCGATCTGGGCCTCGTACACCGCGGCCTGGAACTCCTCGGTCCAGATCTCGTGCTCCGACCCGTGGTTCCCGAACTTGGCGCCGGCGCCGAGCTCACTGAAGACGATCGGCTTGCCGAAGGCGGTGGAGAACACGGTTTTCGGCACCTCGCCCCGCTGCCCGTAGTACCAGCCGAGGTACTGGTTGATCGCAACCACGTCGATCAGCTCACCGAGGGGGTCCTCGATGTGCACCGTCGGATCGTTGGACGGCACCGTCAGCAATGCGGCGGTGGTCAACCGTGTCTGGTCGAGGGACCGAACCCGGTCGATCAGGGCGCCGAGGAAGGCCAGCCGTGATTCGCCTGGCAGGGTCTCGTTCGCCACCGACCACAGGATGACCGATGCCCGGCTGCGGTCCCGTACGATCAGCTCGTCGGCCTGATCCAGCGCATTGGCCAGCACCTGGGGGTCGTCGAAGGCGATCCCCCAGTACACCGGCAGCTCGGCCCAGGCCAGCAGGCCTCGGCGATCGGCTTCGCGAACCATGTGTTCGTCATGTTGGTAGTGGGCCAGCCGGACGAAGTTCGCTCCCAGCTCCTGGGCCCAGGACAGCAGGGTGTCGGCATCCTGTGGTCCGTGGGCTCGCCGGCCCCCACTGGGACCTTCGCCGTGGATCGAGATACCCCGGAGGAATGTCTCCTCGTCGTTGACCAGCAGACGGTTGCCGTCGACCCGGACCGTGCGGAAGCCGACCTCGTCCTCCAGGGCGTCGTCGCCGCAGGTCCATCGGACCCGGTGGAGCACCGGCTTGCCGGGCCGCCATCGCTCCAGCGTCGCTGCGGTTACCGCGTCGATCTCCAGCCGCCCGTCGACCAGCCGGACACGAATCGAGGCGTCAGGCAACTCGACCGTGACCGGGGGGCCGGCCTCGGCACGATCGGCCGGTCGGCCCTGCCCGGTGCCCTTGTCGACCGTGGCTCCGCCGACGATCCGCCCATCGGGAGCCATCGTGAGCCAGGCGTCGCTGAGGAACACCTCGGGGACGGTCACCAACTCGACGCTCCTGGTGATACCGCCGAAGTTCCACCAGTCCGATCGCATGGCCGGGACCCGGGTCGGCTCTCGCCGGTTGTTGACCTGGACAACCAGGGAGTGGGTGCCAACGGCAAGCCTTCCCGTCACCTCGACGGCGAACGGCCCGAAACCACCGACATGGCACCCCAGCTCCTCGCCGTCGAGGAAGACCCTGGCGGTGTGGTTGGCGGCACCGAAATGGAGGAAGCTGCGCCCGGCCCCGATCTCGGTCACATCGAACAGCCGGCGGTACCACACCGTTCCCTCGTAGTACAGCAGCGTCGGATCCTGGGTGTTCCAGTCTCCCGGGACCCGGAGTTGCAGCGAGCGATCGAAATCGTATTCGACCCGATCGGCGGGGGAGCGGGGTTTGAAGTCCCGGAAGAATCCTTGACGGTTGCGCTGGCCGAGAATGTTCACATAGCCGGTGTCGTACGGGTCGAGGATGGCCCTCCAGCTCCCGTCCAGCGATCGAGTGGATCGAAGCGGGACGTTGCTCAACAGCACCGTGTGCGACGATTCGGTGGGGGTCAGCAGCTGATCCATCGGCTCAGTCTGCCAGCATCCTGGCCGGTGTCGGGATGCCGGCCAGGGCCCAGCCTCAGTTCTCCAGCGGGCCTCAGCCGCTGGCCGGTGGCCTGCCGAGGCTCGATCGCACCGGAGACCGGGTCGAAAGAAGTCCAAACTGGATGGCGATGATCACAACGCCGGCAGAGATCATCAGCCCACCCCCGAAGGCCCCGAGGGCGGTCGCGCCGATCCCTTCCAGCACCAGGGCACCGAGCAGGGGACCGAAGATCCGCCCGCCGGCCATGAGGGCCTGGGCGTCGCCTGCCCTGTCCGAGGGGTGCTTCGACCGCTCGGCCAGCACCGAGAAGACCCCCGGAATCCCCATCCAGAACGAAAAACCCCACAAAACGATCACCGCGGCAAACAGCAGGCGGTCCGAGGCCAGGGTCATCGCCACCGCACAGCCACCGGTGAGAGCGATCCAGATCCCGGGGAGGCCGCGGCGCCAGGGCCACTTGGCGCCCGGAATCCCGGCAACGGCGTTGGCGCTGAAGACCAGCGCCACCGTGCTGACGGTCAGCCCGGCCTGCTCGGTGCCGAGGACCACCGCATACTGGAACACCGACGAGCTACCGAGGGTGAACAGGCCGAGGGCGACCAGCACCGCCAGCGCTTCGGGGACGGGCTTCGACCTGTTGGATCGAGGCGGCACTCGATCGGTGGCACCGGTGCCCCGATTGAACAGCAACGGGGCGACGGCGAGGACCGCCAGCAGCATGAACACGTCGCTGGCACCGCCGATGGCGAAGCTGGCGATGAGCGGCGCGGAGATGATCCCGGCCACCGGGCCCATGACCGCAATGTCGCCCATGCCCTTCTGCTCCCCGAAGACCTGGACCCAGGCGAACCAGGTGATCATCCCCAGCGACACGCCGCTGACGAACCGCAGGCCGACCAGCAGCGGAAATGGGGGGAGGGCGGCGGATCCGAGATTGGCAACCAGGGCCAGTCCGAGGGCGGCGATGAAGACTCGGCGCCGGGGCGTGAGCCAGCGACCCGACGCCCAGGACCCGGCGACGAAGCCGCTCAGCTGGGCCACGCCGATCAGCGACGCCGCCACCAGTCCGATGTCGTAGGCGTCGACCACGAGGTCCAGCAGGAACGGCGTGGCCCCGAGCACGACGGTGCTGAAGCCGACGGCCAGCAGGACGCCAGGGGCGACGGAGGGACGGATGAGGGCGACAAGCCGAATCGGGACCTGCATGGCGTACCGACGTTACCGGTTGGCCGGGGCCCCGGGTTCGACGCCGGGTCCCTTTCGCCGGTCGGCGAGCACGACCTCGGCCGGGTGGTGACTGGCGGTCGTCCGCCGACTGTGCTGGGGTTTGCCCATGAGCCGACTCATTCGCCAGGACCCCGCAGACATGGCGGACGACCGCCGCCAACTGTATGAGCAGATGGCAGAGGGCAGGACCGTGGTCGCCGAGGGCCAGATCGGTGGTCCGTTCGACGCCTGGGCGCTGAACCCCAGTACCGGCCGGCGGATCTGGCAGCTCGGCGGGGCGATCCGGTTCAAGCCGACCATCGATCGCCGCTACATCGAACTTGCCATCCTCATGACCGGCCAGCTGTGGCAGGCCCAGTTCGAGTGGTTCGCCCATGAACCGATGGCCCGCGACGCCGGGCTGCCGCAGGAGGTCATCGACGCGGTCAAGATCGGTGCCGAGCCGACGTTCGTCGACGGCGGCGACGACGTCTGCTGGCGGTTCTGTCGGGCCCTGCTCGACCGCGGCCATATCGATGACGCACGGTATGGAGCAACGGTCGAGCGGTTCGGCGAGGCCGGGGTGGCCGACCTGATCACCACCTGTGGGTTCTACACCATGGTCTCGATGACGTTGAACACCTTCGAGGTGCAGCTACCGGAAGGGGCCGAGCCGCCATTCCCCGTAGGCGGCCCGAATCAGACCTGAACGCCCTTGGTCAGCGCCCCATCGACCACCAGGTTGGTCCCGGTGATGAAGCTTGCCCGATCGCTGGACAGGAACACCGCGGCGTCCGCCATCTCCTGTGGGGTGCCCATCCGACCGGTGGGATTGAGGGCCAGCGCCGCTTCGAACAAACCCGGGTTGCCGGTCTCGATCTGGTTCCAGACTCCGCCGGGAAAGTAGGTGTTGCCAGGTGAGACCGAGTTGGCCCGGACGCCCTGGCCGGCCAGGTGGTAGGCCAGGCCTTGGGTGTAGTGGACCAACGCCGCCTTGAACGCGCCGTAGGGGCCGGAGGCGAAGTCGATCTCCCGTCCGGAGACGCTGGAGATGGTGACGATCGACGCTGCGTCGGAGGCCAGGAGATCGTCCATGGCCGCCTCCACCAGCCGAACCGCGCCCATGATGTCGACCTGGAAACTCTGGTTCCAGTTCTCCTCCTCGGGACCGATGGCCAGGGCGCTGACGTTGGCCACCAGCTTGTCGATACCGCCGAACTCGGTCGCAACGTCGGCCACCCAGGCCTTGAGCGCAGGACCGTCGCCGACATCGACCGCCCGGCCGGTGGCCCGGACGCCCCTGGCTGCGAGTGCGTCCACTGCCTTGGCCACCTCCTCACCGTTGCGGGCACAGATGGCCACGTCCGCTCCCTCGTCGGCGAAGGTCTCGGCGATGGCTCGACCGATGCCCTTCGTTCCCCCGGTCACGATGACCCGCTTGCCTTGCAGTCCGAGATCCATGTCAATCCTCCAGGTACGTCTTGCGAATGGCTGCACCGACGGTGTAGTTCGGGTCGACGAAGTTGCCGAGTCGGACCCGTCCGCATTGGCTGAGCATCATGTAGGCGTCCCACCGGTCGTAGCCGTACTCGGCCTCCATCCACAGGATCAGCTCCCGGTAGGCGATCCGGGTTGCGTCCTCCAGCGGTCGGGCGCTGCCGATGCACATGATGGCCTCGTCGGTCTCCAGCCGAGGCCAGTCGATGGTCCAGCCCTTGATCAGATCGACGTGGATGGTGGTGGTCGACTGGTACTCGACCGCAGTGCCGCAGACCTCACCGTCGCCCTGGCAGGCGTGGGCGTCGCCGATGAAGAGCCTCGCCCCGGGGGAGCGGACCGGGAGGTAGGTGATGCTGCCCGGGCCCATGTCTGGCAGGTCCATGTTGCCGCCGTGGCTGTCGGGGGTGAGCGAGTTGATCGAGTCGATCTGGGGTGAGGTGCTGAGGGTGCCGATGTGGGGCCGGTATGGCAGGGTCACCCGGTCACTCCAGTACACCGACTCCTCGTCGACCTTCACCACCCGGACCATTTCCGGCAGTGGCTGGTTGAGGGTGGCGGTGAGCGCGGTTCCGGTCAGGGCACCGAACTCGGGGATCATGGCACAGGCGCCGTGGGGGTCGTCGCCCCGGGGGCTCATCGATTCGATGTGGACTGCGATGGCGTCGCCGATCTCAGCCCCGTCAACCATGATCGGCCCGTTCTGGGGATTGACGAACGGCATCGTCAACTTGGCGGACGGGAGGTCCGCCTCGGATTGGATCGCCCCCCCGAACGCATCGCGGGTGTCGACGATCACCTGGTCGCCGGGGGCGATGTGCAGCACCGGGTCGGAGTACGGGCCGATCGTGTAGTGGAACTCGCCTTGCATGTCCTCGGTGAGGTGATGGGTGGTACCCGTCGAACCGCCGGCGACGCCACGAGTGGCCATGATGGAATCCTTGAGCCAGTCCATCGGCGAACCTTAGTGCAGAGGGAGGTGGCCGCAACCCACCGGGCTGCGGCCCCCGGCCCTGACGACCCGGCCCTTAACATGTGAGGAACTCAGCGGCAGATCCTGGATCGGCACGGACGGCGGCGAGTAGACCGAGGCCATGGACAACAATCCGAGGTCATCACGAACTTCGCCAACCCGACATGCCGGGGGTGAGGACGGCACCAGATCAAGGCACCGACGGACACTGTGGCCGATCCTGATCGCCCTGGCCGTGCTGGCCGTCGGTCTGGCCTCGCCGGTCGACGCCACCGGGTTGCGGGGCCGATCGACGGTTGTTGTGGCCAACCGCGGCTCGGGCGACATCTCGGTCATCGACACGTCGAGTCTGGCGGTCCGCTCCGTCGATCTCCCCGGCGAGGCCGAGCCGATGTACGTCAACCACGACCGGCGCCGCAACCGGGTCTTCGTCGGCGACCGGGCCAACAGCACGGTGGTGGTCCTCGACGACGAGAGCTTCGAGGTCTCGGGTTCGATCATGGTCGGCGGCGGCGTCTTCCATCAGTGGCTCGACGACGCCCGAGGGCAGTTGTGGGTGGTCGGTGACACCTCCCAGACCGTGACCGTTGTCGACACCCGATCCCTGACGGTGCGCAGGACGATCGATGTGCCGAGCGAGCTGGTGGCGGCCGGGGGCCGGCCCCACGACGTGTTCGTGGCGGGATCCCGGGCCTTCGTGACCGTGCTGGGACTCGACGGCGGGACCGGTGCCGTCGTCCAGTATTCGACCAGGACCTTCGAAGAGATCGGCAGGGTGTCGGTGGGCGACGATCCCCATGTGTTCGTCCGCGCCGGGCGGCTGTACGTCGCCTCCCAGGACACCTCGACCGTCGCCTCGTTCCGCGCCCGTGACCTCCGGCCCCTCGGGACGGCCACGGTGCCGGCGGCCCACGGGCTGTTCGTCACCAACCGGCTCGAGGTGCTGGTCACCAATATCGCAGGTGGCGGCACCGATGCGGTCTTCGAATTGGAACGCCGCCTGACCACGGTCGAAGACACCGTTGACACCGCGTTCCCGACGCCGCACAACGTCACGGTCGACAATCGCCGCCAGCTGTTCGTCACCCACAGCGGGCCCACCGCCGACAAGGTCTCGGTCATCGATCTCGATCGCCGGGGCTTCGGGGACGCCCGGGCGGTGACGGTGGGGCTGAATCCCTTCGGGTTGGCTTTCGTCCGCTGACGCCCACCCCGGGCCGGAACTCGTCTTCTTGGTTCGTGGCGGCCGCTAGTACTGTGGCCGCCACGAGCGACGTAGGTGCGCGAGCGATGCAACGGAAAGGGTGTCACCCCAATGGGCCTGACGAATCTGCTGGTGGCGAACCGAGGCGAGGTCGCCATACGGATCATGAGAGCGGCCAGGGACCTGGGCCTCTCCACGGTGGCTGTCGCCCCCGAGGACGACCTCGGTTCACTCCACACCAGGATGGGCGATCGGTTGGTGACCCTGGAGGGCCGGGGGGCCGCGGCCTATCTCGACATCGAGGCCATCATCGCCGCGGCCGAAGCCAACGGTTGCGACAGCCTCCACCCCGGGTACGGCTTCCTGGCAGAGAACCCGGAGCTGGCCAGGGCCTGCGACGCCGCCGGGGTCGTCTTCGTCGGCCCGACCGCCGACCAGCTCGCCCGCTTCGGCGACAAGCTGTCGGCCAGGGCCCTGGCCGAGCGACTCGATGTGCCCCTTGCCGTCGGCACCGCCGGCGACACGTCGCTGGCCGATGCCGAGCGGTTCCTGGCCGACAACGGGCCGATGATGATCAAGGCGGTGGCGGGCGGAGGTGGCCGGGGGATGCGGCCGGTCCAGCCGGGCGGCGACGTCGCCGCCGCCAGGGAGCGGGCCAGGAGCGAGGCCGAGTCCGCGTTCGGGAACCCGGCGGTGTACTGCGAAACGCTGATCGAACGGGCCCGCCATATCGAGGTCCAGATCATCGGAGACGGCCACTCGGTGGTCCATCTCGGCGAGCGGGAATGCACCCTGCAACGCCAGCACCAGAAGATCGTGGAGGTGGCTCCCAGTCCGTCGTTGAGCGACGAAGCCCGAGCCACCGTGACGTCGGCCGCGATCTCGATGGCCGGCGAACTCGGCTATCGCTCGTTGGGAACCTGGGAGTTCCTGGTCGACGCCGATGACCAGTCGCGGATCGCCTTCATGGAGACCAACGCCAGGCTGCAGGTCGAGCACACCGTGACCGAGGCCGTCACCGGGGTTGACCTGGTCCAGACCCAATTGCGAATCGCGGCCGGGGCCAAGCTCGACGAGTTGGCGCTGACCCAGGCCGAGGTGCCGCCGCCCCGAGGCTTTGCGGTCCAGGTCAGGGTCAACAGCGAGACGATGGCACCCGACGGCACCGCCCGACCCAGCGGGGGAACGCTGACCGCCTTCGAGGCTCCATCGGGGCCCGGCATCCGGACCGACACCCACGGCTACACCGGGTACACCACCAATCCCGGGTTCGATTCGTTGCTGGCGAAGGTGATCGGGCACGGGCCCGGCACGTCCTACGCCGACGCGGTGCAGCGAACCCGTCGGGCGCTGGCCGAGTTCCGGCTGGCCGGGCCGGCCACCAACATCGGTTTTCTCCAGGCCCTGCTCGATCGCCCGGAGGTGGTGGCAAACGACGTCACCACCACGTTCGTGGCCGACAACGCCCCTGAGCTGGTGGCGGCGGCGGAGCGACTCGAGCAACGTTATTTCGGCACCGCGGCCCCGGCCGAGGAGCGACCCGGCTTCGCCGGGGCCAGGGTCGATCCCAGCGACCCGCTGGCGGTGCTGACCCACGGCTCCATCGATGGCGCCGCCGAGGGTGGAGGCGAGGCCGGGGGTGGGCCGGTCGCAGGCACCCGGCTCGCCGGCCCACCGCCACCGCCACCGCCACCTCCCGCTGGGCCGTCGCCGGCCGGCCGCTCCGCTTCGGGCGGTGGCCCGGCCGCTGACGGCACCGTGGCAATCGAGGCTCCGCTGCAGGGAACGATCGTCGCCGTCACCGTGGCCGAAGGCGAGGCGGTGGCCGAGGGCCAGCAGCTGCTGGTCATGGAGGCGATGAAGATGGAGCACGAGATTCGGGCCCACTCCGCCGGCATCGTCCGGCGGCTGCCGGTGGCGGTCGGCGACACGATTTTTGAAGGTCATGCCCTGGCGTTCATCGAACAGGCCGATGTCGAGGTGGCGGGCCTTGAGGCATCGGCCGGCGTCGATCCGGACCTGGTTCGCCCCGACCTGGCCGAGGTGTTCGAACGGCGGGCCTACGGTCTGGACGAGAACCGGCCGGAAGCGGTGGCCAAGCGACACGGCCGTGGCCACCGGACGGCGAGGGAGAACCTGGCCCAACTCGTCGATGACGGGACGTTCGTCGAATACGGCAGGCTGATGGTGGCGGCCCAGCGCAAGCGCCGAGACTTCCAGGACCTCCTGGAGAACAGCTCGGGTGACGGCATGGTGGCCGGGGTCGGGAGTGTCAACGGCGACCTGTTCGACGAGGCGACGGCCCAGACCATGGTGATGTCCTACGACTACATGGTGCTGGCCGGCACCCAGGGCGGTCAGAACCACCGCAAGAAGGACCGGCTGTTCGAGCTGGCCCAGCACAACCGGTTGCCGGTCGTCCTCTACGCCGAGGGTGGCGGCGGCCGGCCCGGCGACACCGACGGTATCGGTGGCTCCGGGCTCGACTGCTGGGCCTTCACCCTGTTCGCCCAACTCTCCGGACTGGTACCGGTGGTCGGCATCACCAACGGCCGTTGCTTCGCCGGCAATGCGGTGCTGCTCGGCTGCTGCGACGTCATCATCGCCACCGAGGGCTCCAATATCGGGATCGGCGGCCCGGCCATGATCGAAGGCGGCGGGCTTGGCATCTTCAAGCCGGAAGAGGTCGGCCCCACCGACGTCCAGGTCCCGAACGGGGTGATCGATCTCCTGGTCGGCGACGAGGAGGAGGCCACCGAGGTGGCCAAACGATATTTGGCCTACTTCCAGGGCCGCATCGATCACTGGGAGGCGCCGGACCAGCGGATGCTGCGCCATGTCGTCCCCGAGAACCGCAAGCGGGTCTACGACATGCGGGATGTGATCGACAACCTCTGCGACGTCGACAGTGTGCTCGAGTTGCGTCCCGACTGGGGTCACGGGGTGATCACCGCCCTGGCCAGGATCGAGGGTCGACCGATCGGGATCGTGGCCAACAACCCCCACCATCTGGCCGGCGCCATCGACGCCACCGCCGGAGACAAAGGGGCCCGGTTCATGCAGCTTTGCGACGCCCATGACGTCCCGCTGCTGTTCCTCTGCGACACGCCGGGCATCATGGTCGGCCCCCAGGCCGAGTACGAGGCGACAGTGCGCCATGCGGCCAGGATGTTCGTCACCGCGGCCAGTATCGATGTGCCGTTCATGACCATCGTGACCCGCAAGGGTTATGGGCTGGGGGCCCAGGCGATGGCCGGTGGTTCGTTCAAGGCCACCGGTTTCACCGTGGCCTGGCCGACCGGGGAGTTCGGCGGTATGGGCCTGGAGGGGTTTGTCAAGCTCGGCTACCGCAAGGAGCTGGAAGCGATCGAAGACCCGGCGGAGCGGCTCGCCGCCTACGAGAAGCGGGTGGCCAGGCTCTACGACATGGGCAAGGCGGTCAACACCGGCAGCTATTTTGAGATCGATGATGTGATCGATCCGGCCGAGAGCCGAGACTGGATCCTGATGGCGCTTCGATCGTCGCCCCCGCCCCAACCTCGATCGGGGAAGAAGCGGCCGATGGTCGACACCTGGTAGCGACGTCCGAGCGGTCGGTGGCGGAGCCGGTCGAGGGATCGGCTTGTTGATCGGCAGTGGTGTTGTTCAGCCTCCGGGCGCGACCGCAACGACGGGCCGGGAACCGAGGCGGGCCTGTCGGGCCACGGCGGCGACCAGTGCCAGCGCACAACCGAGCGAGATCAACAAAACGAGATTGGCCACCAGCGCCGTCGATTGCCAATTGACCCAACCCTGTTGGGTCGCCGGGCTGATGAAGCGCAGGGCCAGTTGCACCGTCGCGCCGATCAGCCACGCCAGCCACCATCCGGCGACGAGCGACGGGCGGGCCGCCAACTCGTTCATGATCTGCGGCGGCCGGACCAGGTTCAGGCCGGGGACGAGCCAGCCGAACACCGCCCAGCTCGGCTCATGGGCGGTTGGGCCCGTCTCCGCCCGCCGCACATAGGCCTGGTGGAACCACCCGACGAACGCCACACCGCCCAGAACCGCCGCCAGCGGTACCGCCAGGTTGGCGGTCGAGGACATGCTCGAGCTGAGGTCCAGGTCGGACAGGGTCACCGTTTCGCCTCGGACCAGTCTGCGACCGAGCACGATGTCGATGGCCAGCGCCACACAGTCGAGGGCGATGGCGGCCGCGATCACCACCAGACCCAAACGGGCAAGATTCCCACTCCACCGCATGACCTGTCGTTCCCCCTCGTGACCGTCCACCTGCCGGGCCCGATCATAACCGGCCGGCCGGGAGCCGACCCGACATCGGCGGGCCAACGACGACGACCTCGGCGAGGGCCCCGGATGCTCACCGTCGCTGGATGGCCCGCCAGACCCGCTCAGGGGTGCAAGGGAGATCGAGGTGCTCGACCCCGAGATGGGTCAACGCATCGACCACCGCATTGTGGATGGCACCGGTGGCGCCGACGGTGCCGGACTCGCCGACCCCTTTCCATCCAAGATCGTTGAGGCTGGTGGCGGTCGCCGATCGAACCAGCTCGAACGACGGCAGCTGGTCGGCGGTCGGCAGGGGGTAGTCGAGCAGGGAACCGGTGACCTGGTTCCCTGCCGAATCGTGGTGGATCACCTCACCGAGCACCTGACCGACTGCGGAGGCGATGCCGCCGTGCAACTGGCCGGCCACGATCTCGGGGTTGACGACGGTCCCTGCGTCGTCGACCGCCACCAGGCGGCGAAGCGTAACGAGCCCGGTCTCGGTGTCGACTTCGACGACCGCCACATGGGTTCCAGACGGAAAGGTGTTCCGGCCCTCGGTGTCGTAGAAGTCGCCGCAGGTGATCTCCGAGGCCGGATCGCTGGACACGACCGGTCCCCATTGCACGGTGCGGGCCGGGGTACCGATGACGTGGAAACCCGAACCGTCGGCGGCCAGGACGACGTCGGCCGGAGCCGCCTCCAGAAGTTCGGCGGCCAGGCCTCTGGCCCGCTCGACCACTTCGGTGGCGGCCCGGTGGATGGCCGGCCCCGCGGTCTGCAACGAGCGGGATGCCACGGCACCGACGCCGGAGTCGATGGCGTCGGTGTCGCCTTCGACGACGCGGATCGATCCCACGTCGATCGCCAGGACGTCGGCTGCGATCTGGGCCCAGGTGGTGGCGTGGCCCTGGCCCTGCGAGGTGGAGCCGGTGACGACGACCGCCCGTCCGTCGGCCTCGACGGTCACAGACGCCGCCTCGCCGCCGCCCCCGGTCGTCATGTGGTTGTAGCAGGCGATGCCGATGCCGAGGGCGCTCGGGTCACCGGCGTTGCGACGGCGCTCCTGTTCGGCCCGCAGCCCGGTGTAGTCGGCGGCAACGAGCGCTCGTGCCAGGTCGGCCGGGTAATCGGCCTCGTCGTAGACCGCCCCGGTCGGCGTCGGGTACGGCATCTGCTCGGGCCGGATCAGATTGCGGCGCCGAACCTCGGCAGGATCCATGCCGATGGCGTTCGAGAAGTGATCGATGGTGCGTTCCAGGGCGCCGATGTAGGGGCTTCGACCCGCTCCTCGATAGGCCGATGTCGGTGGCTTGTTGGTTGTCACCGCCATCGAGTTGAACTCCACATGGGCGATGTCGTAGCAGCCGTTCGCAACCTTGGCCGTGTAGGTTGCCGGCAGCATCACCCCGATCAGCGGGTAGGCCCCGCCGTCTTTGATCAGCGTGGCCCGCAGCGCATCGATGCACCCTTCGGTGGTACCGGCAATCGTGATCGTGATCCGCTCACCGCGGCCCTGGGTGGCGGTTGCGAAGTTCTCGGAGCGGGTCTCGTTCCACCGGACCGGGCGCCCGAGTCGGCGGGCCATCAGCGGGACCAGGTACTCCTCGGCGGTGCGACTGACCTTGCCTCCGAAGCCGCCGCCGACCGCCGAGGCGATGACCCTGATCGACTGCTCGGGTACGCCGAACAGCGTGGCCAGGTTGTGTCGGTAGGCATGAGGTGTCTGGGTTGCCGCCCACACCGTGAGCCGCCCATCGAGCTCGACCGCGGCAACCGTCCGGGCTTCGATCGGGGCCGGGAGTTGGCGGGGACTCCACTGTTCGAGCTCGACCACGACATCGGCCAGAAAACGGGACGGGTCATGTGCCGCCTCGAGCCGGGTTGGCTCGATGACACCACCGAGCCGCATCGGTTCCGGGTCACCGCGAACCGAGCCGCCGACCGTGGTCGGCGCGGTGATACCGCCGACCGTGGTCGGCGCGGTGATACTGCCGATATCGAGAACCGGCTCGGTCGGGGTGAGGACCACGTCCACCGCCTCGGCCGCGTCGGCCGCCTCGGCCTCGCTGCCGGCCACCACCAGCGCCAGCGCCTGCCCGGCGAATCCGATGTTGCGGGAGGGGAGGAGCGGTTGGGCGAACCGGTCGCCGATGGGGAGGGCGTAGGGGGCGAGGTGGTCGATGTCGCGTCCGGTCAGGGTGGCGATCACCCCGGGCTTGCCGTCGGCCTCGGTGGTGTCGATGCGCTCGATCGTGCCGGCCGCCAGTGGGGATCGCACGAAGGCGATGTAGGCCGCCCCGTCCAGCGAGCGGTGCCTGACGTCGGCGGTGAAGGCCACCGACCCCCGGAGCAGGGGACGATCCTCGGATCGGACGAGCGGGCGACCGATTGACGGCACGGCGGCGACGGGGTCGGCGCCGTCCGATGGGACCGGGTTCCCTTCGATCATGCTCCAACTGTAGTTGCGACCGGGGATGCGATCGGACTTGCCGGCCGGCCGGTTTCGCATCGATGGCGGTCGGCGGTCGGCTCGGCCACCCCGGGTTCCGTCCCGATGGCGGTCCCCAGTACCCTGGCGTGGTGGATTTGTTCGAGTCCATTGCCGATCGGCGCATACGGGAGGCCAGGGCGGCCGGCCTGTTCGACGATCTGCCGGGCGCCGGAAAACCACTGCCCGATCTCGACCGGGAGCGGGCATCGGGTTGGTGGGCCGCCAGGGTGGTCGCCCTCGAGCGTGACAAGGCTCGGCACGAGGATCTCACGGTCAGGATGGGGTCGGAGACCGCCCGGCTGTGGCGGTTGGAGACCGAGGCCGAGTTGCTGGACCGGGTCGAGGCGTTGAACAGGTTGTTGGCCGAATACAACCGGACCACCAGCTTCGTCGACCATCGGCTGCTGGAGCCCGAGGCGATGGTGCACAGCTGGCGGTCGAGCCAACGGTCGGCCCGCTGACCAGCCCCTCGAAGATGAGGCCCGCCAGTCCCGTCAGCGGCCCCGGAGCAGTGGTCTGGCCGAATCGATCCGGTAGCGGAGGAAGGGTTCCTCGTCCCCGGTCTGCCACTGCCAACCAACCGTCCCGGTGCCGGCGATCCGGACACCGTCCTCGGTCACGACCTCGTCGTCGAACGAGCCGCCGAACGGGAGGAAGGCCGGTGGTTTCGCCGAACCCTGCCACCGCTGGAGAACCAGGTCGGTGAGACGGCCCTCGTCATCGACCGTGATGGTCACGTCGATGTCGGCACCGGCGGCATCGAGTGTCACGGTGGCCCGGGACCGGTCGACGGGCGACCATCGGGCACCGGTCTCGGGTACCAGGGCCTGCGGCAACCAAGCGACCGTCTCGGCGGCCAGCCGGCCCCGGGCGCTCTTGGCGACGTCCTCGCCGCCGCCCCGGACCACCGGGATCAGGTCATGGATCCGGAACTCCATGTTGGCACCGTCTGGGCCGAGCACGTCGCCACCGACGAAACGGATCAGGCGGTTGCCGATGATCGGGAGCCAGCTGAAACCGGTCCCGGCGATGATGATCTGGGTTGCGGTGAAAGGCCACCATCGTCCGATCTTGATCTCGCCGCTCATCGAGAGCTCGGCGCCGGACGCCAGCGCCCGGCCCGGTGGTAGGCAGCGGAGCAGAAACCTCCTGGCCGGCTCTGGCAGCGCCTCGATGGTGAGACGATCGGCGACGACCGCCGGACGCTGGATGCTGCGTAACCCCGCGGCCGCCCGTCGGAGCGCTTCGGTGGTCAGGAGCGGCCCTCCGTCTCGGCCAGGACGGTGCCGACCATGTAGTCGACGAACTCGTCCGGCTGTTCCCACGGTGGTCGGTGACCGGAGGTGTCGAGGACGGCGAGATCCTTGATCGGGGCCTCCACCGTCGGATACCACTCGTCGAAGACGTCGGCCCTGCCGTCGGCCTCATTGGCCCCCTGAACGAAGAACATCGGGATCTCGAACTCGGTGGCGGTCTCCCTGAAGTCGATGTCCTGGAGTTGGGGATAGAGCACGCTGAAGGTGTCCATGAAGCCGGCCAGCAGATGCACCTGATCGATCAAGGCGTACTCGTCGACGATGAAGTTCTCCGAGAACCCGCCCTCGCCTTCGTCGTTCATGCTGTGATCGTAGGGGTAGACCTCGTGCTCGTAGGACAGCGCGGTCTCGTAGTCGAGCATGCGGTCGTAGGGTGGCGGACCGATCTCCTCCGGCTTGGCGACCAAGCCGTCGTCGCCGTTGCGGCCGGCCCAGGCCAGCGTGTCCTGGTAGAAGATCCGGTCGGTCGCCAGCTGGCTGACCATCTGACCGGCGCCGATGTATGCCTGGTAGCGCTCGGGGTGTTGCTGCACCGCCAGTGTTCCCAGGGTGGCGCCCCACGACTGGCCGAACAGGTAGATTCGATCCTGGTCGAACCGTTGCCGGAGGTGGTCGGTGACGGCGATGGTGTCATCGATGAAGCCGTCGAGGGTGATGGTGTCGGTCGGGTCGAGCTCAGGGTAGGACTTGCCGGTGCCCCGCTGGTCCCAGGTGACAACGGTGAAGTGCTCCTCCAGTTCTGGCAGATGGTTGCGCATGGCGCCCATCTCCGATCCGCCGGGGCCGCCGGCCAGGAACAACATGACCGGGTTGTCGGTGCGGTGACCCCGGATCATCAGCGCCAGGTCGTGGCCGTTCAGCTCGTTGGTGGTCAGCTCGGCCACACTGCCGGGGACGACGTTCCCGTCGGCGTCGACGATCGCGTCGGTGGATGCCGGGCGGGCCAGCCCCACGACCAGGGCGAGGAGCGCGGCTCCGGCGATCGCGGTCCCCGCTCGTCGCCCGTACCTGCCGACGTCGCCACCGCCGGCACCGATCGTCGGCTGCAGCCGGCGGGCCAGGCCAGCACCGACGGCCGCCCCGAGAACGATTGGGAAGAGGGACAACAGCGCATGGAACCCCCGACCGACCACCGGGGCCAGGAGCCCATAGGTGCTGGTCTCGATGCTGTCGACGGTTGGTCCGTCGGTCCCGAGGCGGACGAGCTCGAACACCACGGCGAACGTCACCGGTGCGACCAGCATCGCCAGCCGTGACCGCCACACCAACCCGGCGAGGATCCCAACGATCAGGCTGATGGCGGTCGACCAGATGGCTTGGGCGGTGGTGAGAGGTCCCCGTGGTGTCCACCAGCCGGCGATCAGGCCCCATCCGGCCGACACCGCCACCGCTGCCGCCAGTCCGGTTCTGGCATCGGCCCAGGCGGGGCCCAGGGCAGATCGGCTCCGCTGGGCCGGTCCGGGGGCGGCCGACGCCGCCGCGGGTTGTTCGGGGGCGGGATGGGTGACCGGGAGGTCTTGGGCGTCGGCGGGTTGTTGTACGCCTTTGCCGCCGACGGTCGTGCTGCGGTTCGTGTCGATGGTCATGAGGGGATGTCCTGTCGTTGGCCGGTCTCCTCGTTCGTTGCGTCGTCGCCAAACCGCGACCGGCGGTTGACTCGACGGCGCCGGTGGTGGGCGTCCCACTGGAGCTCCCGGCCGCCGGAGCCGGTGGCGGCGGCAGCCCAGAACGCCTGATCGACCGGCCGGAGACGGACCGACGAGTCGGAATCACCACCCGACTACCCCCTCCGGCCACCATTCGGGGGCTGTCGGTCGAGCGTCGGTGATGCGACGATCGTCTTACCGCTAGGGTCGCGGTGGAGGGATTTCTATGAACGCAACGAACGGGGCTCCGGCAGGTACTGACCTGCCGAGGGGTCTCAATGTCCTGTTGACGCTGGGGGCGGGCATCCTCGTCGTCGGCGGGCTCCACATCATGTCGGACGTCATCGCTCCGATGTTCTTGGCTGCGGTGATCGTCATCGTGCTCAGCCCGATACAGGGCTGGCTGAAGAAGCGGGGCATGCCGACATGGTTGGCCTCCAGCGCTCTGTTTCTCGCGGCGCTCGGTGTGTTGGTTGCAGTATTCTTATCCGTTGGCTGGGCAGCGTTCGAGCTGGCCGATCTTGTCACCGGCGATGAGTATGCCGACGATCTTCAGTCCACCAAGGACGACGTCAGCGAGCTGCTCGAAAACGTGGGCGTGACAGGGGACGATCTCGAGAGCGCAGTCGGCAACCTCGATGTTCGCGCCGTAGCCGGCCAACTTGCCTCGGCGTTTTCGGGTCTCCTTGGACTCCTGAGCACCCTGAGTCTCGTTGTTTTCACACTGGTCTTCGCTGCGATGGATTCCACCGGCTACGAAAAGAGCCTCGACTACGTCAATGGCGTGCGACCAACGATTGTTCAGGCGCTGTACGGTTTTGTGGATTCGACGAGGTCCTATTTCTTCGTTTCGACGGTCTTCGGCCTCATCGTGGCAGTCATAGACACGGTGGCCTTGCTCGCCTTTGGCATCCCATTGGCTCTCGTCTGGGGTGTACTGGCTTTCATCACAAACTACATCCCGAATGTAGGCTTCGTCATCGGCCTTATTCCACCGGCCCTGCTGGCGTTGTTCAGCGGTGGGTGGCAGCTCATGCTGTGGGTGATCATCGTCTACTCCGTGGTCAACGTCGTCATTCAGTCGATCATCCAGCCCCGTTTCGTCGGTGACTCTGTTGGCCTCTCGGCGACGTTGACATTCGCTTCACTCATATTCTGGGGCTGGATATTTGGTCCCCTGGGTGCTCTACTGGCCGTTCCGTTCACGTTGCTGGCCAAGGCACTGCTGATCGATTGCGATCCGACCACGCAGTGGGCGGCTTCGCTGATCACCTTGAAGGTGCCCGACGACTCCAACTCGGCTTCGAGTGAGAGCACCTCGTGACGCAGTGGTCGGTGTCCTGACCGCACCGCTCGTCGCAATGGTCGAGGTGGTGGTCGAGGTGGTGGTCGGCGCAGCCCTGATCCTCGTTCTGTTCACCCGACTCTCGGCCATCGTGCTCGCGGTGCTGCCCGACCTTCGAGCGCCAGGCCAACTCCCAGCCGATCGCCGCACCGCCACCGCCGTCGGTGGGGGTGCCGCTCGTTGTGAAGTAGGCGGCCCGGTCCCGGGGCGCCGGTCAGAGCGTCAGCGCTGCGGTGACCCTGGCCAGCCACTGCGGGTAGCCGTAGGACTCCTCGACCCGGGGACCGAACCCCCCGGCCCACGGGCAACCGGGCGCCAGTGAACTCCATGCGGTACGGATCGCCTCCCGGTGCCCATCGCCGGGGCCGAACGCAGCGAAGGCGAACGTCCATGCCGGGCGTCCGCTGAGCTCGACGGCGGCGATCTCGACGTCGCAACCGGTACCGGTCATCGCCCTGTTGGTCGCCGAGAGCGGCGTCTCGTCACCCTCGGCGTCGAACCGCCGTTTCATGATCGTCTTGTACACCTCGACCCACCGGGGATTGCAGCCAACGTCGATCACATCGTCGGCCGGACTCCACCGCCGCCATTGCTCGATCCGGCCTGCCAGGCCGTGGCCGACGGCGAAGGTCTCGGGCCCGGCCAGTCGGGTCTTGAGTTCCAGCGTCTCTTGGAACCGCCGCTTGACCCCCATGTCACAGCGGTTGTCCAACCGGTAGCAGTCGCTCCGGCGCTCGAGGAACCCATAGGCACCATCACCGGTGAACCAACGGACCACACCGGCCGGGAGCGGGCCGGTGGCGAACCACCGAACCTCGGTCGTGTCGTCGACCGACGGGATTTCGGCCCCGAGCGAGACCGGAAGCCGCGGCCCGGTCACCAGTTCGAGTTGGGTCATTGGGGGGTTCATCTGTCGGTCTGGCACCTTTCGAGCGGCCTGCCGGCCCCCACCATCATGGGGCCGTCCCAAATTCAACCCCATCGCCGCCGGCCACGCCAGGGCCAAAGGTCGGTTGCGGACGGCATGGCTTGTTCGTGGCTTTCCGGTGCGATCGGATCGCCAACCGCTAGTCTGCGTCCGTGTTCGGAGCCGTTCCCGGCCTCCTTGCAGCAACCGAACCTGCGCTCGAGGCCACCACCATCGATTGGTTCATCGTCGTGACCGGCCTGTTCGGCGGGCTGGCGGTGTTCCTGTACGGCATGGACCAGATGACCGAGGCGCTGAGGATCTCAGCCGGAGCCGGAGCTCGTCATGCGCTGGCCCGGATGACCAGAAACCGATACCTGGGGGCGCTGTGCGGGGCCGGTGTCACCGCCGTGATTCAGTCCTCGTCGGTTACCACCGTTCTGGTGGTGGGGTTCATCTCCTCCGGCGTGTTGAACCTGACCCAGGGGATCGGCGTGATCCTCGGAGCGAACGTCGGCACCACGATCACCGCCCAGGTGGTTGCGTTCTCGGTGTCGCGCTACGCGCTGGCGATCGTGGCACTGGGATATGGGCTTTCGTTCTTCGGCAAATCACAGAAGCGGGTGGTCCAGGGCAATCTCATCATGGGTCTGGGACTGATCTTCTTCGGCATGTCGCTGATGGGGCTGGCCATGGAGCCGCTCCGGACCTACGAGCCGTTCATCGAGCTGATGGCGGCGATGGAGAATCCGCTGCTGGCGATGCTGGTCGGGCTGGTCTTCACCGCGCTGGTCCAGTCGTCATCGGCCACCACCGGTATCGTCATCGTCCTGGCCAGCGAGGGTCTGATCGGAGCCGAGGCCGGGATCGCCCTGGTGCTGGGGGCCAACGTCGGAACGTCGGTCACCGCTCAGCTGGCGGCGATCGGCAAACCGCCCGATGCGGTGCGGGCCGCCGTGGTCCATACGGTTTTCAACCTGCTGGGCGCCATCGCCTGGCTGCCGTTCATCGGCTTTCTGGCGTGGCTGGTGGAATCGATCGGGGGTCCGCTGGCCCGGCAGGTTGCCAACGCCCACACCATCTTCAACGTGTCCAACACGCTGGTCTTCCTGGCCTTCGTGCCCCAGTTGGAACGGCTGGTGATCCGGTTGGTACCCGATCGCCCCGAGGAGGAACCCCTCCGCCTCAAGTATCTCGACGATTCACTGCTTCTGACACCCACCATGGCATTGGAACGAGCGAGGCTGGAGCTGTTGCGAATGACCGGCAGGGTCCAACGGATGCTGACCGACATGCTGCCGGCCGTACTCGACGGGCCGGCCGAAGCGTTGGAAGCCGTCGAAGCACTCGACAACGAGGTCGACGACCTCCACGGCCAGATCAGTCTCTACCTGGCCCGGGTCGGACAGCGCCCACTGAACGAAGCCTCCACCGACGAGCTGATGGACCTGATGGAGGCGACAAACAACCTCGAGGCCATCGGCGACCTGATCGAGACCAATCTGGTCGGCCTCGGTCGGGACCGTCTGGCCAACGGCTACGAGGTCGGCCAGGAGAGCCGGCAGATGATCGAGGAGTTGCACGCCGGTGTGAGCCTGGCCCTCGACCTGGCGGTCGCAGCCCTGGTTGAGGGCAACGCCGACGAGGCGAGGGCGGTGTCGGAGATGAAGCGCCAGTTGAACGAGCAGGCCGAGGCCATCGCCGAGCATTACGCCAAGCGGCTGGCCGCCCCCGACGACAACCGCATCGAGCTGTACCGCTTCGAGACCGACGTCGTGTCCAATCTCCGCCGTATCTACTACTTCGCGAAACGTACGGCGAGGGTGGCCATCCCGGCCTCGGAGCAGGCGACCAGCTGAACCGGCGATGCCGATCCTTTTGACCGGGGGCGGTGCCTTGGAGAATCGCCACGATGAGCAACACCTTGCAGATCGCAGTAGCCCAGCCCCGATCACGTCTGCTCGATGTGGGGGAAAACGTCGAACGCCATGCTGTGGCGATTCGCGACATCGAGGCAAGGGTGGTGCTCTTTCCCGAGTTGTCGTTGACCGGCTACAGCATGCAGGCCCAGCCGATCGAGCCGAACGATCCTCGCCTCTCGCCGGTGGTGGAGGCATGTGCGGCAACGAATGCTGTGGCATTGGTCGGTGCGCCGACCCGCAGCGTTGACGGTGGTCTGTCTATCTCGACGCTGCGGGTCGACGGGTCCGGCGTGTCGGTCGCATACAACAAGATGTTCCTCGGTGGTGACGAACCGCAGCATTTCCGGCCCGGCGATGAGCCGGCCGCCATCGAGATCGACGGCTGGCGTCTTGGGTTGGCGATCTGCAAGGACACCGGGGTGCCTGAACACGCAGCGCAGACCGCGGCGCTCGGTATCGATGTGTACGCAGCCGCTGTATGTGAGACCGAGTCGGATCGTGACGTGCAAACCACTCGGGCGGCGCACGTGATCAATGACCATGCGGTCTGGGTCGCCTGCGCAAGCTTCGCCGGACCGACCGGTGGGGGCTTCGAGGACACCGCAGGGCGCTCCGCCATTTGGCGACCCGACGGGCGGACGGCACTGCGGCTCGGTCGCAGTGCCGGTCAGACGGCGATGACAACCCTTACCACGTGGTGACCCCGGGCTCATCGCCTGTCGGATCGAGATACCGGTGTTGATGCCGACCGATCCGGCGGTCACGACATCGACGGTCCGTTCATCTCCATCATGCCCCCGGGGTCGAGTCCGGGGGCCAGCTCGGGAGCGAAGATCAGAACCACTGCGAAGG